>NZ_JAFNMM010000009.1:0-4721 GCF_026537335.1 Bifidobacterium sp. B4081 | reverse complement strand
CCGACCTATTAACAACCACCCAACACGCTTACAGCCACAAGGCCAAACCCCCAACATAAACAACGCGTTTAGTTCCTATAGCCCAGAATCTCTGAAGTGGGTGTCACTGCTCCAGGAAATCGGTGCAGACGCAGTCGTTAATATCATTCAGAATGGAAGCCACGGGGGAGGATCAGGTAAGTATAGACGCTGGGAAAAGTTTGCTATGCAAACGGCTTGGTGTCTTGACATCATTGGATGCAGCAATTGAAGGTCCATCTCTACTCAAAGGAAAGTTGCCATCTTAAAAGGCGACGTATGGGTACTTAGCTATCAAAGGCAATGAGCAAGTTATTAATATTCAAGAAGCGAGTTAAAACAGAAGTTGACACTGAACCGGGTTCTGATAATATTACTACAAAGCATAGTCCGCAACGATGGGAGACGCAATGATTGGGGAAGCTGTATACATGCGGGCGACGCACCCAGGATCTCCTTTCTTTGTCGATAGCCGTAGTCTCATGGCACATGCCGAAGAGTCATGGGATCCTGAACCTGACTGTCCGATAGGATGGGCTTCAAATAAATCCGTAGTATGGACATATATGCAGCCGACTGCTTGCATAATGAGGACCCACGGATGGAAAATTCATGTGACGGCTTCCCTTGACAATGCACAATCAGTTTTAGAAAAAGTTTCTAAAATCTGTATTTCAGAGCATGTTATGTTCAAATATCTCAGGGATAAACAACAGTACCGATCCTCCAATACCAAATATGCAGGACGCAGCTCTAGTGGAAAATTCATAACCATATATCCCTTTTCTGATGAGCATCTTGAAAGATTAACCCTCAAACTAGAGGAAGCAATAGGCGGTGAACCAGGACCTTATATCCTCAGTGATTTAAGGTACAATAACGGACCTATCTTTTTCAGATATGGGGCGTTTGTTTCAATAGAAATGTCCGATGCGGAAGGTGAGAAGATAAGTCTCATTCCCGACGCTGACGGAGTGTTGAAAGAGGACATATGCACCAGTTACAGCGATACGAGCAACGTGTTGTGTTGGTAAATAGGAATATCGCCCCATGACAGCGTTTATTTCAGTACTCGTTGTCGTGGGGCTTTATAATCGCATGAGGTCTGGCGATACTCTGATCTCAGTACCATGAAGGTTAATATTATGCGTGATGGTGTGGTAGTAGCTGAACAGCTAAGTAAGAATTTCGTCTCGGGTGACGGGACTCCCACTGTGGTGTTCAATGATCTTTCTTTTGTTGCTGCTGGTGGTGCCATGACCGCAATTACAGGGCCCTCTGGATGTGGTAAGAGCACCTTGCTATATTGCCTTTCTGGTCTTGAACAGCCATCTCAAGGAAATGTGTGGGTGCTGGGTGAGGAACTAACTAAGAAGAACCAGCGTAACTTGGCTTTGTTTCGCAGATCGCATATCGGGTTTGTGTTTCAGTCCTACAATCTTGTCCCGTCCATGACCGTTCGTGACAATATCCTGCTCCCCTTGACTCTCAGCCATCGCAAGGTCGATCAAGGAAGCATCGATGCCCTCATGGATAAGTTCCACTTGAGCGGGCACGACAATGACGCAGCTAGTTCGCTCTCAGGTGGTGAGCAGCAGCGGGTATCCTTGATTCGCACCTTGGTCGCGGATCCCGATGTTGTGTTCGCCGATGAGCCGACAGGTGCTCTTGACCAGAAGTCCGGACAGTTGGTTTTCTCGCAGTTGCGGGACTTCTCCCATCGACCCGGTAAATGCGTGGTCGTGGTCACACACGATCTCCGCCTGGCCCGGCAATGCGACGTCGTATACACCATGAGTGATGGCGGATTTGTCGCATCAGGGAATGTGGAAGAGCAAGCGTAGTTATTGCCCTGATTCTGTATGGCGATGCGGCGTGAAAGGTGTAAGTCATGAAGTGGGCGTTGAATGATCTGAAAGCCAATAGAGGAATCTGGGCCGGTGTGTTTCTTGTGCTTGTGGTCACGCAGACGATTCTGTGCGCCATGAGTGTATGCAAGGGAATCAATGATCTCAAACATGATTCCCCGGGGGAAGTGGGTGTGGTATCTCACCATCTCAGCACTAACGTGGACTCGGTCTACCAGATAGCAATGGTCCTGGGTTGCCTGGTCATTATGGTGACGATTCAGGCTTCCATAAGGCAGCGGCGGAAGGGACTTGCATTGTTGTCCCTGCTTGGTGCCACACCTAGGCAGGTGCTGACCCTCACCATGGTGCAGGTGTTCGTGCTGACTCTGATCTCCTCCATCGTTGGTATGGCGCTGGCGCCAATTCTTGCCCCACGGATTCTAAAGTTCCAGTTGGAGGCCGTGCTGTTACCGCCGCTTATCACTTTTACTTGGCAGGGTTTCTTAGACTTTGCTTTGAGGGGGCTTGCAGTCGGTTTCATTGTGGCTTTGTTGGGTGCTCTCTTTACTCTGCGTGCTTTGAGGAAAGTGCTTCCGGTTGAGCTGCTGAGAGGTTCAGGAACTGAGGAAGTCCACGTCACGAGAGCTGGGCGCGGTCTGAGGAGATTCCTTATTATCGGTGGTTTCATCGCCCTGCTGGCACCGGCTGTCGCTGCCGTCATCCTGGTGTTGAACGACCCCAAAACTCTGAGTAAGACCCAATTGGGCATCATCATGCAACCCATGTCATTAGGCCCGATCATCGCGATACTGCTGTTTCTGGTCGCTCTGGCCTATTCTGGAGGACCCATCATCCAATGGGCCACCAAAACATGGACGAATCTGGTTCCTGTGCAATCCGATGTCTGGAAGATCGCACGGGCACAAGCCATTGTGAGAAGTCGCGGGAAGGCATTCGGCTCCACCATCATCTCACTGACTGCTTGCCTGTTCCTGCTCGGTGGATTGTTAATCACAGGTCAAACCAGTACTGCTGCCATAAGTGGCTTTCCCCAGTTGAAAGACATGGGATCAGCCACACCGATAGAGCTTATGTCCAGCCTGTGGTCGGCCTTGCTCATTGCTGTAATCGGTGCGGTCGCCAGTTTCGCCATCTCTGCCAAGGAACGCAACCTTGATCTGGCCCTTATCTCCATCGCGGGCGCTGTGCCCGGACAGCTACTTGCCATATCGGCCTTGGATGGTTTCATCCTCGTGACCACCGGTATCCTTATCTCTGCGGGGGCCACCTTGCTCGTCGGAGTTTTCACCGCTGTGACATTCCTCCCTCTTTCCAAGAATCTCTTTGTAGTGGTCTTCCCCTGGAAGTTCTTCATTATCCTTGCTGTGCCCATTATCGCCGCGGGAACACTTTCCACATTTTTCTCTGCACGTTCTAGTTTGAAGCGATCGGCAATTGAAACCGTCCAAACAGCCATAGGCGAATAGCGGAAATCATGTCAACTATGCAAACTCAGCAACGTCAAAAAACCACAATTTTTAATGTATTCAGACTATTGAAACCGCACACAGCTATCACTGTTGTTGTGATGTCTGTGGGTATAGTGTCTTCAGGTCTGGCGTTACTACAACCTCTGTGTGTCAATTATCTTCTACACGCCATAGAACAGAGTCAGAAGTTGGTGAGACCAATTGCAGTCTTGGCGCTTTTGTTTGTAGCAGGCATCGTCCTGGATGGTTTGGGATCCAATATGGCAAACCGCCTTGCGGCGAAAATAGTTTTCGATAAACGTAGCAATCTCATTACCTGTATCCTCGGCCTGCCGGTACAAGAGTATGATAAGAGGGAGTCGGGTGACTATGTCTCAACTGTCATCTCAGATACTAATGAGTTACGCTCAGCCCTGTCATCAGACTTCTTTAAAGTGGCCGCGAATCTGTTAACAGCTTGCGGATCAGCTGTCGCTATGCTGTTCATTGATACCAGACTCTTTGCCGTGGCACTTATAACTTCGTGCACATCCATTCTGTTGATGATTGCTGCTTCTTCTCGTCTGCAGGCCTATACCGAACTGGTACAAGCTAAGACAGCAAGACTGTCTAATGCCATACTGCGATCATTAGCTGGAATTCGCACAATTAAGGCCTTTATGGCAACAGTGCCTGAAACGAAAAGAGTAGTCGGTACCGCAGAAGAAGTGTATCGGGCAACAGTAAAAGTGGCCAACAAGGAAACAATCATTCGGTCCATTGTGAACTGCGCCATACAGCTGACCTTACTAATCGTTTTTTCCTTTGGCGGCGCGGAAATAGCGAAAGGGGATCTTGATATTTCTAATTTCATCTCCTTTTCAATGTATTTGACTATGGTTGTTTCTTCGCTAAGCTCCTTTTCCTCATCTATAACCACGGCTTTCAAAGCTTTAGGACCACTCAGGAGAATAGAAGACATTGAATCTTTGCGCGATAAAAGCGAAACCGTAAGTTCGAGCAATATGCTTTCCCCAGATGGGCATTCCTCGTTTGATACAGCCAACATTACGCTGGAGTTCAAAGATGTATGCTTTTCTTACAATACAGCGGACAAAGATGATGAACGAAATACCACTCTGCAGAACATTAGTTTTAGCGCAGTCCCACACCAAAGAACCGTCATCGTGGGCTCGTCGGGTTCAGGTAAAACTACGCTGCTTTCCCTATTGGAGGCTTTTTATAGGCCGGATTCGGGGCATATCCTATACAACAATGTTGACTCAACTGATTTAAATGGGCCTATAGGAACTAAACGCGTTGTTTTAGGTTCTGTGTGTGGGTTTGGTTGTGTGTTGGTCAGAGTGTGGTGTTGGGGTATCTG
>NZ_JAFNMM010000008.1:1747-5597 GCF_026537335.1 Bifidobacterium sp. B4081 | reverse complement strand
TGGCGGCGGTGTGCTACTCTCCCACACTCTTCCGGGTGCAGTACCATTGCCGTGCTGGGTCTTAGCTTCCGGGTTCGGAATGGGACCGGGCGTCTCCCCCAGGCCATGACCGCCGCGAGTCTTCTGTTCTGCCGTTCCCTGTTTGAAGGGGAGCGGGGTTTCCTGGCGGTTTGGGGACCGGATGGCGGACGCGTGTTTCGTGTTCGATCGCCTGTGGCTGTCCGTGCTATTGCCGCAGGCCGTGTACGCAGTAGGGTTGATGCCGCCGCCCTTCCATGAGGGCGGGTGTTGTGTTGTCTTCGACCATTAGTGCCGGTCGGCTGCGCCCCTTGCGGGGTGTCCACGTCCGGTCTATCGACCATGTGTTCTGCATGGGGTCTACAGAAGCCCGAAGGCTTCATGGAATCCTTATCTTGGAGGGGGCTTCCCGCTTAGATGCTTTCAGCGGTTATCCCATCCGAACGTAGCCAACCGGCCGTGCCGCTGGCGCGACAACCGGCATACCAGAGGTTCGTCCACCCAGGTCCTCTCGTACTATGGGCAGGGCTCCTCAAGATTCCAACGAGCGCAGAGGATAGAGACCAAACTGTCTCACGACGTTCTGAACCCAGCTCGCGTGCCGCTTTAATCGGCGAACGGCCGAACCCTTGGGACCTGCTCCAGCCCCAGGATGCGACGAGCCGACATCGAGGTGCCAAACCATCCCGTCGATATGGACTCTTGGGGATGATCAGCCTGTTATCCCCGGGGTACCTTTTATCCGTTGAGCGATGCCGCGTCCGTACGCCGGCACCGGATCACTATCTCCGACTTTCGTCCCTGCTCGACCCGTCGGTCTCGCAGTCAAGCTCCCTTGTGCGATTGCACTCAACACCCGATTGCCAACCGGGCTGAGGGAACCCTTGGGCGCCTCCGTTACTCTTTGGGAGGCAACCGCCCCAGTTAAACTACCCGCCAGGCACTGTCCCTGGCCGGGATGACCGGCCGAGGTTAGAGGCCAGATGAGGACAGAGCGGTATTTCACATTCCGGCTCCACGGATGCTGGCGCACCCGCTTCGAAGCCTCCCGCCTATGCTACACAGTCCGCACCTAACGCCAATACCAAGGTATAGTAAAGGTCCCGGGGTCTTTTCGTCCTTCTGCGCTTAACGAGCATCTTTACTCGTACTGCAATTTCGCCGAGCTCCTGGTCGAGACAGTGGGGAAGTCGTTACGCCATTCGTGCAGGTCGGAACTTACCCGACAAGGAATTTCGCTACCTTAGGATGGTTATAGTTACCACCGCCGTTTACCGGGGCTTGAATTCACCGCTGCCCCCTCCGAAGAGGGATGACGGATCCTCTTAACCTTCCGGCACCGGGCAGGCGTCAGTGCATATACAGCGACTTACGTCTTCGCATGCACCTGTGTTTTTGGTAAACAGTCGCTACCCCCTGGTCTGTGCCGCCCCCACCGGCTCCGCGCGCGAAGCGCCTCACCGGCAGGGGCCTCCCTTATACCGAAGGCACGGGAGTGATTTGCCGAGTTCCTTGACCAGGATTCGCTCGATCGCTTTGGTATACTCTACCTGACCACCAGTGTCGGTTTAGGGTACGGGCGGCGCCACTCCTCACGCCGAAGCTTTTCTCGACGGAACGGCACACCGGATTCGGGGCACAAGACCCCCCATCATCACACCTCGCGCTCATGCCGGGCGGATTTGCCTGCCCGACGCGCCGCATGCTTGACCACGGATAACCACCACCGCGGCCCGGCTCCCGTTCCGTGTCACTCCTGCGCTACCCGCCACGCATCCACACGCCGGTCCCGCATCATCGGACGGTCCGAAGACCGCCACCCGACACAAGTAAGGGCATGCTTCCACGTCTTGGATTGGACGGCTTGACGCCGGTAGGAGAATATCGACTCCTTCATCCATTCGACTACGCCTGTCGGCCTCGCCTTAGGACCCGACTCACCCGGGGACGACGAACGTGGCCCCGGAACCCTTGGTCATCCAGCGGGCGGGATTCTCACCCGCCTCTCGCTACTCATGTCTGCATTCTCACTTCCACGCGGTCCACGGCCGGCTCACGCCGCCGCTTCGCCCCACGCGGAACGCTCTCCTACCCAGCACAGCAAACTGCGCTGCCGCGTCTTCGGTGGCGTGCTTGAGCCCCGCTACATTATCGGCGCGGAACCACTAGACCAGTGAGCTGTTACGCACTCTTTCAAGGATGGCTGCTTCTGAGCCAACCTCCTGGCTGTCTATGCGACTCCACATCCTTTCCCACTTAGCACGCGCTTAGGGACCTTAGACGACGATCTGGGCTGTCTCCCTCTCGACGACGGAGCTTATCCCCCGCCGACTCACTGCCGCGATACACCTCGCACGTATTCGGAGTTTGGCTGCTGTCGGTACCCGATACGGGCCCTCAAGCATCCAGTAGCTCTACCCCATGGAGGCACTCACGCGACGCTGCACCGAAATGCATTTCGGAGAGAACCAGCTATCACGGAATTTGATTGGCCTTTCACCCCTAGCCCCAGGTCATCGGCCCGGTTTTCAACCCAGGTCCGTTCGGTCCTCCACGCGGTCTTACCCGCGCTTCAACCTGCCCAGGGCTAGATCATCCCGCTTCGGGTCCAGGACACGCGACTGGAACGCCCTTATCGGACTCGCTTTCGCTACGGCTGCCCCACACGGGTTAGCCTCGCCACGCACCACTGACTCGCAGACTCATTTTTCGATAGGCACGCCGTCACCCCGAAAGGCTCCGACGGATTGTAGGCACACGGTTTCAGAAACTCTTTCACTCCCCTCCCGGGGTGCTTTTCACCTTTCCCTCACGGTACTCGTACGCTATCGGTCAGACAGGAATATTCAGGCTTACCCCACGGTCGGGGCGGATTCACACGGGATTCCACGAGTCCCGCGCTACTTGGGAACAAGAACCGGCAGGCGGCGCGCCTTCGGCTACGGGGCCATCACCCTCTACGGCCGGGAATTCAATCCCGTTCGCCTCACACGCCGCTTTATCACTGCCGCCGGGCCCGTCGGAGCCCGGACGCCAAGTCCCACAACACCCATGCCGCAACCCCCGACGGGTCTTGCACGGCACCGGTTTGGCCATCATCCGCTTTCGCTCGCCACTACTCACGGAATATCCTTTCCTGCAGGTACTGAGATGTTTCACTTCCCTGCGTACCCCCCGCACGAATGCGGTGCCGGCCCATCACGGCCGGCGGGTTACCCCATTCGGACACCCTCGGATCAAAGCCCTGTCGGCGGCTCCCCGAGGCCTATCGCGGCCCCACGCGTCCTTCATCGGTCCTGTCTGCCAAGGCATCCACCATGCGCCCTTGCCGACAACACGACCACAGGCCATGCCACGACAACAACAACTGCGAACTGCCAGACGACAAATCATCACACTAAACGATCACAAAACGATCGACCCGAACCCACCAAGTGGGCCCGGACGAAACAATACAGCAGACAGCCAGCCGGAAAGCCGGCCATCCGCTCGCGTCCACTATCCAGTTCTCAAACCACCAGCGCACCGACGACACCCGACACGGGGCAACACCCCACACGGGAACCGACGGGCGGCGGGAACACCACCCACAAGGGTGGCGGTCCGGGAACCCAACAGCGCATCCATGCCACAGCCCTCCGACCGTTCCACGCCAGCACGCCCACGCCAGCCGGCCGACCGGCCGGCCCGCAGGCACGACCCCCACGCAGACCACGCAGAGGAATTTCATAATCTCCGTAGAAAGGAGGTGATCCAGCCGCACCTTCCGGTACGGCTACCTTGTTACGACTTAGTCCCAATCGCGGACCTCACCTTAGACGGCTCCCCCCCC
>NZ_JAFNMM010000008.1:0-1650 GCF_026537335.1 Bifidobacterium sp. B4081 | reverse complement strand
CTCCCCCCCAAACGGGTTGGGCCACCGGCTTCGGGTGCTGCCCACTTTCATGACTTGACGGGCGGTGTGTACAAGGCCCGGGAACGCATTCACCGCGGCGTTGCTGATCCGCGATTACTAGCGACTCCGCCTTCACGGAGCCGGGTTGCAGGCTCCGATCCGAACTGAGACCGGTTTTCAGGGATCCGCTCCATGTCACCATGTCGCATCCCGTTGTACCGGCCATTGTAGCATGCGTGAAGCCCTGGACGTAAGGGGCATGATGATCTGACGTCATCCCCACCTTCCTCCGGGTTAACCCCGGCGGTCCCCCGTGAGTTCCCACCATAACGTGCTGGCAACACGAGGCGAGGGTTGCGCTCGTTGCGGGACTTGACCCAACATCTCACGACACGAGCTGACGACGACCATGCACCACCTGTGAACCGGCCCCGAAGGGAAGCCGCGTCTCCGCGGCCGTCCGGCACATGTCAAGCCCAGGTAAGGTTCTTCGCGTTGCATCGAATTAATCCGCATGCTCCGCCGCTTGTGCGGGCCCCCGTCAATTTCTTTGAGTTTTAGCCTTGCGGCCGTACTCCCCAGGCGGGATGCTTAACGCGTTAGCTCCGACACGGAACCCGTGGAACGGGCCCCACATCCAGCATCCACCGTTTACGGCGTGGACTACCAGGGTATCTAATCCTGTTCGCTCCCCACGCTTTCGCTCCTCAGCGTCAGTGACGGCCCAGAGACCTGCCTTCGCCATCGGTGTTCTTCCCGATATCTACACATTCCACCGTTACACCGGGAATTCCAGTCTCCCCTACCGCACTCCAGTCCGCCCGTACCCGGCGCCGATCCACCGTTAAGCGATGGACTTTCACACCAGACGCGACGAACCGCCTACGAGCTCTTTACGCCCAATAAATCCGGATAACGCTTGCACCCTACGTATTACCGCGGCTGCTGGCACGTAGTTAGCCGGTGCTTATTCGAAAGGTACACTCACTCTCGCTTGCTCCCAATCAAAAGCGGTTTACAACCCGAAGGCCGTCATCCCGCACGCGGCGTCGCTGCATCAGGCTTTCGCCCATTGTGCAATATTCCCCACTGCTGCCTCCCGTAGGAGTCTGGGCCGTATCTCAGTCCCAATGTGGCCGGTCGCCCTCTCAGGCCGGCTACCCGTCGAAGCCTTGGCAGGCCATCACCCCGCCAACAAGCTGATAGGACGCGACCCCATCCCATGCCGGTAAACCCTTTCCCACACCATCATGCGACAGTGCGGAGCATCCGGCATTACCACCCGTTTCCAGGAGCTATTCCGAAGCATGGGGCAGGTTGGTCACGCATTACTCACCCGTTCGCCACTCTCACCGCCAAGCAAGCTTGACGGATCCCGTTCGACTTGCATGTGTTAAGCACGCCGCCAGCGTTCATCCTGAGCCAGAATCAAACCCTCCACAAAAAACCATGAAGAAGCCGAAACGACTCACATCAATAATTGACGGGCCAGCTTCCATAAGGAGGAAACCAACCCACGAAAAACCCCGACACCCCTCACAACGCTCCCGCGTACCCGGCAACAGCCGGGCGGGCATCGGACTGGCAATCAAAAAGCTATAAGTAGCACAAACACGCTCTTGAGTTCTCAAACCACCACCACACCAACAA
>NZ_JAFNMM010000007.1:0-76380 GCF_026537335.1 Bifidobacterium sp. B4081 | reverse complement strand
GGTCACACGGGCGGCACAAATGGCGGCTCTGCACCCGTACAGGCCCCACATCCACAAGTTCCTCAAGGCGGTGGTTCGTCAAACAGTGGCGGATCAGTAGATATGGGTGGGTCCTGGATACCGGGATCCGACCCAGTCATAACGAATCCGTAGAAACGGATTAAGAATTGGAAAGGTAAAAGATGAAGCAACGATTTAGGAAACTTCCTAAAGTGCTAATGGCTCTTGCGGTGGGGATAGCGACCCTTTTCACAGGAGCTGTTACAGCACATGCGGATTCTGGACCGGGGCTGGTGCATGGGTATTACGTGTCCCCTATCTCCATGGGACCGCACTTTATAAACTCGCGAGGCGCTGCCGTAGGCATAGCCGCCATGGATGGGGGCAACCCCGTTTATTGCATTGAATTCGGAGAAGTGTCTCCCCTGCGCATGCGGTGATGATCCCTGAAACGGGAAGGATTGAGCTCTTTTACTTGGACGGATTTCAGAAGCATGACGTTGTCTTTTTGCGGAAATTGAGGAATTGAATGTCGGGCGCTCTAAAGCTATCATCACCCAGAACACCAGGCTTCTGTGCAAGAGCTGCCACCCGATCTGGCACCTCTTCGCAATTCGACAGGACAACGATTTCAACCAGTTCATGCTTCAGAAAGACCGGGACGAGGAGGACAAGGTCAATGACATTGCATCGTTCAACACGGGCATAGTGGGCCCGGGGGATTACGTGCTCAACACCAAGGGGCTGCTCACGGCAAGTATGAGCAACGCCAACACGTTCGTGCTCGCAAGCGGCGACCTGATCATGCAAGGCCGCCATGTGACCTCGTCTCCTCGACCTCGGCGACTGTTGTTTCCGGCGCCCGGGGGGTGAAGAGGAACGACCTTGCCGTTTGCCGGTACTCAAGAGCGTCCAACGGCGTCGAGACGGCGGAGCTGAAGATCCTCCAGGGGACCGTCACGCAGGGAACGCCAGCCGACCCCGAATATCAGGAGGGTCGCATAATCGAAGGCGCAACCGTCTCGGACATGCCCTTGTACCGTATCCCGATCTCCAGCATCACTCCTGGCGCGCCCATCCCTCTCTACAACCGCATACCCAGCCCGTAATCCACACTGTGCCGGTCACGGTTGTGAACAGCGCCTACGGCGGCATTTTCGCTGTCCGGGCCGGGGCGGTCGCCCAGCTGACCATCAACTGGAGATCGGCGAACGGGGACTCATGGGACTCGGGAGGCATGGGCCACCTGCCTGATGATTGGAGGCCCGCCATGACCGTCATCCATCCATACCAGGGTAGGGACGGGAGCAGCCAGCGGCAGATCACCATTGACACGAACGGTGCCATAAGCTACCAGAATTTCGGCAACAGTCAGAATACCGGCGGCTTTTCCACCTCCCTCACCTACCTTCTGGCATAGATCGACTGCCAGCAGCTAACGGCCCACCACAGGGGCCGCTTCCGCTGACTTCTTCATCCACGCGGCATGGCTATCTGAACAGGCCGGCTCTACCGTCCCAATGCGATCAGATACGAAATGTCAATGAGAGCGCCCTTGTTGATGGGCTTGTTCATCCTGACGGTCAGCCACTTCGCCCCCGGCACATAGTCGCAGGCGATCGCGGATGTTGTCGAGGGGTCCGCCCGATTCGACAGCATGACTGCCATGAACCTGCGGATAAGTGTCTGTTGTTTCGTATCCAGCTAAAACCCACACGGTGGCCACGTCTGAAAGCATGGTTTCCCGTGTGGGTTTTCCTACAGGCTTGAAAGGCAGTATCGCTTATGTTCGACTCGTTGACGGGTGGTCTTATCTCCGACGCGGTGGTGATTGCTCTGTTTGGCCTGATCGTGAAGATCTGGCCGGGAGGGCTCAGTGCTCTGGCCGCATGGCTCTACTCGCACGTCGACCCGGGGCGTCTCCCATATGATTCCGCCGTGAACCGGCGCTGGCGTGAGACCTGCGATCTGCGCAGGCAGACCGTGCAGGTGCAGGACCAGCTCAGGGAGATCCGCAAGGATTCCATCAGGAACACCCTGGCCAGTCTCATGGAGCAGCGTGGCGGCCAGAGCTCGAAGGTTCGCTACGAACTGTCGGAGCTTGAATCCCTGGATGCCCACTGCTGGGTCATGCAGGAGGCGGGGGACTATCTGGCCCAGCGCCACGGGGAGGGGCGGTCATGAGCAGGCGAACCGTCCTGACCGTCCTGGGTGTCGTTGCCTGCCTGTGCCTGGCATCCGCAGCCGTCTTCGGGCTGGCCCTCCTGCTCGGGTGGGCTCTTCGGAGCCTGCTGAGAGTCCTGGTCTTCTTCCTGCTGGCGGCAGTCTGAGTGCCTTCCACTGTTTTTTATTCATGGCCATCCTCAACCGGGGTTGGTCTTTTCCATGCCCGGAGAAGGGCGGAAAGGCGGGTTGTCATGGCCGGCCGGCAAGTGCACGAACACCAGCCGCAGGGGGAGAGCCTGCCACCCGAAGGCGTGCCGGTCGTCTCCTCCGACGAAGTCGCCCAGGCTCTGGAAGGGGGACGGGACAATGGCTGACCTGTGCGTCCTGATCGAGCGTATGCGCTACGGGGGCAATTACGCGGGCATGTACGGGGAGCTCTTCGACCGTTTGCAGATAGCCATCTGCGACCAGAACCCATACAGATAAAGGAAGTCAAAATAACCAATACGCCAATGCCAGAGCATATGGCCACCTGAGGTGAAGAGTTCTATCATATACGCGATTAGGCGAAGGCAGCAGGGGTGTGAGCTGTCAAGACCGCCGCCCAGGCAGCCCGTGCAGTCATCTCCATCAGTGCGGCCACCATCGGCATGGTCAACTGGCCGCTGGTGGCCGGGACTGCCGCATTGGCCGCGATCGCCAGTGTGCTCACAAGCATCGCCGGCGTGTCAGAGGTGCGTGATAGCCAATGAGTGGCGCGGCGTAGTTCTCGCAAGCTAGAAGTGCCTTAGTACAGGGAAAGTGTAGTTTCCCCTCTGTTCCGGGATACTGGAGCGAGGGGCGATTTTTGCATTCTGGACTGGTGCGGTATGTGTTCAAACGTGAGGTGTTTTCCTCGCTGCATAGATGGCAGATACCGAAGATGCTCTGTCTATTCACACCAAGAAACTTACCATCGGATGCTGTAAAGTTACCTACCCCAAGTAGTCGGTGAGTGTATTGCTGACTTTGCCTTTGAGGGCGTGGTAGGTCATATCGTAGTAGTAGATCATCTGCTTATATACTCAAGCTCCTGGCTGGCCGGGCATTGCTGGAGTCAGGAGCCACGTTAACAAGCTTAAGCCCAATACATTTAGGTTCAGCATTCCCCCGAGTTGGAGGGCACAGAGCAATACCAAGCTCTTATAATGAGGGCATACTAGAAGGAATGACATGTACAAGAAGGCAGAGAAGATATACGAAGCAATAGGGGCAGACCATCGTGCCGCGTCGATTCTGCCTGAGCTGGACTACTCCATGCTCCTAGGAGTATCTGTTTACTGTTTCAATCGCTGCCAGTCATTTATCATTGAATTATTACGATCCCAAGGCATTGGCCTTGAATGGGCAATACTCACCGACTACACGGCTGGTAAATTATGCCCATACATTGAGCAGCATATTGATGATAAAGAATATGTTAGTCCCAAACTTCTTGGCGATTATAAGGTGCTCTGTGACCAGCGCAATCGAATCATCCACGGTTTCCCCGTAACTGATGAAGAGACGGGGGAACAGAGGTTATCTACTAAAGGAAAAGGCAAATCAGGTAGTCAGTTCCCTATCAACACGCAGTATATGGAGGGGTTTATACGGCGAGTGACCGATTTCGAGTACCGATTAGACGAGGTAAGAACTCTTATGCGTGAGTTCGGAGACTACAAGTTATAAAACAATGCTCTACACTCCAGACGACATCAGCCAGATACCCAACAAACATTCAGATTACATTCCAGCGCCCTAAGACCGCAAGGCGAGGCTGACCATCTTCCTGCATAAACAACTGGACCAGGTCATCGACCAGGAACACCAACCCGATAGCAACAAACACAAACAAGAACAGTTCAAAGCGCTACACCAATAGATCCGTCAAGACCTCACCACGACACAGCGCCAGAGAAGCGGACATCATCCGACTCGAACGCTAATATCACACTCACAACTCCTGAAGCCGGGCCACCAGATCCGCACGCTGCCTCTCCAGACCGGCAATATCCTCATCAACCCTCCCGATCCGTGCTAGCAGGAGTTCCGGTGTTTCATCCGGCAGAAGGTTGGCGCCCAACTTCTCGGCCAGGATGTCCTTTCGTCTGTCGAGAGAGTGCTGGTATCGCATGGCGGTGTTTACGTCCGCGTGTCCCGCGGCATCCATGAGTTCCCTGATTGTGGCCCCTTCTGCAGCAAGCCAAGTCAACCCGGTATGCCGTAGATCATGGAAACGGAGGTCCGGTCGGCCGGCCTGGTCCCGTGCCTGTGAATACCAGGAGCGTAGTGAATTCGGGTGGATGGGTTTGGTGGGGTCTTCACGTTCTGGGAAAAGCCAAGCGTCCTTCTCAGATCGGACCTGTTCATCCAGGAACTGTTGGAGGAGCGGTAGCAGTTGCGGTGGTATCCGCTCGTCCCTGATGCTGTTGTCGGTCTTGGGAGTATCGGTGAGTCTCTCGTTATCCATGGTCGCCCTGCCTCGTCTGATGTGCAGGGTGCGTGTTTTCGGATCTATGTCGCGGCGTTGGAGGGCGCACACCTCGCCTATGCGCAGTCGGTCCCCGAACACGGCCAGGTAGATGCTCATCCGGTAGCGTTCCGGCATGGCATCATAGATGGCCTTGACCTCTTCCGGCGTGGCCGGGACTGTCTTTGATTTCCTTTCGGGTTTCGGCAGTGACTTAGTGCAGGGGTATGCGGGTATCAGGGGTGGCTCCCCGTGCAGGCCGGGCTGGCTCGCGGTCCGGAGGATGGATTTCAGGGCCTTGTATGCATTGGCCTTCATGGCCTGCTGGTCGGAAGGCATCGAAGCCAGCCACTGATTGATGCCGGCCTGGGTTATGTCGATGAGCCTCGTGTTCCCGAACCAGGCGAGGATGTGGTTCTCGACGTCCTTGCGAAGCCGGTACTTGGTTCCTGCCTTCAGAGGTCTCCCTTTGAATGTGCGATTCTCCAGCCACTCGGGGAAGTACTCTCCCAGAGTGATCCTCTTTGATTTTGCTTTATGCTGAGTGGTCTGGGGAGGCTCCCATATCCCGATTTGAATTCTCTTCTCGGCATCATTCAGCCAAGCCTGTGCTTCCGCAGCCGCATCCAAGGGGAATGACTTGCTTTGCCTGTTGGCCAGACCGTGCCATTTATCGAAGGCCTATACTGGGGTCGGGTAACTTGCCACTATCCGAGTCGGGTTCTCTTTGCTGGGCCGGTACTTGAGATTGCCGAATCGTCTTATCCTGTCCACCTGTACATCCAAACGACCCACTAAACGACCCATCTCATACCCGATAAAACCAATCAAAACAGCTCTAAACCGATTAGAGTCTTCTGACTGCATGCCAGCAATAAAGCCAATTATCACAACAAAAAAGCCACCCAGGGTTAATTGGATGGCTTGTTTTGGTGGAGCTGCGGGGAATTGAACCCCGGTCCGGTGACCGCACCCTCAGTCTTCTACGTGCGTAGTCTGCTGGCCTTTGTGGCTATCTGTCTGCCCCCGCCTGTGTCGCAGACAACTGGTGGCGGGCATAGCCGCAGAAAAAGTCCCCGAACCGCCCTGTGGCGCAGCAGTTCAGGCAAGTCTTCTTAATGACGCTCAGCATCCCCCCGAAGGCGAAGGGGAGTGAACGGAGCAGCTGCTCACTGGTTAATCCTGGCGCGAAGCTCAGGCAGCGAGAGCGAACTCAGTGCGGTTAGATTTAGCACTTGTTGTTTGCGGGAGGACATTAACGAGCGGACCCCCGCGTTCTCGGCACGCTTCCCTGCGACGTACAGGTCACCGTCGAAACCGATCAGCCCCAATCTTGAATTATCAAGCCCCGCTGGTGCCATTACGGACCAGCCTCGTCAGTATACAACAGATGGACGTTGCAGATATTCCGCTTCTCTCTCGGCATTGACCGCGATCCTGGTCAAGCCACAGAGCCTAGTCGACTGGTGGCATAGTCGCTGAAGGCATGCACCTCATCCACATCTTCGTAGAAGGCCTCCCGCTTGGTGTCGTTGAAGAGGAAGATGTTGAAACGGGGCATGTCATCCCCGGCAAAGGGGATGAAGCGCAGGCCATCGCCAGGGTGCACGCCGGCCGAGGTGATCAGGCTGCAGACCAGACCGGATGTGGTCACCATCTTCAGGGTTTCTACGTCGGAGACCTCAACCAGATGACTGACTGGTTCAGACAGGTGAATCAGACGTTCGGCAGCCTGGGCATGGACGAAATCGCGGTTGAGGGTCGTGAAAGGAACGTCCCCGGGAAGCATGGACAGATCCTCGGGGTGCAGACTGGTCATTCCTGCCGTGCCCAACCGTTCGGCCATGGACTGGGTGCAGACCATGCCGAAGGGGAAGGATGTCAGCTTGGTCGTTTCAACGCCATCCACGCTCAAAGACTCGTCGACACTGGCCACCGCCCCGTAGTCCACACGGTGGGCCTCTATCTGACTCAGCAACTTTTGAGACCCTATGGTTTCTACGGTCGTGTTCTTGTCTGGTTCGCACTGCTCTTGCCGCCCTTGCCCGGAGCTCAGCAGCGATGAGATGATGGGCGGCAGGCCGATGATGCGCCGTCGGATCCCATTCCTCGCAGCCAGGGCCTCGGGCAGGGTGTTGATCAGGTCCAGGGCCTGGCCGACGTGGTCCACCACTGTTCTTCCGGATTGGGTGAGCTGTGTGCCGTCGCCAGCACCGAAGCGCTTCCTCTGGACCAGCTTGGTTCCCAGACGCATTTCCAGTCTTCTGATGGCCTGCGAGACCGCAGGTTGGGAGATGCCTGCCTCCAACGCGACATCGGTGAAACTGCCGTACCGGGCCAGCATGGTAAGCAGCTCGAGGTCGCGGACATTATCCATATAGGTCATGAGCCGCTTCCCTTGATTGTTGCTCAGATTAGTATTGCTTATCCGTCAACTTTGGCGAAAGACTACTTACTGTTAGCCTATCATCGTTAGCTGAACTTGAGAAGATTGACCCTTGAGAATATTGACAGGGCCAGACTCATGATTGGGGCCCGGTCGTCACGATCATAGGTTATGAACTGTGACGGCCGGGCCCCAATCTCAGCATCGCAAGAGGCGAAGGCGCAGGTTTCGCTCAGGCATCATAGTGCCATTGGGCCTTGGCCACGGCGGCGTCCACATCCTCAATCGGCTCACGGTTCAGGCCCTCCTGGACGGCCTGTTCAGCCACAGCAGTGGCGACCCGGCGCGAGATCTCCTTGAGGTCGGCCACCGGCGGCAACACGGCGGTTCCAGGCTTGTCCACGTCGATCATGTCGGAAATGGCATAGGCTGCGGCCAACAACATTCCCCTGGTGACCAGCCGTGCCTTGGCGACGATGGCCCCGAAGCAGATGCCAGGATACATGAGGGCGTTGTTGCCCTGTCCGATGGAATAGGTGACGCCCTGGTAGTCAACAGGCTTTGAGGGAGTGCCGGTGATGACGAAACCGCGGCCGTGGGTCCAGGCGATCACGTCGGCGGCCTTGGCCTCGGCCAGTTCCGTGGGGTTGGAGATGGGGCAGAGCAGCGGCCGTTCCACATGCTTGGCCATGGCCTCCACAACGTTCTGGTCAAAGGCTCCGGGTTTGGTCGAGGTGCCGATGAGCACTGTGGGTTGGAAGGCGTCGACGACCTGTGCCAGCGAGGTCTTGTCGGTGACCGAGGCGAACTCGTCCGGCTTGCGTGCATAACGGGTTTGGCCCTCGGTCAGATCATCCTGGCCCTGCTCGATCAGACCCTGACGGTCGAAGAGCAGGACCCTGCTGCGCGCGGTCTCGGTATCCATGCCTTGGCGGATGATCAGGTCGTCCACGATCTGGTCGGCGATGCCCACGCCGGCGGTCCCTGCGCCGAAGACCATGATCCTGGTGTCCTTGGGGTCGGTTCCGGCGATTTTTCTGGCGGCGATAAGTGCGGCCAGGACGGTCACGCCAGTGCCTTGGATGTCGTCATTCAGGGTCAGGATCCGGTCCTGATAGCGCTTGAGGACGGGCGCGGCCTCTGGCCTGCCGAAGTCCTCCCAGTGGATCAGGGCCTCCGGATAGCGCTGGAGGACCTGTTGGACGAAGTCATCGATGAAGTCGTCGTAGCGCTGGCCCCTGACCCTGGCGAAGTGATTGCCCACGTAGTCAGGATTGTCCAGCAGGGCCTGGCGGTTGGTGCCCACATCCACCATCACCGGCAGAACGCGAGAGGGGTCAATGCCGGCAGCGGCGGTGTAAACCGCCAGCTTGCCCGTCAGGATCTCAGCGCCCTGAGCGCCCCAGTCGCCGATGCCAAGAATGCCTTCCGCGTCGGTGCAGACCACCAGGTCAATGGGCCGATCGCCGGCGTACTGATCCAGGGCATCGCCGATCCCCTCGGGATGATCGATGGAGATGTAGGCCACATCGCTGCCCGAATAGAACTCGTCGTAGCGTTGGATGGACTGGGCCACGGTGGGGGCGTAGACGATGGGCATGTATTCGGTCAGGTGCTTGTCCATGCTCCTGTAGAAAAGCCGACGGTCGGTGCGGCAGATGCTCATCAGATAGAGCCGCTTGTCCAGATCGGTGGGCTGGGCCAGGAAGCGGCGGTAGACGATGCGCTCGCGCTGTTCGTCATCCTGTACGGCAGCAGGCAGCAGCCCGTCCAGTTTTAGCTCGCGCCGCTGCTCATAGTCGAATCCCAGTCCCCGGTTGGCATAGGAATCGTTGATGGTATCGAATCCTGTCATGGTCTCACTTGTCCTTCACGATCGGGGCCGGCCGCGTTGCCAGACCTCTGCAAACAGCCTAGAAAAACCTCTTGCCGACCGCCAAATAAGCATCGTCTATATGCTGTCAAGGGCCTATTTACCCTTGTTTGACGGGTCTGGGGGCCCTAGACAGCCGCCAGCTATGGCGCACCCTCATATATGCGGCGCTTATTTGTAGCCTCTGTCGCCTGCCGCATAGCATAAGTCCACATGAGCATGCCGACGAGGAGGCCGGCGGTTTCCGGGCAGATATACGCCGGATCATGAGCGAAGGAGCAATGATGGGTGAAACAGTAAGAACGGGTGAGGGCAGGGGAGACCCCCAGGCAGGGGCTAGCCAGCCTTTCAATACGGGCCAACTGGTCAAGGCTCTCATCTGCGTGGCGGTAGGGCTGGTCATCTTCCTCATACCGCCTCCCAAGGGACTGACTCCCCAGGGCATGCATATGCTAGGAGTCTTTGTGGGCACCATCCTAGGGCTGATTCTGCAGCCTCTGCCCACATCAGCGGTGGCTATCATTGGCATGACCGTGGGGATGCTGACTGGTGCCCTGGACCCCAAGAAGGCAGCTTTCAACGGACTAGGCAGTGCCTCCATCTGGCTGATAGTGGCGGCCTTCTTCATTGCCCAGGGATTTGTCTCCACCGGACTGGGCCGGAGGATCGCTTTGGTCTTTCTTTCCCGATTGGGCAAGTCCAGTCTGGGCATAGCCTACGGGCTCTCGGCCGCCGACCTGGTCCTGGCTCCGGCCACTCCTTCAAACACGGCTCGTCTGGGCGGCATTCTTTTCCCGATCATCACCTCCATCAGCGACGTGCAGGATTCAAAACCGGACACGGACGACTCCCGGCGACGCATCGGCGCTTACTTGGCGATCACAGCCAACAATGTCAACGCCATTACATCGGCCATGTTCCTGACGGCTATGGCGGCAGGCCCTGTCGTAGGACAGCTGGCCCAGAAATTCCATGTGGACATCGGGTGGGGCACCTGGGCCATGGCCGGTATCGTGCCCGGCCTGATCTGCCTGATCATCATCCCCGCCTTGATCTATCGCATCTTTCCGCCCACCCTGCGGAACGTTCCTCAGGCTCAGGAGGATGCCAAGGATGAACTCAAAGGACTTGGCCCGCTGAGCATGCACGAGTGGATCATGGCTGTGACCTTCCTGGTCATGCTGGTCCTCTGGGCGACCGGCTCGGTGATCCATATCAATTCCACCACCGTGGCCTTCCTGGGCGTGGCCGTGCTGCTGTGCACCAAGATCATCACCTGGCAGGACATGGTCGCCAACAAGTCCGCCTGGTCCACGCTGATTTTCTTCGGTGTTCTGGTAGGCATGGCTGAACCCCTGAATACCCTGGGCGTCACCACCTGGGCAGGGGAGATCATCGCCGGGCTGGTCAAGGGCATGCCTTGGGTGTTGGTCTTGGTTATTTTGACGGTCTTCTACTTCTTCATCCACTACATGTTCGCTTCTGAGCTGGCCCAGGTGGCGGCCATCTACACGCTCTTCGTCAGCGTGGCCGTGGCTGCCGGGGTACCCGCCATGCCTGCAGCGCTGATGCTGGGATGCGCCAGCGGTTTAATCGGTGCCATGACCCATTACGCCTCCGGACCGGCGGCCTTGATTTACGGTGCCGGATACGTCAAGACCTCTGAGTTCCTGCGTATTGGCCTGATCTGCGGATTGGTGACTGTGGCTATCTTCCTGACCGTGGGCCTGGGCTGGTGGCGGCTCATCGGCATCTGGTAAATCGTGATTCCGCAGATATAAATCTGGTCCCGTCCAGTCGACAGTTCGACAGGGCGGGACCAAATCATGCTCCGAGAGAGGGGTAGGGGATCATTGGCCCTGCTGACCCAGATAGTCGGGGATATGTTCGGGATATTCGGGCCAGGCGCCCTGCTGGGTGCAGACAAAGGCTGCAGTGTTGACGGCAGCCCGGTGAGCCTGAGTCAGGGAGGCCCCCAACAGGCGGTTGATGGCGAAGGTGCCGGAGAAGGCGTCGCCGGCCCCGACCGTGTCAGCCACAGTGATTTCAGGCGTGGGCAGGTGGGAGGACTGGCCGTCCGCCAGATAGATCGTGCTGTAATCGCTGCCGGCGGTCAGCACGATGGTGTCCAGGTGCCACTGATCCATGAACCAGTGGCAGAGCTCATCATCGGTGGCTCCGGGCACGTGGAACATGTCACGCAGGGTGACCAGTTCTTCGTCGTTGAGCTTGAAGACCGTGGCCATGTCCAGCAGCTCCTGAATCAGATCCTTGCTGTAGAAGGTGCCGCGCAGGTTGATGTCGAAGAAGCGCATGGCATGGCTCTTGGTGTGGCGCAGCACCTGCAAACAGGTTTCGCGAGACTGTCTGCTGCGCATGCTCAGCGTGCCGTAGCAGACGGCGTCGGCCTTGCTGGCCAGACCGGCCAGGTCATCCGTGTATTCCAGATGGTCCCAGGCCACATCGGGCTTGAAGACGTACTGGGGGATGCCCTCAGTCAGCTGGACCTCAACAGTGCTGGTGGGATGGTCGTTGTGCTGCAAGACGGCATCGACGCCGGCCTTCTGGACCGCATCCTCGAGCTCCCGGCCCAGGTCGTCGCGTCCCACGGCGCTGATGGCGTAGCCTTCCGCCCCGTTCTTCGCGGCGTGATAGCTGAAGTTGACCGGTGCGCCACCGGCCCGCTTGCCTGTTGGCAGGACGTCCCAAAGGATTTCGCCGATGCTGAGGACCACGGGTTTACTGGTCATGGTGTTCCTTTCCTGATGACGGGTGATGCGCCCGCCTTGTGCTTGTTGACTTCACAGCTGTACGGCCCATACTGGCCGGGTGCTCCAAAAATTGGCTGGCAGCTACAGCCGCAGCGCCGGTCAGCGTAGCATCGGCTGGAAGGCGGGAGAGCAGGATCTGCGTGTGCTCTCGCAGGCCAGGCAGGGAGCGCTGGGACACTATGGATCGGACACGTTCCAACAGGCGTGTACCGGCTCCGGCCACCATGTCTCCAATGACGATCTGGGCGGGGTTGTAGGCGTTGACGATGGTTACGCAGCCATAGCCCACATAGCCGGCTATCTGATCCACCAGGGTCTGGGCGGCCTGCTGGCCCGTGCGGGCTTTGTCGAACAGGCCAGCGCAGGCCTTGGCGTGGGTCATGGCCTCGACTCCAGGGAAGTGATCCCGCATATCCGGCTGGCACATGCGGCGGTGGATGGCTACCGCCGAGCAGTAGCATTCCAGGCAGCCGCGATTGCCGCACTCGCAGGGCAGTCCGTTCAGATCGATGCTGACGTGGCCGATCTCGGTGGCCGCTCCCTGGCTTCCGTCCACCAGGGCGCCCCTGTCGATGACTCCAAGCCCAACGCCTTCGCCCACCAGAAAGTAGGCCATGCTGGATGCGCTCACCCGTGGGTCGAACAGGCTCTGAGCCAGTGCGCCGGCGCGGGCGTCCTGCTCGATGAAGGTGGGTACACGGAAGGCTTGGCCGAATTCGTGGATAAAGTCCACGCCACGCCAGCCAGGCATGCTGGTGACCAAGGCGATGCGGCCGGTCTCGCGCAGATAGGGGCCCGGTATGGCCATGCCTACGGCGACGATGGCGGGGTTGGTCTCCAGTCGTCTTCCGACCCGGGTTCTGACCTCGGCTACGGCGCAGGGGATGTCATCGGGGTCGACGGGAGGCAGATCCTCCGAGTCCAGCAGACGGCCGCTGATGTCGAACAGTCCGATGCTGACCAGGCTGCGGGCGAACTTGACTCCGATGACCTGATAGCGGTCGGCGTTCAGGGCCAGGCCGATGGATCGACGGCCGCCCTCTGAGTCCATGCTGCCGGTCTCGCTGATCAGGCCCAGGTCAATCAGACGGCCTGCCAGCTTGCCCACGGCTGCCGGCGTCAGATTGAGGTCTCGGGCCATCTGGGCTCGCGAACTGGTACCGTGCTGGTGCAGATACTGGACTATGCGTGACTGGTTGAGCTCGGAGAGGGCCTGTGGCGTGCTGGCGTATGGGCTGCCGCGCATGTCAACCTCCTCCTTGAGCAGTACGGTCACGCGATCTTCGCGCACTTTATGAACGATGTTTATATATTAACACTGTTTATTATCCCTGTGCAAACTGTTCCGAACAGTCCACGCTATCCAGACAGGGGCAACTGCATGGTTGGCTGTGTCGTCATCAACCAGGAAGTTGGCCAGCCTCTGTCTCTGCACCAATGCGATGGATTGCAGATTCTTGCTTTTGCTGCTGTCATTGTGTCCTACCGATGGCCGCTCGCCCTGGGTGCCGGCATCATTCCCTGTCCCCGGCGTATTGGTAGATTGAGGAGGTGGCCATGATGGCCATAGCCGGGGCATGCCGGTGATGCAGTCGTCGGCGGCATCAGCCCATTTCGGGAAAGGCATGGAGCATGAGTCTTGATAATGGCATCGACACCGTTGCCGATCCTTCGCGAGAGCGTCCGTTGGCCCTGATTCCCCAGCCGCTCCATGTGCAAAGGGGCCGGGGCCAGTTGCTGTTGCCGGTGGCGGGCAGAATTATATGCGGTTCAGCAGTTGACCAGGAGCTGGGTTCCGTCCTGAGCGACCAATTGACAGATACCATCAGGCGGGCTGCAGGAATGGTCTGGGACCATTCGCGAGGACAGGCTTGGACTGGGGCGATCAGTCTGGATCTGGACCAGAGACTTGGCCCCCAGGAGTATCTTCTGCGCATCGCCGATCCTGGGGAGCGCCGTCCAATTGTGAATATCCGCGGCGGTGACTGTCAGGGGCTGCGCTGGGGGGTGCAGACCCTCCGGCAGATCATCATGCAATGCGGTCCTGTGCTTCCGGCCCTGCACATCCAGGACCGACCCGCCTATCCAACGCGCATCTACAGCCTGGATGTGACCCGTGGTCGGGTGCCCACCATGGACTGGCTGCGGCACTGGGCGGATATATTGGCCTTGTATAAGTTCAATCAGCTGCAGCTCTACATCGAGCACACCATGGCTTTCCCGGGCATGAGCGAGGCCTGGAGGGGCACAAGCCCCCTGGAGCCCGGGCAGATCACCGATTTCGACGGCTACTGCGCCCGTCTGGGCATCGAGTTGGTGCCTTCGATCTCCACCTTCGGCCACCATTACGCTAACCTTCGCACTCGCGGATTCAGGGATCTAGGCGAGTTTCCTGAGCAGGCGGACCGGCCCTACTCTTTCATAGAGCGCCAGGAGCACCACACCATCAATGTCAACCACCCGCAGGCCCTGGCATTCTCGACCGGACTGATTGACGCATACGCGCCGCTTATGCGCACACGTAATTTCAATATCGGCGGTGACGAGACCTTCGATCTGGGCAAGGGGCGTTCGCGGCAGAATGGTTCCAGCAAGGATCCTGCTGATATGTACGCCGATTATTTGATCAGCCTGTGCGATCACCTGCATGCACGGGGCCGCCATCCCATGTTCTGGGGCGATGTCGCTGTGTCCATGCCCAGAGTCTTGGACAGGCTGCCCAAGGACTGCACGTTGCTCAATTGGCTCTACGACCCGCAGGTAGGGCCGGAGAAGGTTGCCCTTGTGGCCTCTACAGGGGCCCGGCAGGTAGTCTGCTCGGCCGTTCACGCCTGGAATCTTCTCCTGCCGGGAATCGACGATGCATGGAACAACATCAGCCGTCTGAGCCGATACGGGATCCAGTACGGTGCCGTTGGGGCCATGGTTACCGACTGGGGCGATTACGGGCACATCAACGATCCGCGCATGAGCCTGCCTGGCATGGCCTACGCCGCCCAGTGCTTCTGGAACCCGAATGACGATGATAGAGTCCGGGTGGACAGGGATCTGGGCTTGCTGATCTATGGGGATGCGACAGGGGACTATCTGCCGGCACTGATCCAGGCAGGCTCCAGTGAGGTCTTCGGTTGGGAGGACATGGTTCGTTACTGGGAGCTGGATGACGGCCATGGCGGATTGAACCAGGATGTGGCCCACTTCCTTGCCGGTGCATTGCCCGTCTTGCCCGGACTTGATTCGTCCGCCGATGCCGACGAAGCTCGCCGGGGTCTGCTCATGGCTTTGCGCAATGGTCTCGGGCAGGTGGATCAGCTTGACGATCGGTTGGTCGACGCTGCTGCACGAATGGGCGGGGCCGCCGCCGAATGCCGGGCTGATGCGCGCAGAACTATGCAGGCCCAGTTGATGGCTGTCCATGGTCAACGTCTCTTCAACGCACTGGGTCGTAGCCTGGCCGTTCGCCATGGCGTTCTGCCTGGAGCTCAGAATGCGGGAGCCGACCGGAACTTGGCTGATGCTTTGGAGATCTGGTTCGAGTCTTACACCACGCTCTGGCGTCAGGTAAGCCGTGAATCGGAGCTGGGGCGGATCGCTTCTGTAGTCTGGGGCTTTGCTGATATTCTACGACGGAGGACGAACACATGATCTGATCGGCTGCGATGGTCCCTTGGCCCGATACAATGGTGCTATTCCAGGGCGGGGTTGACGGCAGGTTCTATGCTCAGGGTGGCTCTGGTCTGTGAACGTCGTGGCATAAGGTTCGATAGGATGATAGACGGGGCTCTGCTCAGGTTCATGAATCCTACAGATGTTTATGCGCTCTTCGGCAACGCTATGGATAATGCGTTGGAGGCGCTCGCTGATTTCGAACCCAAAGATGGCCGATATATCAGCCTTGATGTGAAAAAACGCGTGGGCATGGTGCTTATCCGGGTCGAGAATCCCTTTCCTGGCGAAATCAGGTTTGTCAATGGGCTGCCTATGACCACCAAGATCGATGTGCGTGATCACGGTTTTGGCCTGCGCTCTATGTCGATGATTGCCAAACGATATCATGGCAAGATGTTCATCAAGGCTGAGGACCACTTGTTCATTCTCACCATCGTTCTGCCAAGCGCTTCTTGACGTTCGAGGCCGTAATTCGACCATTCAGGCACTTGGCCTTGCCGGTGGAACTTGCCGGTTGAAGAATGAATTCCGCAGCGGTCGGGGTGACGTGTTGGCCAATGAGGGCGACGGCCATAACCTGCGGCCAATGTGAGAAAAGGAGAATACATGTCGAAGAAATCACGGCTATGGAGGGCGATGACGTCCGTCGGAGCCCTGTTGCTCGCTTTGGTCATTATGGCGAGCCTCGTCATGGAGACTTATAGAACATCGATCGATGCCTTTTTCGGCACTAGGAGCCAGAGAATCGTCACTGATCAGTCCGCCCACGGCAAGGACGCCTGGACCTACGCCTCCGAATTCAAAACCGCAAAAAGTGCATATCAGGGTTTCATAAGAGAAGCTCTTCAGGAGGCGCCTGAAACTTTCGCCCTGCTCAAGAACGACCATGAGGCTCTGCCGCTTGCCGAGCATGCGAAGGTGACCATGCTGGGCATCAGAGGATTCGCGCCAATCTATGGCAGTTCGGGAGGCTCCGTTACTGACGAGCATTCCACTGAGCAGATCACCCAGGCTTTCGCCAAGAAGGGGCTGCGTCTGAATCCATCCACGCTCCAGGCATATCAGCAATATTTCAAAGGCAAGAAGTGGACGGTTCCCAAATTCGGCGGTGGCATATTGCCTGAATACGCGGAAATCACCAAATATAACGATCCATGTGAATTATCGATTGATGAATTGACCGGCCTCAATCCGGACTTCAGATCGCAATATGTACAGTTTGGCGATGCGGCTATTGTCGTGGTCGGCCGGCCTGGTGGCGAAAACGGCGATGGATATTACCCAGGCAAGCGCGGCCTCGCGACCGGTGTCTCGACTTCGACCGGCAATATATTGGCCTTGTCTCAAAAAGAGAAGGAGATTATCGGCGAGGCGGAGTCTCACTTCAAGAAGGTCGTTGTCCTCATCAACTCCGTAAACCCCATGGAGATAGGCGATCTGAAGGATGACCCGCGGATCAGCGCCATCATGTGGATTGGCTTCCCTGGAGCTTATGGCTTCGAGGCCCTGGCTGATGTGCTTACCGGAGTGGTGTCGCCCTCGGCGCGATTGGGTGATGTCATGGCCCGCAACAGCGCTTTGGCGCCGGCCATGGGCAATTCGAACAGAAGGCTCGCGAGATGGATCTGCGCAATATCCAACAGGCTTTTGAGGCCAAGGGCAAACCGGACGACTTCGACGGCCGTGCTCACCTGCACGGCGACTATCGTCAGGGAGCCTTGGGTGTAATGACTTCCTACAACCGTATAGGTGCCGTGGCATCCAGTGCCAATGTCGGTGTCATGAACGACATCATGCGGAATGAATGGGGATTCACCGGCTACTCGGTAACCGACTTCACCTCAGTTTCGCCTCATGCTTCCCCAAAGGAGTCGCTGTTAGCAGGAACCACAGCCTTTTGCGGATTCGGTAATCAGGGGGTCGAATATTGGAATCCTGAAACCCTGAGCTCCGACAAAGCCATGCTGTCGGCCATCCGCAAGGATATTCATTACGCTTTGTGGGCGCTGGCCAACTCCAATGCGATGAATGGTGTCAACGAGACTACGCATACACAGAACACGCTCACCTGGTGGCGTGGATTGTATCTTGCGGGCATCGCCCTTACAGCTCTGGCTACCCTGCTTGGATTGGTTGGTTGCGTGCTGGATTGGCGACGTTTATCAGGGAAATCGCTTCGATCTGGTGTGGATGTTGACGAAGGAGGTGCTCGATGATCAGGTGGCGCATGGAACGTAAAGGCAGCCTTTGGACGGCATTGGTGTGTTCCCTGGTGGGCTTGGCTATTTACCTTGCCTCTTCAATGACGGGGTATCTTGCTGGGAAAGGGCTGAGCGCAGTCGTGATCGTCTGCACACTACTGGCATGGGTGTGCCTGGCCCCAGTTGAGCCGGCCCGGCTCGATGGAGAGCAAAGTACTGTGGCTTCCATAAGGTCCCTTGCGGCTGAGGTGCTCCTGTTGATCGCCTTCGCAGTATTTGCCATGTCGCGGGTCAGATTGGCGGCGGATGTCTATTTCATCCCCGTCAATTACCCTCCGTCTGAGCAGACGGCGCTCAATTGGTCCATTGTTGGAGTTGTGGGATATGCGGTGGCCATCGTGGCAGTAATTGTCCGTTTCTGCGGTAAGCCCCGAACGATCGCCATTTCTGCAGACTCTGGGGCTAAAGTCTGATTCTCAAGGATGTAGTAGGGGTCGGCGCCAGTTCTAGGAGCATCGGCTGGCCTTTTCTCGAACCGGTCTTGTCGGCTGCCATTCCGCTTTCAGTGGATGGCGGCTGGCGAGACCTTACGACGCGGTGAAGGAACTTCATGGAAGCAACTGAATGGAACCAGGGGTGGCGATATCGCCATTTCCAGGAGAAGGACGAGTCTTGGACACCTGTGGAGATTCCCCACGATGCCATGCTGGGGGAGCCTCGGAGACCTGATGCGCCGAGTGGCGCCAACAGCGGATGGTTTGTGGGGCGTGACTATGAATACGTCAAGGAAATCCGCACGGATAAACTGGGCCCGCATGACACGATGATTCTAGAGTTCGAGGGTGTATATCAACACAGCGAAGTTTGGCTGGACGATTGCAAACTGAGCTTCCATCCCTATGGGTACACGGGTTTTTTCGTCGACCTGAGCGGGAAGATACAGCCAGGCGGCAGGGGACTGATTCGTGTCGTCGCGCGCAATGCTGAGCAGCCGAATTCCCGCTGGTACTCCGGGGCGGGCATCTACCGTCCAGTCACTCTGTGGACCGCTGGGGGGCAATGCATCCATCCCGATGGCATTAAAGTCTCCACCCTGGGCACCGACCCATGTGCCATTCACGTGTCTTTGCAGGCTTCATCCGCAGGAACTGCGCAGATCCGCATTCTGCCCATCGATGCACAACAGGGAGAAGCCTTGGCTGACATCGAGGTTCCTGTGGATGCAGAAGGAAGGGCCCAGGCGGATATTGATCTTCCAGGTGCTCAGCCATGGAGTCCTGAGAGCCCGACGCTGTATGAGTGCCAGGTCCTTTTCGTCTCCTCCTCGGGCTGCCGGGATCGGGCGCGGGCTACATTCGGCATACGGACTGTCGCCTGGGGCGATCAGGGTCTGCTCATCAATGGTGTCCGCAGAATCCTTAAAGGGGCCTGCGTCCACCATGATAACGGGATTCTTGGCGCCTGCGCTTGGCCCGAGGCCGAGGAGCGGAAGGTGAGACTGCTCAAGCGCAACGGCTACAACGTCATCCGCAGCGCCCACAACCCCTGTTCAAAGAGCCTTCTGGAGGCCTGCGACCGTCTGGGCATGCTGGTCCTGGACGAGTACATAGACCATTGGTACATACACAAGACCGCGCATGACTATGTGCAGTACTTTCCACGATGGTGGCGTCGGGATCTGGCTGACATGGTGGCCAAGGACTTCAACCATCCATCGGTCATCATGTACTCCATCGGCAACGAGGTCAGCGAAACCGCACAGCCGAAGGGTATTGAACTGACCAGACGCATGGTTGAGGTTCTGCATGGGCTGGATGCCGGTCGACCTGTGACATGCGGCGTTAATATCTTTTTCAACTTCCTGAGCTCCATTGGACTAGGGGTGTATTCGGATAAAAAAGCCGCAAAGGAGGCTGCACAGGGCGCCGAACAAAATGCAGGTTCCGCACAGAACCGGCACCATGGTGCTGTAGGCAGCCAGTTCTTCAACGACATGGCGGGAATCATGGGAGCGAATTTCATGAAGACCGGGGCTACCCTTCCAGCCTGCGACCGTCGGACGCGCGGAGCCTTCGCCTGCATGGATGTGTCTGGGTACAACTATGGCATCAAACGGTACGCAGGTGATCTGCGTCGGTACCCTCATCGACTTATTCTGGGCACTGAGACCTTCTGCAGTGATGCTGACGAATTCATGCATCTGGCCCACCGGAATCCGCGTCTGATCGGCGATTTCGTATGGGCGGGAATGGACTATCTTGGCGAAGTCGGCGTAGGAGCATGGGAGTATCGGCAGGAGGCGCCACGGTTCAGCGGATTCGGTTGGCTCACTGCAGGTTCCGGACGTCTGGACCTGACCGGCAGGCCCTTGGGTGAGGCTCTGTATACCCGTGTGGCATTAGGGGCTGAAACTGGTCCCTATCTAGCGGTCCGCCCTGTCAATCATGCGGGGGAGCGGCATTCCCCAAGCGCTTGGAAGATGACCGATGCCCTGGATTCGTGGAGCTGGGATGGATGCGAGGGCCGGACTGCACAAGTCGAGGTATATGCCCGAGCGTATGAGGTTGTCTTGAGGCTCAATGGACGTTGCGTAGGGCGCTCGCGTTCGCATGGAAGCACCAGATTCCGCTTCTCCTGCACCTATGAGCACGGGGTGTTGGAGGCCCTGGTATACGACCGGTTCGGTCAGTTGATTGGCCGACGGAAGCTGCACTCTGCCGGGAAAGAGACGATGATTACCTTGAATGCCGATCGAGAGTATGTACGTCCAGGCAGGCTTTGTTTCTTACGGGCGAGATACACGGATGATCAGGGCATCGATAAGCCGATGATCCAGGGGGAGTTGGCCGGCCATGTACAGGGCGGTCGGTTGCTGGCCCTTGGATGTGCGGCGCCATATAATCCTGAGGGCTTTCTCAAGGGGCATACACGCAGCTACTACGGCCAGGCATTGGCAGTGGTGCAGGCCAATCGGCCAGCCGGCCTCCATGGTCCGGCAAAGCTTGACTTTGAGATCTCCGACGGCCGTCATCAAGCCGCCATCAGCGTTCCGATACGTGATGAGGAGTCGACAACGGAGGAGAGCCATGCATGACATCCGTTCGGTTGTGGCCATGCACTGGAGACGATTTGCATCCCGTCATCGGCGGATCGCGCAGTTTCTCACTTTTTACGCTTTCTCCCTGCTGGTGACGCTTTTGCAATATTTGATGCTGACTTTTCTGCCGGAGGTCGTCTATCGGCTTACAGATTGGTGTTCGATACCTGCTCAGCTTGGACATATTCATCTTGGCATTGTGGATACCTATGTGTTCGATTACCCGGTGACTGGCGACGCCACTGGCGGTATGGGGTATTTCGCTGCGTTTGCGTTTACCTTTTTCGTTGCCCAATGTGTCAATTTTCCTATGCAGCGCAATGTCACCTTCAAGTCGCATGGCAATGTCTGGTATCAGATTTTCTGGTACATCATCGCCTTTGTCGCCATCACCGTCGTCTGCTCTGTGCTGATGGGGCTGTATGTGCCTGTCTGCAAACGCTTCTTTCCGCCGTCGGTTTATAACGTGCTGATTACCGTGATCAACGGCGGCGTGCAGATGGTCATTTACTTTCCCGTGTACGCCATCATTTTCCCTGGGGGCAAGCCACAGACAGTCTCAGAGAAAGACCGGCCAAAGATATAATTCAACGAATTGACAAAATCGATCCGTCCCTCTACTCTTATTGTTCAGGAGGCAGGAACTGGTTTCCTCCCCTGTGAACGCTGTAAAGGCAAATGCATTAGGCAAAGGAGCATTATGGGTCTGTGGGACGTTGACAAGATCGAATACGTAGGTCGCCAGGGTGTCAAGGAGGGCCTGGGCTTCCGTTACTACGACAAGAACAAGGTGGTGGCCGGCAAGCCCATGAAGGACTGGCTGCGCTTCGCTGTGGCCTGGTGGCACACCTTCAACCAGGGCCTGGTGGATCCCTTCGGCGATCCCACCGCGCAGAGGCCCTACTACCGCTACACCGATCCCATGGATCAGGCGCTGGCCAAGGTGGATTACGCCTTCGAGCTCTTCACCAAGCTAGGGGTCGAGTTCTTCTGCTTCCATGACCGTGACCTGGCTCCCGAGGGCGACACCCTGCGCGAGACCGACGCCAATCTTGACAAGGTGATCGATCGCATCGAGGCCGCCATGAAGGACACGGGCGTCAAGCTGCTCTGGAACACCTCGTCGCTCTTCACCAACCCCCGTTTCGAGGCCGGCGCCGGCACCTCGCCCTTCGCTGACATCTATGCATACTCCGCAGGCCAGCTCAAGCACAGCCTAGAGATCGGCAAGCGGTTGGGTGCCGAGAACTACGTCTTCTGGGGCGGCCGCGAGGGCTATGAATCCCTCTGGAACACCCGCATGAAGGAGGAGCAGGACCATATGGCCGCCCTCTTCCACATGTGCGTGGACTACGCCAAGGAGATCGGCTTCGACGCGCAGTTCCTGATCGAGCCCAAGCCCAAGGAGCCCACACTCCATCAGTACGACTACGACGCGGCCACCACCATCAACTTCCTGCGCACCTATGACCTGCAGGATAACTTCAAGCTCAACATCGAGGGCAACCACGCCAACCTGGCCATGCATACCTATCAGCATGAGGTCCGCGTGGCCCGCGAGGCCGGATTCCTGGGGTCCTTGGATGCCAACCAGGGCGACAAACTGATCGGCTGGGACATGGACGAGTTCCCCTCGGACCTCTACGATGCCACCGCCGTCATGTGGGAGGTGCTGGCCAATGGCAGCATCGGGCCCCGCGGAGGCCTGAACTTCGACGCAAAGCCGCGCCGTTCCTCCTTCCTGCCGGAGGACCTCTTCAGGACCCACATCGTGGGCATGGACACCTACGCCGCCGGTCTGCTGGTCGCGGCCAAGATGCACGAGGACGGCTACATCGAGCAGCTCCAGCAGGAGCGCTACTCCTCCTTCGAATCCGGCATCGGCTCCACTGTTGAGGACGGCACGGCTACGCTGGCCTCCTTGGAGGAGTACAGCCTTGACAAGCCGCAGGCTGAACTGATCGCCGCCGACAAGTCCGACCATCTTGAAGTGGTCAAGGCCACCATCAACAACTACATTGTGGAGGCTCTGGCTCAGGCCTGAGCTTTAGCTAAGCATCGCTCAACCCTGTATGACGGAATTCGCACCGTCGTGCAGGGTTTTCTTATGCGCTTTCGGCTATCCGGGATTGCTGTATGTCATGGTTAGAAGACACTCGGATATGTCTGCGAAAAAAAGCGGGGATTTTCTGATCTGAGTAATGTCTGAGGCTTGAGGAATAGCCATTCCTGGAGAATTAGTACTCTGATCTTCTAAGCGACTTTTCTGTATTTTTGAGGATTTTTATGGCTCTTGTGTGGTAAGCGGCTATACTAAAACTAAATCGCTTTAGTAGATCATCGAAGAACTACTGCGAACAACATGGAGGTTGTTGATGTCGAATGAGGCAAAGGGCAGGCTGGACAGCAATCACGAAAGTGACGAACCAGGACCTATTTTGGCCGGTTATTACCGCGCGTGGCATGATAACTGTGGAAAACCAAAAGGGGACTCAATTTCGCTTGGCGATGTGCCCGCAGACCTGGATCTTGTGTCCATCATCACCAATGGAGAAGTCGATGATGATTTCTGGGTTGCTCTGCCGGTCTACATTGAAAAACTCCACACGCAGGGCACAAAGGTAGTCCGAACCTTGTTTTTGGACTGCCTCTATCGGGATGCCTACGAGGATTGCGGCAAAGTTCACACTTTCACCCGGCTTGGCGAAGAAAGCAGCGGACCAGAAAGCCGTGCCGACGAGATAATCGCCAACTACCTAAAGCCCTTTGACTATGACGGCCTAGTGATTGATGTTGATCATGAACCTGAGTCCGATCAAATGGCTGCCGTAGCTGCGGTGTTTCACGCTTTGGCGAGAAAGTGGGGACCGAGTTCAGCATCCTCACGCCTCATGATTTTCGATCAGGATATTCTTCTGCCTCAGACCAGTCTGATTGCTCAGGTCTATCAAGATTGCTCCTATTATTTCGCTGACACCTATGGCATGGATGTTCGTCGTATTCAAGGACTTTTCGAGCAGGTCCGCGACTTTGTACCTGCTTCAAAATTCGTCACTGGTTTTTCATTCTATGAAGAAGGAGGCCCTCGATGGGGTGATGTCACGTATCCGATTGAAGGAAGCAGGGTCAAAGACCTCCTATCCTGGCATCCGACTGGTTCGAACCGCACAGGAGGACTTTTCGCCTACGCAATAGATCGCGATGGGGTTGCCCAAGGTGACGATCGGTTGAGGCGAACCGATTATAAAATCATACACTATATAAAAGAAAAATTGGAGAACAAAGGAGTCTCTCATGAATAAACTGGGGAAAATATCAGTCATGTTGCTGGCTGCGGTTACCAGCGTCGGGATTTTATCGTCGTGTGGCTCTTCCGAATCGGATAAGAAAACAGTCAAGTTTGCCTACCAGGCCACCGGAGACACCAGTGCTATAAGCAAGTGGATGAAAGACGTCAAAGCTCAGTTTGAGTCTGAGAACAAAGGCGCCACTTTGAAGCTGGAGCCTATCAAATCGAACGGGGATGACTATGGCAGCAAGCTGGCCTTGATGAGCAAATCCGAAAAAACCGCTCCAGACCTCATGATCCTTGACACGGAAATGATCCGTCCCTATGTAGCAGCTGGTTACCTTAAGCCCATTGATGACCAACTGAAAGGGTGGAAGGATTGGTCGCAGTATTTTGATAGTTCGAAGAACGCCGGCAAAGCCGATGATGGAAAAATTTATGCAGTGCCCTTGGGCACTGACACCAGGGGCATCTGGTATAACAAAGACATTCTCAAGAAGGCCGGCCTGAGTGACAACTGGCAGCCTAAATCCTGGGATGATGTGATTGATGCAGCGACGAAGATCAAGAAAACGCAGCCTGACGTAATACCGATGAACCTCTATGCCGGCCGTCCTCTGGGAGAGGTCTCCGTCATGCAAGGCTTCGATATGCTTCTTTACGGCACCAAGGGTGGCACACTGTACAACACCAAGGCTCAAAAGTGGGTCACTGGTTCCAAGCAATTCAAAGACTCCCTCCAGTTCATCAAGGATATTTACAGCAAGGGTCTGGCACCCACGCCCCAGCAGGCTCTGGATCCTCAGCTTGGTGACAAGGTCGGGCAACAGTGGATGCCTCAGTCGAAACTTGGCATGTCAATCGAGGGCAACTGGCTGGCTTCATCGTGGATGCCAGGCGGCGACAGCGAATGGACTGACTGGCAGAAGCATATTGGCTGGTGTGGTTTCCCAACTCAGAACGGGCAGAAGCCTGGCCTGATTTCAATGTCTGGCGGTTGGGGCCTGGCGCTGTCCAGCCATACGCAGAATCCTGATCTTGCTTTTAAAGCGCTCAAAGTTTTCCAAAACGAGAAACACGCTGCAGCGTACGACACAATCTCTGGATCAATCGCAGTGCGCAAGGATGTAGAGCAAGATAAGAAATACTTGGGATCCAATCCCACTATCAAGTTCTTCACGGATTTGGCCAAGTACAGTCAGTACAGGCCTGCAAACTCCCAGTACAAAGAGGTTTCCGACCAGGTCGCCATAGCCACGGAAAGTGTATTGACCGGCCAGAAGTCAGTCAAGGATGCAGCAGCTGAATACGATTCTGCAATAGTCAAAACTGTAGGTGCCGATCATGCAGAAGCCGCGAAGTAACCGAATTCCATTCGCTGGTTTTCTTTCGTGACTGAGAGAAGAAAATGAATAGCAGTACAAGAAAGAAATTGATAAACGCTGAGCACTACACCCCAATTCTGCCAGCAGCGGCGATGATGGTGCTTTTCCTGCTTGGCCCAATCATATGGTCCTTGTATGCCTCGCTGACCGACTATTCTATGGTTGGTTCAACAGCTGTCAACCCACACTTTGTTGGTCTGAAGAACTATGTGGCGCTCTTCACGGATCCTGTTTTTCCCAAGTCCCTTTGGCTGACCATTCTTTTGATTCTGGCCTCGGCGCTAATTGGGCAGAACATACTGGGCATGGTATTGGCTCTGCTCAGTCAAAAAGCGCCCAGAAGACTGACAAAGGTCGTAGACTCAATAGTGGTTCTGGCTTGGGTCATTCCGGACATTGTCGGGTGCTACTGCGCCTACGCGCTCTTTGCTGGTGGAGGCACCCTTGACGCTCTGGGCAAGGCGGTGGGTGCCGATTGGTCGGCTCTCCTCTACTACCATCCAATGACCATCGTCATCATTGTGAACGTCTGGCGCGGCACTGCCTTTTCAATGCTCATCTATCAAGCTGCTCTGAATGACATCTCCAAGGATGTCATCGAAGCTGCTGAGATAGACGGCGCAAACGCCTGGCAGTCTTTCTTCAGAATCAAGCTGCCTATTATGCGGCACTCGATTCTTACCAATTTGATGTTGATCACCCTGCAGACACTCTCTGTCTTCAGCATCATCATTGTGTTGACTGGCGGGGGGCCTGGCACGAATTCGAGCACCCTTCCCGTTCTTGCCTACTTGGAGGCTTTCAACTTCTCGAAGTTGGGATATGGAACCGCCATTTCGGTGATATTGGTCGTCGTGGGCGCCCTCTTCTCGGTGCTCTATATCAAGCTGCTAAGGACAAATGATGAAGACTGAAGCTACTCTTGATCCACGGATGAACGCGCCACGCAGGTATGACTGGATGAAGCTGGTCGCTGCGATACTGACAGCCTTGATAGGGTTTCTTTTCGCTGCGCCCATGCTCTGGCTGCTGGTCGCCTCCTTCAACACGCATGCAACCCTGTCTTCGTTCAACTTGGGTTTTTCCCTCCAGAACTTTGTGAAGGTATTCAACATGCAGACCTTCGGGTTGCCTATCGTCAACTCGCTGATCATCAGTATTGGCACATCGGTCCTAGTGGTGACTTTTTCGGTCCTGGCAGCCTATCCTCTCTCCAGATTCCGTTCAAAGACCACCAACCGGACCGTTAACGCCATCCTCTTCGCCAGTTGTTTGCCAATTACAGCCATGATGGTCCCTGTTTACGGGATATTCGTCCAGCTTCACTTGATCGATTCACTGACCGGGACCATTCTTTTCATGACCGCTTGCGGATTGCCGCAGGGCATCTTCATGATGAAGAATTTCATGGATTCAGTGCCCGTTACCTTGGAGGAAGCCGCTTGGGTGGATGGAGCCACGAGAATGCAGGCCCTGTTCCATGTGGTCGTGCCGCTGATGGTTCCATCGCTCTTGGTCATCTTTATATCGGAATTCGCTGGGAATTGGGGGAACTTCTTCGTTCCCTTCATGCTTCTGATGTCTCCGGATAAGGAACCGGCAGCCGTCAGCATATACACCTTCTTCGGCCAGCATGGCACGGTTGCGTACGGCCAGCTAGCAGCTTTCTCGCTGCTGTATTCAATACCTATTCTGATTATCTACGAAGTTACGAATAGATATATCGGCAACCAAACCTTGCTTGCCGGTGCAGTCAAGGAATAGAAGAAGCTTCGATGCCGCGGAGAGGAAGCAATCGACATTTTATCTGCTTCAGTTAAAGAAGAACAAGTTTGAAAAGAGATCAACCATGAAAAAACGGAGAATGATAACGGCATCAATGGCCATTCTGGCCTTAGCAGGAACGTCCGCAATAGGATCCACTGCTGCCTGGGCCGAATCTGATGTTCAAGGAAAGACCCATGAGATGACTGTTGCTTATTTCAGGGCCTGGAGAGATACGCATTCGGACCCGACTGTCAACTTCAACTCGATGTCGGATTTGCCCAAGCAGGTGGACATAGCTATCGCCTTTCCCAACCCGGAGACTACTCAGGCCTTCTGGGACACTCTTCCTGGGCAGATTGAGTCACTGCACAAGCAGGGTACAAAAGTGATCAGGAGTCTGGATATCAGCCTCTTCTATAAGGATGATTTCAACGACCCTCATGACCATCAGTCTCTTTCGCCCATGGAAAGCAATGCAGAGGGGTACGCCAAACGCGCCAGCGAGCTCAAGAAGTCCTATCTTTACTTCCCTGGACTTGACGGCTTTGTTGTCAACGCAGAGGCGAGCATGACCTCCACCGACGTTCAACGAGCCACGGGGGTTCTCAGGGCCATGTCGAGTTACTACGGGCCCAAGTCACCTGAGCCGAGTTCCATCTTTGCTTATAACACCAACAAGCCTGGGACCAACAGCCTCTATAGGGGAGTGTGCGACGTGATCTCTTACGTATTCGCCGATGCCTACGGGCGTTCGGTCGGAGCCCTCCAGCGGGACTGGGAGACCTACAAGGGCACGATCAAGAGCAGACAGTACATTCCTGGTTTCTCCTTCTATGAAGAGCGAGGCGGATGGTGGTATGACACCGAAGAGCCGATGTCAACCAGCAGAGCCATGCAGTACGCTCTTTGGGAGCCTGATGACGGGGCCGATGGCAGACAAAAAGGCGGTGTTTTTGAGTATGCCGTCGATAGAGATGGAGTGCGTCGTGGCGACGACAAGCTTCAACCTACGACCTTCGAATGGACCAAGGCCCTTTCAGCGGCTATGAACAAGCAGTGACGGTCATCTGAAGATCGAGGGTCCTTCTGCCTTCCGGCACCTGGACCCTCTTTTATAGCTGCCAATTCGCGAACAGTGGACAAGAGCCCATTTTCAGAATCTGCGAAATAAGGCTGAAAGTGTCCTCGGAGGTTGCAAGTCTTCATGGGCCAAGGGGTTTGCTCAAAGCGTGTGCTGGTGGCAAAACGTTGTGATAGCGCCTTTCGTCAGGAATTCATCCTAATGGAATGTGGGCTTATGCCGAATTTTCGAACTTGTGAACAGAAACACGCTATTTTTTGGGGCGAGATCTTTGGGTATTGGATAGGGTACAATTGAACTAAACCGCTTTAGTAGAGTTGCGAAGTGGGCCTAAGAGGAGGTTGTGAGGATGCAGCTGAAGATAGAACGCGTGCTTGACAAGTGCGACCGTGTCGTGCGTCAACGCGTGCTACCGAAGATTGAGCGGCCTGTGGGCCAGGTCCAAGTCCGCTCTTTCGTCATTTCCGGGGAGCCAATACCGTCATCGGAGTTCTTCGGAAAATTACAGAGCAAGAGCGTGGACTTCCAGCCTCTCTCCCTGGGAGATACTTGGGGCACGACCTGGGGGACCACCTGGATGGAGGTGACTGGCCGAGTTGATGCCGACTGGGCCGCCAAGGGCCCGATCGAGCTGGTGGTCGATCTGGGCTGGCATCCTGATGCGCCTGGTGGTCATTTTGAGGCCCAGGCCTATCGTCCGGATGGTTCGATCATCAAGGCTGTGAATCCCAGGAACCGGTGGATTCCGTTGGACGGGACTGATTTGGACGGGGATCCGACCCGTGACGAGGCTTCGGTCATCAAGCCTGACGGAACCTTCACCGTCTATCTGGAGGCTGCCTGCAATCCTCTCCTGCTTGGCACCCCCGCATTCGTGGAGACGCAGCTGGGGGAGGGGGCGACCGGCCGTGCCGATGAGCCTAATGTCCTCAAGCAGATGGATGTCTGCCATTTTGACCATGAGGCGTGGAACTACTGCATGGATCTTGAGGTCGCTGCCCAGCTGATCCGCGAATGCGACCAGAGCCAGCCGCGTTACTGGCGTCTGGGCAAGGCCCTGCAGCGTTCGCTCAATATTTACGATGAGCGTGACCTGGCCACGCTCGCGCCGGCCCGGCAGGCCCTGGCCGGCGTGCTGGCGGTGCCGGCGGCCCCCAGCGCCCTGGATCATGCGGCAGTGGGCCATTCCCATATCGACTCCGCCTGGCTTTGGCCCAAGCGGGAGACCAGACGCAAGGTGGCGCGGACTGTTTCGAACATGCTCGCCCTGATGGAGCGCGATCCTCAATTCATCTATGCCATGAGCTCGCCCCAGCAGTATGCATGGCTGGAGGAGGATCATCCCGATCTCTTCGCCCGCGTCAAGCATCGCATCCAAGAAGGCAGGTTCATCCCCGTCGGAGGGATGTGGGTGGAGTCTGACGGCATGCTGCCCTCAGGGGAGTCGCTGACCCGACAGTTCACCTATGGCAAGCGGTACTACCGGGAGCATCTAGGGGTGGATACAACCGTGGTCTGGGAGCCGGACAGCTTCGGCTACACGGGTCAGTTCCCGCAGATTGCCCGCCGTGCAGGAATGACATCCTTCCTTTCGCAGAAGATCTCCTGGAATGATACGACCAAATTCCCGCATCATACCTTTGATTGGCAGGGCATTGACGGCACGGCTATTTTCACGCATTTCCCTCCCATGGATACCTATGCCTCAAGCATGACGGCCCGCGAGCTCAACCACTCCGAAGAAAACTACCAGGACAAGGACATCTCGACCAGGGCCCTGGTGCTGTTCGGCTATGGCGATGGCGGTGGCGGCACCACCAGGGAGATGCTGGGACGCTATGAGCGCCTGCATGACGTGGAGGGATCGGCCAAGGTGCGGTATCAGGCTCCTGCAGACTTCTTCCGTCAGTCCGAGGAAGAGATCCGCGCGGAGGCTGGTTCCGAAATGCCCGTCTGGAAGGGCGAGCTCTACCTGGAGCTGCACCGCAAGACCCTGACCTCCCAGCAGGATATGAAGCGGGGCTGCCGGCAGGAGGAGGCCATGCTGCGCACGGTCGAATACCTCTGCGCCTACGCCGGCTTGGTCGATGACTCGTACACCTACCCCCGTCAGGAGCTGGACCAAATCTGGCGCACGTTGCTGCTCAACCAGTTCCATGACATTCTTCCAGGGTCCGCCATCTCCTGGGTCCATAGGCTGGCCAGGGAGGACTACCACAGGGACATCGCCCGTCTGGAGCAGATCGGCGATGAGGCTGCTCGCGTCATAGCCTCCGCCCGGCCGCAGGCACCCATGGTGTCTGATGCCAGGCTGGTACCCATGGACGGCAGGAGCCAGACGGCTTGGGAACCCGTCGGACCAGTACAGGCCCAGGAAGGCCCCGAGGGTATCAAGCCTGTTCAAGTCAGCCAAGAAGGCGACGGATTCGTCATGGATAACGGACTTATCCGGGCCGTCGTCGGCTCGGATGGCGAGGTTCATTCCATTCTTGACAGGACTTCTGGTAGGGATCTGGTCCCGCAAGGCTCCTCGGTCGGCGGATACGAGCTCTTCAAGGACGAGCCCTACATGTGGGATGCCTGGGATCTGGAGCGTGATGCCCTGCTGACCGCTTCTCCGGTCGATGACCCAGTCACCATTGAGGTCTTGGATTCCGGTGTTCGGGTATCGCGCCGGCATGGCGAAACCACAATCGTCACCACGATCGGGCTGACTCCCGGCGGCAGGCAGTTGGACTTCACTGCTGATGTGGACTGGCATCAGGATGAGCAGCTGCTCAAGGTGGACATCCCCGTCGCCGTTCAGGCCAGGTATGCGCAATTCGAGTGCCAGTACGGCTTCATCGATAGGCCCATCCAGAAGAACAACGCCGCTGAAGAGGCCCAGTTCGAGAGCTGCACACATCGATTCGTCAGAATCAGCGACGACGACCTTGCTGTTGGCGTGGTCAACGCTTCGACATACGGCGGCGACACCACACCGATCCACTACGACGAGAAGGCTGGCAAAGAGGCAGGAACCTTGGTCAGACTGACCCTCCTTTCCGCCCCGGTCTTTCCCGATCCGCATACCGACAGGGGCAAGCACAGCTTTGCCTGGTCCATCGTCCCCGGGGACACCCAGGCTGACATTCTGCAAGCAGCCTATGCCCTCAACGCTCCGGTCTTCCACCATGGACTGCCTGCCGTTGAGCCGCTGGCTGGTGTCGAGGATATTCAGGGCACCACCGTCATCGACTGGATCAAGACGGCTGATGACGACAGCGGTGATGTGATTGTCAGGGTCTATAACCCGGATTCTTCGCCCTCCAAGGCCAGGCTGCACACAGGGTCCGTCCTTCAGGGGGCGACCGTGAAGGAGGCCAACTCTCTGGAGGACGGTCCTGTGCCCGAGGGTGTGCGGCCAGGCCTGTGCTCCGAGCAGGGGGCGCAAGCCGATGGGGCCCTGTTGGATCTGGTTCCCTTCCAATTCACCACCTTGAGACTCTCCAGGCGCTGAATCGCCTGACCATGGGTGTCTGTCCGGCCGGTTCGTTCGTCAATTTGGATCGGCCGGAAGCTCCACAAAGAAGTGAGTAGTAAAAACAGAAAGGAAGCTCCGATGAGAGCACTGAAGAAGGTAGCAGTACTGATCTGCGCGACTGCCATGGCTGGTTCGCTGGCGGCGTGCGGTGGAAGCAACAGCAGTTCAGGCGGGTCGAAGGACGGCAAGCCGTCGGGCGAGATCTCCTTCCAGACCTGGAATCTGAAGAACGACAAGTACACGCCGTACTTCAAAAACCTGATTTCGGCCTACGAGAAGTCGCATCCCGGCACCACCATCAAGTGGATCGACCAGCCCTCGGACAACTATGAACAGAAGCTGTCCGCCGACGCAGCAGCCAATTCCCTGCCCGACATCATCGATGCCGGTCCCTCCCTGATGTACGGTCTGGCCAAGGCCGGGGCCCTGATGAACATCAGCAAGGAAGCTCCGAAGGCCCAAAACAACTATTACAAGAACGCCTGGGATGCGGTGACCTTCAAGGGCAAGGACATCGAGGAAGGTGCCTACGGCTTCCCCTGGTACGTCAACGATGGACCCACCTATTACAACACCGAGCTCATGCAGAAGTGCGGGCTGGATCCCAATAAGCTGCCGGTGACCTGGGATGACTACTTCTCCCAGGCGGACACCATGGTCAAGAGCGGCTGCGGGGCCTATATGTCCACCATGCTGGGTGGTGCTGTCGATGACTATGCGTCGGCTGGCATCCCCATTATGAACAAGGACCACACCAAGTACATCTTCAATTCCCCCAAGGCCGTCAAGCACCTGCAGCGCTTCGTCGACCTGTTCAACAAGAAGGGAATTCCGCCGGAGGCCCTGAGCGCACAGTGGTCTCAGCAGGGCGAGTTCTTCCAGAAGGGCTCCATCGTGGCCATGGGCGGCAGCGCCTACTCGGCGGCGGACTTCAAGCAGAACTCTCCTGACCTCTACAAGCATCTGGCTGTGGGCACCAAGATCAGCGATGAGGGCAAGTCCGCCAGCCTGGCCTATGAGATGCTGGCCGTCAACGCCCAGACCAAGAACAAGACGCTCGCCCTGGACTTCGTCCAATATGTGACCAATGCCAAGAACCAGCTGGCATTCGCCAAGAAGTCCAACACCTTCCCCTCCAGCAAGGGCGGTCTTGATGATCCCTACTACGCCAACATCGACACCAGTGATGTTCAAGGCAAGGCGCTGAAGGTCACTCTGAACTCCGTAAAGACCGGGTACTCAAGCCGTCCTGCCGAGTTCACCGATGCCAATGGCAAGGACTACCTGCAACAGCAGGCTGCTCTGGCTCTGCAAGGCAAGCAGACCGCTAAGGAGTCCTTGGACAAGGCCGTCAAGTACGCCAACGAGAAGCTGCAGTAACTATGAGCCGCGTTGACTCTTCCGCCGTCCGGCCGAAGGCTTCTGCCCTCGGCCGGCCCGGCGGGTCTCAAGCCGGGGGACAAGGCGGCAAGGGGACCCATTGGACCACAACCCTGGCCCCCTACCTGTTCGTCTTCCCGGCCTTTGCCATCGTCTTTATATTCGTCATCGTTGCTGCGCTGAATACCTGCCGGCTGGCCTTTACCGATTCCACGCTGCTGCGACCGGGCAAGTTCATCGGCATCCAGAACTTCGTAGCGATCGTGCATGACGACTATTTCTGGACCGCGCTGCTCAACTCCACCCTGTACGTGGTCTGCGTGGTCCCCTTTATGGTGATTCTTCCATTGATTTTGGCCAACCTGGTCAAGGGGAACTCCAGGATCATGGGGTTCTTCAGAACCTCCTTTTACACTCCCGTGGTCATGTCGGCCGTGGTGGTGGGAATGATCTGGACCAACCTGCTGGATCCCAAGGGGCTGGTCAACTCGGTTCTGGAGTCCCTACACATCATCCACAGCCCGATCCCATTCCTCAGTGATCGCTGGCTGATACTGTTCACATCCATGTTCGTCACCATCTGGCTGGGACTGGGATACTACATGGTCATCTATCTGACCGCCTTGGCCAACATTGACGCCTCCCTGTACGAGGCAGCCTCGCTGGATGGGGCCGGCCCGGTAAGGCAGTTCCTCTATGTCACCATTCCAGGAGTGAGATCCACCATCGTGCTGATCATGATGCTGTCCACCATCGCGGCCTTCCGCGTGTTCAACGAGATCTACGTGCTCACCAATGGCACGGCTGGTCCCGGCGGTGAAGACATCACCATGTCCATGCTCATCCAGAAGGAGGGCACCGGTATCCAGGCCAGGACTGGCTATGCCAGCGCGCTGTCGCTGATTGTCCTGGTTGTGGTCGGAGCCATGCTGATTCTGCAACAGATCATCCAGAAGCGGGGGGAGGACTCATGAAAAGCGGTCACTCCAATGTCACAGTCGGCAAGGTCGTCCAGTACCTTGTGCTCATACTGGTCTTCATCCTGCTGGTGGGGCCCTTCGTCTGGGAGCTGTCGCTCTCCTTCAAGGGCAAGGGCGACAACGTCTATGCGGTTCCGCCCTATATCATTCCGAAGACACCCACCTGGGATAATTACCTATCCGTCTTCAGGCAGGTTCCGGTCTTCCGGTACATGCTGAATACGGTGATCGTTGCCATCCTTTCGATCGGTGGCAACGTGATCTTCTCGACCATGGCCGGATATGCGCTGGGCCGGCTCAAGTGGCGCGGGCGCAATCTGCTCTTCACGATTTTCATGGGCACCATGGTCATCCCCGTCGAGGGTGTGGTCATCTCCCAGTTCCTGATCGTCAGAAGTGTCGGCCTGCAGAACACCCTGTTGGCTGTTGCCCTGCCAGGCATGGTGGGCGCCGTGAACATTCTGCTCATGACCAATGCCTTCAAGAGCATCCCGGACGAGCTTGAGGAGGCGGCCGAGGTGGACGGTGCCAATCTTTGGCAGCGGTTCTACAGGATTTGCGTGCCTCAGGTCAAAGGCACCATGACCGTCGTCGGCATCTTCGCCTTTGTGGGCGCCTGGAATGATTTCCTCTGGCCCCTGATCGTCATCTCCGACGAGTCAAACTACACGCTCACACTGGGCATGAACCGACTCAAGGGCATGTTCATTTCGGATCCCAGATTGATAGCAGCGGGGGCCCTGGTCTCCCTGATACCGATTCTGGTCTTCTTCGCCTGCTTCCAACGCTACTTCTTCCGTGGTCTGGAACAGGGTGGCATCAAGGAATAGCATCATCATGAAATTTGGAGTCAATTACACCCCCTCCCACAACTGGTTCTATTTCTGGCTGCATCCGGATTGGGATGCTGTCGCCAAAGACCTTGACGACATTGCTTCCATTGGGCTGGATCATATCCGCATCTTCCCGCTGTGGACGCTGCTCCAGCCCAACAGGACCTGGATCAACGGCGCCGCCCTGGACGACCTGAGGCATATGGCCGCCCTGGCGGATGAGCGAGGGTTGGATGTCTATTCGGATGTGATTCAAGGGCACATGTCCAGTTTTGATTTCGTGCCCTCATGGCTGGTCTCATGGCACGAAACCAATATGTTTACGGATCCGGACGCTATTCAGGCGCAGGCCCGACTGGTCGCTTCGGTTTATGAAGCGTTGGCGGATCTGCCCCATTTCCGTGGTCTGACCATTGGCAACGAATGCAACCAGTTCACAGATCGTGTCCATCCGCGTCGAATGCCCGCCACCTCCAAGGAGGCTGAAAACTGGCTGCTGGAGCTGCTGACCCCCTTGAAGGAGAGGGCGGCCCAGGAAGGCCGTGTGCTCCTGCATTCCGAAAACGATGCGACCTGGTATCAGGACGGCCACGCCTTTCTGCCAAGATATGTGTCCAACATCGGAGACATGACCTGCATTCATTCCTGGGTTTTCAACGGCGCCGCCCAGGAGTCCGGCCCCCTGGCCGAGGAAAGCACGCGGCACGCCGAGTACCTGGTGGAACTGTCGAAGGCCTTTGCCAGTCAGCCACATCGGCGGGTTTGGCTGCAGGAGGTCGGTGCCCCGCTCAATGTGATGGACGCAGGACAGGCCGCTGACTTTTGCAGGTCTTCGGTGGAACATGCCCTCGATTGCAGCGACATGTTCGGCATCACCTGGTGGTGTTCGCATGACGTTGACCAGCAATTCGGTGATTTCCCACCCTTTGAGCATCAGTTGGGTCTGTTTGACCAAGAGAGGCACCTGAAGCCCATAGGACAGGCTTTCGCCCAGGCGGTGAAGGACTACTCTGGCAAGGAGGGTTCTCAGCCCAGGTCCACGGCTCTTGTCGTGGGTGTGGATGAGCATGATGATCCCTTGCTCAGATCTGCCTGTGCGCCCGGCGGGTCCATCTTCAACAAGTGGATGGAACTCAGCCATCAAGGTGCAAGGCCGACACTGGTCACCTCCCTGCACGCGGCGGATAGCAGCTGGCTGCAGGACAGGGGTGTCAGCGAGTGCATCGCCGTCAAGCCTGTCGGCGGAAGCTCCTATAGCGCCGTATCTGACCCCTCCCTCCTGCCAGAGAAGTCCTGACCGCTGCACTCTGGCCCACCATATTCGGATTTAGTTTCCTTCGGAGACTATATGTGAACGATAACAGGGTCCTTGATCTCAAACATGGTCGTCTGCAACCGTATGCGTTGTAAGCCACTGTTTTGTGCGGATGAGGGTCTAAGTTAAGGTTAAGGCCGATGTTCATATACGCCTAAAGCGTGTGGCAGGCAGTTTTGTTTGATGAGTCGGTCGAGCCGGATTACGGGCGTCGACGAGGATGGTTGGTATGAGGTGGCGCATGGGCGACGAGTCCGCTGGCGGAGAAACAGAAGCCAGAACGGATCACAAGGAGATGGACGATGCCAGGGTCAGCCTCAAGGACATAGCCAACGAACTGGGGATATCCCAGACCGCAGTCTCCTTCGCTATCAATGACAAGCCCGGAGTCTCCATCCAGACCAAGCGCAGGGTTCGCGAAGCGGCGGCCAGAATGGGTTGGAAACCTGCATATGCCGCTCAGGCCTTGGGCAGTTCCAAGACTATGACAGTGGGTTTCGCCCCGGCCAGGTCCATGGATGCCTTCCAGACCGAAGGATTCATGCTGCATTTCATGGCCGGTATCCATGCCTCTCTGAGCAGGTCGGGCTACGGCCTGCTCTTCCGCCCTTGCGCCACCCTGGATGAGGAGCTGGACACCTATCGTGACTGGGCCAGACGCAAGCGGGTCGATGGGGTGGTGCTGGTGGATCTTCTCTCCGATGATCCCAGGCCTCGGCTCCTGCACAATCTGGGTCTGCCCGCAGTCTTGGCCGGAGGACCTGATTCAGATAACTACCTGCCCTCGCTGTCCATCGACGATTCCCGAACCATGACGACGATCATGGATCATCTGAGTTCGCGCGGGCATGCCCGGATCGCCTACTTGTCGGGGGATAAGAACCTTGACTACAGCCGTGCCCGTGTCTCTTCCTTCAAGGAGTTCGTCCGCAGTAAGAACCTGGGGGAGCCGAAAGTGGAGTTCACGGACTTCACGCCTGACAAGGCCGCCGCCTTTACGCTTCGTCTGTCATCGGGGAAGAATCCATATACGGCTTTTATCTACGAGAACGAGATCATGGCTGCGGCAAGCCTGCGAGCGATGCTGGAAAGCAGGACGACATCCATGGCAGGGCAAGGGTCCGATGAGAAGACCGCTGCTCCTGCGTCGGCCTACATGGGTCTGCCAGCCATGGTCAGCTTCGAGGACAGCTTCATCTGCCAGAGTACCTATCCCTCCATCACGTCGGTCCATCGTGATGCCGGACTCTACGGCACCAAGGTGGCCAACCTGCTTCTGAAGATCTTCCGAGGGGAGCATGTGGGGGGTAACCGCCGCATCCTTACCCCCAAGCTGGTCATCCGCGAGAGCACGGCGCGTCCGGTGCAATGAGGACTGTGACAACCTCCGGGAATTCTGTGCCATGGCCCCGCTATCATGGTCGCATGTGAGCGTAAACAATTACGCCTGTGAAACGTCTGCTGCCATGGCCACCGAGGAGGATGGAATAGTCATGTTCATACCACGTTATTACGAGGATCCAGCCACGCTGCATGTGGGGACCGAGCCCAACCGTGCATACTGCGTGCCAGCCGGCGCCCCCATGGACACGCGTGGTGACCTGCGCAGGCGTTCCGATCGCTACCTGGACCTGGATGGGGACTGGGATTTTCGCTATTATGCCAGCATCGACCAGCTGGACGCCGAGGTCCAATCCGCGGTCGAGGCCGAGGATCCGGTCTTCTTTGAAGCCGACTACAGCCCTTCCAAGGATGCGGGCCGAGGGGTGTACAAGCCCATCCATGTGCCGGGAGTCTGGCAGACCCATGGCTATGACAATCCCCAATATACCAACGTGCGCTATCCTTTCCCCTTTGATCCGCCCAGGGTGCCTGCCGACAATCCCTGCGGCATCTACCTGCGCGCCTTCGACTACGATCCCGATCCCTCAGCGCCTCGGGCCCTGCTCAATTTCGAGGGGGTGGATTCCTGCTTCTATCTCTGGGTCAATGGGGATCTGATCGGCTATAGCCAGGTCTCGCACGCCACCAGCGAATTCGACGTGACCGACCATCTGCAGCGGGGCCGTAACCAGCTGGCCGTTCTGGTGCTCAAGTGGTGTGATGGGAGCTATCTGGAGGACCAGGACAAGTTCCGCATGAGTGGCATCTTCCGCGATGTCTACATCCTGCGTCGGCCCAAGGCACGTCTGCGTGACTGGTTCGTCCACACTGACCTTGATAAGGACATGAGCCATGCCAGTGTGACCCTGGATCTGGTTCCGACCGGGGTATCGGGCCAGGATGATGCCGCTTTGGACATCCAGGCTCTGCTGACCGACCCTGACGGTGTGGAGGTGGCACGGGCCGAGCTGACGGGTTGCAAGGAGCCTGCGCAATTTGCCATGGAGGTTGGCCATCCTCGTCTCTGGAATGCCGAGGATCCTGAACTTTACCGGCTGACCTTGTCGACCAGGGCCACCTCTACCGGCTCCAGCGACTCGGATGAGGTCATCACCGAGTACATCGGCCTGCGTACCGTCAGCGTGGACGGCCAGGTGGTCAAGGTCAACGGCAGGCCTATCAAGATCCACGGGGTCAATCGCCATGACGGGGATCCGCGTACCGGCTTTGCCATCGATCAGAAGCAGATCATGCGTGACCTGACCCTGATGAAGGAGCACAACGTCAACGCCATCCGCACCTCCCATTACCCCAACAGCCCTCAGTATTACGCCCTCTACGACCAGCTGGGCTTCTACCTGATCGCCGAGGCCGACCTGGAGGCCCATGGCATCGAGGCACTCTACCACGGTCCGGACTGGAAGGAACCCGATTACTGGAATGGTCGCATCGCCGACGAGCCGATCTTTACCAAGGCCATTGTGGACCGGGTCCAGCGCAGCCTTGAACGGGACAAGAACCATCCCTCCATCCTGATCTGGTCCATGGGCAACGAGAGCGGATACGGCTGTGGCATCGAGGCGGCTCTGGCCTGGACCAAGTCTCGGGACCCCTCCCGTCTGACCCACTACGAGTCGGCCATCCACGGTTCGCCCCGGAAGGATCTTGACTACAGCAATCTGGACATCACCTCGCGGATGTATCCCAGCATCAAGCAAATCGAGGATTACTTCACGCCGGAGGGTCCTCACGGCATCAGCAGCCACGGGGATGACGGGGACGGGGGCCGTCGGCCTTACTTCCTCTGCGAATACTGTCATGCCATGGGGCTGGGCCCAGGGGATCTGGAGGACTACTTCCGAGTCTTCCAGGCTCATCCGGGACTTCTGGGCGGTTGCATCTGGGAGTGGGCCGACCACGCCATCGACCAGGGCAGGGACCGCAGGGGCCGTCGGATCTATGCCTACGGGGGAGACCACGGCGAGTACCCCCATGATGCCAACTTCTGCATGGACGGCCTGGTCTACCCCGACCGGCGGCCCCACACCGGCCTTAGGGAATTCAAGAACGTCTACCGACCGGCCCGTCTGGTCGGCTACGATCCCCAGACCCGTCTGCTCACCCTGCATAATTATTTGGACTTCACTTACCTGGACGAATACCTGAGCCTGAAGTGGATCCTCCTGTGTGATGGAGAGCCGGTGGCTTCCGGGATGCCCGAACTGGATCGGGGGACCGGCCTGCATATCGCCCCCCATGCCGAGGGCACCGTGGGTCTGCCCGCCATGGATCCCCCTGAGAAGGGCCGTCTTACCCTGCTTGTGGAGTACACCCTGGCCAAGGCCGATCCAGTGCTTCCCCAAGGGCATCCGCTGGGCTTTGATCAGCTTGAAGCTGCGGACATGGGGTTGCCTAAACGCCCTAACGGCGTGGCCAGGGTCATCAGTGCCGACCCCGGCAGCGGATCCCGGGGCGCCCACCGGCCGGTGGTCAGGCGGACTGATGCCCGTTTCAATGTGGAGGGGGCCGACTGGCGCTACGTCTTCAACCGCCGTACCGGCATGGTGGAATCCATGAGCATCGACAACCGTTCCCTGTTGACCGCCCCTATGGAGGTCAACCTCTGGCGGGCGCCCACCGACAACGATGCCACCATCAAGGAGGAATGGCGCAAGGCCGAATACGACCGGGCTAGTACTCGAGCCCTATCCTGCCAGCTGCAGACCGACCAGGGCAGGGGATTGACCACGATCAGAGCCGAGCTGTCCCTGGTGGCGCCCTTCATTCAGCCCATGGGCAGCATTCTCGCCACCTGGACCCTGAGCGACCAGGGTGGGCTGGATCTGAAGATGGAGCTGCATCGGGATCCCGAGTTCCCCTATCTGCCCAGGTTCGGCCTTCGACTCTTCCTGCCCAAGAGCCTGCAGCGGGTCACCTACTGCGGCTATGGGCCCTACGAGAGCTACCGGGACATGCACCGTGCCAGCCACTATGGCGTTTTCCATGACACCGCGTCAGGCATGGTCGAGCACTACCTGCGTCCTCAGGAGAACGGCTCCCATTATGGCTGCGACTACGTCCTAGTGGAGGATGACCGCTCCCTGCTGCAGACGGCGGGGGATGGGCCCATCAGCTTCAATTGTTCCCCTTACACGCAGGAGGAGCTGACTATCAAGGGGCACGACCATGAGTTGGAGGAATGCGGCTCGACCGTGCTCTGCCTGGACTATGCCACAAGCGGCATAGGTTCCAACAGCTGCGGACCCGAGCTGGATCCCGCCTACCGCCTGGATGAAACCGATCTGGTCTTCGGACTGCATCTGCGGGTCCGTTCCAAGTGACCCAGGCTGGCGGGGCCTTTCATCCCCGCCAATGCAGGTACTGCTGGTAAACCTGCTCGCAGGGTGCGCCCGTCAGTGTGGTCTCGATGTCCACAGGCCAGGATGGAGGTTCCTCTTCTCCTGTCAGAGTCCAGGCTGCCTGGCGGGCCGCACCGATGGCCACGTACTCGTCCGGCCGGGGCAGCTGCACATCCATGCCTAGGATTCCCGGGGCATAGGCTCTGACCGCTGGGGACTTGGCACCGCCGCCGACCAAAAGGATCCTGGCGACCGTGGTGCCCAGCCGTTTCAGCAGCTCCAGGCAGTCACGCTGGGAGCAGAGCAGGCCCTCCACGAATGCTCTGGCCAGGTTGGTGCGGGTTGTGTTGGCCAGGGTCAGTGCCTCCAGCCTGGCGTGGGCATCAGGGCGGTTCGGGGTGCGTTCGCCGTCGAAGTAGGGGATCAGGGTGATGCCCTCGGCTCCCGGCGAGGACTTCTCAGCCAATTCGGCAAGACCGTCGTAATCCGTCCCCAGGGCGGCCAGGCCCGCGTCCAGGATGCGTGAAGCGTTGATGGTGCAGGCCAGAGGGAGCCAGTGGCCGGTGGCATCGGCGAATCCGGTGACCGAGGCGCTCATGTCATAGGCGGGGACCGGGCTAACCGCGGCAGCGACCCCCGAGGTTCCCAGGGAGATGGAGACGTCGCCCACCTGCATGGCCAGGCCCAGGGCCGTCATGGCATTGTCGCCGCCGCCCGGTGCGATGATGCAGCCGCCGGACACATCCCTGCCGGCGATGCGGGGGTCAGCCTTGGCTCCGACCTGGTAGGGGCCAAGAACCTTAGGCAGGATTACCTGTTCGGCCATCCCGGCGGGCAGGGCTATGGCCAGCAGGTCACGCCGGTAGCTGTCGGCGGCGGGGTCGTAGTAGCCGGTGCCGGAGGCATCAGAGCGATCAGTGAAGAGATCCTCCAGCCCGGGTTCAGTCTCCGGGTCGGCCGCGGGACCATGGCCGGCGATAACCCAGCTCAGCCAGTCGTGGGGGAGGCATATGGCCGCGATGGCCTTGGCATTATCCGGCTCCACCCGGCTGACCCAGGCCACCTTGGTGATGGTCAGCGACGCTACCGGGGAGGAACCCACAGCCCGTACCCAGGCTTGCTTGCCCCGCATGGCCAGATCCTGGTCTGAATCCGGGTTCTTGCTTGATTCGTCGTTTTCTGCCTTGGTGGTTTTAGTCTTGTTGGTTTCAGACCTGGCTAGCCGGATGATGAGATCGTCGGCATCAGGAGCCGAACGTGTATCGTTCCAGAGCAGGGCATCCCTGATCACCCGCCCTTGGTGGTCCAGCAATACCATGCCATGCTGCTGGCCGCCCACGCTAATGGCCGAAACATCGTCCAATCCACCCGCCTGGGCGGAAGCTTCCTGAAAAGCCTTCCACCAAGCCATGGGATCAACGCTGGTGCCTGCCGGATGAGGAGCCTTGCCGAAGCGGACCAGCCGACCGGTCCGGGCATCGGTGACCCTCACCTTGCAGGATTGCGTCGAAGTGTCCACTCCCGCCACCAGGATCTCATTCATGTCAGCCTCCTTGCTTGATCGCCTTTCAGCGAGAACGTGCTTGTCTCGATCAATATCATTAATTCATCATACTAATGTGCCTTCACGAATTGCTAAATCCAGGATAATCTGCGGCAAAAACCTACGTAATTACTTGAAATAGTCAAATCAATAAACTTTGTGCTAGTATGTGTGCCGGAAGAGATCCAGCTTGCCGAGGGGGACAAGTCGGAGGCAACCCTTCAACGAAGAAAGGAACCATCATGAACAATTGGAAACGAGCGGTTTGTGCATTGGCCGGGATTGTCATGCTCGCGTCAATGGGTGCCTGCGGAGGCTCAAGAGGCGCGACTGCGGGGGGGGGGGGGCGTAAATGCTAAAAACCCCTCAGATGTGACCGTCGGAATCTCGATGCCGGAACAACAGCTGGAACGCTGGCGTCTCGACGGCGATAATCTCAAAAAACAGCTTGAAGGCAAGGGCTACAAGGTCCTCCTGCAATTTGCTGACAATAAGACGGATCTGCAGGCTTCCCAGATTCAGAATATGGCTAATCAGGGAGCTAATTTCGTTGTGATCGCTTCCATTGACGGCACGGCTGTAGGGCCAGCCGCGGAGGCAGCCAAATCAAACGGCGCTACGGTGATCGCCTACGATCGACTGATCATGAACACCGATGCTTGTGACTACTACTCGACGTTCAACATCACCGAGGTGGGCAAACTCCAAGGGCAATACATAGTTAAAAAGCTCGGCCTGGATAGTGGCAAAAAAGGGCCGTTCAACATTGAGCTGATGACCGGCTCGCCAACAGACAACAACGCCAAATACTACTTCCAGGGATCTTGGTCGGTCCTCGAACCATATTTTAAAAACGGGTCATTGGTGTCCCCGTCAGGTCGAGTTCCCAAGAATCTCGAGGATTGGCAGAGCATCGGCATACAGAATTGGGATCGTCAAAACGCGCAGAGCGAGATGGAAAACCGCATCAATTCCTATTACAACAGCGGAAGACATCTTGATGCCGTTCTCGCCCCCAATGATGCAATTGCCATGGGGACTGTGAACGCTGTAGACGCGGCGGGCTGGAATTACTATCCGATCATCACCGGTCAGGATGCCGAAAAGGCCAATGTGGCCAACATCGTTGCGGGCAAGCAGACAATGACGGTCTACAAGGATACTCGTAAACTGGCTGATTCAACTGCTGCCCTGATCGAGAAACTGGTAAAGGGACAGAAGCCCAAGACCAACGACACATTCAACAACAACAATAAGGATGTGCCTTCGATCCTGCTGAAGCCGGTCTCCGTTGACAAGGACAACGTCAAGAAGGAACTGGTTGACAGCGGGTATATCTCCGCGGCAAACGCTGGACTGTGACGAAACGTCATCGGGCATTCGCCGGAGGTTCATTGAGTGCGGATGCCCTTAAATTCAGAAGGCACCAATGACATCATCTCAAAACACGATTTTGGAAATGCGGGACATTGTAAAGTCCTTCGGTCCAGTCACGGCATTGGACCATGTCAATATCAAGGTCCAACAGGGTCAGATCTTCTCTATCTGCGGCGAAAATGGGGCTGGTAAATCCACTCTCATGAACGTTCTGTCGGGAGTCTACCCGTATGGATCATACTCAGGAAGCATCATCTACCAGGGAAAACCCTGCAGGTTCTCTAGCATACGAGATTCGGAGCGCGAGGGAATCGTCATCATCCACCAGGAGCTGGCACTCGAGCCCTACATGACGATTGCTCAGAATATCTTTCTGGGCAATCCCATCACCAAGGGAATCTTCATTCAGGATGATCAGCAACGCCGAAAGGCCAAGGATGTCATGTCCCTGGTCGGTTTGGATGAGGATCCAGACACCCTGGTCTCCAACCTCGGTGTGGGCAAGCAACAACTGGTGGAAATCGCCAAAGCCCTCAGCAAGAACGTTCAATTGCTTATTTTGGACGAACCTACAGCAGCGCTCAACGATGAGGATTCCTTCCACCTGCTGGATTTGATCGACCGGCTTCGCAGGGAACGTGGCATAACGGCCATCATCATCTCCCATAAGCTCAACGAAATAGCGGCGTCAGCGGATGCCGTCCAGGTGATCAGGGACGGAAAGACCATCAGTGATTGTCGGGTCGATAAGGAGCACCCGCTGGATATGGATGTCTTGATCCGCGATATGGTCGGCAGACCGATGACCAATCGTTATCCGGAGCACGAATCGCACATCGGCAAGGAGATGTTCCGTGTTGAGCATTGGAGCGTCCACCATCCACAGGATTCCAACCGTTTGGTGGCCAAGGATGTCAGCTTCAATCTCCGCGCTGGCGAAATAGTGGGTATGGCTGGGCTGATTGGGGCTGGAAGAACCGAAACCGCTATGAGCATCTTCGGTCACCAGTACGGCGTCGGGGCTAGCGGCGACATATATATGGAAGGCAAGAAAATTACCCTGCCCGACGTGCGCTCGGCCATTGACGCGGGTCTGGCTTACGCCACCGAAGATAGGAAAGAGTACGGCCTCAACCTGATCGCTTCCATTCGAGAGAACACCTCAATGGCTAACCTCGGACACCTGTCTCACCAAGGTGTCTTGGATCTCGACCGTGAAAAACAGATTGCTGAGCAGTATCGGCGGGATTTCAGGACGAAGACCCCGAGCATAGAGATGCCGGCGAGCAGCCTGTCCGGAGGCAACCAGCAGAAGGTGGTGCTTTCCAAGTGGGTATCCACTGAGCCCAAAGTGCTCATACTGGACGAGCCGACCCGTGGCATCGATGTGGGTGCCAAATACGAGATATATGAGATTATCGACCGGCTGGCCGATGCCGGTTCGGCCATTCTGGTCATATCATCCGAGTTGCCTGAGCTCTTGGGCATCTGTGACCGAATCTACACGATGAGTCAAGGAATCATTACGGCATGTCTGGACGCCCATGCCACCGATCAGGAGGAGCTGATGCGGTACATGACGTCTGAAATCCCTTGCAGTGAGGAAGCGGTGTTCGCATGAGCGTCAAGGAAGGAAAAACAACAATGAAGCAGTCGGTCGCTGACGCGTCCAATGACAGCGGAAATCCGCAGGTGGCCACTCTTAAGTCCACCTTGCTGGGCAATGCTCGACAATATGGAATCTATCTGGCACTGGTAGTGGTCATTGCCATCTTCGAAGTGCTGACCGGAGGGCGTCTGCTCTTCCCCAACAATTTTGTTGCTCTATTTCAGCAGAATGCCTATGTGCTCGTTCTGGCCATCGGCATGCTTATGGTGATCATCGGTACTCATATCGATCTGTCTGTGGGCTCTGTGGTTGCTTTCATTGGCGGCATGGGCGCTTTCATGATGAAGAACTGGGGTTTGAACTGGTTCCTGGCCATTGTGCTCATGCTGGCGCTCGGACTGATTGTTGGTATCTGGCAGGGCTTCTGGGTAGCCTATGTTGGCGTACCCGCCTTTGTCACGACCCTTGGCGGAATGCTGGTTTTCCGTGGTCTGGCAACTGTGATCGCCGGTGAATCCATTCCCCTTCGCTCGCGTGAGTTCCGTGCCATCTCCAAGGATTTCCTGCCGAACATCTTCGGTTTCTGGTTTGGTCTGGATGGGCTGACCTTGGTCGTTGGGGCAGTGGTCATACTCCTGGTTATCGTCATGCAGGTCCGTCGTCGGTCTCATACTATCCGGGTCGGGCTGCAGGCTGAGCCGAGGAGCTGGATGATCATCAAGTGCGTGCTGGCCACCTTGGTCATTGGGTTCGTAACCTACCTGCTGGCTTCTTCCGGAAACCAGACTCAGGGTGGTATACCCATCGTCTTGGTCATTATCGCTGTGCTAGTGGGCATCTACTGGTTCGTTCTCAACAGGATGGTGCTGGGGCGCGATATCTATGCTGTCGGTGGCAACAGAAAGGCCGCCGTGCTTTCGGGCATCGATACACGCAAGGTCGATTTCAAGATATTCCTCAACATGGGGCTGCTTGCCGCCATCGCTGCAATCATCACTTTGTCCCGACTGGCTTCGGCTACGGCCCAGACCGGTATGGAGTTTGAAATGGACGCCATCGCCGCCTGCTTCATCGGTGGTGCGGCTGTGGCTGGTGGCGTAGGCACCATCCCCGGCGCCATGGTAGGTGCACTGATCATGGGTGTGCTCAACCAAGGGCTGTCGATCATGGGTGCGGATGCCGCCATAGTGAAGATCATCAAGGGTCTGGTTGTGATTATCGCCGTGGCATATGATTTGATCAGCAAACGTCACAAGAAGTAATTGCTGACCTGTCTGCGCCCCGCCCTCTGTTCGTTTCCTGCTTGGAAGAACAGAGGGCGGGGCCTTGTTTAAAGCTCGTCGTTAATTTTCCTTCCTAGCTTCTACCTACGTATCCGAGGGCGGAAGCTCCAGCTGAATTTGCGGATTTTGGCGGGTTCATGTGTGATACTGAAAGGTGGTTTCTGGCATGTAGGGTGGTTTTGCCGCCCGGATTTGGAGGGATGATTTCCGTGACTGCCCTGCGCTCTATCAATCAGGATGATCTGAGGAACCACAATCTCTCGGTCATTATCGACACCATTCTGCGGTCGCCTACCTCGCTCAGCAGGGCGGATCTGGCCAAGGCTACCGGGCTGACCAAGGCTACTATGTCGCTCCTGGCAGGGCTTCTACTCAGGAATCGGGTGGTACGCGAGGAGGAGCCTGAGACTTCGCAGAGCAGCCATGGCCGACCGAGCACCCCACTGTCCATCGCACACGGACACTGGGCCGGTCTGGGCCTGCAGATCAACACCGATGGTTACGGATGTCTGGCCATGGATCTGGATGGGACCCTGATCGATTCGGCCTGGGTCAAGGATGATATGCATGAGGCGGAACCCGATCGGGTCTTCGCTGACCTGGAGGAGCTGACCAAGCCCATCGAACGCAAGCTGTCCCGTCGGCACTACCGCACAGTGGGTTCGGGCCTGGCTCTGCCCGGCCTGGTCGGCGGCGACACCACCTTGCTCATGGCCCGCAACCTGGGATGGGAACGTCTGGATCTCCAGGAATTTCCCCTGGTCCGTCGACTAGCTCCCAGAGTGGGCAACGAGGCGCGTCTGGCAGCCCTTGCTCAGATTCCCGGCTACGCTGCCCAGCGTCCTGCGGGCGGAGATGAGGGGCCACTTTCGCCCACCGACTCCTTTATTTACATTTCCACTGACATCGGTATCGGCGGGGCTGTGGTGCGTCGCGGGGCCGTCGAGACCGGAGACCATGGGTTCGCCGGTGAATTGGGGCATGCCTCGGTGGATCTGAACGGCCCAACCTGCCGTTGCGGCCGCCGTGGGTGCCTGGAGACCTACGCCGGGCGCAGGGCTCTGGTTGAGGCGGCTGACATCGCCACCGGAGCTGAGGCGGTCACGCCCCAGGCCATGGAAGAACTCTACCAGCGCTGGCAGCAGGGCGATGCCAAAGCGGTAGATGCCATCGATCGTGGGCTCGAAGCCATGATCTCGGTCATTGCCTCAGCCATCAATATTGTCGACGTGGATACGGTCATTCTGGGTGGATTCTGGTCGCACTTCGGGGGGAACCTGGCCCAGCGTCTGCAGGATCGGCTCAATCAGCTGACCCTGGGCCGTGATGCCGTGGACATTCGTGTGCTCATCCCCACCCAGGCCGACTATCCGGCCCTCAAGGGGGCTGCCCTGGTAGGCCTGCGTCGCTTCATCGACGATCCGCTGGATTTCTTCGAGGACTGAGCCGCCAAGGGCTGAACCGTCCAAGGGTCCAATGGTCAACTTGAGACTAGTCGGGATTTGCAGGCAACTCCCTGCCGCCAACCTTGAAGAGGGCGTGGGCGTCTCCGCCCTGTAGGCGCTTCAGATAGGTCCGAGCTCGGGCCATGCGTTCCACAGTGGTCTGGGCCAGCGGGGATGGGAGTTGATCGGGGTCGAACCAGCCGACTGACAGGCTCTCCTCGTCACCCACAAAGGGATCGGTGTTGCCGCTGGGGTCAGGCCGGCAGATGAAGAGATGATCCATGTACATGGTCCGGTCGCCGTTGGCATAGGTGATCACCTCTTGGGAGGATGTGACGGCCGCCAGGTCGGTGACGATCACATCCACCCCGGTCTCCTCCTTGACCTCGCGGACCACGGTGTCGGCCGGGTCCTCGCCCGGTTCGTTGATCCCGTAGACCAGGGCCCACTGTCCGGTGTCGGAGCGCCGGCCCAGCAGGAGGCGGCCCTGGTCATCGCTGACGAAGGCCGTCACACCGTTCAGCCAGAGCAGGTCATGCCCTATGGACCGGCGCAGTCTGAGCACGAAGTCAGGAGTGGGCATACATCAGTCCCTGTCCGGGTCGGCCAGTGCGGCCCGCTGCGCCATCCAGGCCTCCACCTCTTCGACGGTCTTGGGGATGCCAGCAGACAGCCACTGGGGTCCCTGCTCGGTCATGAGCACGTCGTCCTCCACGCGCACACCGATACCGCGGAACTCCGGAGGCACCAGCAGGTCGTTCTCCTTGAAGTAGAGCCCGGGCTCGATGGTGAAAATCATCCCGGGGGTGATGGGCGCGCCCTGGTAGGACTCGTACCTGGCCTCCGCGCAGTCGTGCACGTCCAGACCCAGGTGGTGGGCGCATCCGCAGGCGTGCCAGCGGCGGTGCTGCTGGCCCTGGGGGGAGAGGGACTCTTCCACACTGACCTTGAGGATGCCCCACTCGTGCAAAGTTTCAGCCAGCACACGCATGACGGCATGGTGGATGTCGGAGTAGGTGGCGCCGGGCTTGGCGGCTTCGAAGCCGGCCTGCTGGGCCTTGAGCACGGTCTGGTAGATCCGCTTCTGCAGTGGACTGAAGGTGCCACCTACCGGGAAGGTGCGGGTGATGTCGGCCGTGTAGAGGCTGTTGACCTCCACACCGGCGTCGATCAGGAGCAGGTCGCCCTTCTGAACGGTTCCGTCATTGCGCATCCAGTGCAGGATGGGAGCGTGCTTGCCCGAGGCGATGATGGAACCGTAGCCCACGTCGTTGCCCTTCTCGCGGGCGTTGGCGTTGAAAACGCCCTCCAACATCCGCTCGGAACGGGGCTTGCCTACCACCTGGGGCAGGTGGGTCAGAATCCGGTCGAATCCGTCCTTGGTGGCGGCGATGGCCTTGCGCATCTCGCCCACCTCATAGCCGTCCTTGATCATGCGGGCCTCGGAGGTGAACTCTTCGAGCTTGTCGTCGGCTTCCTCATTGCGGTCCGGGCCGCCGATGCCATTGGCCTTGCGGGCTGCCTCCACCTGGTTCAGGACCTCCTGGTCGGCGGTGCGGATCACACGCAGCCTGACCGCTCCCTGGTCCGGCCCCAGATCCTTGGCAATGGCATCAGGGAAAGCGGCGATGTCCCTGGTGGGGATGCCGGTCATGATGGCCAGCTCCCGCAGTCCGGCTCGAGGACCCACCCAGTACTCCCCGTACTGAGAGGAACGGTAGTAGTCGCGGGTGGACTGATCGGCCCGGGGATGGACGAAGAGCTCAGGGGTGTGGGTCAGGCCTTTGGCCGCCTCCGGACTGTCGGGGTCCACTGGGTCCAGGACCAGGATGGCTCCTGGCTCATAGTCCTCGCCCAGGCCCGTGTAGTAGGCGAAGGTGGTGTCTGGGCGGAAGGCGTAGTCGTTATCGTTGTTTCGAGTCTTGTAGGATCCGGCAGGGATGACCAGTCGTTCGCCGGGGAAACGCCGGCCCAGCTCACGCAGGCGGCGTCCGGTGTATTTGCTGGACTCCAGCGGCTCTATCTGAGGCTCCTGGGCCTGCCAGCCGGTGGTCATGAACTTCTGGAAGGCGGGGGAGTTGGGGCGCAGGGTGCGGTTGTTCACCCGGTCTTCCATGTTCTGCTCATCCAGGTCCACGTTCTTGGGATCAGTGTCTCCTTGTAGATGCTCCTGTGCGGATGCGGTCACGTCCAGCCTCCTTGAGGTTCCGATTCTGACTATGTTGGTTCCATGGTAGTGCGTTCGGCCGATGTGACAGTCGGTTGTTCCGGCCCTCAATCGGGGTCGGTGGCGCATAGAATGGGCGGGAAGCATCCACAGCCAGCAGGAGGCGCAGGCAGAATATGTCATTCGAACACCCCAACAGCAAGGGTCAGAATATTCGCGATGTCGAGCGGGCCATCATGGCGCGTCCCGCCGAGCATGACAGCCCCAATCTGGACCTGGACAGGATGGGGATGATGCTGGACCTGCTGGGTCACCCGGAGCACAGCTTCAGGGTCATTCACGTCACCGGGACCAACGGCAAGGGGTCCACGGCGCGGATGGCCGAGGCTCTGGTGCGGGCTTATGGTCTGCGCACCGGGCTCTATACATCGCCGCACTTGGAGCGGATCAATGAACGAATCGCCATCGACGGCCAGGAGCTCTCAGATGAGGACTTCGTAGACCTCTACCAGCAGATCGAGGATTTCATCGCCATGGTGGACGACCGCTTTGCCCAGCAGGGTAGGGCTCCCATGAGCTTCTTCGAGGTCCTGACCGCCATGGCCGTCTGGGCCTTCGCCGACGCCCCTGTGGACGTGGCCATCGTCGAGGTGGGGATGGGCGGCCGCTGGGATGCCACCAACGTCCTCGATGGCGATGCCGCCATTATCGGGCCGGTGGACATGGACCATATGCAGTGGCTTGGGGATACGGTCGAGCAGATAGCAGGCGAGAAGGCCGGGATCATCAAGCCCAAGTCCACGGTCATCGTCGGCGCCCAGCCTCATGAGGAGGCCGTCATGCCCATTATCGAGCAGGCCGTGCGCGAGCAGGGCGCCCCTACTCTGCTGAGGGATGGCAACGAGCTGGAGGTGGTCTCCCGTATGCCCGCAGTGGGCGGCCAGGTGGCCACGCTGCGTACGCCGCAGGGACTCTACAAGGATGTGCCCATTGACAAGTTCGGTGAGCATCAGGCCCACAACGCGCTGGCAGCCCTGGCTGCGGCTGAGACGGTCGTCCCCGTCAACGGGGCCCTGGACCAGGATCTGGTGGCCGAGGCCTTGAGCCAGGTGCGCATCCCCGGACGGATCGAGCAGGTACGCACCTCGCCCACCATCATCATCGATGGTGGGCACAACTTGAGCGCGGCCCAGTCCCTGCGCTCGGCCATCGAGGAGAACTACGACTTCAAGCAGCTGGTGGGTGTGATTTCCATGATGGCTGACAAGCAGGTGGAGGACTATCTGGGTCTGCTGGAGCCCGTGTTGGACAGCGTCGTGGTCACCGAGAACTCCTGGAAGGGCCGAGTCATGCCGGCCGAAGATTTGGAACGAATCGCTGTGCGGGTCTTCGGCCCCGACAGGGTGGTCCGGCGCGACCGGATGCCTGATGCCATCCAGGCGGCTGTCGACATGGTTGATAGCGAGGATCAGACCGGGGTGGGCTATGGCCGCGGTGTATTGATTTGCGGCAGCTTCGTCACCGCCGGCGATGCCCGCACCCTGCTGGCCGAGCGTCCCAATCCCGATCTGGCCAAACCTAAGGCGGAGCGCGCCTGATGTATCTCAAGGAGCTGACCCTCAAGGGCTTCAAGTCCTTCGCTTCGGCCACCACCCTGCGCTTCGAGCCGGGCATCACCGCTGTGGTGGGCCCCAACGGATCAGGCAAATCCAACATCGTCGACGCCCTGGCCTGGGTCATGGGCGAGCAGGGGGCCAAGAGCCTCCGCGGCGGATCCATGGAGGATGTCATCTTCGCCGGCACCTCCTCCAGGCCGCCACTGGGCCGGGCTCAGGTCACCCTAACCATCGATAACACTGATCGGACCTTGGACATCGACTACACCGAGGTGACCATTAGCCGAACCATCTACCGCAATGGCGGGTCCGAATACGCCATCAACGGATCCGACTGCCGCCTGCTGGACATCCAGGAACTGCTCAGCGACACCGGGCTGGGCCAGCAGATGCATGTGATTGTCGGCCAGGGGCGGCTGGATGCCATTCTGCGAGCTGATCCGGCAGGTCACCGTGCCTTCATCGAGGAGGCGGCCGGCATCCTCAAACACCGCAAGCGCAAGGAACGGGCCCTGCACAAGCTGGCCAACACCGAAGCCAACCTGTCCCGTCTGGATGACCTGATCGGCGAGATTCATCGGCAGCTGGGGCCGCTTGGCCGCCAGGCCAAGGTCTCCCGCCGGGCCGACATGATCCAGGTCAGCCTGCGGGACGCCCAGGCCCGCATCCATGCCGACGATGCCTTGACCTCGCAAAAAAAGCTGGAGGATCTGCGCTCGCAGATGGCCCGGACCAGGGAACGGCTGGCTCGTGGGCAGGATGATCTGACCAGGGTCAAGCTCCGCATTGAACAGCTGGAGGGGCTGGACCGACGGTCCAGTCCGGCCTTGGAGGCAGTCAACCAGCAATGGAACGACCTGACCAAGCTGGGTGAGCGAGCCGGTTCCTTGGCATCATTGGCCAGGGAGCGCAGCCGTTCATTGGAGGCCAGTATGGTGGCCGATCAGGGGCAGGACCCCGGGTTGCTCAGGCGGAGGGCCGACGAGCTCAAGGGCCAGGCCGATCAGACGGAGGGCCAGGTTGGAGCCGACCGGATCGCCCTGGATGGCTGTGTCCAAGCCCGTGCGGATCTGGAGCGGCGGCTGGCCGCTCACCGGCAGACCATGACCGAGCTACGGCAGGCGGCCAGAAAGCGGCAGGCTCGGCTGGGCGACCTGGCGCAGCTGGTGGCCAAGGAGGACTCGGCCCTCGAACTATCCAGACAGCGCGAGCATGATCTGACCCGTCAGCAGGATCAGGCCAGAGAGGGCCTGGAGCGGGCCAGGAACAGGGTGCGGGACCTGGATAACCAGGAGGAAAGTCCCGACCAGGACGGCAGACAAGCCCTGGACCAGGCAGGTAAGGTCAGGGACCAGGCCCGCAGCAGGCTCAACGACCTTCAGGAGCACGAGCGACGAATCCAGTCCGATGCCATATCGGCCCAGGCCAAGGCCGATGCCCTGGCGGACACGCTAGACCATCGCGGCGCTGGCGAGGCCCTGTCCCAGGCGGGAGATACGGCCCTGCTGGGTGTGCTGACCGACTTCGTCCGAGTGGAGGAGGGCTGGGAGGAGCCCCTGGCCCAGGCCTTGCACGACTACGCCTCGGCCTTGGTGGCCAAGGATGGTCAGACGGTCGACCAGACCCTGGAACGAGCCCGCCGAGACCGTCTTGGACGCGCAGCGCTGATCTCAGCATCAGGCCCGTTCAAGGGGGCAGACATGAAGCCCGGAGACGGCCCCTGGAGGTCGGCTGCCGACCTGGTGGCCCTGCGGAAGCATCCTGCCGATCCTGAATGGGCCCAAGGGGTGCTGGCTGCCGTCCGCAGCCTGCTGGCCTCTACAGCTGCCGTCAATGACGCTGATCAGGCCCGCCGCGCCTTGGAAGACGGATGGCAGCAGGCGTTGACCCGCCTGGGCGACCTCTATGACCGGGCAGGTGCTGTAGGCGGATCCGCTCCGGCAACTAGTGACTTGGCGCTGACTGCGCGCAGGGATAAGGCCCTGGCACAGGTAGAGGCCCTCCAGGAGGAATCCCAGGCACTGCAGCCGCAGATGGAAGCGGCCCGTGCCGCCCTTGAGCAGGCTGAGCAGAAGCTGCAGGAGGCGCGCAACAAGTGCACCGAGGCCCGGGTCAAGGCTGAGCAGACAACCCGGGAGCTGGCGGCAGCTCACAAGGAGTCGGATCGAGCCCAGGCCGGGGTCAAGGATCTGGATGACCGGCTGGCTCAGGTGCGCGACCAGGTGCGCACGCACGAACTCAAACTGGAGGACCTCAAGGCAGGCCTGGCCCGTGCCCAGGAGGACAGGGAATCTGATTCTGATGACCCGGAGGGCATGGAAGACCGACAGCATGAATTGGAGACGGCTCTGGACCAGGCCCGCACTGCCGAGATGGAGGCCAAGCTGTCCTGGACCGAGAGCGACCGGCGGCATGCCTCCCTATTGCGGCAGATCGATCTGCTGCAAGATCAGGCCGATCAGGCTGAACGCCGCCGTCAGCGAATAGGAGAGGAGAACCGTCGTCGCAAGGCCGGCATGGCCTCCCTGGGGCTGATCGCGCTCAGGGCCGACCTGCTGGCCCAGCTGATCAAGGGGAGGATGGAGCGCGCGGCCCGCCGCCGGGATCAGCTCAAGGCCAAGGCTTCGGCCCACGACAAGGAGCTGACTGATCTGCGGGCCGACAGGGACGCTCTGGAACCCAAGGTGGCCGGTCTTCGGCAGGATGAGCACGGTCTGGATCTGGAGCGGGAGCGCCTGGCCGGCGAGGACGGCCGCCTACGTCAGCGCATTCAGGATGATCTGGGCATGGAGCCGGGGGAGTTGATCCGCGAATACGGCCCTGACCGTCTGGTTCCCGTCCTGGATGACGAGGGCAATCCGGTGCCTCTGGACCAGGATGCGGCGGAGAAAGAAGGTGATTCACCAGCCTTCAAAACAGTGCCCTACCAACGCGGGGAGCAGGAGAAGCGGCTGGCCAAGGCCAAGCGGGACCTGGCTGCCCTGGGGAAAGTCAACCCGCTGGCCACCGAGGAATACGAGGCTTTGGAGTCCCGTAACCGCTACCTGCACGAGCAGCGTCAGGATGTGATAGGCTCCCGGGATGATCTGATGGCCCTGGTCAAGGATCTGGATTCGACCATGGTCACGGTCTTCAAGGAGGCCTTCGACGACACTGCCAAGGCCTTTGAACGCATCTTCGCCACCCTCTTTCCAGGCGGGCGCGGGCGGTTGCGGCTGGAGGATCCGGATGACCTGCTGACCACAGGCGTTCTGGTCGAGGCCAGCCCGGCCGGCAAGAAGGTCCGTCGGCTCTCTCTGCTCTCGGGCGGGGAGCGGTCGCTGACAGCCTTGGCCCTGCTCCTGGCCATCTTCACAGCCCGGCCAAGCCCCTTCTATGTCATGGACGAGGTCGAGGCCGCCCTGGATGACGTGAACCTGACCAGGTTGCTCAAGGCCTTCGAACAGTTGCGTGAGCATGCCCAGCTGATCATCATCACCCACCAGCAGCGGACCATGGGCATCGCCGATGCCCTCTACGGGGTCACCATGCGGGGGGACGGGGTGACGGCCGTCATCTCCCAGCGGCTGAAGGATCCGAATCGTTCCGGTCGTGAAGAGCCCGAGCCCGATAAAGGGTGACCTGCGCCAAAACTGCCTGGGAGTCCACGATGGGCAGCTGCGGCATGGGGTAGGCCTCGTTGAGCACCGAGAGCTCGGTGCAGCCCAGCAGGACCGAGTCACAGTGGTAGTCATTCAGGAAGGCGTCGAGAACGCCCAGGTAGCGGTCCTTGTCCAGTCGCCCTTCCTTGACGTCGTCGTAGATCAGCGCGCTCACACGGTCCTGCAGGGCCTGGTCCGGGTCCACCAGCTGGTAACCGGCGCTGTCGGCCGGGCCCTGGTAGATGGCGGCATGGCGGGACCCCTCGGTGCCCATGTACCCCATGCGCGGATGGGTTTTCGCCGGATAGTGCCGATCAGCCCAGTCGATGGTGGCCTGGGGCATGTCCAAAATAGGGACCGGGGTCAGGGCCTGGAGCCTGGGCAGAATCTGATGGGCGGTGTTGCAGGCCATGACCATGAAGGAGGCGCCCATGGCTGTGGCCTGGCGCACGTCCTCGGCCAGGTAGGGGAAGGGATCATTCTTGCTACGGCCAAGGATGAACTCGGTGCGGTCGGGCACGGTGGCGTGGTTGAAGACCACATAGTCCAAAAAGTCCTGGTCCCTGTGCGCCCCGGTCATCCGGTCCAGCACCCGCACGAAGCTTTCGGTGGCCAGTGTGCCCATGCCGCCCAGGACGACGAAGAAGTTCCTCATGCCAGTGTCCTCTTGTCGCGGAAGTAGCGCCGGTAACGACGCCGATAGATGGAAAACATGTGTCGAATCAGCAGCCAGCGCTTGAAACTGCGGTCCTTGCTGTACTCCAGGGTGGTGCCCCAGTCCCCGCGGCGAATCATGGCCACGGCCTGTCGCTTGTCCTCGGATTCGGCGCAGTATTTGCGGAAGATGTCCTTGGGGATCTCCATCCAGAGGCGATGCCCCCGGCCGAAGACGGTGTGTCCGTTGAAGGGGGTGTCCAGAACCAGGTCGTCCACAAAGTAGCGGGCCAGGTTGAAGCCGTTCAGGGTGACCACATAGCTGCTGCGGCCCTGTCGCAGATTGATCTCGAAGAGCTTGTAGATGCCGTCGCGGGGGTCGTACTTCATGTCGAAGTTGGCCACCCCGCTGTACTTGATGTCCTCAAGGAAGGCCTTGATACGGTCGAAGATGTCCTGGTTGTAGTCGGGGATGATGGCCGCGTAGTTGCCTACGGCCTCGGGGGTGGGGTCCTCCAGCAGGGGATGGCCCAGGAACATCATGCGCACCCGGTGGTGACGGTCCACGTAGGCATTGAGCACCCTCATGTTGTCATCGCCCCCGGGCACGAAGTCTTGGATGACCATCTGCGAGGTGTACCCGGCCTGGTAGGACCTGCGGATCATGGTGTCCAGCTCATCAGGGTTGCTGAAGATGAAGGCCTTCTTCCTGCCGGGGAAGTCGATTCCCAGCCACTCGTCGCTGTCCGCAGGCTTCATGGCCACCGGGTAGTCGAAGGGCAGGTTGCGGTGGCGGCCGGCTTTCACATCATCGGCATCCACAGAAACAGTCTTCGGGTGGGGCAGGTCGTAGCGGTCGCAGAGTTGGTAGAAGGAGGATTTGAGCGAGAGGGACCGGTTCAGTTCCTGGTCGATGGCGTTGAAGACGAACTGTCCGCGCAGGGGATCGCCGAACTTGTCCAGCAGGTTGGCGTAGGAGTCCCCGCAGGGCAGCAAAAGCAAGGTGGCACTTGGGTGGTCCCGGTGATAAGCGTAGGCCCACTCGTTCAGGGTGGACACGAAGACCTCGGGATTGGTGAAGTCGTCTACCAGGTGCAGGTCCAGGATCTTGCTGTACTTGGTGGGGGAGAGCTGGTAGTGGCCGAATGCGGTGGAGACCAGGCCGTATGCCTCGTGGAAGGCTCGCGCCATCCCGTAGGAGTTGATGTCGGTGCCCAGTATGACCGGTTGGAATTCTTTCATGTGTCCGAAACCACCTACCATGTGCTCGTGCGCCCCACCCTGCCGTGGAGCATTCAGCTTTCCATCTTAGAAACCTGTCGGGATCGTCAGACCGTGGCCGCGCCGGTGGCTCCCAGGTCATAGCTTTTTGTGCCCAGAAGGCGCGCCACTACGTGGTCATCGCCCTCATAAGGCACGTGGCCGCCGTCTTTCTTGAACCAACGTTCCTCACCCTTGCCGATGACCAGAGTGACCCGCAGACGGTCACCTGGCAGGCCCGGATCTCCCAAGGCCTGTTTGATGGCCTGGACCCTGTCCGGTTCGATGCTGGCATCCAGGTTTGGATTGGTCACGAAGCCCAGCATCTGTCGGTCCACTTGGTCCGAGCTCTCCCCAACCTCGTCGTCGGCGGTCAGGATCAGCCGGTCGACGCGGTCCTGGGCGGCGCTGACTATGCCCTCCCTGCGGTCGATGGCCTTGCCGCCAGCGGAACCGGAGACCAGGGTGATGAGGGGCTTGCACTCGCCGTAGCGCTCGTCCACAAAATCCAGCAGGGCTGTGACCGAGGCCTTGTTGTGGGCGTAGTCGACGTAGACTACGCGGTTGTCGGCCTTGAAGCGTTCCATCCTGCCAGCGATCCTGACGTTCTCCATGGCCCGGAGGGCGCAGGCATCAGGCTCTAGACCCAGACTGGTTAGCATGGCCAGGGCAGCGGTCGCGTTCAGAGCGTTGAAATCCCCGTCCATGGACAGGCTGACCGGCCTCATGGCTCCGCCGGAAGGTCCTATCAGGTAGTCGCCTACCTTCCCGGGAGCCTTGCGAGCCAGGAAGTCGGCCTGCCGGGTTCCATCGCCGAATGTCGTCACCGGAACGCTGGCGGCGCGGGCATCTTGAAAGATCAGGTCGGCTCCGCGAGCATCGGCTCCCAGAACCAGCTGCCGGCTGTTGTAGGTTATGCGGCGCTTGCAGTAGAAGTAATCCTCGAAGCTGGGGTGCTCGATGGGGCTGATATGGTCGGGGGAGATGTTCAGGAATGCCCCCAAGTCGAATGTCAGCCCGTAGACTCGGTCCACCTTGTAGGCCTGGGAGGAGACCTCCATGACCAGGTAGCGCATGCCGGCGTCTGCCGCCTGGCGCATCATCCGAAAGAGGTCCAGCGACTCGGGAGTGGTCAGCTCGGATTCCTGATAGTGCCGACCGTCCAGGCAGTTGTCCACCGAGGAAAGCAGGGCGGCGCGACCTTCGGAGAGCCTGGACAGCATGGCCTGCAGGAAGTAAGCGGTGGTGGTCTTGCCCTTGGTTCCGGTGATTCCCACCAGTGTCAACTGTTCCTGGGGATACTCATAAAAGGCAGCGGCCAGCAGGCTCATGGATTTGCGCACGTCGTTGACGATGATCCCCGGGGCCTTGGTGCGGGCGGACAGGTCCTGCTGGGCCACATAGGCCTTCGGCCCCTCGGGATCGCAAGCATCCAGATATTCGGGTAGGAAGCGGCCCTTGCAGAAGAGCAGACTGCCTGGTCCAGCCTGGCGGGTGTCGTAGGTGATGTCGGTGAAGGGCTTGGACGACTGGGTGTCTTCTGGAGCATTCAAGGTCCACTGGTCACCCCGAATCACCTCGCGCAGTTGACTATGTTCGCGCAGCAGCTCCAAAGTTGAAGCCATCGTCAGTCCCATGCCGGCTTCCCCCTGTCTGTATGTGTGTCACTGCAGCTGGTTCCGCCCCGATTGGTGATCCCGATCGAGACCGGAAACAAGTCTAAACCGCCGCAAGGCCAAGGCAGGAGGATCCGACGACTCCTTGACTGAATGGACAAAAGCAGGGAGCGCATCGGTCTTGGAGCTGAGCCTCAGAGCCAGGAGTCGGTGACCGGGCGGCGGCCCTGGGAGATCAGGTGCTGGTTGAAGCGGTCCCGCCACTTGGCCTGCGCCTGTCGCTGCCAGTCCATAAGGGAGTCCATGGTGATTCGGGCCACCTGGGGGAAGAGGGTGGTCATGGGCTTGATCAGATCTACGGCCGCAACCGTATCCGCCGTGGCATTGTGGAAGTTCCCATGCGGGATGACGCCGTAGTACTCGCTGGTCAGCCCCAGAGTGCGGCGGCCCGACCGATGGGAGATCTCCCTGTCCAGGACCAGAGGGTCCACCACCAGCAGATCGCCCTTGCTTAGGGGCTTGGCCGAACCCGCGCACCAGCGGGCGATGTCCCCGTCCAGCATCTGCACGTCGAAGGGGGCATTGTAGGCCAGCAGGGGGATGCGCTTATCCTGGGCGCGGGCAATGAATCCGGCCATCTGCTCGGTGGCCAGCTCAGGCTCCATGCCCTCGGCGGCCAGCTGCTGATCAGTGAACCCGTTGACCCGACTCGCCCCCTTGCTGATATGCCGGTGCGGATTGACTATCCAGGTGGCTATTGCATCCCCTGAGTAGCCCTTGGTCGGGTCGCGCAGAACCAGGCTGGCCGAAACAATGCCATCCTTGCCCGGTCTGGTGCCCGTGGTCTCGGTGTCGAACCCCAGAAGCCAGGAGTCCCCCAGGCGAGTCGACCCCTCTTGCTGCGGGGCGGACTGAAGCGCCTGCTCCATGCTTGGATACTCGGTGTTTTCCATAAGCGTGATTTCTCCTCAGTCATTATGGTAACCGAGGACCGACCGGCCCGCGACCGGGTCAAAACTGCAACAGGCGAGGGGGGATGGCACAATAGGGGTGTGGCAGATACCAGCGAGCTCGAAAGCAGAAAACGTCAATTCGAGGCCCTGGCCATGCCTGCGGTGGATGTGCTGTACCGCCAGGCCATGCGCCTGACCAACAACCCCGACGACGCCCAGGATCTGGTCCAGGACACTTTCGAGCGCGGATTCAAGGCTTTCGACCGCTTCCAGCCGGGCAGCAACTTTGAGGCCTGGATGACCACCATTGAACGCAACGCCTACTTCAACCAGTATCACAAGGCCAAGCGGCGCCCCCAGAGGGCCAACGACTCGACGGGCGAGTACAACGACTGGGACATCTATTCGGCTTCGGAGCACGGATCCGAGGGGCTCAAATCCGCCGAGCAGGAGTACATGGAGACCTTCGCCCCCGAGGAGATCATGGCCGCCCTGAACCGGCTCAGCCCGGAACGCCGGCGGGTCTTCATCGATGCCGCCATCGACGGCAAGAGCTACCAGCAGGTGGCCGACGAGGAGGGCATCAAGATCGGCACGGTCATGAGCCGGCTGAACCGGGCGCGCTCGCAGTTGCGCCAGGAGCTGGAGCGATATGCCCAGGAGCGCGGCTACCAGCAGGGGCGCGGTGCTGCAGGCAAGCCCTCAGCGGAACGACATGGTGCTGGTGCTGCCAAGCCTAGTATAAAAAAAGAGATCAGCACCAAGGGGCACTGAGGGCCCCCGAAGATCGGGTACCAGGAAGTGGGCAGGAGCATGGACGGACGCGTGGAGATGAGTCACTACGCCTACGATGACGGCGGCTCCGTCAGGGTGTCCCACACCAGCCTGCGCATCTATCAGGATGCCTCCTGCGTGGATCCCAGCGACTGCTTCGATCCGGAATCCTGCTGCGACGATCGGGAGCGCATGGTCATCGAGGAGTTGCGTCGGTATCTGCGCCCTGAGTACGCGCCGGACTGTCTGCTGGATCGGCTCAGGCACATGTTCGACCAGATGGACGAACTTGAACAGGGGATCCCGGATCGCAATATAGACAAGTAGATCCAGCCGGCTTCTTGGCAGAGCTCGGTTCTGCTGGTCATTCAGGCTATTGCAGAAATCATGGTCATGCGTATGCAGCCATGGTTTTTACGTATATATGCAAAACCCCGGCACCGTTGGTGCCGGGGCAGACGATCAGGTGTTCGGCCTCTTGCCGTGGTTGGCGGCCTTCTTGCGGCGATCCCTGCGCTTGCGTCCGCGCATGCCCATGATTGGACTCCTTTGCTACTGATGAACCTATAAGCCTTGCCGATTATCGCACACCGGGCTGACCTTTGTCGACCGGCCAGACAGCTCAGACCTTTTGTGCCCGGTATCCCACCTGGGTGGTGTAGACGGCGGCAGGCTGAAGAATCACCAGATTCCGGCCTGTCCGAAAAGCGTTGGCGTAGGCGGTCATGGGCTCCACGGCAACGCCGGCCGGACGCATGCCAGCGTCGAAGCCGGTCCCGGTGCATACCTGCCATGAAGTGATGGTCTCATCGCCCCAGAGCTGAATGCGGATGCCGTCCGGCCGGGTGAACCAGGCCGAGCAGGTGCCGTCATCGTCCCGCTCCACATCGGTCCAGGCATCGTCGAAGTCCGCATCCTCGCCCAGCACAGAACCCTGGCGCAGATCGGTTCGTCCCTGGACGGGTTCGGTGCCGGTGGGCAGCAGCCTGTCCGGATCGACCACCACGTGAGTGCGGCAGGGGATGGACAGGGTGCAGGGGGCGTTGTCCTTCTGGACCTGGTCCCCGACGCCCCGCTTGCCATTGGCCAGCCAGGGGTGGATGCCGAAGGCCCAGGGTGCAGCCTCGTCGCCTAGGTTCAGGGCCCGGGTGGTCATGGTCAGCCCCTGGTCGTCCAGGGCGTAGGTGACGCTGACCACCACGTCGAAGGGGTATCCGGCCATGTCGGGCACCCGCCAGGAGAGGCTGACGGAGTCCTCGGACAGAACCTGCAGGTGCCAGTAGGCCCGGTAGCCGTATCCGTGAATAGCGGTGTTCCGGTCATGCTCGTCAATGGGCAAGGTGTAGGTGTGGCCTTGGAATTCGTAGGTGCCGTCCTCAATCCGGTTAGGGAAGGGGACCAGCACGTTCCCGTTGCTGCAGGGTACGGTTCCATCCGAGTCAAAGGAGGCCAGCAGGTCCTTTCCCCGGTATTTCAGAACCCGCAGTATGGCACCCAGCTCCGTCACCACCGCTTCGTAGTCCCCGTGACGGATGCTGTACTGCTGTCCTGTCCGGGGCAGGGCCCCGCCCATCATTTCGTTCGTATGCATGCTCCCACTTCCATAGTGCCGTTGATGCTTGGTACGCCACCATCCTAGCGCCTCAGTGGTCTTGGCTTCTTGGTGAAAGAGTGGCGTATGGACTACCGGGGGCTGTCCAGGCTTTCTACCATGGACCTGCAGCGTCCGGAACCGTCCGGATTGACATCGATAAGGAGCGGCAGTGGCAGGATTTCGGACCACCGTGTGCGGACAGCCGACCCTGCAGGGGCATGGGCGGGTCATCCTTGCTAATCCGCGCGGATTCTGCGCGGGGGTGGACCGAGCCATCCAGACTGTGCAGACCATCCTGGATGCAGACAACCCTCGCCAGGATCAGGGTTTGCCTCCGGTATACGTGCGCCGGCAGATAGTCCATAACCGGCATGTGGTTGAAGACCTGTCACGGCGGGGGGCCGTGTTCGTGGATGAGCTGGACCAGATTCCCGACCAGGCCGTTCGTGCCGGAGTGCCCGTGGTCTTCTCGGCCCATGGAATCGCCCCCTCGGTCGTCAAGGAGGCCCGGCGGCGGGGGATGCGCGTGGTCGATGCCTCATGCCCTCTGGTCAGCAAGGTCCACCGGGAGGTCCAGCGCTTCGTTCGCGACGGCTACTCGATCATCTACATAGGCCACCGTGGGCACGACGAGGCTGTGGGAGTCATGGGGGAGGCCCCGGACCGGGTTCACCTGGTCGAGCATGAGGCTGATATTAAGGCCTTGGATTTTGGGCCCGACACCCCGCTGGTCATGCTGACCCAGACCACCCTGAGCCTTGATGAGACCGCCGACCTGGGTGCAGCCCTGCGTCGACGCTTCCCCTGGATGGAGGAGCCGCCGGGTTCCGACATCTGCTATGCCACTCAGAACAGGCAGCAGGCTGTCAAGCTGGTGGCCGGCCAGGCGGACTGCATGGTTGTGGTGGGCTCGGCCAATTCCTCCAATTCGGTGCGTCTGGTCGAGGTGGCCCGTCAGGCTCTGGAGACGCGGTTTCCTGGTCAAGGCGGGCAGAGGGCCCACCGGGTCGACGATGCCGGCGAACTGGACCCGACTTGGCTGCAGGACATGGATTCGGTCGGGCTCACTTCGGGTGCTTCGGTTCCCGAAGACCTGGTTCAGGGGGTGCTGGAGACTCTGGCTTCCCGAGGGTTTTCCCAGGTGACCCGAGCCCGGGCGGTCGACGAGCATATGCGCTTCGTCCTGCCTGCCGCCTTGCGCTCCGCCCGGGCAACCAGGAAAGTTCCACAGCCGCAGGGCCAGGCCCAGCGCTAAAAACTCTCAGTCGGCGGCTAGAGGTGCGGTTTTGGCTTTGAGGACACGTATCAGATCCCTCGGGTCCAGCCCCAGGCTGATGCCGCGCTTGCCGCCGGAGACCATGATGGTGTCAAACTCTAGAGCGCCCTGGTCCAGCACTGTCAGGTGCTGGGTGCGTTGCCCGAAGGGCGAAATGCCGCCCAGGACGTATCCGCTCTCTCGCTCGGCCTGGGCTTTGTCGGCCATGCGGGCCTTCTTGGCGCCCACGGCTGCTGCCAGGTGTTTGAGGTTCAGATGGCCAGTAACTGGAACAATGCCGATAACCCGTTCCTTGCCCGTGTCGGCCATCAGGGTCTTGTAAACTGTGCGCGGGTCCAGGCCCAGCTTTTTGGCGGCCTCGATGCCGTACCCCTGGTCCATGTGGTCGGCGCTGTGATGGTACTCATGGATGGTGAAGGGGACTCCCAGACGCTCCAGCTGGGCCATGGCCGGGGTCGCGGCATCCGAGTCCGGCCGCTTCTTCTTGCTCATGACTCCATGTTAAGGTACTGACCGTTTAGGTAGGCTGAGGGGGTGTTTTTGGCGCCCTTGCGTGGAAAGGATCGTCCATGACCGCTGTCAATGCCTGGCTGCTTGATGCGGTGACTGGTGGCTGGGGGCTGGCTGTGCTGTTCCTGGCCGCCTTCCTGGATGCGCTGATCATTCCCATACCCACGGAACTCATGGTTCTGGCTACGGCTTCAGCCTTTCGAGCCTCGGGACGACCCCTGCCCGTCCTGGTCTTTCTGGTATGCGCCCTGGCCTTTGCGGGCGGCGATGCTTGCGCTTATGAGCTGGGGCGGCTGGTCCCGCTGAACCGTCTGGCCGTCTTCCGCGGTGCCGCAGGCAAGGCTGTGGCTTCATGGGCACACCGGGCCCTGCTCCAGGGAGGAGGCTTCTTCACTCTGGCCTCGCGGTTCGTGCCCTCGGGCAGGACCGTGGTCAATCTGACTGCCGGGGCGGCGCGATATCCGCTCAGCCGTTACCTGCCTCTGGCTGCTCTAGCCGGTCTACTCTGGTCCGTCTACATGTGGACCTTGGGGTATCTGGCATCCTCCTGGCTGAAGAACAATCCTTTGGCCGTCATGGCCATCGGTTTTCTGGTGGGCATGGTCATCGGCCTGGTCTGCGACTTGGCCATGCGGGCGCTCACTCGGAGGCGCTGACTACGACAAGGGGCCCGCCCCCGCATGGGAACGGACCCGAAATCGCTATGGCCGGAGAAACCGGTCTGATGCTCAGTCGCCCAGTTCGGCGAAGTAGAGCAGGGTGCGGATCATATTGCTGGTGAACCCGTACTCGTTGTCGTAGAAGGCGACGGTGCGGACTAATTGATCATCGCCGTGGGTGTTGACGTCAGTCTGGGTGGCGTCAAAGACACCGCCGTGAGTGTCGCCGATCACATCCGAGGAGACGATGCCCTCGTCGTTGTAGCCGTAATAATCGGTGCCCTCGAAGGCCTTCTTGGCCGCAGCGTTGATCTCGTCGACGGTGACCTTCTTGTCCAGGACGGTGGTCAGCTCGGTGACGGAGCCGGAGGGGACAGCCACACGCTGGGCATGTCCCTGCAGCTTGCCGTCCACAGAGGGGACGACCTTGCCGATGGCCTTGGCGGCGCCGGTGGAATGCTCAATGGTATTGATCGCTGCAGCGCGTGTGTTGCGGGGCTTGTTGCCCTTGGGGCCGTCCAGCAGCATCTGTGAGCCGGTATAGGCATGGATGGTGGTCATGTAGCCGATGCGGATGCCGAAATTGTCATCCAGCATCTTGACCATGGCGGCCATGGAGCCTGTCGTGCAGGAGCCTGCCGAGATGATCTTGTCAGAGGCCTTCAGGGTCTCCTGGTTGACTCCGTATACGACGGTAGGGGTGGTATCGTCCTTGGCGGGGGCGGAGATCAGAACCTTCTTGGCGCCTGCGTTCAGATGGGCCTGGGACTTCTCGGCCGAGGTGTAGAAGCCGGTGCACTCCAGCACGTAGTCCACGCCGTCGTTCTTGACCCAGGGGATGTTGTTGGCATCCTTCTCGGCGTAGACCGGGTACGCCTTGCCGTCCACCACAATGGCGGTGTCGGTGGAGGTGACCGAAACCGGTGTGCCGTCGTCGTGGCGGAAGTTGCCCTGGGTGCTGTCATACTTGAGCAAATAGGCCAGAATGGCCGGGGTGGTCAGATCGTTGATGGCGGCCACCTCGATGTTGGAGGCGTCGCCGCCGCGGGCCTGGAGCTCAAAGATGCGCCGGAAGGCCAGACGACCGATACGTCCGAATCCGTTGATGCCAATCTTTACTGTCATTCAATTCTCCCTTGGAGATTGGCCGTATACAGCACAAAAAATACCGGACCGTATATGGCCGATTACTGATAACATCTCATAGTTTATAGAACCCTGTGTACTTATAGCAAGCGATTACACTGGTTATGCAAAGGAAAAAACGAACAAACAAAATGGTAGGTTTTGTTGTTTGTTTGCACAACAAAACGATCAGGAATTGTGAGGATTTTCGTTCGTATCAGCCAGCCAATCCTCCCACTGCTGCTGACGGAATCCAACCAAAACATGCCGGCCATCCAGCAGGATGGGACGCTTGACCAGCATGCCGTCGGTCGACAGCAGCTGCAGAGCCTGCTCCGTGTCCATCTGCGGCAGGCGTTTGCTCAGTCCCTGGTTGCGATAAGCCTGGCCTGAGGTGTTGAAGAATCGCCGGACGGGCAGGCCGCTCATGTCCAGCCAGGTGGTGAGTTCCTCCTGGGTGGGGCGGTCCTCCTTGATGTCTCTCTCGGTGAAGTCCACATTGTGGTCACGCAGCCAGGTGCGGGCCTTGGCGCAGGTGGAGCAGCGGCTGTAGCAGATGAAGAGCGGGTGCCGGGCTGTCGGGGTCGCTGACTGCGTGGTTGAAGCAGCTGTCATGTATTTTCCTTTCCAAATGGAGTTCCAGGTCAAAAGAGGCTCAGGCCAGTCGCCGGGAGGGCCGGGTCTCCAGGGAGCCCAGGTCAGCCTTGGCTTCCAGGCTGGTGATCCAGACCGGCTCGGGCGCCGAGATGGGGTAGGTGACGAACACGGTTCCCTGCTTCAGGGCTATGTGGGCCGGTCTGCCGGGCAGGAACTCGTTACTGACGCCGGTTACCTGCTGGTTGGTCATGGTCATGCCATCCGTCTGGTATTTGAGGCCCTGCTCGACCACGTCCAGAGCCTGGTCGCCGGCAGCCAGGACGGAGACCATGGACCTGGGCGGGCAGTTCCAGGAGGGGAAGTCCAGGCTTCCAGGGCCAAGGGCAGTGACCAGCATTCCCTGGCCCCAGAGTTCGGCCCGGCCCCCGCTTGCGGCAATCAGATGGATCAGGTTCAGGTTGGCCAGCGTGTGGTCCATGCGTCCGCCCAGGCCGCCATATATAAGGAATCGTCGGCAGCCCCGCCGCCAGCCCACCTTGACCGCAGCCAGCAGGTCCGTGTCGTCCTTTTCGGCAGGCAGGACCCGGCGGGGGATGTCTGTACGCAGCTTTCGGCTACCGGCGGGCAGGGAATCGAAGTCGCCCACGACCAGTTCGGGCTCGTCCCCGTGCTCCAGGGCCGGCTCCAGTCCGCCGTCCGCCGCGATGACCAGGGCCTGTCCGCCGCGCGCCATCTCTTGTCCGAAGTACTGTCCGGCACCCCAGATACGGCAGAGCGGCGCCTGGACAGTCTCGCCCGACTGACCGTCATCCTGCATGAGAGTCTTCTTTCTGCGCTTGTCCCTTGGAGGCGCCTCCATCATCCCAGACCAGCCAGACCGACCAGGAAGGTCAGCCACCCCTGTACCAAGGCCATGTAGGTCAGGGTCCCGCAGGCGATGCTGACCATCATGTTCCGCCAGCGCAGGTGGACCAGGGTCGTGACCAGCAGAGCCAGGGCTTCATAGATCCCGTGGTCGCCTCCGACCAGGTTGGTGTGCCGGAGCGAATAGACCACCAGCAGTCCCATGACGGCGGCGGGCAACAGTCGCCCCAGTCTGGTCACCAGGGCCGGCGGCCGACGCCCCTCCGGCCAGATGATGAAGGGCAGGAATCTGGTGGCCATGGTTCCCAGGACCACAATGCCTATGGTGATCAGTTGCTGCGTGGTGGTCATGAGGCCTCCCTCTGGCTGTGGAAGTCCAAGAGGATGAAGATGGCCAGGATGACCACCATGGACGGGATGATGAACCGGTCGGGCCCGAAGACCAGCAGGCAGGCCAGTGAGGCTAGCAGACCAATTATGGCGGGCAGGCGGGCCTCGGCCTGCCGCCACTGCTCCAGAAAGAGGACCAGGAACATGGCGGTCAGGACGAAATCCAGCCCCTTGGTGTCGAAGTTGGCCAGGTTGCCCAGCACAGCGCCCAGGGTGGCGCCCCCCACCCAGTAGATCTGGTTGAGCAGGGTGACGAAGAAGAGGTACCAGCCCTTGTCGGTCCCATCCGGGTGAGGATCGGCAGATTCCAGGGCGAAGGTCTCATCGCACATGCCGAAAATCAGATAGGGCTTCTTCCGGCCCGTCCCTCGAAAGACCGGCAGCATGGCCAGGCCGTAGAAGAGGTGCCGTGCATTGACCATCAGGGTCAGCATCAGTGCGCCCCAGGGATTGAAGGTGGACATGAGCAGGTCCACGGTCACGAACTCCATGGATCCGGCGTAGATCAAGGCGCTCATGGCCAGCGGATAGATCACAGGGAATCCACGGCTGGTCATCAAAAAACCGTAGGAGATCCCCAGCACCAGGAAACCGGCCATGATGGGCAGAGTCCGTGGGAAGGCCGCGGCTAGGGAGCCCAGGATGGTCCCGGAAGGCTTCGCGACTTCGCCTGCCTCTTCCTGCGTCGTCTGCATGACCCTCCTCCTGACGTCGTTTCGAAGATGGTCAGCAATGATAATCGCCCTTTGCTCCGCAGATGCAGGCTGGTCGACAATGTGAAAAGGCTGTCAAGAGGCGAGAGAGGCGGAATAGGCGCTCTCCCGCTCCTGTTGAATGCGGAGACATGCACCGGCATGTGAGGAGGAATCATGGACAAGAACAAGATTTCGACCAACAACCCGGCCACGATCGTCCTGGCGGGGGGATGCTTCTGGGGCATTGAGCGGTTCTTCCAGGAGGTGGACGGGATTATCGACACCCAGGTGGGATACGCCCAGTCCACAGTGCCCAACCCCAGCTATGAGCAGGTCTGCAGCGGTGTCACCGACGCCGTGGAGAGCGTGCGACTGACCTATGATCCTCAGACGGTCAGTCTGCGAACCCTGACCCTGCTTCTGCTGGATCTGATCGACCCTTTCTCGGTGGATCGGCAGGGCAACGACCGGGGCAGGCAGTATCGCAGCGGCCTTTACTGGGATCCCGAGCATCGCGAGCAGGAGGAGCCCGTCTTCCGGCGCGCCCTGGAGGAGCTGGAGCACAGGACCGGCCGTCATCCCGCTGTGCAGGTGGAGGCCCTGATCAATTTCTACCCGGCTGAGGAGTCCCACCAGCACTACCTGCTCAAGAACCCCGGCGGATACTGCCACATCCCTCTGGAGGCCATCGCTAACGCCGCCTCCCGCCAGCGCTACATCGAGCGCATATGGTCCCTGGACCCTGAAAGCTACGAGGTCACCCAGCACTCGGCCACCGAACGGCCCTTCACCAACGCCTACGACGGGGAATTCCGTCCGGGCATCTATGTAGACGTGGTCAGCGGGCAGCCGCTCTTCTCCTCGGCGGATAAGTACGACTCGGGCTGCGGCTGGCCGGCATTCACCAAGCCCATCGATCCCGACCTGCTGGTCAACCGCAAGGACTACAAGCTGCTGGGCCGGCCCCGGATCGAGGTACGGACGGCACAGACCGGCATCCATCTGGGACATGTTTTCGACGACGGTCCGACTGACCGTGGCGGGCAGCGCTACTGCATGAACTCTGCCGCCCTGCGGTTCGTGCCGCGGGACCGGATGGAACAGGAGGGCTACGGAGACTACCTGCCCCTGGTAGACCGAGCCGGTCGTTGACCGTTCTGCCTCCAGTGACGCGCCGGAGCTTCTCACCCATGGGGTTCCGGCGTAGTCCACATATAAGTGAGGCCCGTCTGTTTCCTGTTGCCCTTTTGGGCTATTGTGGACTGCTGGTGGATCGATAAGGAGTCATGCCAATGTGCGGAATTGCTGGGTTCGTCAACGACACCTCTGCCGAGGAAAAAACGGCCGTGCTCAAGCGGATGACGGACATCATTGCCCACCGAGGCCCCGACAATGAGGGGCATTTCGTTGATGGGCGGGTGGCTCTGGGTTTTCGGCGCCTGAGCATCATCGACCTGCAGGGCGGCGACCAGCCCATCTTCAACGAGGACTCCTCCATGGCCATCACCATGAACGGGGAGATCTACAACTACCGTGAACTGCGCCGCCAGCTGATCGACCTGGGACATACCTTCTCCACCGAGTCCGACACCGAGGTCATCCTGCATGGCTACGAGCAGTGGGGTCACGAGGTGGTCAACCGCCTGCGCGGCATGTTTGCCTTCGTCATCTGGGACCGGGGACGCGGCGAGCTGTTCGGGGCCCGGGACCACTTCGGCATCAAGCCCTTCTATTACGCCCGGATGGGCGGCACCTTCATGTACGCTTCGGAGATCAAGAGCCTCCTGCAGCATCCGGACTTCCACAAGGAGCTCAACACCCAGGCCCTGCGTCCCTACATGACCTTCCAGTATCCGGCGCTTCCCGAGACCTTCTTCAAGGGCGTATTCAAGCTTCCCGAGGGCCATTGGTTCACCTTCCGGGATGGGAAAATGGACATCCACCAGTATTACGACCCGGCCTTTGGGGAGAGCAAGCAGGATCTGAAGGACCTGGTCGACTCCATTGACCAGACCGTCCAGGATTCGGTCAAGGCCCACCAGGTGGCTGATGTGGAGGTGGGCTCCTTCCTCTCCTCCGGGGTGGACTCCAGCTATGTCGCAGCCCTGGCACGCCCCAGGCACACCTATTCGATCGGCTTCGGCAAGGGAACCTACAACGAGTCCGACCAGGCTGGCGAGCTGGCCTCCATACTCAAGCTCAACAACACTACCGAGTCCCTGGACGGCGACCAGGCCTTCAGCTACTTCCCGCAGATTCAGTGGTACATGGACGAACCTGACTCCAACCCCTCCTGCGTGCCGCTCTTCTTCCTTTCCGAGCTGGCCAGCCGAGACCTGCGTGTGGTCCTGAGCGGGGAGGGCGCCGACGAGCTCTTCGCGGGCTATATAGATTATGGCGTGCATACGCGCTCGCGGATCATCAAGGATGTCACCCGTCTCCTGGGCCGACTGCCCCGCAAAGCCCGATATGCCATCGGACGCTGGGCCAAGGGCAAGCACTTCCACGGGGCCTGGCACTTGTATGCCAACCTGGCCCCCGCCGAGGAGAGCTTCATCGGTCAGGCCAAGGTGTTCGACGAGGAGGAGGCCGGCAGGTTGCTCAAGCTGGCATACCGCAAGGCTCCCCGTGTCTCTGAGATCACTGGACGAATCTATGCCCGGCTCAAGGGGCGCAGCCTGTCTGAGCTCAAGAAGAAGCAGTACCTGGACATGCACCAGTGGATGCCCGGGGACATCCTGCTCAAGGCCGATAAGATGACCATGGCCCATTCCCTGGAGCTGCGGGTGCCTCTACTGGATCGCAAGCTGATGGATGTGGCAGAGAAGGTGCCCACCAAATATCTGATCACTGATCAGAACACCAAATTCGCCTTCCGCAAGGCTGCTGACCGTCATATTCCCCGCGAGTGGTCCGCCAGGGAGAAGCTGGGCTTCCCCGTGCCCATCCGGGACTGGCTGCATCAGGAGCGTTATTACCGACTGGTCCGCACTTTATTCGAGCAAGAGTGGGTGTCAGAGTTCTTCGATCAGGAGGCTTTGCTGCGCATGCTGGACGACAACTATGCCAAGCGCAACGACGCCCGCCGTAAGATCTGGACCGTCTATTCTTTCCTGACCTGGTATGACGTCTACTTCATCCACGACGGGACCAAACCAGAGCCTCAGGATCTCGGAAAATAAGGCGGTACCCTTGAAACAGCTTCAAAGAGCTGGGTAGAGGGTATCATTTAATCGTTTTACACCCTGATGTTGCCAGAAGCAGGATGGCGGATGCCGCTGAACTCTATTGGGTGCATGGCATGATAGTTGCTGCCGTGGCAAAAGAGCTTGATGTGTCCGCGTCAACTGTCTCACTTCTGCTGTCTGAGGCGAAAACGTCGCCACATAATTGAGTCCACCATCAATCGTCAGGAGGGCTCAGCGCTCGATCCGAGGCATCACCTTGAGGAGATGTTCATATCCACGCAGTTGTTGTGGGTCCTGTTGAGATATCGGATGCTATCAGGCGAAGGGTTGCCGTAGGGGATGCCGCTAAATAGCAGATTTGGAAGATGGTGCATTCCCATATGGTCATCGGGGTTGCGTGGGGTCGTACGACAGAATCTCTTTCCTTCAGCTGATACTGAAGCATCTATCGGGTGTTGAGATTCTGCAGCCTCATGGTTTCGGGAATATGCTTTCCTTTGGGGGAAATTATTTTACTCAAATTCTCACTCCCTTTGGCACCACATATGACGCTCAAGTTCATTTGTTCCCTGCCCTTGCCATCTTCGATTGCAGTGAAACTCGTGAGTTGATGTGGAAAGAGACCAGCATTCGTCAGATGCTGGAATTGCGCCGTTCCTTGGATCTGATCATAACCTTTGCCGGCACTCCGTATGAGGCCACGCCCAGTCCTTTGTTTAGTTCGGGAGCGCTGTCCCGTCATGATCGCGAAGAGCTCAACCGTGAGCATGTAGTGGGGGGATGCGACCTACACCTTCTACTGCAGCGACGGCAGCACATCTGTTCCGGCAGTAGGCGGGATTGCTCCACACACAAATACAGGCGTGCATTGTGGCATGGTCTGAATCGTGGTGGATTTTATGGGCTGATTGACCTGCTCGATGCGAACCATATCCAAACGCCTGGCTGTTCATACAGCATGTTTTTTCATTTATTCATATACCAATGAATACCTAATAAATGAAAAAATACCCACAAATACTTGGTATTTCATACTGGATATCGCTATTAATGCATAAATTGTTCGCTTCTGATGGGTGTTTTGCTATTGCTGAAAGTGCCATAGGGGATGGCGATGTCCTGAAGCGGATCTGAAAAACAGAAGAGCCCAGTGTCATGCTCTTGGGCTCGCTACCTTTCCGGGTGAAGAGCTCGTGGACAGAGAGGACTGCGCACGATGACGTGTCAGAATGACGATGTCGGTGAATTTGCAGCCGAATCGATCAGAGGATTCGTCCAGGCCAATTCCGGGTATGTCAAAGCATGCCCGGGTGGCGTGATCTGTTCTGCACGTTCCAGGAATAATCAGTTTGCGCTGGTAATCGTAGGAGGCATGGGACATTATCCGGCATTCGCGGGACTCGTAGGGCCGGGTATGGCTCAGCCGGCCTTGCTAGGCAATATATTCGCATCTCCGTCCACCAGGCAGGTTGTTGACGTTTGCCGTAGAGCCGATCAAGGGTGAGGCATAATCCGCATCTTCGGTGACTACGAGGGAGATCGACTGAATTTCAACCAGGCTGCACGTATGCTTCATGCTGAAGGCCATGATGTACGGGTTCTGCCGGTTAACGATGACCTGTATTCCTCCCCTCCAGATCGAATCCAGGATCACCGAGGCATAGCGGGTGATATGGCGGCTTTCAAAATCGCTGGAGCCGTTTGTGCGGCGGGAATGGACCTGGATCCTGTGGAAGCCTTGGCCATACGTGCCAATGCTTGCACACGAAGCTTGGGTGTTGCACTTTGCGTGTGCAAACTGTCCGGGTCTGACAAATTAGTGTTCAGAGTCCCTGAAGGCCGTATGTCGCTAGGGCTCGGAATACAGGGAGAGCCTGGAAACGGTCAAACAGATCGGCCAACTATCGGCGGTTTGGCGGATATGCTGGTCCGATGTCTCATGGATGAAAGACCCGAGGACCGCAGATGCATGGGACGCATGTAGCTCCCATTCTTAACGGCTTGGGCGCTCTTAAGTCTGATGAGCTCTTTGCCGTATACGATGCTGTCCAGCGGCCTTTGCCACAGCTGAGTGTGCGACTGATCCAGCCTCTGATGGGGGTGTTTTTTGCACCAGTTTTGTTACGAGCGGATTGACGCTGTCCTTGTGCTGGCTGGATAAGGACTTGGAGCCTCTTTGGTGTGCTTCCGCTGAGACGCCGGCTTTGCCTCTGGGCGATCGTACAGATGCAAATCAGACGGATATAGATGCTGAAGTGTCTGTACAGGAGGATGGTCCGACTGAAAGAGAACAGCAGGACGCTCCGGAGTCAAAACAGGCTGCTCAAAGCATGGCCAGAATCATGCTGACTGTGATGCAATGCGTTGTCGACACTGTGGATTATTTGGGACGAATAGATACGATGACGGGTGACGGGGATCATGGACTCGGCATGCAGCGCGGCGCTGGAGCAGAGTCAAAAGCTGCAAATGAAGCAATTGCAACTGGGCCCGGTTACCGAACTGTATTGAAGGAAGCGGCTGAAGCTTGGGCTCATAAGGCAGACGGCATATAAGGAGCGTTCTGAGGCGAATTGCCGACATCCCTGGCAGGTTATCCTCCGGATTCATCGAGACCCAGCAATGCGGAGGTTGAAGAGGGCTGGCGCGACGCTGATAAGCAGCTTATCGAGTTTGGCGGGGCAAAACCGGGAGACAAGACCATGATCAATGCCATGCATCCTTTTGTGAAATCTTTTACGTGCTGCAAAGAATCGCTAACAAATACTTGGAGTCATGCTGCAGGAGGCGCTCGCCAGTGGGCTCTGAGGAGACAGCCGATATGCTTCCAAGAAGAGTCGTGCGAAAGCCCATGGCGGCAAGGATCTGGGTACTCCAGACCCAGAAGCGGTCTCATTCGCTATGATTGTCCAGCCGTAAGTCCCGTACTGAACGATTCGGCCAGCGAAGAACAGTGCAATGCCGGCAAGGTAGTGCTTTCATGAGCGTAGCCATGAGATCAATAAGCCAGTGATCGCCGCTTGCTTGAATAGGGAGCCTCTGCAAGGAGCGGACGGTAGATCCATGACCAAGGTCGACCCAAGCGATTGGGTCAAGGTTTTCACAGCGATAGCAGATGCCTGTTCCCATCACGCCGAACTGTCGGTTGTTTTCTACATTGCCTGCGCCATGGGATCAAACAGGGTCAATCCCTGGTCGTCAAAAGCTTACCGACGGTCAGGTGAAAAGGATCGACAACGGATGTCATCTGCTTCCCTGACTGTTCGACGTGCCCCGGCATCCTCACGGTTCCGGGGCCGTCTTTTGGTCATACATTCAAGGAAAGAGTGTCATGTTTCCAGTTCTCGGCGGCATTGTCGCCATTGTTGTCTTAATAGTTTTGATTGTACACTGCAAATTGCATTCCTTTGTGGCGCTCATCAACTCATCTTTGGGCCTTGGTTTGATCAATGGCCTGGGCACGGAGAAGCTCGTCAAATCCTTCGTTGCCTCACGTCGGAGGTGACCCTGTCGGTCACTGTCTGTCCGTGCTTTAGTTCCTTGGAGGACTCCTGCGTGGTCACCGTAGGCTGGAAGTCCCTGCGCACCTGAAATTCTATATTGGACGTTTGTGTATCCGGATCTTTGCCGGCATATTTTTTTGCTCTGGAGAGTCATTTATCGCACCCAGGGGGACTTTCCAACGAATTTGTACATTAGTAATACCGTTTCCTATGGCAGTCCAAGCAATGTGCTCCTCCTACCCATTGGTAACGCCGGAAATAGTATTCGTACCAGTCTCACCGAATCGAATCTTATTGTTCAAATCGGTAAACGTATATTGTACCTCGGCGATCCACTGCCCATAGCCGTTCTTCAATCCAGGATTAACGGTCCCACGCCTTTTTCCTTGCGTGTACTTGTATGACATCTGGGCGCTCGCGGGCATGTTCGTCGCCGCTTCGTCCCACAGCTGCGCGGCCCGTGCGCCCACGGCGTTCTTATCGGCCCCGTCCAAGGACCCGTTGGCTTTCCAATAATTCCAAAAATCTGTGGAATTATTGATGTTCAAATTGAGATGATCATGAATGGCCCAGGAAACTGCTGCCTGGGTGAAATCACTCATGTCGCTCTTATTTCGGTCAACAAGGTTAGCTGCAATCCGCTGATCTGGCGAAGTCGCATCCTGCCATTGTCCAAAACCGGCGAGGGGTTCCCCGAACTGAATGCAATAAACGGGGTTGCCCCCATCCATGGCGACTATGCCTACGGCAGCGCCTCGCGAGTTTATAAAGTGATGTCCCATGGAGATAGGGGACACGTAATACCCGTGCACCAGCCCCGGTCCAGAATCCGCATGGGCGGTGATCGTTCCGGTGGCTAGGGCCGCTACAGCAGCCATGAGTGCTAGAACCGCCCGCAGCGTCTTATGCAACACCTTCTCCATCCTTGTCCTTTCAATTGTTTATTTACAGCTAACAGGGAGTGAACTCATTCCCGTCGCTCGTACCACAAAAGCTAAGATGATCGGGAATGTTCGACGAAGAACCAGGCGCCGGTGCGGGTCTGCTGGCTCCACCACCCGTGTGGCCGCCATCTGTGCCGCCCGTGTGGCT
>NZ_JAFNMM010000006.1:0-144501 GCF_026537335.1 Bifidobacterium sp. B4081 | reverse complement strand
CACACCGCATACACCACCGGCACCACAAACACCACCACAAACACCACCGCAAACGGCCCCATAAACAACCAACCACGCCAACGAGAACTCACGTGGCCCCGGGGTGCACTGCTTGACCGGGTAGCATCGCCGCTAGCAACAGCAGCCATATCTGACCTTCTCCCTCGAAGCTCTACAACAACACAAACAATCAAGCTCCGACCATATCGAACTGCAATGGACGTTCACCGGATGTTTTCGTTATCATAATAGCACGTATCTGCGAATCAAATATTCTCTGAATCTCTGATATAATGGTGTTTACAAAAATGGTGTCGCAAACATATTGTCTGCCACCAAGGAGCAACCGACGCTAAGGACGGCAAGCTCCCATGAGCTGGATCAGGTAGGCATGGGACGGAAGAAAAAGGTATCGATACAGGACGTTGCACAGTTTGCCGAGGTATCGCCGCAAACTGTGTCGCGAGTCGTTAATGACAGCACAGCTGTGCGCCCGAACACCAGACAAAAAGTGCTGAACGCCATGGAAGCCTTGGGCTACCGACCGAATTATGCCGCCAGGGCGCTGAAGCACGGCCGGTTCAACAATATTGGCATCGTCCTGTTCAACATCACCACATTTGGCAATGCACGCATCCTGGACGGCGCTGTGGAAGCCGCATCAGAATTCGGATATGCGGCGACCGTCCACGTCGTCAACCACTCATCGGAAATTACCTTAGCGGATATCCTAGAGCAGATGAAGCAGTTGCCTGTGGACGGCGTCATCGTGGTGCTTGAACAAAGAGTCGGCGATTTTGGTCGTTTTAGACCCAGCAAGGAGCTTCCCGTCGTGCTCATCACCGAGAAGCCTTCCCCTCATTGCCCCACTATCGATGCCGATCAATACGGATGCTCAACTTCGGCTGTCGAATATCTGCTCAAAAAAGGCCACCGCACTGTTTACCACATCTCAGGCCCCTCGACTTCACGAGCTGCGGAAAGCCGGGCCAAGGGATGGAGGGACGTTCTTCAGGCTCACGGCATCCCAGTGCCGCCGACTTATATAGGTGATTGGGAAGCAGACAGCGGGTATGAGGCAGGACGAGCCTTGGCGCATGAAGCTGATTGCACAGCCATCTATGCAGCCAACGACCAGATGGCTTATGGAGCCATTGAGGGCCTCAAAGACTCCGGCAAAAGAGTACCTGAAGATGTCAGCGTGATCGGTGTCGACGATTCTCTGATCGGAACGGTCCCAAGATTGAGTCTGACTACCATGCGCATGGACTTCGAAACCATCGGGCGCGAAGCCCTCGCCAAGGTCAAGCTTCAGTGCGAGGGAGAATACGTTCCTACAAACACCAAGACGCTTATTCCGGCGAAGTTGATCCAGCGCGGCTCGGTCATCGACATCAGCCAGCGACAGAAACAAGTCAGGCAAAATTAACAACTTCCCCCGGACCATCTGACACGGCATCATAGCTTTGGCCCAAGTAGATGTCAGATCACAAGTACTACGCTGCTTGCTGCAAGGGTGCGGCAGACTTCTGCGATGCCTGCAGAAGAATCCAAAGACCTCATTGCTGCCTTTAACAACCCGACATGAACGTTTGTCCATACTTGGGTGATTATTCATTAGGTAGCTAACGATCAATCCAAGGGAGGGCCTTTGAGCAAAGACTACGGCAAGCGAATCAAACGGGCAGCCAACCTCATGTCACGATCCATGGATGCCTACGCGGCTCGATATGGGCTCACGGGCACCCAGATGTCCATCATCGACTTCCTGGGCGAGTCCCAGGACCACACCCAACGGGACATAGAAATGGAATTCGACATCCGCCCGTCTACAACGACAATAATCCTGCAGCGTATGGAGGCCAGCGGACTGGTCGGCGCCAAACGGGATCCCGGGGACGGCCGTCAACGCATCATTGTTCCGACCGCAAAGGCCCGGGCCCTGCAGAAAGCCGTGCGGCTATATATAGACAGCCAGCAAAAGGCCATGGAGCGCCAGTTCGACCAGCGTGATCTGGCTGTCTTCGATCGTGTGCTGACCTATTTCATCTCCTTGAATTCCGGTGATTCCTCCCAGGCCGGAAAGGAGTCTCACTCATGAGCTCAACCCAAGCAGCCCAAGAGCAAAGTACAGCGATCCCCCGTATGGTAATCGGCGCTGTAGTAGCCACTGGCATCATGTCCTTCTGCGGAGTGATCGTGGAAACGGCCATGAATATCACCTTCCCTGCCCTCATGAGCCATTTCAGCATCGGAACCTCCAGCGTGCAATGGATGACCACCCTTTACCTCTTGGTCGTTGCCTCCATCACCCCGCTCTCGGCGGCCCTTAAGCGCCGGTTCCGCAGCCGAACCCTCTTTCTGTGCGCTAACTTGCTCTTCCTGACCGGACTGGTCATCGACGCGCTGGCTCCAATCTTCCCGCTCCTGCTGCTGGGAAGGGCCATACAAGGGTTGGGCACCAGTATCGCCCTGCCGCTGATGTTCAACATCATCCTCCAGGAGATCCCGATAAAGCGCATCGGCACCATGATGGGCGTAGGCACCCTGATTACAGCTATCGGACCAGCCGTCGGCCCCACCTTCGGCGGTTTGGTAGCGACCACGATCGGATGGCGTTTCGTCTTTATCATCCTGATCCCAGTACTGGTCATCTCGCTGGTGACCGGCCTGGCCTGTATACCCTCGGTTCCTGTGTCCGCAGACAGGCAAGCGGCCGGGCTGGGCCCGCTTGACGTGTTCCTGATGGTTCTAGGGTTTGCAGGTCTGATCTTCGGCATCAGCAACGCATCGGCAGGATGGCTCTCCTGGAGGTTTGGCGGAACGCTGGCCCTGGGGCTTGTCGCCTTGACAGCGTTCAGCCTCCGCGCCCAGCATCAGGCCTATCCGATCATCGACGTGTACTTGTTCACTGACAGTTGCTTCTCCCTGCATGTCGGAGCCTACATTCTATTCGAGATCTGTGCCCTGGCTCTCTCCTTCATCTTGCCCAACCACCTGCAGCTGGTTGATGGATGCACCTCTCTGCAGGCCGGACTGGTGTTGCTGCCGGGTGCGGCGATCGGAGCTGTTCTGGCACCGCTCTCCGGCAGGCTCTACGATCAGCTAGGCCCGCGCATTCCCATCATCAGCGGTAGCTGTGTTGCCTTTGTCGGCCTCCTCGGATTTGCTCTGACGGCCCGCCGACTGACAGCCATAACCGTCCTGGTGCTCTATATTTTCTTCATGCTGGGCATCGGGCTGAGCTTCGGCAACATCATGACCAACGGTCTGCATCGGCTGAGCTCGGAGCAACAGGCCGACGGCAACGCCATTTTCAACACCGTCCAGCAGTTCGCCGCAGCCATCGGCAGCAGCCTGGCGGCCACCATCGTAGCAGCAGGCCAGGCCGCAGTGGCAGACCGGCGGCTGGGCACCATCAATGGCTCCCAGCATGCCTTGATCTTGCTGCTGATCGTTGGCACCCTGGAGGTTCTGCTGATTCTGGCCGCCCTGCGTCGCTCTCAGAAACCGCAGCATGCTTGAGGGATGGCAGCCTTCAGTCCACGTTCAAGAAAACCCTCATCTCGTTTTCGCCACGGTTAGACCAAGCGAAATAGGGAATCAGGGTGGCCGTGGTCGGCATACGACGGACCGGTTGCCATTGACGGTAGAGCGGAGCAGTATCAGCCCCGTCTGCTGACTCCCGCCAGGCTGGCGCCCGCAGTCTGACCATGCTGCGGCTGACCGCATCGACATGACCCTCGGCCTTAGAATCGTCGAGATATGCCCCGGCCTGAAAAGTGAAGGGCTCGACTCTCACGCGGCTTGCATCACCCGACAAGGCATTGCCGTCCAGATGCAGCAGATGCAGGTTGGCCCCGTTGTCCCTTTCCTCGGCGCAGTAGACTATGGGTCCCCTGGTCACCGCCACCTTGTCCGCATCCTGGCTGACCAGAGGATTGGCAGCAACAGCACGCACTGGCATGTCGAAGTCGATGTCGATCCGATCGCCCTTCTTCCAGGGACCGGAAAGGTAGAGGTACCCCTGTTCCACACGTCGGCTGATAACATCCGAGGAACCTTGGCCTGTGCGGACCGTCACCGCATCGGCAGCTGCATCGCCGCCAGCCCAGGAAGGCAGACGGAGAGCCAGGGTGGTCCAGCCATCACCGGAAGCCTGAACCTTTAGGCGGATTACACCCTTCCAAGGCAATTCCGAATGCACCTGCAAAGCGATCGACCCCTCCCCCAGGTCCGTCTGGATCCTACCGCCGATGTAGAGGTGTACAAAGAACGTGGACCCATCCTCGGCAAGGGTGTAAGCGTAATTCTGCACCGATTCGACCAGGCGGGCCAAGTTGGGCGGGCAGCAGGCGCATCCGAACCACCGTTTACGCACGACGGGCACGTAACTGTAGCGGGGATCCTTGTTCAGCTTGGTCTGGGGCCTGACCTCGAGGGGATTGCCATAGAAGAAGCTCTTGCCATCCATGGCCATACCGTCAAGCACCGTGTTATAGAGGGCCAGCTCCATCACGTCGGCATATTCCGATCTGGGGTCCAGCTGCAGCATTCTACGGGCGAAGAAGATCAGAGCCACAGAAGCGCAGGTTTCACAATATCCGGTGTCGTTGGGCAGGTCGTAGGCATAGGAGTGCGATTCGGCATCCGCGTCGGCACCCACCCCTCCCGTGACGTAGAGTTTCTTATCAACAATGTCACGCCAGATGGCATGCACCGCCTCATTCAGTGCAGAGTCCTCGGTCAGCCTGGCCACATCGGCAACTCCCGAATATAGATACCCGGCCCTGACCGCATGCCCGACGGCTTGACGTTGCTGAGCCACCGGTTCATGGGCCTGATAGTAGGCATAGGGTGCTGGCCTGCTGTCGTCGACAGTGAAGTTGGCATGCTCATAGGCTGCCCTCTGCCGATCCTCCTGCTCGAAGTAGAGGGGGCTTGTTCCCCGCTGATTGACGAAGTAGACCGCCAGGTCCAGATACCGCTTGATTCCGGTGGTCTCATACAGGCGGATCAGAGCCATCTCGGCAATCTCGTGACCCGGATAGCCGTGCAGCTGATCGTCGGCCGGTCCGAAAGTCGCAGCCACATAGTCGGCAAACCGCTCGGCCGCATGCAAAAGCTTGGTCTTGCCCGTGCCCTGGTAATAGGCGATGGCACCCTCTATCAAATGGCCCAGGCAGTAGAGCTCATGATGATCCTTGAGATTGGTGAAGTGCCGGTTCATCCCGTTGAGGATGTAGTAGGTGTCCAGGTATCCGCTGTCCAGTTGGGCGGCACAGACAATGTCTATGGCCCCGTCGGCAAGCCGCTCCAGTTCGGCATCCGGATGATGCGCCAGGGAGTACCCCACGGCTTCCACCCATTTGGAGAAGTCGGTGTCCTGGAAAACGTAACCATAGAACTTATCCGGATCGGGATGATCCGGATCCTTCGGCAGGCGGCGGAATCCCTGATTGGTGTAAGTCGGCGGCTGGAAGTCTCCACTTTCCTCCTGCCCATTCAGCCTCTCGTTGAGAGCGGCGGCAGCGCGAAAATTGTGCATGCAGTAGCTGGGTGAAGCACCAGGCACCTGGTCGTTGAGAGCCCTCCATTGGTAGGGCAGGACCGCTGTTCTGACCAGCTCCTGCTCGGCTGACCAGAAGGGGTCGTCGACGCTGGCCTGGCTGATCTCAATAGGCCCGCTCATATTGAATTGCTGACTCATGCTGCCATCTGCCTTTCTATGTGACGGCTGAAGACGGTTAGCACCAGCGCAACAGTCGCCAGGGCCGCAGCCACGATGGGGAAAAGATAGACCTGCTGATCGGCCGTCTGGAAGAATTTGAAGAAAATGATGGCAATGGCATTGCCGATGGCCGCGGTCTGGTTCCATGCCGTCTGCAGCTGGGTCTCATAGGACTCAGGAGAGAGTCCGGAGACCAGGGAGCTGCCGATCGGACCTACGAGCTGGTCGGACAGGGCCATGAAGGCGTAGTAAATCAGCACCCACCAAAGAGAGTAGCCGGATGATCCGCTCCCACCCAGAATCAGGGAGGGTATGGTCAGCGTGAAGAAAGCCAGAGCCGTGACCAGCAGCCCCATACCATACTTATAGGTGGTCCGGATTGCCCCGACACGAGTTTTAGTCCACAGGAAGATGAAAATAGGCCCGGCTATCAGATCCATGACCATGTAGATGACCTGGAGCGAACCCGGGGCGATGGTGATACCGAAGATCACCCGGTTGACCTTCTTGTCCAGGAAAATGGCGATGGCGCTGGTCAACAGAGTGGCGCCCAGGGCCATGACGATCTGAGCGAAGAAGAACCAGAGAAAGGCCCGAAGATGGGTGTGATCACGGGCGGTCAGGTCTTTTTTGGTGAACAGGTTGACCAGGAAGCAGATGGGTACTACGAAAGCGAAGGTGGTGACGGCGTTGATGATGGCATTCAGGTTGAAATGCTTGGTCAAGACCAGGGCGGCGATGACCAGCGCCAGCAAAACTAGCCCGATGACCAGACCCTTGAGTATCTTCTGGCGCTCCTGGGCTGACAGGGGCTTGATGGGAGCCTCACCCAGGGGTCCAAAGAACCGATACTGTGTGAAGAAGATAGCCGCGCCGTAGAGCAGGGCAAAGATCCCGGCCACAGCGAAGCCGATATGGTAGTTGCTCAGACCGATCTGGCCCACCACGACCGGGGTGATGATCCCAGCCACCGTGTTGGCAAACTGGTGGATGGTGAATGCCGCGTCGCGTCTGCGGGCATCCTCCTTGCGGTAGAGCTGCCCGGTCAGGGAGGCATTGGACATCCCCATGATGGGCATGGACAGCAGCACCAGGGCGATGTAGGCCATGGTCTGCCCGAAGACCTGCCTGGTCGGCGGTATAGCAAGGATGAAGAAGGCTGTGGCCTTGAGAAGATTGCCTAGTATCAGCGCCTTACGCATTCCCAGGACCCTGTCAGACAGCCAGCTGCCCACGATATTGAGCAACCCGTTGGCCGCTCCCATGGCCGCGATCATCAGAGCCGCATCCCCCTGGGAGAACCCCAGCCCCTTGGAGAATGGGGTGTAGAGGTAGTAGATCATCAGTGCGTAGAATGCGCCCCAGGCGGCCGAGTTGCAGAAATTGCCCAGAGCCAGGGTCCCGATAGCACGAGGATGTCCGAAGAAGCCCTTGTCGTCCCTGACCTCTTCCAAGGTGCTCTCCGTGTGTTTCATGATTGCATCGCTCCCGGAATAGTGGTGAATTTATAGAAAAGGTGGATGATTTTGAGGTATAGATTCTTTACAGGCGTCTGGGTCACCGACCCCTGCGCTGGTATGGTTCGGTCTGCCACGGTCGTTCCGTCTCTTTCTCATATGCCTAGGCTCCGCTGCCTATGCTGCCTTCAATGGTAGTGATGGCGAATCTCATAGCCGGTGGCCTAGAATTCACAATACGTGGGGTTTTTTTACCTATTTTCTCCGACGAGAGGTCGATTTTCATGACATTGTTCTATGACCAGGAAAGCCAGCCGCAGCCCGAGCTGGTGTCTGCCGGCACCTTTATAGGCGACCCAGGCTGGCAGCACAGCAGACGCGTCATCAGGACCTTCGAAATCATCTGCAACATCCAGGGCATTTTGCCCTTGCAGATTGGCGACACGCGCTACATGGTGGGTCCGAGCACCTTCCTGATCGTGCCTCCCAACCTAGAGCATCGAGGATTTCGCGCCATCACCGAGAGCCTGCGATTCGATTGGATGCATTTCAATCTGCCTGGCTTGACCCCAGTCAGAGGCAACAGCGATGATCCCGAAGCGGACGAGGCTTCGAGCATCCTCCTGCCTGCCTACAGCGAGCACCTGTTCATGGACCGGATCACCGTCATCACCAACCAGTTGCTGGACGTCTACCAGATGCACGGCGATCAACACTATCTGAATGCTATCCTGGCCTGCGTGCTTTATGAGGTGACCATGCAGGCCAAGCAGCTTCTGCACACCCCGTCTATGAACATTCATGAACTGCAGCCGGTGCGCGACTGGATCCGCATACACGCTCTGGGGCCGATCAGCCTGAGCCAAATCGCCGACTACTTCAGCTACAACAAAAGCTACCTATCGCGCAAATACCGGCAGAAGTTCGGCATCACCATTTCCCAGGAGATCGAACGCTTCCGCATGGAGGCGGCTAAGTCGCTGCTGGTGGAGACCGACGACACAGTGGAAGGCATCGGGGCCATCGTCGGGTACAAGGACGACAAATACTTCATGAAGGTATTCAAACGCAACACCGGCATCAGCCCCACCCGCTACCGAAGAACCTTTCACCAAAGGCACTTCAACTCCCACTGAGCGCTACAACCGGGTCGATCATAAGGACAATAGGTGGGTTTTAATGACGCAGTGGTCTCTGCCAGGCCGATTTCGCGGCCGACGCTCATAGGATGAAAACAGCAAGGTGATTTTGCAACGAAGGGAGATCCCCATGCCTCACACCAACCCGCCTCGGATGATTTTCAGCCAGATGATCGATCCTCGACGCATCGAGCTCTACTGGGACCAGGAGGTGGAGGGAGCCTCAGATCCCAGGCATTTCCGTCTGTCCCTGGACGACCATCCTCTGCCGCTGATGGAGAGGACCGACGTGGAGTGGAATCTGCTCAATGTCTATGAACCCATCAAGAAACGGTCCACGTTGATTACCAGAGACCCCTTGGATCGCACTGTTCTGGGACGCCTGTCCGTACGAGCGGAAGCGGCCATCGTCAATCAACAGGGTCAGCAGGCCGATCCGGAAGTCGAGATCGTGGTCAACAACTGGCACTGCCAGTATACGCAGTTCACCAACTGCCGCTGCGGAATCCCCATCGAGTCATCTGAAGACGTCAGGCACCACACCCGGCTGTTGGCGGCCGACCTGATCGACACCATGATGTCCGCATCGCCGCGGATAGCCCGGACCATGATCTCCCTTGGGGCCAGGGTCGCCATCTACGGGCCTCATGAGGATGTCTATGACATACCTGAACATCGCGGCGGCGCCCAGATTATGGATCGCCCTGTGGAAGGGTACGGCGGCATGATCGGTGACCCGGTCACTTCCATCTCCGCAGCCAATATCGAGCGCATCACTGAGGGCATGCATCAGACCCGGTACCCTAACGAGTCCATACTGGCCCATGAATTCGGCCACGCCATCCACCTGCTGGGCATCAACCGTCTGGAAGATCAGAGTCTGGCCCATCGAATCCAGGCCGCCTACAGCCATGCAATGGAGGCTGGACTCTGGCCGCGAACCTACCTGATCGGCAACATCGAAGAGTACTTCGCCACCCTTACATCCATGTGGTTCAACGTCATGGCCGAGAGCGCCGACGACACCTGGGACGGGGTCCGAGGCCCGCTCAACACCAGGAATGAGCTGCACGAATACGACCCGATCGGCTACGACCTGCTTGCGGACATATATCCGCAGACCGCTCTGCCCTACCCTTGGGATACCAATGCAGTCAACCACGACTACAGCGGGCATATGGACCAGTTGCCCTGCGGGCACTAAAACTTTAGCCAGTCATCCTGCCCAAGGCCAGCCTCTCTCACTTGAAGGTAAGAGGGAATCACTTGCTGATCAATGTCATCAGCCACACTTGTAACCGACCGATGCAAAAATCAACAACTGGTGCTTTCCACACAAGCGGAATGTCTTCGGACCCCCCAGGCATTCACTGTTCCACGAACCGACATAAGCATGAGGAATCGACCAGACAAGCCCGCAAGAATCCCTAAAAAGTTACCCTGTTAATGTTCCAAAGGTGAAGGGCAGCCGTATGACGGACGCCCCTGCTGCTGGGAGCGGGATGCTTCGCTTTAAAGTGATGAGGCTGAGCGTGATAAGGTTGTTTCTGGTTGTAGGGAATACATGTGCGGCTTGCGGCTTTACATGAGGCGGGGGCACTGGGAAGCATGACCGCGTATGCGTGGATAGGGGTTTGTGCATATCATGCGCCAGCATTCGAACATCTCGGCCAGGGCCATCGGCATCTTGCTTGTCGTCATCCTGCCTGCCAGCCTCCTGGCCGGAGGCTTGGCCGCAGCCGATGCCACCGTCGGCAAACCATCCGGCACGGCCACGCACGCCACCCTGGAAAACCCAAGGAAGCAGGACCCCGAAACCCCCAGCGCAGATAGCCGGCAGCCCGACGCCGCTGGCAGCGCGCTGACCGCCACCCCGCCAGCCCCTTCATCCCCGCTGACCACATCCTCCCCACTGCCGTCATCCTCCCCCCTGGCCGCGCCCGACGCTCCCGACACCACAGGCAGCCGGCCGCAGGCCCAATCCTCTCAAACCTGGACGGTCAGCTTCGACCCGGCCGGCGGCAGCAGCATCGGCGGGCAGACCATCCCCGACGGGGGGCAGGCCAGCCGGCCCAGCCCCGACCCGTCCAGGGACGGGTACCTGTTCGACGGCTGGTTCCAAGGCGATGTCGCCTACGACTTCAACCAGCCCGTCACCCGCAGCATCGCCCTGACCGCCCGGTGGACCAAGGGAGACGACAACTGGTCCATCAGCCCCAGCCAAGGGCCTATAACCGGGGGCGCCAAGGTCACCCTCACCCCGCCAGCACAGCGCGGCATCAAATTCAGCCAGCTCAGCATGGGCGGCATGCATTCCGCGGCCCTCGCCTCGGACGGCAGCCTCTACACATGGGGAGACAACGGCGGCGGCGAGCTGGGCGACGGCACCAACACCAACAGGAACACGCCAGTCCAAGTGAAGAAGCCCCAAGGCGCGCCAGAAGGATTCATTTGGAAACAAGCCAGCGTAGGCTGGTCCCATTCCGCGGCGTTCGGCTCGGACGGCAACCTCTACACATGGGGAGACAACGGCCATGGCCAGCTGGGCGACGGGACCACCACCAACCGGAACAGGCCAATCCCGGTCGGCAAGCCCCAAGGCGCGCCAGAAGGATTCACCTGGAAACGATTCATCCTAGGAGACTTGAATACCGCAGCATTCGGCTCGGACGGCAGCCTCTACACATGGGGGAACAACCAGTACGGCCAGCTGGGCGACGGCACCACCACCGACAGGAGCAGGCCAGTCCTGGTCGGCAAGCCCCAAGGAGCCCCCGACGGATTCACCTGGAAACAGGTCAGCATAGGCTGGCAGCATTCCGCGGCCATCGGCTCGGACGGCCAGCTCTACACCTGGGGACAGAACTACAGAGCCCAGCTGGGCGACGGCACCACCACCGACCGGCACACGCCGACCTTGGTCGGCAAGCCCCAAGGAGCCCCCGACGGATTCACCTGGAAACAAATCAGCCTAGGCGACTGGCATACCGAGGCTTTAGGCTCGGACGGCAGCTTCTACATCTGGGGAAGCAACGAACACAGCCAGCTGGGCGACGGCACCACCACCAACAGGAGCAGGCCAATCCCGGTCGGCAAGCCCCAAGGAGCGCCCGCCGGGTTCACCTGGAAATACGCGATCCTAGGCTGCAACCATTCTGCGGCGATCGGCTCGAACGGCCAGCTCTACACCTGGGGAGTCAACGGCAACGGCCAGCTGGGCGACGGCACCACCACCGACCGGAACCGGCCGGTCATGGTCGTCTTCCCCGGCGCCACCACGCCTACTGATGTCCTGTTCGGTCAGGCCAAGGCCATGGGGGGGATCACGGCCAACCCTGATGGCACCTGGCAGGCGACCACGCCCGCGCATGACCCGGGGGCCGTGGACGTGAGGGTCGTCTGGAACAGGAACGGGCCGCAGCCGGACGCGCACCTGCAATACACATATATCGCCCCCAAATACCAGGTCGGCTTCACCTCCAAGGACAGCTCCTGCCCCGCCCCCACGGGCATGCCCCCCAGCCAGGCCGTCACCCAGGACGGGCAGGCGGAACGCCCCCAGCCGGACCCGAAAGCCGACGGCTGCCTGTTCGACGGCTGGTTCCAAGACAATGTGGCCTACGACTTCACCCAGCCCGTCACCCATGACATCACCCTGACCGCCCGGTGGACCAGGACGGACACGCAGCACTGGACCATCAGCCCCGCCCAAGGACCCGAGACCGGAGGCACCAAGGTGACCCTGACCCCGCCCAAGCCGCGCGGCATCAGATTCAGCCAAATCAGCGCAGGAAGAGGAAACATCGCTGCTGTCGCCTCGGACGGCAACTTGTACGCGTGGGGAAGCAACCAGTACGGCCAACTGGGCGACGGCACCGCCACCGACCGGCATGAGCCGGTCCGGGCGTTGAAGCCCGAAGGCGCGCCAGCCGGGTTCACCTGGGTGCAGGCCTCGGCAGGATACATGTTCACACTGGGCCTGGGCTCCGACGGCAATATCTACAGCTGGGGCGACAACGAGAACGCCACGCTGGGACGCAGCATCGGCGGCAAGACCATCAACGGCATCCCGGCCGACCCCCGGCCCGGCAAGGTCGACAAGCCCCAAGACGCGCCAGCAGGGTTCACCTGGAAGCATGTGGAGGCGGGAAGCCTGCACGCGCTGGCATTGGGCTCCGACGGCCAGCTCTACAGCTGGGGCCTCAATGAGCATGGCTATGTAGGCAACGGGACCACCACCCGGCAATACACTCCCGTCCGGGTAAGCTTGCCGGAGCATGCGCCCTCAGGGTTCACCTGGAAGCGGATGAGCGGCTGGGGCTGGCATTCCCTGGCTCTGGGCTCGGACAACCAGCTCTACGGCTGGGGATACTCCAGGGCTTGCGAGCTGGGCACCGGGCAAATAACGCCAGACAGGCTCACCCCTGTCCCTGTGGCCAAACCAGAGGGCGTGTCATCCTGGGGACAGTTCCAGATGGGCGACTACAGCTCGCTGGCCATCGGCTCCGACGGCAACGCCTACGGCTGGGGCAGCAGCTTCAGCGGCAGCGTCGGCAACGGGGACGCCAATGTTATGGTGTGTACACTGGCCCAGGCCCGCCCTTCCTATGCTGGGCAATCCTGGAAGCAGGTCAGCGTCCACAACAGCACGTCTCTTGGCATCGATTCTGCCGGGCGCCTGTACGCCTGGGGCAACAACGATTACGGCCAGATCGGGGACGGCACCACCATTGAGCGGCATACCCCGGTCCAGGTGGCGGCGCCGGCAGACGGGCCTTCCGGCTTGACCTGGGTGCAGGTGAGCGCCGGATGGGACAACCTGTCCTACGGCCTGGCCTCAGACGGCAACCTGTACTCCTGGGGGAGCAACATCAACGGCCAGCTGGGGCGCGAGCCCGCTGAAGCCTGGCCGGCCAGCCGGCCAGGACCGGTCGGCTTCCCCGGAAAACCACAAGCCACCAGCATCTGCTTCGACCAAACCCGGCAGCAAGGCGCCTGCCTTGCCGCCGGCAAAAACCTGACGCCCAACGCGGACGGCACCTGGAACGCCACCACGCCCGCCTACACGCCAGGCCCCGTCCCCGCAGCCATCGACTGGACCCAGGACGGCATACCACAGGAAACCGACACAAGCAACACCTACCGGTACCTGTCCATCGCCAGCCTGCCCCTGACCGGAGGAAACGGCATGCTCCTCCTGCTCGCCACAGGACTGCTCGCCGCAGGAGCCGCCACAGCAGCCAAAAACCGACGACAACAAACCCAAACACACACTTCACACGAGTAAGCAGCCCGGGCCACACCCCCAACAGGACCCAGGCCAACAGGCGGCCCCGCCACCCCCAACACGACGGAGCCGCCACCACACCCAACAACCCTACAAACCACAACCAGACCCCAGTCGGACCAACCACACACCGCCAGCAAACAGCAACCCAGCCCGACTTTAATGCAGAGAAAGCCGAGAACGGGATTGCGATCGGCCTTGACAGTCGCTGCCGCGTCAGGCATCCACAATCACCAAGTCTAAAAGCCAAAAGCGCGGGCATAGGCAACCCGCTTTCGGCAAAACAGACCACAAAACCCAAACACAAAGCTCCAACACGAACAAAAGGCACACCAGGTAAGCGCAGCCACCGACTACCATCTTCCAATCACAACCTAAAGCAAGAGTGTCATCTTATCCCATCAGCATCGATCCCTAAGTCTGCATCAACCTCGATAGATGTGTCCAGGCTCTGATCAACCCGGCAAAGCCAACGATAGAGTTCGTCTCTGGCCGTTTTTCCACATTCAAGCAACTCGCATTTGCTGTTTTATGCATTGCATCTGTCCTAATCTTCGCCTCACCCGCCAAAGACGCAAAAACTGATGACAAACCAGGAATCGCTCATCAGCCCATCAATTCAGCCACGGAAGGCCGAAGCCGTCCAAGTATAGGATCTGCAGAGACAATGCACGATAGAGAAGTCGAGGCGGGTCAGGAGCCCCGCATGCAAGAACCAGGCAGATCGGGTCGCGTATGAGTGCTTTCGCGCCGTATACCATCCCTGCTTTGGCCCATGAGAGGCATTCTGGCAAGATGGTCCATTCACTGGAAAAGCAGTCACTGCGCTGGGTATGCGACTCTGCCGCTGTCTTGGCGCCAACCATTCCGCGAGAAGGGGCCATCAGCCATTAAATGGCTTGATCCATGCAGATCAGTCTGAAGCGTACAAGACCCATCGTCCTGGTTCGGCTGTATTGCTCTAACTCGACCAATGCCTCAACCTGAATGGATTGATGAAATAAGAACCACGCAAGAAAGACAACCGCTCTGGCCGTCGGATCTGATGGCTGCCGCAACCACAACAATCCGCAACGACCGCCACCAGCACATCCCGATTCTCCAATAAGCGTCTCAGCCACTGCTTTGATGGTCAACCGCTCATGTCCTCATAGGAACTACGCGGATCCTGGACACGGTCCCTGGTGCCCTCATGACTGTAGCAACCCGCTAAGCGCTATAATTACTTCCAGCAGCATAGTCGGCCCCTGCTTCGCTGGTCGTCGTGCGCGGCCACTAGATATTTGCCGCAAGGAGGGGTCATGACCGATACACACGTACGATCCGCATCACCCACAAACCAGCTCCGATGGAAACATGGGCAGGAGCATGAGTGCTTCACCTTTGCCCCGTCCCAGATCTGCCTGGCCCCGGGCAGTGCCTATGCTGATGCCCAGCAGGCCGGTGCGGACTACCTGCTCAGCCTGGATCCTGACCGTCTGCTGGCCCCATACCGGCGCGAGGCCGGCCTGCCCCACCAGGACAGCCCTTACCCTAACTGGGAATCCATGGGCCTGGATGGCCATATGGGCGGCCACTACCTATCCGGCCTGGCGGCATACTGGCAGACTCTGCTCGATCACCGCTTCCTGGCAAGGGCAACCTATATGTTGACTGTCCTGCGTGAATGTCAACGAGCCTCCGGCGACGGCTTCCTAGGCGGCATGCCCCACAGCGCCGAGCTCTTCCGAAGCCTGCGAAAAGGCCATATCCAGGCACAGTCATTCGATCTGCAAGGCGCATGGGTTCCCCTCTACAACCTCCACAAGCTCATGGCGGGTCTATTGGATTGCTGGCAGGCCTTCCAAATCCCTGAAAACAACAGCCAAGCAGCAGATGCCTCCGCCATGGCCCACGACATGGTTCTGCAGCTGGCTGACTGGTGGTGCAATCTAGCGGACGCCATTGCCGAGCAGGATTTCCAAACCATGCTGTCTTGTGAATACGGAGGATTGAACGATGTCTTTGCCCGTCTATACCAGCTGACCGGGAGAGAACGCTATCTGCGCCAGGCCCGCCGCCTGACCGACCAGGCCTTCTTCGAACCGCTGGCCGGCGGCAAGGATCGGCTTACAGGCCTGCATGCCAACACGCAGATCCCCAAGGTCCTGGGTTACGAGCGTCTGTTTGAGATCACCCGCGAGAAAACCTATCGCAGGGCCGTAGACACCTTCTGGCATGGGGTGGTGGACCGGCGCACGGTCTCCATCGGTGCCCACTCCGTCTCGGAGCATTTCAACCCGCCGGACGACTTCTCCGCCGTGGTCACCTCCCGGGAAGGCCTGGAGACCTGCAACAGCTGCAACATGGCCAAGCTGGCCCTGAGCCTCTATAGGCGCACAGGGCAGGCCCGATACCTGGATTTCTACGAGCGGGTGCTGGTCAATCATCTGGTCTCCACAGTAGGCATCCACGAGCACGGCTTCGTCTATTTCACCCCTATGCGTCCACGGCATTACCGGGTCTACTCCAGCGCCCAGCGCTCCTTCTGGTGCTGCGTTGGCACAGGCCTGGAGAATCACGCACGCTACAACAGCATGATCTTCGAACGCCAACCAGGCAATGAGCCCGGCAGCAAATCCGAGTCCCTGGTGGTCAACCTCTTCATTCCTGCCGTCCTGGACTGGTCCGCCCGCAGACTGCGCGTCGGACTATCCTATGCTCCCGGCCCCGGAACAGCCAACCTGGGCCGCCTGGACCTGGAAGGTCCGCCGGAGGAGCAACAGACTGTGGACCTTTACCTGCGTCATCCCTGGTGGCTTGAGGATGCCAGGTACCGGGTCATGCAAGGACAGCAGGCCCAGCTGACCGTCGATCCAACGAGGTCCGATTCAAACAGCAGCCCATGCTTCGACCATTTGCGCCTGACCTGGACTGGACAAGCAACTTTGGAGGTGGCCCACCGGGTCCGGGTGACTGCCGAGCCCCTGCCTGACGGTTCGGACTGGATCAGCCTGCTGCGCGGTGTCAAGGTCATGGCTGCCCGCAGCGATGACGCTGATCTGGAGGGCCTGAAGGCAGACGACTCCCGAGCCAGTCATATCGCCGCCGGTCCTCTGCGCCCGCTTGGCGACCTGCCCCTGCTCCTGGGAGAGCCCAAGGACTTCCTTCTGCCCCACCCCCAGGACGACGGCGCCATCGAGGTGGCCGTCGCCAGACCGCACGCACCAGCCCGGGAGGCGGAAGGGGACCCCGAGTGGATCGACTCGCGCCTGTTGCTGGTCCCCTTCACCTCTATAGAAGCCTCCAGGTACTCGGTTTATCTGCCTTGGGCACAGGATTGGGACAAAGACCGCGTTCACCGCGCCCTGAAAGACATTGATGTTCAGGAACAGGCCCATGAGCGTCAGATTTGCGATCAGGTGGACTGCGGATCCCAGCAGTCCGAGATCGACCATGAGTACCAGGGTCGGAATGACCGGCAGGAGCTGATCGAGGGAACGAACACCCGTCGCGCCCTGACTGGCGGCTGCTTCTCCTACCGGCTCCATGATGCCACTGGGAAAGCAAGGATGTTGGAGGTGGCTATGCGCGGCCAGAACAGCACAGCTTGTTATTCTCTGCGAGCGGAAGGCTTGGAGCTGGGGAAACCAGTCAGGAGACATGAGCACGGCACGGTCCTCGACCGGTACCCCCTGAATGGGCAAGTCTTGAATGCCCTGCCCGATCGGTCTGTCAGGGTGAGGATTCAGGCTGGCAATGAGTGCCCCACCCCTGACATGCTGACCCTGGCCCTGATCCGCGGCTGAATCGCCGGCCCTTCCCCATGCAGAACTGACAGGGCTTCAAAGCAAGGCTGAGGGTGGCATCGGCATTTCCCCGTTGTGCACTGCCCACCGCATACCAACCATATATATGGGTCGACCGCCTGACCGTGCGAAAGGCGATTCCTCTTATCGCGGTCATGCGGTCGATGCTTTTCTCGGGAACCTAGTGCTGGTCGTCAGGCTTGGCGTAGATGAACTTGTTGCAGATCAAGTACACGATCAGGCCAAGCAATGCTACGGCAGCGCCGATCAGGAGCAGGTTGCTGTAGTTGGCCGCCAGGCCGGTGGCACCCATGATGCTGAAGCCTTCCAGGCTGGTCTTGCCCATCAGGCCGCCGATGATGGCGATGCCGATGGAGCCGGTGACATTCATGACCAGGTCGTTCATGCCCACGCCGCGGCCTGACTGCTCCTGTGGCAGGGTGTCAAGCACGGTGGAGACAATAGGCGAGTACATGAGGCCGACGCCGGCGTAGTAGACGCAGGCAGTCAGAGTCAGAGCCAGAAGGCCGGAATTGACCACTAGGGCTGATCCGGCGAAGCCTAGTATCATCAAGCAGGCAGCGATGATGATCGCTGTTTTGCGACCGATTTTGTCCACGATGGCACCCGAGGTGGTGCCCAGCACGGCGGCTACCAGGAATGCCCAGACCACGTGCAGGGAGACCGTGGAGGTCGGCACCCGGTAGACGTCACGCCCGATGGCGTTGAAGATGGGCGACATGCAGTAGTTCATGAAGTAGAAGATCAGGATCAGGGCGATGCCCATCAACCAGCGCTTGTTGCGGAAGAAGGCCGGGGTGATGAAAGGGCTGCGGGCCCGGCTGATATACAGCCCGAAGATCAGGTAGCAGACCGCGGAGGCCACCAGCAGCCACCAGGCGGCATATGAGAAGAAAAGAGTCAACAAGGCCGTTGCCAGGCCGAAAATGACAAAGCCCAGCCAGTCCACCTTCTCGCCATTGCCACCGCCGGTGGGCAGGCTCTTGAGCAGAACGGGCAGGAAGAGGATCGTGACCGCAGGAATAAGGAACAGGTACTGCCAGGCCAGCGAGCTGAGCAGACCAGCAGCGAAGATGCCGATGGCTGCAGACACCTGGTAGCCTGCCGTGAAGATGCCAAAGAAGATCACTTTCAGCGAGGGCTTGAGATATTTGGTCGCCACGACCAGGTAGGCCGAGCCGGCCACCTGCTCCCCGGCGGTCTGCAGCAGCCGGGCCGCAATCACATTCCAGATGTTGGGGGCCATAATCGTGTTGGCCACATACCCGTACACGGACCCCACGAACAATATGCACAAGCCAAAGGTGACCAGCTTGCGCAGGGAGACGAAGTCGCCCAAGGAACCGTAGATGAAGCAGACGATGCCCAGGACGATGCTGGGCAGGGCCGTGATCAGCGAGGCCTGATCAGGTGCGCCCGCATCCTTGCCGACTTGCTGGAATACCAGGTTGAAGCCCTGCAGGCACAAGGTGCCCAGGACAAAGGTGATCAGCAGCAGGATCAATGATCGTACGGCTGTCGAATCCTCGGTGGGTTGTTCTTCGGACATAATGTCTTCAATACTCTTTCTCTTGCGTGAACTTGCCGGGGATGGCGGACATCACTCGGTCTGGGAGGCCAGACTGGTGATGCGGGTCATGAACTCGTTCAGGAAGCGGGGCACATCTACGTCGACGGCCACACGCATGGTCTTGTGCGGATCATTGAGCCGCTGCTCGTCCCCGATGGTGCGCCCGCGCGTGGCCCCTTCGGTCTCGACCTTCATATTCATAGGCAGGGTGGTGACCAGGGTCGGATCCACGGCCACGCCCACGGCCAGCGGATCGTGCAGGCCACAGCCTCCCAGGTGGGGCGAGGTGGTCTCATAGGCCTTGATATAGAAGTCGGTCATATCCGCCAGGAAGGTGCCTGCCGCAGTGCCCAGTTGCCGCCAGCGGGCGGTCTCCTTGTAGGTGAGCAGAGTCTGCAGGGTCACGTCCAGACCGACCATGGTCACGGGCGCGCCGGAGCGGAAGAGCGCATCTGCCGCGTCCGGATCCTGGGAGATGTTGGCCTCCTGCCAGGCATCCACATTCCCCGGCACGGTCAGAGCACCGCCCATAAGCACAATGGAGCCGATGCGCTGGGCTATATCGGGCTCCTTCGCCAGGGCGGCGGCGATGTTGGTCATGGGGCCTGTGGGCACGTATACTAGGTCCTTGCCGTAGGTGTTGACTGAATCGATGATAAAGTCTACAGCCGACTGCGTCTCCGCCTCGCGGTGCGAGTCCGGGATGGCCGCGTCGCCGATGCCGTTCTCGCCGTGAATGAAGACGGAGACAGGCAGCACCTTGAAGGAGTCGGCTTTGGAGGCGTGGGGCAGACCCGGATAGACCTTGACCTCCGGGTGTCCCAGCAAGTCGGTGATGGCCAGATCATTCCGGATGCCCTGCTCCAGCAGAACGTTGCCATAGGTGCCCGTTATGCCGATCAGCTCAACTTCGGGGCTGCCCAGGGCGTAGGAAATAGCCAGAGTGTCGTCGACACCAGTGTCCAGATCGAGAATCAGCTTGCGCATGCAATGCTTCCTTTCGTCGCCATGGCTGTATAGAACCATGGCCGTAAGCACCCACGGCGTTCTTGGCGCGCATACGAGTTTACCATAGGTTGGACCGGGCTGTTTCGCCGCTCATGACAGGAACTAGCCGTGGACAATATCCTCAGATGCTCATGGCTTCGGCAACCAGAACTCAGGTGACGAGTCCGGCATCTGCCTTCTGGCTGATTGCACTGTCCATAATGACAAGCCGGACGCACAAGCCGCTCCCCCAGGTGCCTATGATGACTCTGATTCTGCCCGGATGAGCTGGCGAAAGGGGTACCCATGGCTCCAAGGGAAACGAAGGCATCCACAACCACGCTCCAAGAACGTCGACGCAACCTGCAGCTGATGACCTCGCTAGGCGTGCTGGCCGGAGGCCTCTACGGCTACACCCTGACCGTTATCTCCGGGACGCTGGTCGGCATGAACCTAGGCTCGGGTCCGGACGGGCACCTGACGGCCGGCGAGCAGGGCATGGTCACCTCCGCTTTGTTGATAGGGGCGGCGCTGGGATCCTACCTGGCAGGCAGGCTCAACGACCGCTTGGGTCCCAGACTCATCATCCTGACCGGCGCCCTGCTGGCCATCCCCGGAGCTCTGCTGAGCGCCCTGGCCCCCAGCCTGCCCCTGCTGGAGCTGGGGAGGTTGGTCATCGGGGTCGGCATAGGCATGACTTCGACCATCGTGCCCATCTACCTGGCCGATATGGTCGGCACGGTTGAACGCGGACGGGTGGTTTCGGTCAACTCGGTCATGATCGTGGTTTGGCAGCTGCTGGCGGTCAGCGTCAACGCCATCATGAACCGGATGGGCGCCGACTGGCGGACCATGCTCTGGGCAGTAGTGCCACCAGCCGTCCTGCTGGCTTTGCTGGCATGCTTCCTTCATGACAGTCCGGCCCACCTGATCCGCCGAGGCGAACAGGACCAGGCGGCGGCCTTCCTTGAGGCTACACGCGACGAAAAAGAGGCCCGGGAGACCATGCAGGAGCTTTCACAGCCCAAGAGTGCGACAACCGCCAGCTTCAAGGCCCCCTGGCTCCGGCGGGTGCTGATCGTGGGCATCGGCGTGGCTATGATCAATCAGCTGACCGGGCTGAATATAGTCAACTACTACGCGCCGACCATCTTCACCGATACCCTTGGCTTCGACCCCTCCCTGTCCATGGTCGCCACTGTGCCCGTCATCCTGGTCTCCGCCATAGCGGCCACCATCGGAGGACTGGGGCTGATTGACCGATTCGACCGCCGCGCCATACTGGCCGCGGGACTTGCAGGCACCATCGTCTTTCTCGCCGCCATCGGGGTCTGCTACCGGTTCGTCGGCGCCCCCGGCTCCGAGTCACGAACGGCCGCCGGGATCATGATCGGCATGATGATGATCTACGTGGTTTTCGTCCAGGGCCTGGTAGCCCCGGTCACCTGGCTGCTCCTGTCCGAGATCTTCCCTCAGGAGGTCAAGAGCCGCGGCATGGGCTACGCCAACGTGGCCATGAACCTGACCAACTTCGGACTCTCCCTGGTCTTCCCCACTCTGCTGGCCCGGCTGGGCGGCACCGGCGCCTACCTGCTCTTCGCCCTCATCAATGTATGCGCCTTGGTTTTCGCCTGGGTCATGGTGCCCGAGACCAGGGGCAAAAGCCTAGCCCAAATCGAGCAGGAGGCCCGAGCCCGTGCATGAAAAGAGGGCGAAGCCGGATGCCGGCCCGCCCTCAATGGGCCTGATGCTTCAGATGCCGAAGACCTGCTTGGCCAGCTTGGCAATAGTGTCGCCACCCAGCTCCGCGACATCGTTCTTGCACTGGTTTATCTTGCCAAAGAGCTGGTCCGCATCGTTGTAGGACAGGGGCTTGCCGATCTGCTTGGCCAGGTCCACTAGCTGGTCGATGGTCTCCAGGTTGCTCAGCTTCTCTACCAAGGTCTTCTCGTCCATGAATCACTCCTCTGTAAGCGGCGGTGCAGGTACCGGGGGCCTTACGCCATCGATGCCCATCTTTTCCCCTCCCATCATAGTCAACGACCGGATGAACCGGGCGCGCAAAGGGCTCAAATCAGGTCGTAAGAAAAATCGTGGATCTGGTCCAGGGCCTGCCGGCTCTCCACCAGCCAGGTCATGGCCACTGGATAGACGTGTCCCAGGGTCTGCAGGCGGTTGGGTCTCGGGTCCTGCAGCTCGAAGTCGCGGCCCTTCCTGCACAGAATCTCGGCCAGCTTCAGAGCGTCACCCTGCAGAAAATCGTCGGCGCTAGTGTTCAGGAAGACCGGCGGCAGGTGAACCATGTCGACCAAGGTCGTCAGGTCGGCCACCTGGTCGCCCCCAGCATGCATGAAGCTTCTAAAGAAGGATGGAGCAACGATTGCCAGGTCATCGGTGGGCGAACCAGTTGGATGGAAGTCTTCCAGATCCGCCGATAAGTAAGGAGTCAGATCGAAAAGCCCTGAGACGAAGGCAGCGCCCCGAGGCCGCAGACCGGCAGGTTTCAGCCCCAGCCTCTGCGCGAATTGGTCATCGGACTCCACTGCCAGCGTATAGAGGGCCAGCGTGCCTCCGGCCGAATCTCCCGTCAGAAAGATCCGATCAGGCGAAACCGGATACGCGTCCAGGTGGTTCTTTATCCAGGTCAGAGCCGTCAGCATATCACCCAGCTGGCCCATGAAGTCCGTGCTCGGGACCAGTCGGTAGTTGACTGAGAAAACCGCAAAGCCGCGCTGGGCCAGGTGGGTGCAGAAGTTCCGGTTGAGCTCCTTGTAGCCGTACATGAACCCGCCGCCGTGGATGTCGATGTAGACCGGGGTCACCTTGCCGTTGCGCAGCAGGGCATCATGAGGAAGGTAAAGATCCAGCTTGTGGGCCCGCAGACCATCGTCCACATAAGCGATGTCGTTGAGGCAGTCCACTCCCTCGGGCACCTGCCAGTGACGGGAGCGGAGAGCATCCATGCGCCCGAAAGTCAGCCGGGAGCCCAGAACGGCCTGGACTATATCGGCACTGCAGCCATCCAGGTCCCCGTCAACTTCGGTCCAACCCTCCAGGAGTTCACGTTCCTCGTCGGTTACAGTCATCTCTGAATCGTTGCTCATCATTCAGCCCTCATATCTTCCAGCTCTACGCCGTTGGTCTCTGGCAGAACCTTCAGAACGAACAGGAGGCTCAGCGCCGCGAAGACGGTATACAGCAAATATACGTTGCCGGTGCCGATCCCATCCCGCAGCCAAGGGAAGGAGGTGGACACCAAAAAATTCCCGATCCAGTTGAAAGCGGTTGCTACGGCCACGCCCATGGCACGGATATTGTTGGGGAAGATCTCACCGATGACCACCCACATGGCCGGCCCCCATGTGCCGCAGAATGTGAAGTAGAAGAGGTAGACCGCTACCAGAGTGAGCGGCGCCCACACACCCTTCAAGGACAACCCCGTGGCGGTGACCTGGGCATGGTAGAAGCCGAAGGTAGCGAGAAGAAGGAAGACGGCCATGCCAGCAGAACCGAAGGCCAGAAGCTTTTTCCGGCCGATCCTGTCAATCAACGCCATGGAAATGATCATGGGGACGAAAGCGACCACCGCACGAATAACCGAAATGTTCAACGCTTGCTGCTCAGAAAAACCGAGCGATCGCCAAAGGCTGGAATCATAGTAAAGAATGATGTTGACCCCGTTGAACTGTTGGAACAGCGCCACAGCAATAGCTATCCAGACCACCTTTTTCAGGCCGAAGGTGCGTCCGCGCAGATCAGACAGCCGTGGACTGGTCTCATTGCCGACCGAAAGCCTTATCTGAGCCACTTTTGCCTGTGGATCCCGGGTGCCATTGAGTTGCCTGAGCAGGGTGGCAGCCTCCTGGTCACGTCCTTTCATGACCAAGTACCTGGGCGACTCGGGCAACTTAAAGCAGACAATCAGCATGATCAGAGCAGGGACCAACATCATCAACAGCATCCACCGCCAGGTGGGCAAGGAAAACCACAAAGCCTGGTCAGCTCCACCTGAACTTTTGGCCAGCACATTGTTGACTATAACGGAGGCCAGCATGCCGATGCCCACCGCAAACTGCTGGAAACTGGTCAGGAATCCACGCATTTTCGTGGGCGAAACCTCGGCAATATAGGCCGGTCCGACCACAGAAGCAAAGCCCACGCCAATGCCGCCGATGATGCGGAAGAGTAGGAAACTCCATATTTCCGGAGCGAAGGCCGACCCTATTGAACTGACCACAAAGAGTAAAGCCGCCGAAAGCATGATCTTTACTCGCCCAAATCGGTCAGCCAGTTTGCCAGCGAACCAGGCACCGATCACGCAGCCCAACAGGGCAGCCGATACCGAAATGCCGCTCATGAAGCTGTTAAGGCCAAAACCTGCTTTTGTGCCGGCAATGGAATCCACGGCCCCGTTGATCACTGAAGTGTCGTAGCCGAACAGCAATCCTCCTGTTGCCCCTGCCAGACAGACCAGGATGATGCGGCGTCGCACAGACGGATCAAGAACTTCCGTCACATCACCAGACGATGACGACTGATTGTTTTTTTGTGACACGGTCACTCCTTTGTAGCATGACACATCGTTACCACAAAGCTATACATACCCGAGGGTCTGAGAATGTCAATCGGTGACCCGGATACGACATTTTGTGACCTGTCTGCCAGGTGAAATGAAATAATGTACAGACTGCTTTCCTCGGAAAGGAGATGTTCAATGCTGCAAAATCCAAAGGAAGCCCATCAATACAACACAGTGATCAGCCCCGACTTCTTGGAAGAGGACATTTATCCCGAGGGCTATCCAGGCCTGGTCATCGTTCATTATGACAATGACGAATTGGTTAGCGCTCATTGGCACCAGGGTCTGGAAGTGATTCACACCATCCATGGTGGCGGCTCCTTCCAGGTCGAAGACCAGCACTATATGCTCAGGGACAACGATAACCTGCTGATCAGCCCGTATAAGATGCACCAGGGCCGCACCGTCAGCCACAGCAAAGGTTTGGTTAAGATCATCTCAGTCACCTTCAACAATGAAGTCGTAGGTCGGATTTACCCCTTTGCCGACAGGTTTCTTTTCTCGCTCTCCAGTCCCCATGCCAACATGCAAGACCGGAAGAATCTGGACCAGCTGATGATCAGCATCGGCAGCCTGTATGAATATCAGAACACGGCTTCGGCATTTCTGCTGAATGCAACGCTTTATCAATTGCTGCACCTGCTGTACACCAGATTCACCATCGGCGTGCGGCCGCCGGAATCAATCAGATCAGGGCGCAATGTCACCAGGCAGATTCTCGGCTATCTAGCCAATCACCACACCGAGAATCTGACCGAGCGGACTGCGGCCGCCTACTTTGGCTACAGCAGAGAGCACTTCAGCCGTCTATTCCGAAAGACCACTGGCTCCACCTTCAAGTCTTATCTGACCAAATTGAGACTGGACGACGCAAGAGCCAATATGGATCGGTCCAGTGGCCCCATAACAAATATTGCCGCCGATGCTGGATTCCCCAATCTGACCAGTTTCACACGATCCTTCACTCGTGAATACGGGATCACACCCCGGCAATACCGAAGGGGGCATCTCCAGATCGATCAAGCAACGTTACAGACGAACAGCGACGATCTATGCGACAAGTAGCAACACTCATAAAAACGTTTGCCTGATAGACAACAAGTCATGTCATGCCGTCAAACGGACATTCATGCTACTGGTCGCGCTCCTGCCGGTAGAATAATGGAAACAGAGACAGAAAGGCCAAGGATGACAATCGCAACCTACGAAGGCGTATCCGCGCTATCCCTGGGCCTGCCGCCCGCCACCGCCATTCCAGCAGCCAAGAGCGAACTGCCCATAAGGGCCTTCACCACGCGACCTCCCGTCTCCTCACGGCTGCGTCAGCACTTCTCCACCAGCATCGACAAGATCGTCATGCTGGCCCTGCTGCGGCCCGGGACTGTTCCTGTGACGGATGGCGCACACTGCCATGAGGTGCTGGTCATGGCCGTCGGGCTGAAGACCCCCGATGTGCCGGAGGACGTGTTGGAGCACATCGCCGCCATGCGCTCCTCAGGCATGGTTTTTATCACCATTCACCAAGGTGAAGAGGGACTCGTCTGCACGCCGGCCGTCCGCCGGGCCCTGCCTACCAAGGCCGGTCATGAGACCAGGCATACGCTCCACCTAGGCAGGCCCCGCCCTGCCGATCAGACCAGTCTGACCCTGGTGGGCGACGATATGGATCAGCTCTGGGACAGCCTGTGCGCCCAGGTGACCCTGGACCAGACTGACGGCACGGATCTGGACAGCCGACTCGCCGTCCGCGAGCGCATCGACCTGCTCAAGACCCAGGAGGCCAAGCTGGCCGGGGACCATGGCCGGGCCCGGACCACCCAGGCCCGCAACACAGCCTTTGCCAAGCTTCAGAAGGTCCGGGCCGAACTGAACCAGCTTTCCGCCGGTAGTCAGACGGCGCAAAAATAGGACACGGAGTCTAGCCCGGCCTGGTTCGGCCTTATTTGTTCTAGCTCGTTTCCCTAGGATGGTCGGCGGTCTCAGGATGCTCACCCAACTCGGCGCGTTCATCGGGGATATCCTTGTAGGCCAGGTATTTGCGCAGTTCGAAGGCCATGGCCAGGTCGGGATAATCGCTTAGGCGGCGGGGATTGTAGCCTGTCTCTCTGGCCAGGGCATCCAGTCGGTTCTGCATGGTGTTCTTGTGGATGAAAAGCTCCTGGGCGGCGTGGGTGATGCTGCCGTTGTGCCGGATGTAGGCGCTGAAGACCCTCTCGAACCAATCGACACGATCCGGAGGGAGGCCCGCAAAGACCTGATCCACAAAGGTCTGACACTGCTCGGCGGGCAGTGAGGTGATGAGCAGACCCGCGCCCATCTGCTCGTACCGATACCGCTGGTCATCGTCGGTGAATCCGGCCCAGCGCGCGGCGATGCAGGCCTGCCGGTAGCTGTGCCAGTACTGGCCCGGATCCGCTTGGATCATCCCCGCGCCTAGCACCACCTTGGAGCCGACTGCCCGACCGAGAGCCTGACGCAGCGCAGCCACGAACTCATCAAGCTCAGCATCCCCCATCTGCGGCGCATAGATGCGAAAGACCTTTGGGCTCACAGCGAAAAGGGGAACCCCGAAGGACAGACAGGTCTTGCAGAGCCTCTCGTAGAGCCTATCCTGGTTGAGCCTTTCCAGCCGGATACCTGGCGTCCGGCCGACCAGAGCCCGTCGTGGACCCGACAGATCCAGGTCGAGGGCCAGGGCCAGGGCGTTCATCAATTCGTCGTCCTTGTGCTCCAGAGTCAGTAGGTTGACCAAGTTGCTGGTCATGATCCGCCGGTTGAATCTGTCAATCTGCTCCATGTTGGCGCAGAGCATGAGCTCGGTCATACGCTCGATGATCCCGCCCAGAGCGCCAACCTTGTTCACTGGGCCGGTGATGCCGATGACCGCCACCACAGCGTCATTGAGCACCACCGGCACGTTGACCCCGTCACGGGCGCCCTGATAAGGATGGCGACGATCCACGGCAACGGTTTGGCAGTCAACGGCCGCCTGACGGGCCGCGTCATGGAAGCTGCCTATGCGCGAAGCATCAGTGCTGGCCACCATGGCTCCCTCGGTGTCGAAAAAGTTGATATTGTACTCGGTTACATCCTTGAGATTATCGACGATTGTCTGCGCCGTCGCAGGGTCTATGGTCATGGCGCCTCCTTACGGACATGGTACATGAACCATTTTTGCCATCGTCACCCATCGCTTTTCGAGTATGGGTGCCCTGGCAAAAAGTCCATAACAGAGCCACACTAAAAGCGAGAAAAGAATGGGATCGTTACTGGACTGGCCCGGCAGCTACGACGGTGCCGGCCCTGGTCCCTGGCACAGGTTACGGATCAAAGGAACCGACATGGACATTACCCTGTCATGGTGGGCCGCCCTGCTGGGCCTGGCCCTGGCCATCATCCTCATTCTCAAGAAGCTCAACACCACCTATGCACTCATGCTGGGAGCAATCCTGGGCTGCCTGATCGGCGGCGCCTCCCTAGGGCAGACCGTCAACATCGTGGTAGCCGGATCCCAGAGCGTCATGGGCACGGTTATCCGGGTCCTGGCTGCCGGCGTGCTGGCGGGAGTCATGATGGAGTCCGGCGCTGCCAACCGGATAGCCCGAGCCATAGTAGACGGCTTGGGCGAGCGCATGGCCATCCTCTCCCTGGCCCTGGCCACCATGATCATCTGCGCCGTCGGAGTCTTCATCCCCGTGGCCGTCCTGATCGTGGCGCCCATCGCCATCGAGGTTGGCAGTCGGCTCAGGATCTCCAAGCTGGCCCTGCTGATCGCCCTGTCCGGGGGCGGCAAGGCCGGCAACATCATCTCCCCCAATCCCAACACGATCGCGGTGGCCTCAGGGTTCCACATACAGCCCTCGGCAGTCATGATCGGCAGTTTCATCCCGGCACTATGCGGACTGGCCATGGCCGTCCTGCTGGCCACCATCATGCAGCATCGCGGGCGTATCGTCACCATGGACGACCTGGGCGATGATGCAGCTAAAGCCTCCAAGGACAAGGATCTGCCCTCCTTGGGACGCTCCCTGGTGGCCCCTATCACTGCTGTGGTTCTGCTTCTGCTCAATCCCGTGGGCTCTATTCTGCATATCGGCCTGCTGGAGCGGTTCCAGGTGGATGCCATGTACATCCTGCCCCTGGCATCCCTCCTGGGTCTGCTGGCCATGGGACAGGGCGGCAAAATCCTCACATACACCAGCGCCGGCCTGCAGCGCATGGTTGATGTGGTCCTTATCCTGATCGGAGCCGGGGCCTTGGGCGGACTGATCACCAGCTCCGACCTGCCCAAGCAGATCGTCAGCCTCATCCACGCCATGGGCGTGCCCGGATCCATGCTGGCCCCCATCGCCGGCGTCCTCATGGCCGCAGCCACGGCCTCCACCTCCACGGGCGTCATTCTGGGCAGCAGCTCCTTCGGCAAGTCCATCCTGGCCTTCGGCACCTCGGGGGTGGCTGCAGCCGTCACCATGCAGGCAGGCGCCACGGTCATTGACCAGCTGCCCCACGGCAACTACTTCCACGTCACTGCCAAGTCCATCAACATGACCTTGGGCGAGCGGATGAAGGTGGTCCCCTTTGAGTTCCTGGTAGGCCTGACCATGACCCTGGTGGCCATGCTGGTCTATCTGGTCTTCTGAAATGACGAGTCAGGAAAGGCAACAACCATGAAAATCATCATTGCGCCCGACTCCTTCAAGGGCAGCCTGACCGCCAAGGAGGCTGCAAAAGCCATCGAACGCGGATTGCGACGCAGCCCCCTCAAGGCCGAAATGGTCCTGGTGCCCATGGCCGACGGCGGCGAGGGCACGGTCCAGTCCCTGGTCGATGCCACCGGAGGCCATATGATCCAGGCCCAGGTCACCGGACCCTTGGGGCAGACCGTGAACGCCAGCTACGGCATTCTGGGCGACGGACGGACAGCCGCCATCGAGATGGCTGCGGCCAGCGGCATCCAGTTCGTCAACGAACAGACCCGCGACCCGCTGACCGCCACCACTTACGGCACGGGCGAGCTGATCAGCAAGGCCCTGGACCAGGGAGCACAGGAAATCATCGTCGGCCTGGGCGGATCGGCCACCAACGACGGTGGCGCCGGCATGGCCCAGGCCCTGGGTGCCCGGCTTCTGGACGCCCAAGGGCATGAGCTGACCCAGGGTGGAGCGGCGCTGGCCCGGCTGGACCGAATCGACGTCTCCGGGCTGGATTCCCGGCTGGCCCGCACCCGCATTCGTCTGGCCTCGGATGTGACCAACCCCCTGACAGGCCCCGAAGGAGCATCGGCCGTATTCGGCCCGCAAAAGGGTGCAGACCCATCCATGGTGGCCACCCTGGATGCAGCGCTGGCCCACTATGCAGCCGTCATTCGCAAGGACCTGCATCGGGAGGTGGAGACCAAGCCGGGCGCAGGGGCCGCCGGTGGTCTAGGCGCAGGGTTCCTGGCCTTCACTCCGGCCGTCATGGCCTCGGGCGTCAACATCGTGGTGGAGACCACCCGTCTTAAGGAGCTGGCCTGCGGCGCCGACCTCTGCTTCACCGGCGAGGGCGGCATCGACTTCCAGACCGGTTTCGGCAAAACCCCCATGGGCACAGCCCAAGCCGTCAAGGAGTCCTCCCCCGGCTGCAAGGTCATCGCCCTGGCCGGCAACGTGGGCGCCGGGACCGAAGAGCTCTACAAGGTGGGCATCGACGCCATCTTCAGCATCAGCCCCGGGGCCGTCAGCCTTGAGGATGCCATGGCCAAGGCCGCCGACAACCTATCAGCAGCGGCCGAGAACATCGGTAGGCTCCTGTCCTAATCCAGTTCGGATCAGCTGAACAGCAAAGGGGGTTCCGGATGCCTTGAGCACCCGGAACCCCTGCAGTCGGAACCCCTGTCAGGGCCCCTGCTCGGCATGACCTTCAGCAGCCATGCCGCCAGTTGAAGGAGATCAGTCGAATTCGGTGATGACCGAACGGATGACTTCGCCGTTGACCAGCTGCTTGTAGGCCTCATTGATCTGGCTCAGCTTGATGTCCTGGCTGACGATGTCATGCATGTTCAGCCGTCCATCCACAGCAAAGTCCGCATACATGGGGATGTCATGCTTGATGTTGGTGGAGCCCATCCACACGCCCTTGAAACCGCGCTGGTGGACCAGCAGATCGGCCGGGTTGATCTCCAGGGAGACCGTGGCATCCGGCTTGGTCAGGCCGATCGGATAGGCGGTGCCGCCCACGCCCAGCATGTCCCAAGCCTGCTTCATGGTGACGGGCAGGCCGATGGCCTCAAAGGCCTGATCCACGCCGCCGTCAGTCAGCTCGCGCACCTTGGCCACAGGATCCTCGTTCTTGGAGTTGATGACATCGGTCGCACCGAACTTGCGGGCGAATTCCAGCTTGTTGTCCAGCAGGTCGATGGCGATGATCCGCTTGGCCCCGCAGATTCGGGCTCCTGAGATGATGTTCAGGCCGATGCCGCCGGTGCCGATGACGGCCACGGTGTCGCCGGGACGCACATGGGCGGTGTTGATGGCCGCGCCGGCTCCGGTGATGGTGGCGCAGCCGATGCAGGCGGCCTCATCCCACTTGACCTGGTTGTTGACCACAGCCAGCTGGTTCTCGTGAATCAGGGCCTTCTCGGCGAAACCGCCGGTGCCGAAGGCCTGGGTGATGGGCCGGCCGTCAGGGAAGGACAGACGGGGCTTCTCGCCTTCGCCGCGCACGCACTCCTGCTGCTGAGTGCAGGACTGGGGCTGACCCTTGAGGCAGTTGGCGCAATGGCCGCAGACCTGCTCCAGGGAGGCCACCACATGATCACCCACCTTGATGCCGGACACTTCGGGGCCCACGGCCTCGACGATGCCGGCGATCTCGTGGCCGATCACAGCCGGGAAGGGGAAGAACTTGTCATCATCCTCTACCAGATGCAGATCCGAATGGCATAGGCCGGAGGCCTGCACATCCACCAGGACCTCCGCGCCGATGGGATCGTCAATGATAATCTCTTCGGGCTGGGCAAACCCCTTGCCGATTCCATAGGCAATCGACGCTTTGATCTTCTGAGGCATAAACCATCTCCTAATCACAATGCCGCCGCCGGTTTCATGCCAGGCAGGGCAAAAATACATCGTTGGATACTCTGCTGCGGCCACGGCGGTCCTCAATGCATGCACCGCTGCCACAGACCATTCTCATAATAGCAGGGAGGAGACGGCAATGGCCATTCAAGCCAGTCCGGGGAAAGGCTAGCGGCGTTTCCTCGACTGGGGCTCAGAACATCCATAGAATGGGGTCCATGTGCGGACGATTCGCAGCTGACCTGGACTACTCCAAACTGGCCGAAATCTATGGTGCCCGGCAGGCTCCGGGGCTGCCCAGGCCCTCCTGGAACATCAGCCCCGGGTCGGCCATCGCCCTGGTGGCCCAGGACCGACGTGGACAGCGGCACCTGCATCCGGCCCGCTGGAATCTGGTCCCCTCCTGGTCGGACAGCAGCCAAATGGCCTATCCTACCCACAATGCCCGGGTGGAGAGCGCCCTGACCAAACGGACCTACTCGGACTCTGCCAGGAGTCACAGGGCCATCATTCCGGCCAGCGGCTACTACGAGTGGACATCCGACCACCGACCCTACTACTTTCAGGCTCCCGACGGCCATACCCTGAGCATCGCCGGCCTTTACTCCTGGTGGAGGGCTCAGCCAGGCCAACCCTGGCTGCTGACGGCCACCATCCTGACGACACAAGCCACGCCAGAGGCATCCCGGGTGCACGATCGGATGCCCTTGCTGATCACTGATGCGACCCTGGACTCCTGGCTGGACCCAAACGTAGATGGCAGAGCAATCCTGCCCCTGGCTGCAGAGTCTGGCCGCCATGCCTCCGAGGCGCTGATCATGCACCCAGTGGCGCCCCTGAAAGGGGACGGGCCGGAGCTGACTGAGGGCATGGCCCTGGATCAGAGAGTCAAAACGGCTCAGAGGGTGAATCCCAACTCCCGTGCCGCATCGGTGGGAACCGGGTCGTAGGCCCAGTACTCGCTCAGGTTCTCATCGGAAGACAGGCTGCGAATCTCAGCCTTGTCGATGTAGACTTCGCCGGACAGATGGTCGGTCTCGTGCTGGAAGATGCGGGCCGGCCAGCCGTGCATGCGCTGGCGGTGCTTACGCCCTGAACGGTCCTCCCAGCTGGCCGTGATGTCCAGCCAGCGCCGCCGAACCGCCTGGAATCCTTCCAGGGACAGGCATCCCTCGTAGAAGGCGGCCGTCTCCTGCCCGATAGGCTCATAGGAAGGGTTGATAATGACCCTGAAGGGCAGTTCGTCAATCTGGCGGGGGTCGTCCTCATCGTCATGGACATGATCTTCGATGACTGCGATGGCCAGGCCCAAGCCCACCTGGGGTGCTGCCAGACCCACGCCCGGAGCCTCAAGCATGGTGGCACGCATGGCCTTGAGCAGCCTGTTCAGCGTCTTGGCTGCCAGCTGACCCTTGTAGGGCCGGGCCTGCTGACGCAGGACTGGCTCGCCCATCTGCACGATGGGCAGGAGCTCTTCCCTGCCAGCCTCGCCCAGCATGGACTCCACCCGGTGATTGAGATCGGCATCGAAGGCCGTTTTCCTGCCGAACATGAACGATTCCGCCTTTCCTGGGTCGTCGAATCAGATGGCCAGCTCGTCGGCCACGACTCCCGCCAGCCGCTGGCAGACCTGGTCGGCCTGCTCCTGGGTGGCCGCCTCTACCATGACCCTGACCAGGGGCTCGGTTCCCGAAGGCCGCAGCAGGACCCGGCCAGTGCTCCCCAGCATCCGCTCCTCCGCCTCGACCGCGTCCTGGACCTTGGCATTGGTGCGGGCTGCGTTCTTGTCCACCCCGGACACGTTGATCAGCCGCTGGGGCAGCTGTGGGAAGTCGGCGGCCAGCTCCTTGAGACTCTTGCCCGAACGCACAACCTCCTTGGCCAAGGTCAGGGCTGTCAGGGTCCCGTCGCCCGTGGTAGCGAACTCCCTGTTGATGACATGCCCGGACTGCTCGCCGCCCAGGGTGTAGCCGCCGCGCAGCATCTCTTCAAGAACGTAACGGTCGCCCACGGCCGTCTGAACGGTGACGATGCCCATCTGCTTCAGGGCCAGCTTGAGTCCCAGGTTGCTCATGACGGTGACCACCAGGGTGTCGTTGGCCAGCTTGCCCTCACGCTGCTTAGCGCGGGCCAGAATACCCATGATCTGGTCACCGTTGACCATGTGTCCCTCTTCGTCCACAGCCAGGCAACGATCGGCATCCCCGTCAAAAGCCACGCCCATGACCGCGTCCGAGGCCTTGACCATGGCCTGCAGCTGCTCGGGATGGGTGGATCCGGCATGCTTATTGATGTTGTAGCCATCGGGAGAGGCGTTGATGACCACCACATCCGCCCCAGCCCGGCGCAGAGCCTCGGGAGCTACCACCGAAGTCGCCCCGTTGGCGCAGTCGGCCACGATCCGCAGACCGTCCAAGGGCTTGGGCTGGGTCTTGTCGGGGGCGACAGGGGCCACAGCCTCCACCAGGTGGTCGATGTACATGTTGGTGGCGGTGACCGTGTCATGGGAGACGCGGCCCACGCCCTCGCCCACTGGACGCTCCCAGTCCTGGCCCAGGACCGATTCGATGTCGTCCTCCTTGGAATCCTGGAGCTTGAACCCGCCCCGGGCGAAGAACTTGATACCGTTGTCGGGCATGGGGTTGTGGGAGGCGGAGATGACTGCCCCCATCTCTACGTTGAGCACGCTGGTCAGGTAGGCGATGCCTGGAGTGGGGATGATGCCCACGTCGATCACGTCGAAGCCGCCCGATGACATGCCGGCGGCCAGGGCCGAGGCCAGAAAATCGCCGGAGACCCGTGTGTCGCGGCCGATCAGCGCACGTCGACGGCCAGCGGACCGATCCGCGCCACGACCCAGGACCCGGACCGCGGCATCGCCTAGATCCAGGGCCAGCTGTGCAGTTAAGTCTTTATTGGCCAAACCACGTACACCATCGGTACCGAATAATCTGGGCATTGCTCTCCTCCGAACCCGGCTGCCAGGCCACTGAAGGCCCCGCCGATCCTCACGTACCATCCTGCATGCAGGCGACAGGTTCATTATGGACCCGCCCCTGACCCGTCGCCACTCGGGGCGGGGCGGGCAGGGTGCTAGCGCAGCCGCTCGTTGTATTCGCGAACCTTGAGGATGCGCCTGGATGACTCCGTATTCTGGATGATCATTCCCCGCAGGGCCTTGGGAGCCTCGGCATGGTCGGCCAGCCAGGCATCGCCCGCCTTGACCAGGGCGGCCGGGTCGGCCTTGGACGGGTAGAGCCCGCCTGCCGACAGCGGGTTGAGCAGAGTCTCCGCGATATGGAAGGTTTTCTGGGCCCAGACCTGGTCCACGGCAGCGAAGAAGCGGTCCACGTAAGGCGCAAAGAGCTCCTGGTCCCCCGAGCCGGAGAAGCCGTCTGCCAGGGCCTCAATCTGTGAGTTGGTCAGATCCTCGTTATGCAGGGCCTGACCCCAGGCCCAGGCCTTGGCCTCGACCGTCGGACAGGCAGCCCGGGAGCCCATGGCGAACTCACGATTTTCAGTAGTGTCTCGCGCGGCCAGCTCCCGGTCGATCTCCCCGTCAGCCAGCAGATCGTGGGCGGACAGGGCGTGGATGATCAGCCAACGGGTGTTGTTGTCGACGGTCAGCCCCTCCAGCTTCAGGTCGCCGCTCAGCAGCCCACGGGCGTGTTCCTCGAAGTCAGTATCGTCCCCGTAGCCCAGGTAAGCGCGGACCAATTGGAACTGCTCGTCCGAACCGGGCTGGGCCTTCACGGCAAGGTCCCAGAGCGTTCCTGCCACCAGCTGCAGCATGGGTTGGCGACGACGGGATGCGGTGAAATGGTGGGCGGCCGTGGAGATCTGGGACAGGGCGTAGCGGAAGGTGGTGGATTGGTGCTCAGTGGCCAAGGCCTTCAGGCTCAGGCTGATGAAGCGTTCGGCAGGGAATTGCGCGTCCCGGGTCATGTCCCATAGGCTGAGCCAGACCACGGCCCGGGCCAGACGGTCCTCGATCCGGTACAGGTTCTGCGCAGCATACTCCAGGGAGTCCCGGTCCAGACGCAGCTTGGCGTAGGTAAGATCGTCGTCGTTGATCATGACCAATGCCGGACGCTTCCTGCCGACGACCTGGGGCACCTCAGCTCCTTGGCCGTCCAGGTCCAGCTCGAACTGGTCCGTGCGCACCACCTTGCCGGACTTGTCTTCGTCGTAGAAGCCCACGGCCAGTCGGTGCGGACGCAGGACCGGATGCTCCTCGGGAGCAGTCTGATCAATCCTCATGGCGGTGATGGCCCCCTGCTCATCGGTCTGCACCTGGCAGGTCAGGGTGGTGATGCCGGCCTCTTCAAGCCAGAGCCGGGACCAGCTGCCCAGGTCGCGGCCGCTGGTCTTCTCCAGCTCGGTCAGCAGATCCTTCAGTGTGGCGTTGCCATGGGCATGAGCCGTCAGATAGTTGTGAATGCCCTGGAAGAAGCGCTCACGGCCCACATAGGCGACCAGCTGCTTCAACACGGAACCGCCCTTGGCGTAGGTGATTCCGTCGAAGTTGACCTCGGTGTCGTGCAGGTCGCGGATGGGGGCCACCACCGGATGGGTGGTGGGCAGCTGATCCTCGGTCAGAGCCCAGCTCTTTTCGCCTGAGCAGAAGGTAGCCCAGTCGTCGGTCCACTCGGTGGCCTCGGCAGTGGCCAGGGTCGACATGAACTCGGCGAAGGATTCATTCAGCCACAGATCATTCCACCACTTCATGGTCACCAGGTCGCCGAACCACATGTGGGCCAGTTCGTGCAGGACAGTCTCCACGCGGCGGTTGATCTGCGCCCCAGTGGCCTTGGACTCGAAGACGTAGGAGTCGCGGAAAGTGACCAGGCCGATGTTCTCCATGGCGCCTGCATTGTATTCTGGCACGAAGATCTGGTCATACTTGGCCCAGGGGAAGGGCAGGTCCCAGGTCTTGGCATAGAAGGCGAAGCCTTTCTTGGTGATGTCGAAGAGGTATTCGGCATCACCGGCCAGGGAGTCCTTCAGCGCCTGCCGGCAGTACAGGCCCATGGGGATGGTCCGTCCGTCCTCGTTCCGATACTCGCTGGTCCATCGTGCGTAGGGCCCGGCGGCGAAGGCGGTCAGATAGGAACTCATGACCGGGGTCGTCTGGAAGGTCCAGCGGGTCGCGTCCTCGGCGCGGCCGCCCTCCAGGGTCCCTTCGGCGGTTCGGCTGTCCAGGTCCTGGTGGGAGGCGGGAGGCATATTGGAAAGAACCGTCCAGGATGCCGGAGCATCCACAGTGAAGTCGAAGACGGCTTTGATGTCCGGCTGGTCGAAGACGGCATAGACTCTGCGCGCGTCGGGCACCTCGAACTGGGAGTAGAGGTAGACGTTGCCATCCGAAGGGTCCACACTGCGGTGCAGCCCCTCCCCAGTGCGCGAATAACGGCATAGGGCCTCCACCCGAAGCTGGTTATGCCCCATCAGGTCGTCGAGCTCTATCCGGTCATCCCGGAAGGCCAGGGCCGGATCCAGACGCCGGCCGTTCAGCTCGATCAGGCTGACCTGGTCGGCTATCAGATCAACAAAGGTGGACTCCCCAGGCCGGGCATCAAAATCGATCAAGGCCGTGGAAGGGAAAGTGGCAGGCCCCTTGGTCAGGTCCAGATTGACCTTATAGCTGACATTGGACACGACGAGGGCTCGTTCTTCGGCTTCCACACGAGTCAGATTGGCTCCGGGCATAATTTCCTTTCACGCATGGATGCCGGTGCCCCCACCGGCATCAGCATAGGTCCTGTACGGATATGGCATTCCAAGTCTAATGCGGACACCCGCCGACGGGCCAGAAGGACGATTCGCCTCTTTCCTTACGGCGCAGTCCGGACGGGAATAACCACGCATCCAGGCGGTTGATCAAGGCCGATGGCTTACCAGCCGGGCAGAGAGGAGGCGCCATGCAGGTTCGGACCGGATTCACCACGCATCAGCTCAACATGCTCTGCCAATACTCTTATGGGATCGGCAGAGGGGACGTCAAGACCCGGCCGGGCCTGCACTGGTTCGAGGATCCAGCTCTGGGCATCTACTGGGTGCTGCGCTCCCGCTACTGCCCTGAGAACGGCTTCGAGGGCATGATCGCCGCCCAGGACCTGGATGGCGGTCCGGACTATGCCCATATGGCCGTAGTCTATGCAGGCACCAATCTGCGCGACGACCCCCGGCACGACATCCATGCCGCGCTGACCTGCTTCCTGCCGCCGCTGAACGGGGAGCCAGGACAGACGCAGCAGGCAGGCATCCTGGCTCAGCAGGCACTTGACCTGGCCCGACGCAAGGCGGGAGCCGTGCGCGGGGTCCTCTTTACCGGACATAGCTTGGGCGGAGGTCTGGCACTGATCCAGGCGGCGGAGCAGGACCTGCCCGCCAGGGTCTTCTGCGCCGCCGACCCCTGGCGGGTGCTTGACCAGGAGCAGCGTCAGCGGGTGACCAGCCACTACGGGGACGGCAAGTTCCTGGATTACCGCCTGGGCAACGACAGGGTGACCGGAACCGCCAACCGCCTGCTGAGCGGACAGGCTGACCGCAGCGCCTGTGTGGTCTGGTGCGGCAAGGGGCCCAGCAGGTTCGGACACTGGCTGGGCGACTTCGACTTCGGCCAGGACGGTGAGGTCCTGGCCGAAAGCCCTCTTATGCCAGCTGCATATACGCGTTAGTATATAGATGGGATGGTCCCCAAAGAAGGGGCGCCACCCATTCGCGAGGACGGGAAGCTGGGTTGTCAACTCCGTCCATACCGTACCGGCATGCACGTCAGAAAGGGTTTACGCCATGAAAGCACTTATGTACTACGGCAAGGAAGATGTACGTCTGGAGGACGTGCCCGAGCCTGAGCTCAAACCGGGAACCATCAAGATCCATCCCGCCTTCACCGGCATCTGCGGTTCCGACCTTCACCTCTACTACGACGGCGAACAAAACGGCGGCAACTCCAAAAACACCCCGCACCCTCTTTCCGGGGAGACCCTGCCGGTGGTCTTTGGCCATGAAATCTCGGGCACAATCGAGGCAATCGCCGATGACGTGCACACCGACATGAAGGTGGGCGACTCCGTGGTAGTCGAGGCCGAAATGGCCTGCGGAGAATGCCCGGCCTGCAAGGCCGGCAACTACAACGACTGCTCCAAGCTGGGCTTCATCGGCATCAACGGCTGGGGCGGCGGCATGAGCGAACACATGGTGGTGGCCGCCGAGCGTGTCTTCCCTGTGGGCGATCTGCCCCTGGATCAGGCAGCCCTGATCGAACCCTTCTCAGTGGCCTACCACGCCGTGCGTCTGATCCACACTGAGCCCGGGCAGACCGCCCTGGTCGGCGGGGCGGGGCCAGTCGGCCTGCTGCTTGGAACCGTGCTCAAGGCCAAGGGACTCAAGGTCATCATGTCCGAGCTCTCCCAGGCCCGCAAGGACAAGGCCCTGCAGTCCGGTGCCGCTGACCTGGTCATCGACCCCAGCAAGGAGGATCTGCTGGAGCGGGTCAATGCCGAGACTGACGGCCGTGGCGCCGATGTGGCCTTCGACGCAGCCGGCGCGGAACCGGTGGTCCACCAGCTTCTGTCGGCGCTCAAGGCCCAAGGCAGCCTGGTCGTCGTGGCCATCCACGTCAAGCCCATCAACTTGAACGTGACCATGGAGATGGGCTTCGGCGAGAAGCTGATGTCGGGATCCATGGGATACGCCAACGATCATGCCGACGCCATCAAGCTGATCCATGACCGGAACATCGACCTGTCCACCTTCATCACCGACCGGATCAGAGTCGAAGATATCGTGGACAAGGGCTTCCGTCCGCTGCGTGAGGACGCGGAAAACCACGTCAAGATCATCGTGAGCATGTAAGCGCTGATGCCTACTGATAACACCAAAGGCTCCGGCCGTCCATCTGGGCGGCCGGAGCCTTTGGAATCAGCATGCAGGCAGTGACAATCAATCCTGCGGTTGCACGTCGGTGGCGATGTCTGCCACTACGGGCACGATCATGGGCCTGCGGTGCAACTTGCGGGAGATCCATCCGCCCAGAGTGCGGCGCATCATCTGCTGCAGCTGGTAAGTGCCTGTGGTTCCCTTGGCCATAGCATCCTCAAGCTGATCGACTATCTGGGTGTTGATGGACTTGAATTCGCTCTCGTCCTCGGCCACAGCGTTCAGATAGAGCTTGGGGCCGGAGACGACCTTGCTGGTCTCGGTGTCGACCACGGCAAAGGCGGAGACGAAGCCCTCGGTGCCCAGAATCCGGCGTTGCTCCAGCTCGTCGTCGGTCAGCTGGCCCACGGAGTCGCCGTCCACATAGACGTATCCGCAGGGCACGGACCCGACGACGGCGGCCTGGCCATGGTAGAGATCCACCACGTCGCCGTCCTCGGCCAGGACCACGTTCTGCGGATCCACGCCGGTCTTGACGGCAATCAGACCGTTGGCCACCAAGTGCCGGTTCTCGCCGTGGATGGGCATGGCGCACTTGGGCTGCACGATGTTGTAGAAGTGCAGCAGTTCGCCCTCGTCTGAGTGGCCGGAAACATGGATGGCCGCGTTGTCGCGGTTGACCACCTTGGCCCCCAACCGCACCAGCTTGTTTATGACCTTGTAGACCTCGTGCTCGTTGCCGGGAATCAGCGAGCTGGCCAGGATGACCGTATCGAATTCGTTGATGGTGATGTCGCGGTGGGTCCCGTCGGCGATGCGGCCCAGAGCCGCCATGGGCTCGCCCTGGGATCCGGTGCACATGTAAACGATCTTCTCGTCGGGGATGCTGTGGGCATCCTTGAGGTCGACCACGGTGTCTTCGGGCAGGTGGAGGTAGCCCAGGTCGGAGGCAATGGACATGTTGCGGACCATGGACCGGCCGGCGAAGACCACCTTGCGGCCGAACTTATGGGCGGCATCGACCACCTGCTGCACCCGGTGGACATGGCTAGAGAAGGAGGCCACGATGATCTTGCGCTGGGCCTCGGCAAAGGCCTTGTCCAAGGCAGGAGCAATGGAGATCTCGGGCTTGACGAAGCCGGGAACCTCGGCGTTGGTGGAGTCCACCATGAGCAGATCCACGCCGGACTCGCCCAGCTTGGCGAACTCGCGCAGGTCGGTAAGGCGATGGTCCAAAGGCAGCGGGTCGATCTTCATGTCGCCGGTGTCGATGATATGACCAGCCGGGGTACGCACCGAGACAGCCAGGGCGTCAGGAATGGAGTGGGTGACCGCCACAAACTCCAGGTTGAAGAGGCCCACCTTGAGCTTGTCGCGGCCCTTGACCTCAACCTCGGTGGGCTTGAGATGGTGCTCCTCGCACTTGGCGTCGACGAACCCTAGGGTCAGCTTGGAGCCAATCAGAGGGATATCCGGACGCAGCTTGAGCAGGTAGGGCACGCCGCCGATATGGTCCTCATGCCCGTGGGTCAGCACCAGGGCATCCACCTGGTCCAGCTTGTCCTTGATGTAGCTGAAGTCGGGCAGGATCAGGTCCACGCCCGGCTGTTCCTCCTCTGGGAAGAGCACGCCGCAGTCGATGAGCAGGATGTGGCCGTTGTACTCGATCACATTCATGTTCCGACCGATCTCACCCAGGCCACCCAGCGGGACGATGCGCATGGAACCCTTGCGGTACTTGGGGGGCGCCACCAGACGCTGCTCGGCCTGAGTGCCCTTGCCGCGGGCGATGGCGCCGTTGCGGCGGTTGCGGGACTCGCCCCGGGACCTGCCTGACCCCTGCTTGCCGTTCTTGGAGGAGGACCGACGATTTCTACTCTTGCCGGTCGTGTTTGATTCTTCTTGTTTTCTTGCCATTCTCACTTGTGTTTCTATTATCTGTACCCCCGTCTGATACAGGGGCGACGCTTGGTTGCTTGTCAGGAACGCATCAGCCCTGCGGCCTTCATGCCTTTCTCGGCTTGGATCAGCTGGTCCTTGCCAGGCCCAAGATTAGGGAGCCTCATCGTCGTGCTGTCCAAGACGCCGGCCACTTTCAAAGTGGCCTTGGCCATGACCGCCTGCTGCCCTTGGCCGTTCAGAGCCTGGACCAGCGGCGCCAAGGCGGTCGACAACCTCTGTGCCCCTTTCAGGTCGCCTTGATCGAACCGAGTCGCCAGGTCCTGCATAGGACCGCTGGCCACATGGGCCATGACCGATATGATGCCGACGGCACCCAAGGCCAGGAAGGGCAGGTACAGCCCGTCATCACCTGAATACCAGATCAGCCCCGTCTCCTTGCGCTTGATGGGAACTGCGGCCAGGTCACCAGTGGCATCCTTGACTGCCTCGACATGCGGCAATTCGGCAAGGCGACGGTAGGTATCCACAGTCACGTGCAACCCGGTGCGGCCAGGTACATCGTAGAGCACAATGGGACGATCCGCAGACTGACAGACGGACCTGAAATGCGCTACAACCCCATCCTGGGAGGGTCTGGAGTAGTAAGGCATGACCACCAGGAGCGCATCCGCCCCGGCTTCCTGGGTCATCTCGGCCATGCGTACCGTATGAGCCGTATCATTGGAGCCTGCTCCAGAGATGACGGGCACATCGACGGCATCCTTGACGGCTCGCACCAAATCGACTTTTTCTTCCATGTGGGTGGCCGGAGATTCGCCGGTTGTGCCGTTGACCAGCAACCCATCCGCCCCATCAGCGACAAGCCTGCGGGCCAGTTTGCCAGCGGCCTCAAAATCCACGGACCCGTCATGGTTCATGGGGGTGACCATGGCCGGCACGACCCGCCCAAACGGGGCCTTGTCCAACAGATGGGTTTGAAGCTCAGACATACTTCAACGCTACTTGCAGACGGGGACTCATCACCCTCGCGACACCCTCCCCCTCACACTGTCAGTCTTGGACAAGCAACGTGCGCTGAACCTCCACGGTCCCTGCCCAAATCAACAGAAGGAGAAAGAGGCGGTTCCCAGTAGCATAAGCCAGAAGGCAGGGCAAGCCAGGCCACCCTGCCGCCTCCCACGCTGTGCGTTCGATCCGCGTCTATCCATCACCTGGCACTACTCAGCCGGGCAGAGAGCAGCATCCCCCCGGGGCAAGCTCATTGCCCTTGTGCGGCGGTGCCGCCGCGATATAGTGCGGCCACCAGGGTCATCAGGTCGAAGATCAGCGCCCAGGCCGCCAGCCACTCGAAGGAGGCGTCACGATTGTCGCCCGCACAATAATCGATCGCCCACAGGTCCTGCAGAAACCACAAGGCGCCCGTCGCGCCCACCGCTATGCACCAGGGCAGGCACGACAAGGGGGAGCCCCCGAACAGCAGGCACAGCATCCACGACGGCACCACGCACGAAGCGGCCGAAGCCGCCCAGGCCGCCACACGGACACGCACCAGATCCGACACGAACCGAAGCCAGGTCACCCCGGCCACCACCAACACGGCCACCGACACGAACACCCAGCGCATCACCCCCGGATGCATACCAGTTGCCGCGCCGAACGCCACCCCCCAGCAGGGCATCATCGGCATCGTCAGCGCCAGACACCAAAACCCAGGACGCCCCCCACGGCTCTCGAACCGACTCAAAAAACCACCACATCGCAAAAATCGAGAACAGGCCCACCAGAAGAAACTGGATGCAACGGCCGCGCACCCACTGCTCCTCCTGGTCGTAAAGGAACGCCCAGCCCGGCACAAACCCCGCCAGGAAGGCCGCACCGCACACCGCCAGCTTGCGCACCACACCGGCACACGAAAAGACACGCTCACCCGCAGGCGCATGACGCGCACACCCCGCCACCCGCGACATGACCGAAGACGCGCTCTGCAGCCAGGACCTCCCCACAGGAAGCCGCAAAGAGCCGGAAACACCAGCCATCACTCACCACCATCCCGCTCAAAGCATCGAATCCGCCACTCGGCCCGCCAGACCGTCGATTCCGGTCCTGCATCAGTGCCGTTCATGCAGGTCTCTTTCCATCCCGCATCGTCGAGGTTCACCCTTTCCTGTTACAGGATAGGGGTCACTGTCCGTTCGGGTCCTCTGGATACTGCGCCGTACCAGTCCGACTCACACCGAGGCTTCCGTTATCGACAACTGGATGACGGCGACGCGAGGGAACGCACATGATGGCCAGCCGGACTACCACAGCCAGAAGGAGAATGATGACCCCCACGGGCGAAGGGCCGGACGGATCCAGCCCTTTCAAGGTATCCGACACCATCGGACCGACAATCAGACCCACGCCCACCACCTCCAGCACATAGGGGACGAGCGCCAACCACCCCGACAAAGCCAGGATCATGCAGACGCCGCACCATCAGGGCATACATAGGCACCAGCACTGCCAGGGAGAACAGCCCCGGTATGACGGCCAAGGAACCCGAGGAGAACAGGCCGGTCATAGCAGTGGACATGACCCAGATGAACGCGGCGAAAATCCATATCTCCTTGCGACAGGAACGCCCTTTCCCCTCGCGTACAGGTAGAAGGGCCGCTGCAAGCACTCCTGCATGGTCGCGTCGTACATGGGCTCGTACCCTTTCATCACATCCACACGACGCGGCCTCTTCGAGAACAAGGCACTGGTCATAACCATCACCTTTCCTTTCTTCATAAACACGTCCCGACGGTCCGTCAGAACGGAACATCCGATATTGATGTCAACGACAGCATGCCCATGGCGCCGTCCGGCGTCACCGGCTGGCGTCATCGTCATTATTGGAGGCTCCCAGGAGGGAGGCGATCAGCACGATCAGATCGAACACCAGCGCCCAGGCCGCCAGCCATTCGAAAGCCGCGTCACGATGCGTGTCCGCGCACTTCTCGATCGCCCACATGTCCAACACGAACCACAAGGCGCCGACCACGCCCACCACACAGCACCAGAACAAGGAAGCGCCAGCCGACCCCGTCACCCTGGCCAGCATCCAGGACGGCACCACACACAACACCACCATCGCCGCCCACGACAGGAACCCATTGCGCACCAGCCGCATCAGCAGCGGAAACACCAGCACCCCGAAAGCCACTAACACAGCCACAGACACCAGCACCCACCGGAACACCCCACCAGAGGCACGGCCGACAGCCCCGAAACCCACGCCGAACCCCGGAGCGCACGGGAAAGACAACACCACGAACCAAGGCCCCGGACGCCCCTTCCCATCCTCATACCGTCCCAACAGGATCCACACAGCCAACACGGAAAGCACAGCAAGCAAAATAGACTGAATTTGCCACATGCGGATCCAATCCTGGTCCTGGTCAAACAGGAGGAACCAGCCGCAGGCGAACCCGGCCATATAGGTCATCCCATAGAGCGCCGTCTTCCACAGCACCCCGCCCAGGGAGAACTCACGGGCGCCAGGCCGAGCAAGCGGCACGCTCCCGACCACACACGACATGACCGACGACAGGACAAACGCATCAACCCGATCATCAGCGCCATCCGACACCCCCCGGCACCGGCACGCCTGCCACTCGACTCAGACATCACCACCACCCATCCTTCGCTCTACATCTGCGCAAGCACGGAACCCAAGAACCCTGCTAACGGCGAGAAAGGCTTCAAATAACCAAGGGCCTCAGACAACGACGTCTTCCACCCGACACCACCTTTATTCTGATTATAGACCTGAGGCTTTAAGGCATCGACCTCGTCTTTAACCACGGATCGGATTTCATAAGAAACGAATTTCAACCTCTTCGAAACCGGCAGGATGCCGTTCTATTTACCCAGCATCATCGAAAAGTGGGAAACCAAATAACCACCTTGTTACATAAGGTCACCCAAAAGCCTCAGCTTTGGAATAATTCAAGCCCTATTGAAAGACTCTTACCCACAACCTTCAAGCCAAACACTGCTGAACCTCCCCCGGCACAGACCCCCTTTGCCTTAACAGCCGGCGGGGGCGGCCAACAACCAGCAACGGTTTGCTCCCACCTGCTGTACCCGGTGGACGTGGCTGGAGAAGGAGTCCGCGATGATCTGTCCAAGGCAGGGGCAATAGCGCCATTGCTCTCAGGAGTAATTCAGATCAGTCCGGCAGCCTTCATGCCCTTACGAACAAGAGCCACCTGATCCTCATCGGGACCCAGATTGGGCAGCCTCATGGCGGTCTGATCCAGTCTCCCGGCCGCCTTCAGAGCAGCCTTGGCCATGACGGCCTGCTGACCCTGGCCATTCAGAGCCTGAACCAGCGGATCCAGACGTGCGGCCAAATCCCTTGCGCCATCCAGGTCCCCGGCATCGAATTCATCGGCCAGGCGCTTCATAGGCCCGGAGGCTACATGGGCGATCACCGAAATGATGCCGACCGCACCCAAGGCCAGGAAGGGTAGATAGAGGCCATCGTCACCTGAATACCAGGTCAGGCCGGTCTCCTGGCGCTTGCGAGGCATGGAGGCCAGGTCGCCCGTGGCATCCTTGACGGCTGTTACCCCGTCCAGCTCGGCCAGCTTCCGGTAGGTGTCCAGCTCTACGTGCAGTCCGGTCCGTCCAGGCACATCGTAGAGAATAATCGGCCGCTGAGCCGACTGGCATACCGAACGGAAGTGGGCCACCACCCCATCCTGGGAGGGCCGTGAGTAGTAGGGCATGACCACCAGCAGGGCATCGGCCCCGGCCTCCTGGGTCATCTCCACCATCCGTACTGTGTGCGCCGTGTCGTTGGAACCCGCTCCAGAGATGACAGGCACATCAACGGCATCCTTGACGGCCTTGACCAGGTTGACCTTCTCCTCCATATGGGTGACAGGAGACTCGCCTGTTGTGCCGTTGACCAGGATGCCGTCGGCCCCATCGGCCACCAGGGTCCGGGCCAGATTGGCGGCAGCCTCGTAATCAACGGATCCGTCTTTATTCATAGGCGTGATCATGGCGGGGATCACCCGGCCAAATGGGGCAGGAGGAAGCAGATGGGCACCAGTCTCAGTCATATCTTCACGCTACTTGCAGAAGGGGGCGCTCTTGCGGATATCAGAACAGATAGTGGTCCAGGCCCACGGTCAACCCGGGAATGCTCCCGGCACGGCGCACGGCCAGGAGGACTCCGGGCATGAAGGAGACACGCTCGAAGCTGTCCGCGCGGATGGTCAGCTGCTCGCCGGGGTTGCCCATGAGGATCTCCTCGTGGGCGTTCAGGCCCCGCAGCCGGACGGCATGGACGTGGACACCGTCAACCACCCGGCCCCTAGAAGCATCAGCCTGCTGGGTCGCGTCGGGCATGGGACCCATGCCAGCCTGGCGACGGGCTTCGGCGATGGCGGAAGCGGTTCCCAGAGCCGTGCCGGAGGGGGCGTCGACCTTGTCGGGATGGTGCATCTCGACCACCTCGGCCGACTCGAAGTAGCGGGCAGCCATGGCTGCGAACCGGTCGGCCAGCACTGCGGAGATGGCGAAGTTGGGAGCGATGAAGACACTGAGCCCAGGATGCCCGTCCAGGGCCTGCTTGACCTGGTCCAGACGCTCCTTGGTCCACCCGGTGGTGCCGATGACGGAGTGGACCCCCTGCTCTATCAGGGTCAGGGTATTGGCCAGGACAGCATCGGGGCTGGTGAAGTCGACCGCCACATCCGTGTTGCTCGGATTAATGGCCGCCGGATCATCGTCCGGACCCAGCAGCAGGGCCGTCTGCATATCCTGCGCGCCATTCAGAGCACGCACCACCTCGGTTCCCATGCGTCCGTCTGCGCCCAGCACCGATACCCGGATCATCGGCTGCCTCCTTCTCGATTGTTCATTTCATTTCACTGTGTATTTTCGGTCTTTTTCTCGACCATACCCCTCCTGCGGCTCCTGGCCCAGCCCAGCAGGGCCAGAGGGACAGCGCAGCAGGTGACCACCGCCGGTATGGTCATGCCGCCGTAGGGCCCGAACTGATCCAGGGCGACCCCAGCCAGGGTGGAACCCAGGGATGTGCCGATGGATCCTCCGGTAGACAGCCAGGAGAGCCCCTCGGTCAGGGCCCGGGCATCCACGTTCTCGCGCACGATCAGGTTGCCGGTGGCGAAGATGGGCGAGACGCACAGACCGGTCAGCACCTCGGCCAGACCCAGCAGAGCCAGGTTGTCCATGACCAGGCGGAAGACCACGTAGCCCAGGGTCAGCAGCACCAGGAAGGTCGTCAGATAGCGCCAGCGGGATCCTTTGAGTCTGACCGAGCCGAAGATCAGCGCCCCACACAGGGAACCCAGGGCGAACAGGGCCAGCTGCAGACCCACAGCACCCTCGCGACCCATGGACTTGGTCAGGGCGGTCACCGAGACGTCAACGGCAGAAAAGCTCATGTTGAAGACGACGAAGATGACGACCAGCAGGAGGATGCCCGGGTAGACCAGGGCCGAGCGCGATCCCTGGTGGCCGTCAGTATCACTCGGCAGAACGGTTCCGTGGGCATCCACCGGGGAATGATCCGCTGCCGACTGATCGACGGCCTCCATACGAACGACGGCCGGGGGCTCGGTGGAACGCATGGCGAAGAAGGTCAGTCCGCCGACCAACAGGGCCAGGGCAGGCAGGTAGAGCTGGGAGACCGGGCTCACCGAGGTAGCCAGGTAGGCGGAGAGGATGGGTCCCAGGATGAAGACGCACTCGTCCAGTCCTGACTCCAGGGCGTAGGCGGTGTTGAGCAGATTGGTCTTGTCCTCGCGCAGCACCCAGGCCCAGCGGGTACGCACCAGGGCTCCGAAGGCGAACTGGGTCAGGCCCATCAGGGCCGCCAGCACGAAGAGCACTCCCAGCGGAACCCGGCGCATGGCCCCCACAGCGAATCCCAGGATGGCCAGAGCCTGTACGATCAAGGCGGTCACCCCGACCCGACGCTGGCCGAACCGGTCGAACAAGCGGGCGTAGAAGGGGGTGACCAGGGCCGCGCAGAGCGTGTAGACGGCGCTCATCAGACCGGCCGAGGTCCAGTTGTCATAGATGTTGTTCAGGGCCAGCACGATGCCTAGACCCATCATGCCCAGGGGCAGACGGGCCAGAACGGCCGACAGGCAGAAGCCGGCGGCGCCCGGGTAGGTGAACAGGCGCAGGAATGGGGATTTAGCGGCCGCCACGGTCACCGTCCTTGCCCAGCTGGTCGCTCACACGGCCTCCGTAAATGAAGATGTCGTCGATTCCCTCGAAGAACTGCGGGTCGTCGGAGGGGTCACGCCCGGCGAAGGCCGCATGGTCCCGCCCCTTGAGCTCGGCCAACCGCTCCATGCCCTTGTGGTCGTAGAAGCCCACGTCGCAGGAGGAATCCGTATGCAGGTAGAAGCGCTCGATACCCGCCTGATCCAGATGCTCCAGGGTGTCCCGCCACAGGGCGCCGCCCACACCGCGTCCCCGGGCACGGCTGGAGACCAGGAAGAGCCTCAGCTCAGCCTGGGGTGGGACAGCCAGATCGCACTGCTCCTCCAGCTTGACCTCGGTCAGCTGCCACTGGCGGGCCCGATCCAGGGTCTGAGCGCCCAAGGTTGTGGCAGACAGCTGTTGGTCCACTTGCTCCAGCTCCTCCTGGGCCTGGGGGAAGCACAGTTCGCCACGCCCCTCGGCCAGCAGGGTCACCCCCAGAAAGTCCTGCCCATCAACAGCTATCCGGGCCCTGGTGGTACCCACCAGGTAGTGCAGGATGAAGTGGGCGGCGCTCAGCCGGGACACGGTGCCCTCGGGATCCTCCTGCACCTTCCAAGTAGCGTCGAAAGTCCCCACCAAGTCGGGCATATCCGCCCAGACCATGGGTCGTATTTCCACGCTCCCCCTCCGCCGGGAGGCCTGGTCGTGAATACTGGACGTTGTCATCTGTCTCATTGCTCCATTCGGGCGTACCCGGCCCAACGACGGCACTTGGCCGTCTGCCGATCGCCTGCTGTTCATGATTGCTGATGCGCGGCACCCATCGCCTTATCTTGCGGGGTCTGCCACAGACTCAGTCCTCGTCCGACTGCTCGGGTATGCCCTCGGCCAGGGATGCGAGAATTTCTTCTTCGGTCCTGGCACGGGCCCTGATGAGTCGATCCTGGGGCCGGTCTTCGCTTACATAATAAAGGCAGGCGTCGATGGTCGACAGGCCGATACCCTCCAAGCGTGACAGGAGCAGCCGGTAGAAGTCCAGCTGGACCAGACGGCGGTTGGTCGACTCCTCTCCGTGCGGTCGGGCACCGGTCTTCCAGTCCACGATGGTGTAGCGCAGATCCGAGCGATCAGGGTCCAGTCCGCCTGCGAAGACGGCATCCAACTTGCCCTTGACAATCTGGCCTGCCAGCACCGCCACGATGGGCCGTTCCACCCAGACGGGAGTGCGCTGGGTCCAGTCAGACTCGGCCAGCCGTTGCTCCCAGGTCAGCAGACGGGCCTGCACGGGATCGGCCTGGGAATCCAGGGACTCCCGCTCCTGGTCAAGCCCGGCCAGCATGCGGGCCCGCTCGGCCATGGCCCCGGGACCAAGCGGACCATCGAGCAGATTCGGCGATTCCGCCTGATCGGGCAGGTCCACCAGTCCTTGAGGGTCGGAAATTTCGGGCAGGATGAAGCGCCTGGCCCAGTCATGGAAGCGGGTGCCTGCCTCGGCCTGCGGGGAGGCCACCTGAGGTATGGGTCTGACCAGCCCCTGCCAGTAATCCCTCTCCATCTTGGGGTCGCCCCCTGCCGAACCAGCCTGGATTGCGGTGACGCTGCTAGCCCCATGCCCCAGGATCCGTCGGCCGGTGCGCCGCAGCAGATCCAGGTCCGTGAGCAGCTGGTCATCGGCGACACCCAGACGACCCGTGCTGACCTGCAGGACGCGGACCGCATTGGCGTAGAGCCCGTCATCGCCCTCCTCATCAACTGCGGGCTCGCCCGGTTCCCCGGCGTGCACCCAAGCGGCCGAACGATCCAGGGCTTGGCGTGTGCGCGCACTCAGCACCGGAGGCCAGAGCGCCTGGTCACGTTCGCCGTCGCGGGCGGCGACCTGATCCACCTGATCCAGCGCGCGGTCGACAATGGACTGGCGGTAGGGCTGGGCGTTCTCACCGACAAAGAGCCCCAAGGGCGGCGTCAGTTCGCCCTCCTGCGCATCCTCTGCCTGCTGCAGCTTGACCGCATCGGGCTCTTCCTGGAAGAGCTCCACCAGCTCGGTCCAGAAGTTGGAGGCCTTATCCGGGTCTGGAGCCGGCGTGTTCAAAGCGGCAGACTCCGCCTGGGAATCCTGGCTGAAGGTCAGCAGCAGGTCATGTCGGGCCCTGGTCGCCGCCACATAGATCAGCCGCCGCTCGTCGTCCAGCAGCCGACGGCCGTACTGTTCGCGCTGAGAGGGGGTTATGGCATCGGCCCGGACCGGGCGGGCCTGGTCGTCCAGCCCGCTCTCCCGAGACAGGCCCATGGCCTCCTCCTCCAGGCCCGCAAGGTCAAGCCGACCCAGCAGGTCTTCAGGGTCAGCTCCCAGGGGGGCATCGTGAGGAAAGCGGGGCAGAATCATGGCATCAGCCCGCACCGGCACCGGCACGGACTCGGGATCGACCAGCCAGGTACGGGCCGTGCAGTTGTACTGGTAGACCGGGCCGTCCGGGGATTGGGCCACCGGCTGGTCCGAGGCGGGCTTGACCGTGAGCCGATCGCCCTGGCTGCTGGGGAAGGCGCCACGCTTGAGCCCGACAACCGCGACGGCATCCCACTCCAGACCCTTGGCCTGGTGGACGGTCATCAGGGCCACATCGGCCTGCCGGTCGTCCCCGTCAGTGGGCATTTCGGGACTCTGGTCCAAGGAAGACAGCCAGGAGACGAACCCGCGCAGGCTGGGCCCCAGACCCTGGGGCAGCTCGGACAGGTAGACATCAACCTGATCCAGCAGGGCTTGGATGCCCACCTTGGCCTGGCTGGGCTCCAGAGGACGTTGGGGATTGGCCAGGGAACGAGACAAGACCAGGTCCACGTCCAGATCCAAGGCACGGATGGCGGCGATGACCACCTGGCGCAGGGGGGCCGAGGACTCGGCCTGGACCTGGCAGATGACCCGGGCGGCCTCGGCGGCCAGAACCCTTCCCCTGGCAGAGAGCCCGGAGCCCTTCAAGAGGTCTGACAGGTCGTCGCGCAGGAGCAGGTCCACCAGGAAAACGTCGTTGGGAACCTGGTCACGGTAACGGTGCAGATCCTCACGACGGCGGCGCGGATCGGGGTCAGACTCGACCAGGCCGGCACGAATCAGGGCCCGGTACTGACTGTCCTCGTTGACCTTGGCGGCCAGGGATGCCAGAGCGCTCAGGTCGGCCGCGTCCATGCCGAACCGGGCCGAGGCCAGCAGACGCATCAGGGAATCACTGTCGGTGTGGTCGCAGATCAGGGAGAGCAGGGCTCTAAGGTCCATGACCTCGGGTCGATCAAAGAGGGAGGAGTACCCGACGACCTGGCAGCTCAGTCCTGCAGCCTCCATGGCCTCGCGGTACCTGGGCAGGGCAGCCTTGGAGCGGAAGAGAACAGCCACGTGCGGCGCGTCACCGTGATTGCCATAAAGCTCACGTGCCTTGAGGGCGAACCTGACCACGCCATCAATCTCCTGGCCGCCGGTGCTGTAGCCCAGGAGGCCCACGGTACCCGGGTCGGCATCCTCACGGGGACGGAGCCTGGCCACATCCACCTCGCGCAGTTCTACTTCGGACCGGCTCTCCTGGCCCCGATGGCGTAGGGGGACGGTCAGCTGGTTGGCGGCCTTGAGCACCCAGCTGGAGTTGCGGAAGGTGCGCGACAGGGTCAGCGGGTCCTGATCCTGCGAGCGCCCAAAGGCCGTCACGCCAGACAAGGGACCATTGCCGGAGGCGGGTCGGTCGGCCAACATGCCGAACTGGGCCTGGAAGGTGCGGAAGGCCCCGGGACTGGCCCCTCGCCAGGCATAGATGGACTGGAAGGGATCACCCACGGCAGTCACTGCGGATCTGCCGGGAGCCTGGTCCGCACTCCCCTGATCCTCCTGTCGATTTTGCGGATGGAAGATGGCCGCTAGAAGCAGCGCCTGGGTGGTGGAGGTGTCCTGGTATTCGTCCAGAAAAACGTGGCTATAGCGGCGACGCAGCTGGGCACTGATGGAGGGAAAACGCTCGACCAGCTGGAAGGCGGCCAGGGTGAAGTCGCCGAACTCGGCCATGTTGGCCTGACGCTTGGCCCGCTGGTAGTCCTGGACCAGGGTCAGCAGCTTCTCTCGTGTCAGAACCGCCCGGCGCATAGCATCCACCCGGTAAAGGCGAATGCTCTGCCTGGCGTCTCGAAAAGCCTCGATTTTGCCTTGATAGTGCTCGTCGGTCTCCTTCTTGCTTCGTTTGGGTGGCGTCTTGCCGGCCCTGGGCTCGGTGTCCGGCACGGGCTGGTCACCGATGAGCTGGTCCGCGCGATCCACAAAGGCGCGGTCCCAGGCACGGATCCGCTCCACAGCCTGGTCGAAATCAGGGCAGTCGCTGCTGATCATGGAGGTGGTCACTGCCCCGGTCAGCCCCAGGACCCGGTTGACGGTCGTCGAGAAGGTCGCAGAGCCCAGGTCGTCGGGTTCACCATCCTGCGCCGAGGAGCCGGCGGAAAAGATCAGATCCAGATGGTCGGCAACCACCTGGGAGGCCAGCTGGTGGGCCCCTGCCGAACTCAGGGGACGGGTGTCCTGGTCCATCCCCACCAGCAGGCCGTACTGGCGCACGATGGACTGGAAGAAGGCGTCATAGGTGGACACGGTCGGCTTAAGAAAGTTGCGTTCAGGGTCCACAGCCGAGGTGCCTCTGCCCTGATCGCGTCGGATGACCGCCGCCCCCACCCTGGACTGGAGTTCGGATGCGGCCTTGCGGGTGAAGGTCAACCCCAGAATCTGCTCGGAGGGCACTCCCCGACGGATCAGGGCGATGACCCGGCTGGTCATGGTCATGGTCTTGCCCGAGCCGGCGCCGGCCACCACCAGAAGATCCTCATTGACATCCGCATCGACGATGGCGGACTGTTCGGCAGTCTGCTTCATTCCTGATCCTCCAGTAGATTGGGCGCCACCAGTTGCCATGCCTGACATTCCTGACCATTGCCGGCCCGATGGCAACGGGCAGGGTCGAAGACCGCGTCATCCCGGCCAGCCGTCAGCTTGACCCCGGCAGCGAAGAAGACCCTGGCTATCATGGTCAGCCCCCATACAGCCTGGGAGGAGACCCGGGCGGCTCGGACCATGCCCCACAGGTCCGCATCCACCCCAGGCGGCACCTGATCAGGCAGATCCGCAGGCTCAGCCTTGGACTTGAGCGGGGAGGGCATGCCGGTTCTGGGCTGAGCGATGGTGACCAGCCTGTCACGCTCGAACAGTGGCGGCTGATAGGCCATCTCCTCCCGGCGCAGCCCTGTTTGCGCATCCTTGGGCGGGGCCTGCAGCTGCAGGAGCAGGGACTGGCTCAGCTTCATCCCCTCGGTCCTGTCCAGATCGGGAGCCTGGGGCAGGCTCCAGGCCGCCCCCACCTCCGGGCTGCTGCCGGGCGTGGGCGGGAAGGCCAGTCCCAGCTGATAGCAGACCAGCTGCAGGTCGTTGAAGAGCTGCCCCTGGGTATAGGGGACCCTGCCGGTCTTGTAGTCCACCAGCCGCAGACGGATGCCCTCGGGCAGGGACCTGACCTCCAGACGGTCGATGCGGCCGGTCAGCCTGACCGTCGTCCTAGAATCCAGAGCTGCTGGGAAGCCGTCGACCAGGCCGGACATCAGGGCGAAGAGCCCATCGGCATCCAGAGGTCTGTCGGGGAAGGTGGCTTTCCAAACAGGAACCAGGTCCTCCACAGACAGGCTGACGTCGAAGGAGCGCTCGCTCTGAACCCCCAGCAGGTCGCCGACCGGGACCGGGCTCTTGCCATCAAGGCCGTATTGGGAATCTGATGAGCGGACGAAATAAGAGGCCAGGTTATCCAGGATGGGCTCCACCCGGCTCCTGCGACCACGCTGGTCATAGAGTTCGTCGGGGTCCCGCAGGCGCTGTTCCTGAGGGGCCAGTTCCTGGTAGGTGTCCAGGAGCGCATCCCGCACCTGCTGCTGGCGGGCGTCCGGATCACCCTGGCCGGGACGGTCCAATCCCTGGGCTGTGCCCTCGCTGGCCACCTTGTGAATCAGGGAACCGAACTCCGTGGGCACCCTTGACGGGGATGGGCCGGAGAACTGGTCACCCAGGGCCCACTCCAGGGGGCAGTTCCAGATGGCATCGACCGCTGAGGGCGAAAGAAGGACCACCTGGCGGTCGGACCGGTGCTCATGGCGATGGTCACGACCCTGGTCACGGTTTTGTATTCGATCCGCCTGACCGGCTTGATTGACGGAAGCATGTGCAGAACGAGGGGCATGGTCCCTTTCAGTAACCGATGTGACACCTGAGGCGGCGCCTACGGCCCTTGACTCGGCGGCCTGTGCAGTATGAACTTCTTCCGCCGAGGCCGGTTCAGCAGCGCCCTCCTGGTCATGGTCATAGAGGAAGGGCCAATGCCTGGGATCGGCCGAATCCTGGCTCTGGTCGGCCAGCAGCCGCAGGGCTTGCACGGCATCGTCCACTCGCTCACGGTCGACTTGATCTTCCGGGAGCAGCGCTTGAACAGCCAGGATGGACCGGGCGGCCGCCGTCAGCCCCCTAGCAGACACCTCCAGCCCCCCATAGCGCTCACTGCCGCCGGAGCCAGCGCCGACCATGCTGAACTCGGCCTGGCTCATATCGGCGGTGCGTGGATAGCGTTCGGGCAGGTAGCCGTAGAGGAAGTCCGATGGAACCAGGTCATCGTTCCAGACCGCGCTGATGCGTACCTGGGTCCGGGCCCTGGTCAGCGCCTCCAGGAAACCCTTCTTCTCGGCGTAGAGGATGGAGCGCAGGGCAGGATCGTGGCTGAGCGTGTCCGCCAGGGGGTCGCCGATGCGGTCGTGCAGGACCAGGTCGGCCAGCTCCTCGGCCCCGAACATGGTGTCGCGGGGGATCAGATTAGGCCAGACCCCGTCCTGGACGGCGGGCAGCCAGACCAGCGGCCAGTCGGTGGCCAGGGCGGCGGCGCCGGCGGGTGTGGTCAGGGTGACGGCGTGCTCGATGGGCCCGATTCGCGCCAGGGAGTCGGCCTCGATCTGCATGGTGCGCACCTGGTCCATGAAGGCCTCGACCGTGGGGAAACGACGGGAGCCAGCCGCGTACTGGAAGAGCCGCATGAGCGCGTCCAGACGGTCGTTGGCCTCCTCCCCCTCCTGGGTGGCCATCAGGGCTCGCCGCTGCCAGTCATCGGCCAGGTCCAGGCTCCGCCAGGCCTCCCAGAGCACGTATTGGGGCTGACGGTCCTCCAGGGCGCTGATGCGGGTGGCGGTCAGATGCAGAACCTGCAGGGCCCTGTCCAGGACCTGAACGTCAGGGTCCTCCCGGCGACCTCCGGCGATAGCGGTCATGGCCTCCAGAATGATTCCCGAGGATCGGTCATCCGGATCCAGCACCAGCAGGGTCTCCAAAGCCTGAACCGACAGAATGGCTGGCTGTTGAGCACCCCGGTCTCCCAGATCCACCGGCTGGTCCGGGGCCGAGGCTGTGGAGAAGGGACCAGACCCGTCCCCTGGCTCGGCGCAATCGTGCCTGGTCAACAGGGAGTCATCGACGCTGATGCCGGATGAATGGTCCCTTTGAGCCCGCCGCTCGGCCAGGTCCTCGACCCAGGTCTGCCAGGCCTGTCCCAGGAGCGGCAGGTCCTCCAAGGAGCCCGATGAGTCCGGGTCACTCCCCCGCTGGTCGGACAGGGGAGCCAATGCGGCCATGGTCTCCATGATGGACTCCAGGCGTTCCATTCTGACGGGTCGCTCTGCGCGAGCGGCGGTGGCGGGAACACGGAAGAGCGGCCCAGCCATCAGGGTGCGCAGGCGAGAACGGATCCAGGCGGCCACCTGGGCAGGATCGTCCGGGTCGCTTCCGGCGGCACCAGGGTCCAGCACCGATTGGGCCAGCTCGACCAGGGCGAAGAGGCCCTGGATGGCGGGCTCCTGGCTGAGCGGACGGGTCACCGAGGAGAAGCGCACCGGCACACCCTGAACACGCAGCTTGCGGCCCAGGGTACGCAGGGTCATGTTGTCGTGGGCGATGACGGCCATGTCGTTCCAGTCACGCTGATTGGCCAGAAACTCATGCTTGATCTGCCAAACCAGGTCATCGTCCTCCTGGTCGGGGGTGTGGAAGAGTCTGGTCTGTACGCTGCCATCACGGATAAGACCGTCGCCATCGGTCAAGGGTGCCACAGGTCCGGCACCGGGCCAGGCGGGCAGCTTGCCAGGCCTGTCGGGCAGGGGGGTGTCGTTCTCCTCGACTCCGGCGATGCCCAGGCTGACCCTGGCAGCCACCAGATCAGCGTAGGAACCTGGAGCCGCCGGGTCGGAACCCCGGCCGCTTTCGGTATGCTCTGCAACTGCTTCCGGAACCACCATTCTCCGGGGTTTCAGGGTCACGGTGGCGGCGTCCAGGCAGGCGAAATCCTGGGCCAGCAGGGGGGCTGAGGCGCTTGGCATGGGCTTGGACAAGGCCGTCAGGCGAGTGGCCAGAAATTCCGGGTAGGAGCCGCGGAAGGACTGGACCGACTGGTCGGGATTGCCCACCAGAAGGAGTCGGCAGCCAGCCTGGTTCAAGCCCTGCAACAGGCCCATCCCGGCCAGGGTGATGTCCTGCCAGTCGTCCACGACCAGCAGGTCGGGCAGGTCGTCATCGGCCAGACCGTCCAGGCTGCGGGAGGCTTCGACCATGAGCATGGAGGGGTCCAGACGGAATTCGTCCGGGTAGCTCTCGGTGATGCTCTGGCGATACTCATCCTCCAGGGCGAAGGCCAGCCGCCACTGCAGGCCCAGCCGGTCGCGGCGGTCGGGATCCATGGGTTGGACGGCCAAAGCATCCAGAAGCTGATCCCGGTCATCCCTATCCAGGCCCAATTCCGTCATGCGGGCGAACATGTCCCGCAGCTGGGCGATGAATCTGTCCGCGACCCCTACGACCCGTCCCTGGTCATCGCCAACCAAAACGGAGGACCAGCCCGCCCCGTTGCGAAAGTAGCGTTCCAGGAGTCGGCAGACTGCGCAGTCGTCCCCGGCCTGTACATGCTCCAGATGGACGGTCATAACCTGCCTGAGCAGGGCATCCTCCTCGGCGCCGTTGAGCAACCTAGGCAGGAGCGGATCGTGGCCCCCCTGGGCCAGCCGGGACCGTGTCAGCAGACGGAAGGCCAGGGCCTGCAGGGTGCCCACAGGCCGGGTGCGGTCGGACCTGCCCCGCTCAAGAATGACCTGGCGGCTGACCTGGTCGGCCGCGGTCCTACCTGATACGGCCATGCTGGCTCCGTCACCAAACTGCTCCATACCGGCCAGCAGAGCCCGGGTAGTCAGCCTGGTCTTGCCGCTGCGGGGAGGACCAGCCACCACCAGGGCCCGGGTAGGCCGACCCTCCTCGTTCTGGAGCCGATCGCTGATAAGGGCGCGGACCGGTTCCATGGCCTCTTGCGGATCCACCGGTGGCTGCTTGCTCATAGCTACAAGAATAGGGTCCGGCATGGTCCATCTACAGGCCCCGAAACCCGCTGGTCCGGAACCGCCGGCAGAAGGCTCAATCGATGCCTGATCAGGAACGACGTGCTGTTATCGTGGATAGCAGTTTCCAGGCAGTTCTTAGGAGGTAATGTCCCTTGCAGCAGAACGGTTCCCACCCCCAGCGCCCAGGTGCGGTTCCAGCCATGGACGATGCGCCAGCGCTGCCCGGGCTGCGGCTTATGCGTCCCTTGGACCTGGGGGGCACCGCCGCCGTCTACCTGTACGAGCAGGAGGGGCTCAACCGACCTGTGGCGGTCAAGGTGGCCCTCCAAGGAAGCATGGACCAGCAGACCCATCAGCTCTTTCTGCGGGAGGCCAAGACCCTGGCCAAGCTCTCCACCCACCCCTGCATCCTGAGCATTTACCAGGCGCTTGTCAGCGATGACGGACGGGATTGTCTGGTGCTCGAATACGCTCCAGGCGGCAGCTGCAAGGCCATCATGCTCAAGGGAGGCATGGATCAGGAAGGCGTGCTGGACCTGGGAGTGCGCATGGCCTCGGCCCTCTACTGCGCCCATGAACGCGGAATCCTGCACCGGGACGTCAAACCCAGCAACTTTCTGATCACCGACCAGGGCCTGCCCGTCCTGGCCGACTTCGGCATCTCCTCGGGCATCTATGGAGGCGAACGGGCCGGCGGCCTTTCCATACCCTGGGCGGCTCCAGAGGTCCTGGCCAACCGCTCAGGAGGGTCCGAGGCCAGCGACATCTACTCCCTGGGCGCCTCGCTCTTCGGCATGCTGGCCGGCCGCTCCCCCTTCGAGTACGCCTACCGGGCCAGGGATGAGGATCACCTGTCACAGCTGATTCTGACAGCTGAGACCCCGGTTCTGCACATGGGTGAGGCCTCTCCTATGCTGGCTGCGGTTCTGGAGAAGGCCATGGCCCATGACCGGGACGACCGCTACTACTCGGCACTTGAGTTCGGCCGCGCCCTTCAGGAGGTCCAGCAGCAGCTCTACGGCCATGCGACGCCTTTCATCGGCGAGGGAATCGACCCCTATCCCAAGGGGGATGTACGCCCGCACGCCCATACCGGAGCCATTCCGGGCGGGACGGAGAACAAGGAGTCCGGTCACACCTGGACCGGGACAGGGACCAGTTCCGAATCGCGTCTGCAACCAGACAGGGAGGCGGTCGCTGACCATGGAGACAGCCAAGCCAGGCGGTTTCCTGGCGGCCGCCGCCTGATTCTTCTGGCGCTGATCCTCGCTGCCGTCCTGGCCGTTGCCTTGGTCTGGGCCTTCGTTGTCGGCCTGCCAAACGGATCCGAGCGAGGTTCACAGCCGACTACAGGAGCCTCCCAGATCCAAACCCAGCAGGCGCAGTCCCCGGACCCGACGGATTCGAGTGGCCCCCAGGATCTGCAGGAGGGCGCGGTTCCCTCGCCCACCCAGGGTCAGGGCCGTTACCAGGGCACCACGGCAGTTTTCACCTGGGCCAATCCCGACCCCAAACCGGGAGACAGCTACGTTTGGCATCCCCTGGACCAAGGTGGCAACGACGACCGTGGCCGCAGCGTGCAGACCCGACAGCCGACCGCCCGCATCGACGATCCGCAGGGGGGCCAGACCTGCATCAGCGTCACCCTGGTGCGGGCCGACCGGAGCATGTCCCAGGAACCGACCATCATCTGCGCTGTTCAGTAAACCCTCGGTGGATGAATTTTCACATTCGACCACCCCGACTTTCACAGACCACCAAGCCCCTGCAAACCAGCTAAAATCAGTCCTCAGAGAGAGCATTTACGGCGGTCCGGGACGAGTTAAGAAGCTAAGCCTGTGTGGCAGGACAGGAAAGGAACCTAGGGGATTATGGACTTGCAGGGAGGATTCCTGCGGATGCGCCGGGCCGGGCTGCGCCTGCGGCATGCTCTGGCCGTCCGCGCCAAGAACCCTGCCGCCATCCTGGCCGTCACGCTGACGGCGCTGGTCCTGCTCATCCTGGGCGTCTTATTCGTGCATGGGGTGGACCGCCGTGCCGTTCAGGTGGATGACGGCAGCATCTGGATCACCTCCCAGAACGAGCGTAAGGTCGCCCGGTTCAAGCCCGACATCGGAGAGGCGGACGTGGCCCTGTCGACGGGCACCGACCACTTCGACCTGGCCCAGAGCGGATACGCGGTCATCCTGGGCCGGGAGGGAGGCATGGCACCCATAGCGGCCTCCACCGCCACCCTGGGGGACACCACCCGTTCGGATGCCAGGGTCCAGCGGATGGTCAACGGACCCACACTGGTTCTCTTCCAGGCGCGGACCGGCAAAATCTGGGTGGGCCGGGCCGCTTCGCCGGGAGATCTGGACCCGCAGCGCCGGGACCCTGTGCTGACCCTGGGCTCCGGGGCCTCCGTCACCGTGGATGCCTCCGGAGCCGTCTACGCCTACCGGCCCTCGGACGGGGTCGTGTTGAGGATCGACGGACCAGACTCCCGGGCCCACCGTGAACTGGACTCCCTGACAAACCACATCCCCGTCCGGGCCACTGCCTTCAGCGTCATCGACGGAAGGCCCGTCCTTTTGGCTGGCGACCGGCTTTACTGGCCCCAGGGATCCATCCGGATACCGCACCGGGGAGACCTGCAACTCCAATCCACTCCAGTGGATATGGACCGCCAGGGACCCTGGGTGGGCCTGACCGATCAGGAAAGCGTCCACCTGGTTGATCTGGATCACCCCAGCAATAAGGTTGAGACTGTAGACACCGGCGGCAGCGGTCAACCCGCTCAACCGGTCTCCTCTGGCGGATGCCTTTGGACGGCCTGGGCCTCTTCGGGGAACAATTTCCTGCGATTGTGCGCAACAGGGACAGCCATGCCGCAGGTTCGGTCACCGCAGCCGCGTGCCTCCACCCTGGAGGCCATCGGCCCCACCTCGGATCTAGTCTTCCGAGCCAACCACCGGAGGGTCATCCTCAATGACGTACTGACCGGCGATGTCTGGAATCCCCGAACCTCCACCAAGGTGATTCGGCCGCAGTGGCAGACCATGGAGGTCAAACACACGGACAGGACCGATCAGCGTCAGGACTCGGCCGACAATCGTCAGCGGTTCGCGGCCACCTGTCGATCAGGATCCCAACCCATCCAGGCCGAGGACGACAGTCTGGGCATTCGGGCCGGATTCAGAGCCCTGCTGGATCCCCTGCGTAACGATCACCAGACCGACTGCTCGGTTCTGCGAATCGAGGATGCACGCAGCTCACAGGGCAACCTTCGCCTGACCCCGGTCATGAACGGCCGCTACCTGCAGGTGGATGCCAGCGACGCACCTGTCGGCCGGGCCCGGATCAACTACTCCATCACCGACGGACGCGGCCAGGTCTCCTCGGCTGGCATCGACCTCAACATTGCCCCAGCCAAGATGGACCGAGGCGATCAGGCACCGGTCCAGAACGATACCCCTCCCGAGTACGAGGTGGAGCAGGGAGCCACAACCACCGTCAACGCCCTGGCCGGCTTCGAGGATCCCGACGGGGACCCCCTGACCCTGGCCGGTGCCGAGTCCGTCAATTCGGATCGGATATCCCTGTCCACCAGGGCTGACGGACAGCTGACCATGAGTGCCGGATCGGCCACCTCCGGTCAGCTGGCAGTCAAAGTCACTGTTTCAGACGGAGTCATGAGCGGTCAGGGACTCATCTATTTCACCATTAGACCCGTCAACACCTTGGCCCCACTGGTCGATCCGGTCATTCGCCAGGCCACTGCCGGCCGAGAGGCCACCGTGGACCTGAGCAGGAGCGTACACGCCAATGCCGCTCAGCCCCTCCGCCTGATCCGGGTCGACAAGCCCGACGGAATCCAGATAAAGGTCAACACCGAGAGCCTTTCCTTCACTGCCACCGCCGCCAACCCGGGCACCTATTACGTGCCCTACCGGGTGGCCCAGGGTGACCGGGAGACCCAAGGGCTGGTCAGGCTGGAGGTAGAACACGACCATGGCGGATCCGCGCTGCCGGTTCCTGTCAACGATGTAGCCCTACTTGGGACCGACCAGACCGCCATCGTCGATCCGCTCGACAACGACCTGGATCCCATGGGCGGAGTGCTGGCCCTGACCGATGTGCGGGTGGATCCGGACTCCGGCATCAAGGCCGGCATCGTGGACCACCGCCGGGTCTACCTGTCTGCCAGAAAAATCCCCACACGGCCGCTGAGCATTGCCTACACAGTTGCCAACGCCAGCGGCAGCGCCCAAGGGACCATCGTCCTGCAGCCTCCCTCCCTGAGCAGGGCAGCCTCAGCGCCCAAGGCCCCGAATCTGACGGTAGGGGTCCGCTCATCGGGCCTGGTCACGGTTCCAGTCATGGACAAGGTCACCCACGCTGACGGGACCAGCGTCACCCTGGACCAGCAGCTGACTACGGATCAGCGGGTCTTTGCGGGCCTGACCTTCGTATCCGGGGATACGGTCAGATATCAGGCCAGCGAGCGCACCGGGGACTTCACGGCCACCTATACGGTCAGGGACGATCTGGGCAACGCGGCCTCAGGCACCATCACCTTCCGGGTGCATGCCTCCGACCCGGCCAGCAAGCCCGCGCCTACACCCAAGGATCTGCGGGCCCAGGTGGCTGCCGGGTCCAAGGTGCGCATCCCCGTTCCCCTGACCGGCATCGACCCGGACGGAGACTGCGACACCCTGTCCGGCTTGGGCAATCAGGCACCCAGGCTGGGCAGGATCGTCAAAGCCGGTGCCGACTACCTGATCTATGAGGCCTATCCCGACTCGCATGGCACTGACGAGTTCACCTACGCCGTGGAGGACTGGATGGGGCAGCGCGCCCAGGCACACGTGCGCATCGGCGTCTTCCCCGACTCCTCGGTGACCGGGGTCTTCGCCCGGGACGACAAGGTCAAGCTGCGGCCCGGGACCGTGGCCGACGTGCCGGTTCTGCTCAACGACATCTCCGGGGATGACGACTCCTTGAGCCTGGACCCCCACCTGGAGCGCCAGGGCCTGGACCAAGCCAGCGTAAAGGACGACATGATCCGGCTGACCGCCCCCTCACAGCCAGGCACCTCCTATCTGGTCTACCGGGCTCACAACCGGGCAGGGCTGAGCGACCAGGCCACCCTGACCGTGGTCTCGGATCCCCAGGCCCCCATCCAGCCGCCCATAGCGCAGGATTACCAGGTGGCTCCCGAGGATACGGTGGACAAGCGCAGCGTGGAAGTCAATCTGGCCGACTCCATCAGCAATCCATCCGGCACCCTCGATGACCTGCGCCTGGGGACTCATCCTGGGGCCAGGGCCCATGCCAGGACCGTAGGCGAAACCGGCTCCACCAAGCTGGTCATCGACCTGACCAACCAGGCCAGGGCCGTGCCTTACACCGTCACCAACACCCGGTACAAGATCACCTCAATGGCCTTTGTGAAGGTCCCCGCCTATGGGGTATTCCCCCCGGTCCTAAGACCACGCGCTCCGGCCCTCAAAGTGCGGGCTGGTCAGAGCATCACCATCGACATCGCCGATCAGGTCAGGGTGGGCGCAGGCAAGACCGCACGGATCACCTCCCGCCAGTCCGTTTCCGCCACCAAGTCCGACGGGTCCGACCCCTATGTGGACGAGCACACCCTGAGGTTCACCGCCGCCAAGGACTATGCCGGTCCAGCCTCATTGACCTTTGCCGTCCGTGATGGGGATCCAGGCAGCCAGGCCATCGTCAACGAGTCGGTGCTGACCCTGCCCATCACCGTAACAGGCGGCAGAGCATCCCCGCCTGTCCTCTCGGCACCGGTCATCGATCTGGTGGCCGGGGAGCCGGCACAGACCATCTCCCTGCCTGCCATGACCCGTTGGCCTCAGGGAAGCGACCCAGCAGACAGCACATTCTCTTCCGGGGACCCCCAGGGGCCGATCCATGCCAAGCTGAGTCCTCGGGGCCAGCTGAACGTGTCCGCTGACAAGACCGCAACGCCTGGCACCAAGGCCACCCTGTCGGTAACCATCGCCGGTTCATCCGGCCAGGTGCATACGGTCCTGACCTTCCGCATCGTCGCCACCACCCGGCCTCTGGCTTCGGTCCCCTCACGCCAGGTGGGGCTCAAAGCCGGTCAGAGTCTGGAATTGAACCTATTCGACGATGCCCTCAACCCCTTCCCCGACACCCCGCTGCGCGTGGTCGGCCTGGTCAGCGACGACACCTCACGTCTGACAGCCAGCAACCTGGGCGACGGGAGGATCGCCATCAAAGCCGATCGTGACATCGGCGCCTCCACCAACACCATTCTGGCCACGGTCGAGGATGGCAGCCGGGATCCGGGCCGCCGGGTGAGCGCCACCATCACCGTGGGCATCATCGACCGCCCTCAGGCCCCCAGAATGCTGTCGGGCGCGGCCCAGGCAGGCGACGGAACGGTTCTGCTGGCCTGGGAGCCGGGTGCAGCCAACGGCAGTCCGGTGGACGAGTATCGAGTCTCCTACACCTCATCGGCAGGCTCGGGACAACGCTCCTGCGGCAATGCCGTCACTTGCCGGGTCGACGGGTTGGACAACGGCCATGATTACTCCTTCACTGTCCAAGCTCATAACCAGGTGGGCTGGTCCCCCGCCTCCTCGCCGGCGGCAGCAAGGCCAGACGCACTTCCCGGAGGCGTGCAGGCACTGACTGTGGACGGCGGCAGCAAGGAAACCCTGACCGTCACCTGGCGTCCGCCAGAGAATCATGGCTCACCCATCCAGGGCTATACGGTCCACGGGGAGGGTTCCGGATGCGGTTCGCCACGATGGCGGTCGGCCACCTCCACCAAGGCGGTCTTCGATGTGGGTCATGACGAGTCCGGAGGCACCTGCACAGTGAGCGTGACCCCAGCCAATATGGCCGGATCAGGACCTGTGGCCTCAGCCTCTGGAGCCACCTGGTCGCACCCGGATCCGCCTGCATTCCAGACTCTGGAGTACCAAGGCAAGGATCAGGTCAAACTGGTCCTGAACCCTGGTGCCGAACACGGCCGACCCTGCGCAGACATCCAGGTGAGCATCGATGGCCTCGACCCCGGCAAGGCTTCCTGGACCCTGCCATGCGGTCAGCCGGAGGTCAGTGATGTCATCACCCTGCCCGCCGGATCAGTCAAACCTGGTGCCAGGCTGAACTTCCGGGCGGTAGCTCGCATCCGTGGAGTGGGGTCCGAAGGCCATTCGCCCGCCGCCACCAAGGAGCTGACCCTGCCCGAGGATGCCGACAAACCAAGCGACAAGACCCTTACCCGTCAGGGGTCCCTCAGCAGACAAGGATGAATGACCATGGATGATCGAAGCGCACAGGAACCCATCCAGCAGGACGGCACCATCCCGGATGACGCGACCAGGAGGAGTACCCCCAAGGCCGCCCGCGAGGCAACCAACGAAGGCCGACGTATCCCCGCCGACCGACTGGATGTACTCAAGCGACAGCGCCAGGCCCTCATGGCCGGTCTGGGGCAGCAGGAATCTGACTCGGCGGCGAACGACGACCGGACCAGGCCCGGCCGCATCCCCGTGGCTGCCGGACAAGAAATGAATCAGAAATCCGGGACGGAATCTGCCCCATCGGACCGCACCATGGTGGAAGACGGGACTATCCCCGGTCATCAGCCAGTCCGTGACCTGTTCTCCCGGTCCTCCTCAGCTCCTGCAGGGCCTGACCTCGTCGACGCCACCGATCAATCCCGTCACCCACAGCTGGAGCGCACCTCAGTTCCCAGATACGAAGTCGAGACCGGGCAGAACCAACGGCCTCCCACCGAAGCAGGAGGTCAGGCATCAGAGACCAGGCAGCAGCGACGTTCAGGCCATGCCACAGGCAAGAACCAGGCCCCCGTGGATGTGTCGACCTTCGCCAACCTCTTCCGCTCCATCGTGGACAACGTCGGCCAGGCGGTGCTGGGCAAGGAGGAAACCGTCGCCTTATGTGTCACCGCCCTGATCGCGGGAGGCCATGTGCTCCTGGAAGACAATCCGGGCACTGGCAAGACCCAGCTGTCACGCGCCCTGGCTGCCTCCATCGCCGTGGACTGCAAGCGGATCCAGTTCACCCCGGACCTGCTGCCCTCCGACCTGTTGGGTGTGACCTTCTATGACCAGGCTCAAGGACAATTCTCCTTCCGGCCCGGCCCGGTCTTTGCTTCCCTGGTTCTGGCCGACGAGATCAACCGAGCCTCCCCCAAGACCCAGTCGGCCCTGCTGGAGGTCATGGAGGAGGGCCAGGTGACCGTGGATGGCCGCACCTACCGCCTCCCTCGGCCATTCATGGTGATGGCTACTCAGAATCCCATCGAACAGCTAGGCACCTATGCCCTGCCCGAGGCTCAGATGGACCGCTTTCTGATCCGCACCTCGCTTGGGGCGCCTGGGCACGATGCCAGCATGCGCATTCTTGAAGAAGCCGACATCCGCGACCGGGCAGGCCTGGTGGAACCGGTGGTCGACGCCGCCCAGGTGGAGGCCATGGCTGCCTGCGCCTCCAAGGTTTTCTGCGATTCCTCCATCATGGAATACGTCATCCACATCATCGAAGCCACACGGCACAGTCCCGCCATCCGGGTCGGCTCCTCCATCAGAGGCGGGCTGGCTCTGGTCCGTTGCGCCAGGATCCGGGCCTGCGCCCAAGGCCGTGACTACGTGATTCCCGATGATGTCAAGAAACTGGTCGACCCCATCCTGGCCCACCGGCTGATCCTGACCTCCCAGAGCAGGCTGGCGGACATGGATGAACACCAGGCGCTGGCCGAAGCCCTGGCCAAGGTCCCCGTCCCCACAGGAGAGCAGTGAGCCATGACCGCCTTCGCCAGCCGAACTGCCCCGAAAGCTAGACCGACATCCTCGACAGGATCCGAACAGAGCCTGCAATCCCGGGCCGCCGGCCTATGGCAGTCGATCACTGCCCTGGGCCGGGCTATGGCTCTGGCCACGCTTCTGTGCGTTCTGGCCTTCGCCCCTACAGGCTGGCGTGAACTGCTGGCGGGCGCTCTGCTGGGCGTGGGCATGCTCCTACTGGGGTTGTTGATGAGCCTGGGCAACCTGTCCTGTAGCGCTGAAACGAGCCTGGACCAAGGCCACCTGGAGGTGGGTGGCCAGGCCGAGCTGATCCTGGTGCTGACCAACCCAGGCAGCCGCTCCACCCGCCGCGGCCGAATCGGCCTGGCCCTAGGCCAAGGAACCGTCATGGCACCGCTGCCAGCCCTGACACCCGGTCAGAGTCACCAGATCCGCTTGAAACTGGAGGCCAGGTCCCGTGGCGTGATTGACCTAGGCCCGGTGACCATGGAGGCTGGGGATCCGCTGGGACTCATCCGTCGCCGCCGAATTCTGAGCGGCGCCCGCAAACTCTATATCCATCCCCGCACGGTGGCACTGCCGCCCCTCGAAGCCGGATTGGAGCGCGACCTGGAGGGGAACCCTGGCCCCGGCATTGTCGACGACGATCTGGAATTCCATGCCCTACGCCCCTACGTTCCGGGCGACGACATAAAACGGGTTCACTGGTTATCCACCGCCCGGGCCGGCACCCTGATGGTCCGCCAGTACGAGCCCACCCTGCGCACCAGAATCAAGCTGATCCTGGACGGCCAGGCCATCTCCTACAGGAGCGCGGATGAGTTCGAGCTGGCAGTCGAAATCTATGCCTCTCTGGGCTGCCGATGCCTGCTTGACGGCCGTCGGCTGCAAGCACTGGCCCCAGAACCGGACGATCCCGATGCCCATGGGACCACCACCCTGCCTACGGAGGATCCCCGAAGCTTTCTGGATGCCTGCAGTGCCATCCGCCCCCGCCAGGACAGCTACGACAAGCCCGATCTGGCTGATGCTCCCGAGCAAACCAGTCTGACCATCCTGGTGACCGGTCCGCTGGGTGACCGCCAACCCTCAGTCCTAGCGGACGGATCGGCCCAGAACGCATCCCCGGTCATGCTGCTAGCTGCTGACCTGGATGCCCATCCAAGCCTGCAGACGCAACCGGGGTTGGTCAACGCTGTTGTGGGCAACAGGAAGGACCTTCCCATCCTCTTGGAGAACCAGCCATGAGCACATCCGCATCATGGATGGACCAAGCCCAGAGGGAACCTATCCGCCTGATCGACCGGTCTGGTCTGCAATCCACTGTCGACCCGACCAGGCGCCGCTCCCCCGCTATTCTGGTCGCCGCATTGGCCCCACTTGATCTGCTGGCCGGACTCCAGCTGCTGCCGGTCTATGGCAGCCTGCCCTTCTGGCTGACAGTGGGAGCCGCCGCCTGTCTGACCGGACTGCTGATCGCCATGCTCCCCCGCCGTGGGATCGCCACTGCCCTTCTCCAGCCTCTGCTGCTGATTGCCGCCCAGTTCCTACTAGGACCTATATTCGCTCTGAACGGGACCACCATGGCCCATGTCCTGCCCACTCGGGCAACCCTGGCACAAGGATGGTCCGCCACCTTCGGCGCGTTCAAGACCCTGGCAGCCATCGACCCGCCCCTTGGACAGGAGGCAGGCGGACTGATGGCCCTGTGGACGCTGATGCTCTGGACCTGTTACCTGGCCGTGCTGCTGGCCCGCCATGGTCTGGGCCGCAACCTGGGACGGCCGGCGCACCCCGTAGCCGTCCTGACAGCCACCCTGCCCATCCTGGCCACCATGGCTGTGTCAGCTGCCCTGGGCACCAGCAGAGGCCTCTATCCGGCATTGACAGGTGGCATCCTCTGGCTGCTCCTGCTGATCTGGTGCGCCAGTGGTCTGGGGCTGCTGCGTCTGCAGGGGCCCGCATCCGCCCTCCTGACCCTAGCCCTGGCAGCCGGACTGATGTTCTCCGCTGGGCTCCTGCCCGCCCCGACCCGACTGGTCATTCGCGACCACTACCAGCCGCCCATAGACCCCTACCAGTTCACCAGCCCCTTGAGCGATTACCGCGCCTACATCAAACGTCACCGCGACGATACCCTAGTCACGGTCCGCAACCTGCCCGCTGGCACCCCAGTCCGTATGGCCGTCATGGACCGTTATGACGGCAAGGTCTGGAATCTGTCCGACTCCTCAGGTGCAGGAGCCGCCGACTACCGGCGCATCGGCGTTCAGATCCGCACAGAAACACACCAGGAGAAGGCCAAAGACACCAAATCGACCGGACGACCTTTTACAGCAACCTTCCAGATTCGAGAGGGATTCAACCACGCCTGGTTGCCTTCCGCTGGACAGGTCAACGGTATCGATACGGATAAGGGCCTGCAAAGGGAGGATCTCTACTTCAACAAGGCCACAGACACTGTCCTGACCGATCAGGCCCTGCAGAAGGGAACCAGCTATACAGTGCATGGCCTGGCCGAAGATAGACCAGCAACCCGTCGCATCGCCGACAGCGATCCGGGAGATGTGCAGGTGCCTCCCCTGGCGGATGCTCCAGAGAGCCTGCCCAAGGCGGCTGCCTCCATGACCTCCATGCAGGTGCGCGGCGGTGCCAGGGCTCTGGCCATCGAGGAACGGCTGCACCGGGAGGGGTGGTTCTCCCACGGTCTGGCCGGCGATTACCCCTCGGCCTCCGGCCACGGCGACTATCGAATCAATCAACTCCTGCAGGGCCAGGCCATGGTGGGCGACAGCGAACAATACGCCTCAGCCATGGCCCTCCTGGCCCGGCAGATGGGTCTGCCATCCCGGGTGGTCTTGGGATTCCTGCCCAAGAACCGTGACGGCTCCATCAGCAGGGAACGGACCAGGACCCAGGCGGACGGCAGCACCAGAATCGACTTCACAGGACGCGATGCCCAGGCCTGGGTGGAGGTCAACCTAGAGGGTCTGGGATGGGTCCCCTTCTACCCCACGCCACCGGAGACCAAGACCCCTGACAGGTCCCTGGACTCTACGCCACCCAACCCGCGTACCCTGGTTCGCCAGCCACCGCCCCCGCTGGTCGATCCTCCCCGCGACGACCGGACCGCCCAGGGTCGGACTACCGTCGGCGGGCAGGAAGCATCCCGGCAGTCTTCACCCTCCTTCTGGAAGCGGTACGGCCCTTTGATAGCCAAAGTGGCGCTCTGGACCATGCCGGTCTGGCTGCCCGCTCTCCTGGCTCTGCTCCTGCTGGCCGTCAAGGCTTGGTTGCGCCGACGGGCCCGGTCGACCGGCGATCCGAAGACACGCATCCGCGCCGGCTGGCGACAGATCGGCAACCTGGGCAGACAGACCGGCCTGTCCTTGGATGGCACCCGTAGCGAGCAGGCAGCTCTGATCGCCCAGACCCTGCTGACCGACCCCCCAGGGTCCTCGTCGGCTGGGCTGCATCGGGATCTGGATCGACTGCGCAACATGGCCGATCAGGCCTCGTTCGACCGTCACCCTTCAGATGAGCAGGAGGTCGAAGACTGCTGGCAGCTGGTAGACAAGCTCAGATCCGCCATCCTGGCATCCCTGCCGCGAACCCGACGCTGGCGCACCCTGCTTTCCCCTAGGCACCTGCGTTGACCTGTCTGCAGCCTGGACCGCGAGAAAACAAGGTGAGGGCCCGTGCAATCGCTACGATTGCACGGGCCCTCATCCTTTATCACATCCGGCAGCCGAATCCGCCAGGCCGGGTCATCCGGCCCAAGCGTATCTACGGCTACCGGTTGCTCAGACGCTCACTGGTTGGAGTGCTGATCCTCCGAAGAGGAGAAGGTGGCCGAACCGGACTGCTGGGACGGATTCTGGGCGGAGTCACTGCCATCGGCGGCATCCGAAGATCCCGTGTTCGTGGTGGCAGCCGTCTGATCGCCGGCCTCAGCTGACGGATCCTGCACGTTGGGGGTGCCCAGATGGCTCTGGCCGCCCTGGTCATTGAGGAAATCGTCCGGGTTGAAGTCGTCGCCCAGCTTCAAGTCCCCGAAGTCGATGTTGGAGAAGTCCACATCGTTCAGGTCGGCATCGCTCAGATCCACGTCGCCGCCACCCAGACCGAAGTTGGGGTAGATGGTGTCGCGGATGGCCTTGTCGGGCTCCACAGTGGCGTTGCGGTACCTGGCCAAGCCGGTGCCTGCCGGGATCAGCTTGCCGATGATCACGTTCTCCTTGAGGCCCTTCAGGTCGTCGACCTTCTGGTTCAGGGCGGCCTCGGTGAGCACGCGGGTCGTCTCTTGGAAAGAGGCGGCCGACAGCCAGGAGTCGGTGGCCAGGGAGGCCTTGGTGATGCCCATGAGCTCGGGGCGTCCAGCGGCCGGCTTGCCTCCGGCCTTGACGGCCTTCATGTTGGCGGCCTTGAACTTGGCCTGGTCAACCAGCTCGCCGGGCAGCAGATCGGTGTCGCCCGAGTCGATGACCGTCACGCGACGGAGCATCTGGTGGACGATGACCTCGATGTGCTTGTCGTGGATGTCCACGCCCTGGGAGCGGTAGACCGTGTGCACCTCATTGACGATGTTCACCTGGGCGGCGCGTGGGCCGAGGATACGCAGGATCTTCTTGGGGTCTACGGAGCCCTCGATCAGCTGGGTGCCGGCCTCGACGTGCTGTCCATCCTTGACCATCATGGGCGCACGGCGGGTGACCGGGTAGGTCAGCGCCTCCACGGAGGTGTCATCCGGGGTCAGTGTCACCTGACGGCCGCGGTCGGTGTCCTCCACCTTGACGGTTCCAGGGAACTCCGCAATGGGTGCCTCGCCCTTGGGGGTACGGGCCTCGAAGAGCTCGGTGACACGGGGAAGACCCTGGGTGATGTCGGAGGCCGAAGCCACGCCGCCGGAGTGGAAGGAACGCAGCGTCAGCTGGGTGCCAGGCTCGCCGATGGACTGCGCGGCCACAATGCCCACGGCCTCGCCAACGTCCACCAGCTTGTTGGTGGCCAGGGACCAGCCGTAGCACTTGGCGCACACCCCGCGGGTAGACTCGCAGGTCAGGACCGAGCGGGCCTTGACCTCCTCCACGCCGTGGGCGACCATGTCGCGAAGCACGTCCATGGACAGGGCATCGCCGCGCTTGTAAAGCACGGTCTTGCCGTCCTTGGGGTCGATGACGTCGGCCGCCAGGAGGCGGGAGTAGGGACCGCCGTCGGCCGCCTTGACCAGGACCAGGTTGCCCTGCTCGTCGCGCTCGGCCACCTTCATGGTCAGACCGCGCATGGTGCCGCAGTCCTCCTCGCGCACAATCACATCCTGGGAGACATCAACCAGACGACGTGTCAGGTAGCCCGACTCGGCGGTACGCAGTGCGGTGTCGGCCAGACCCTTGCGTGCGCCGTGCTGGGAGATGAAGTACTCCAGCACCGAAAGACCGTCATGGTAGTTGGACTTGACCGGTCGAGGGATGATCTCGCCCTTGGGGTTGGCCACCAGGCCTCGCATGCCGGCGATCTGGCGAATCTGCATCCAGTTGCCTCGTGCGCCGGACTGGACCATGATGTTCACGTTGTTGTCCGGAGTGAAGTGCTCCTGCATGGCGTCAGCCACCTTGTCGGTGCACTCGGTCCACAGGTTGATCAGCTCCTGACGGCGCTCTTCGTCGGTCAGCAGACCCATGTCATACTGGGAGTTGACCTTGGCAGCCTGTCCCTGGTACTCGTTGACGATCTCGCTGCGCTCGGGTGGCACCACGATGTCGGAGAAGGCCATGGTCACGCCGGACCACTGGGCCCGGGTGAAGCCCAGATCCTTCAGGGCATCCAGGGTGGCCGCGACCTGGGCGGTCGAGTACCGGGTGGCGATGTCGTCCACAATGCCGGACAGCTTGCCCTTGGGCACCTGCTCGTTGATGAAGGGGTAGTCCACAGGCAACGTCCGGTTGAACAGGACCCGCCCGTAGTTGGTGGCGAACAGACGGGAGCCGTCCTTGAAGACCTCCTCCTTGACCACGTCGGGGCTGCCGGGCTCGGGCTCGACGACCTTGAGGTCGCCGGGCTTCCAGTCCTTGGGCATGACGAAGTCGGCGGGGACCCGCAGCAGGATCTTGGCCTGCATGTCGATCTCACCCAGGTCCAGGGCCATCCGGGCCTCAGCCAGGCTGGAGAAGATCCGGCCCTGGCCCTTGGCGCCGTCAACCACCGTGGTCAAGTAGTACAGACCCAGAATCATGTCCTGAGAAGGCATAGTGACCGTGTGGCCGTCGGCAGGCTTGAGGATGTTGTCGGAGGCCAGCATGAGCGAGCGGGCCTCAGCCTGGGCCTCAGCCGACAGGGGCAGGTGAACTGCCATCTGGTCGCCGTCGAAGTCGGCGTTGAAGGCCGCGCAGGCCAGCGGGGGCAGGTGGATGGCCTTGCCCTCGACCAGGATGGGCTCGAAGGCCTGGATGCCCAGACGGTGCAGCGTAGGCGCACGGTTGAGCAGGACGGGATGCTCGGAGATGACCTCCTCCAGCACGCCCCAGACCTCGGGGTCGCCACGGTCCACCAGGCGCTTGGCGCTCTTCATGTTCTGGGCGTAGTTGAGGTCCACCAAGCGCTTGATGACGAAGGGCTTGAAGAGCTCCAAGGCCATGGGCTTGGGCAGGCCGCACTGGTGCATGCGCAGGGAGGGCCCGACTACGATCACGGAACGGCCGGAGTAGTCCACACGCTTGCCCAGCAGGTTCTGACGGAAGCGGCCCTGCTTGCCCTTGAGCATGTCTGCCAGGGACTTCAGGGGACGGTTGGAGGCTCCGGTGACGGGACGGCCACGGCGGCCGTTGTCGAAGAGGGAGTCCACAGCCTCCTGGAGCATGCGCTTCTCGTTGTTGAGCATGATCTCGGGAGCGCCCAGCTCGATCAGGCGCTTGAGCCTGTTGTTGCGGTTGATGACGCGTCGGTAGAGGTCGTTCAGGTCGGAGGTGGCGAAACGGCCGCCATCCAGCTGCACCATGGGGCGCAGGTCGGGCGGAATGACCGGGACGACATCCAGGACCATGGCCTCGGGCTTGTTGCCGGTGTTCAGGAAGGCGGAGACCACCTTGAGCCGCTTGAGGGCACGGGCTTTGCGCTGGCCGGAGCCGGTATCGATCTCGTGGCGGAGCTCCTTGGCGGCACCCTCCAGGTCGAAGTCCTGCAGGCGCTTCTTGATGGCCTCGGCACCCATGCAGCCCTCGAAGTAGTCACCGTAGCGGTCCTGCATCTCCCGCCACAGGTCCACGTCGCCTTCCATATCGCCGGGCTTCAGGGTCTTGAAGCGGTCGAAGACGGCGGTGATCCTCTGAATCTGATCGTCGTAACGCTTGCGGATGGCGGTCATGTCCCGCTCGGCACCGTTGCGCAGACGTGCCTTCATAGAGCCTTTGACCTCGTCGGTCTTCTCCAGCTCGGCCAGGTCCTCTTCCAGCTTCTTAGCGCGCTTGTCTATCTCCAGGTCGCGCTTTTTCTCCAGCTGGGAGATTTCGTTGTCGAACTCGTCCTGCAGGTCAGGCAGATCCTTGTGGCGCTGCTGCTCGTCCACCTTGGTGACCATGTAGGCCGCGAAGTAGATGACCTTCTCCAAGTCCTTGGGCGCAATGTCCAGCAGGTATCCCAGCCGGGAAGGCACGCCCTTGAAGAACCAGATGTGGGTGACGGGGGCGGCCAGCTCGATGTGGCCCATACGCTCGCGGCGGACGCGGGAGCGGGTGACCTCCACGCCGCAACGCTCGCAGACGATCCCCTTGAAGCGCACGCGCTTGTACTTGCCGCAGGCGCACTCCCAATCTCGGGTGGGTCCGAAGATCTGCTCGCCGAACAGACCGTCCTTCTCGGGCTTCAAGGTACGGTAGTTGATGGTTTCGGGCTTCTTGACCTCGCCATAGCTCCAGCCGCGGATGTCGTCGGCGGTGGCCAGTCCGATTCTCAGTTTGTCAAATGCATTGACGTCCAGCACTCTGTGTCCTGTCTCTGATCTTGTAACTGCTCTGAAGTTTGCCTCTTGGCGGGATGCCCGTCAGACGGGCATCCCTGTGACTGGTGGTTCAGCGGTACTCCGGCTCGGGAGCGGACTGGTCTGCCTTGGCTGCAGCGTCCGGACGGGCGCCGATGTTGAAGCCCAGGTCGTCGGAGGCAGCGCTCGGGTCGTCGTCCTCGTCCTTCATCTCGATCACGTTGCCTTCCGCGTTGAGCACTTCCACGTTCAAGGAGAGCGACTGCATCTCCTTGAGCAGCACCTTGAAGGATTCGGGGATGCCGGCTGCCGGCAGGTTCTCCCCGCGCACGATGGCTCCGTATGCCCGGACGCGGCCATCCACGTCGTCGGACTTGGTGGTCATCATCTCGTGCAGGGTGTAAGCGGCGCCGTAGGCCTCCAAGGCCCAGACCTCCATCTCGCCGAAACGCTGGCCGCCGAACTGGGCCTTACCGCCCAGGGGCTGCTGGGTGATCATGGAGTAGGGGCCGGTGGACCGGGCGTGAATCTTGTCGTCGACCAGGTGGTGGAGCTTGAGCATGTACATGTAGCCCACGGAGATGGGCTTGGTGAAAGGCTCGCCGGTACGGCCATCGTAGAGCACGGCCTTGCCGTCGTCGCCCACCAGGCGCTCGCCGTCACGGTTGGGCAGGGTGGTCTTGAGCAGACCGTTCAGGGCATCCTGACGCACGCCGTCGAAAACCGGGGTGGCCACGGCGGTGCCGGGCTCGGCCTTCTCGGCGCCTGCCGGGATGTGCTTCTTCCACTCCGCTTCCAGGTCGGGGTCCAGGCTGATGTCCCAGCCGGAGTGGGCGATCCACCCCAGGTGGAGCTCCAGGACCTGGCCCAGGTTCATACGGGAGGGCACGCCCAGGGGGTTGAGCATGATGTCGATGGGGGTGCCATCGGCCATGAAGGGCATATCCTCCTCGGGCAGGATTCTCGAGATGACGCCCTTGTTGCCGTGGCGGCCCGAGAGCTTGTCGCCCTGGGTGATCTTGCGGTGCTGGGCGATGTAGACCCGGATCATCCGGTTGACGCCGTTGGGTAGCTCGTCGCCGTCCTCCTCGGCATCCTCGCGGGTGACCTCCTTGACCTCGATGACCGTGCCGGTCTCGCCGTGGGGCACCCGCAGGCTGGTGTCGCGCACCTCGCGGCTCTTCTCGCCGAAGATGGCCCGCAGGAGCCGCTCCTCGGGGGTCAGCTCGGTCTCACCCTTGGGGGTGACCTTGCCGACCAGGATGTCGCCGGCCTCGACCTCGGCACCGATGCGGATGATGCCGCGCTCGTCAAGGTTGGCCACTGCATCCTCGCCCACGTTGGGCAGGTCGCGGGTGATCTCCTCGGCGCCCAACTTGGTCTCGCGGGCGTCGGTCTCGTACTCCTCGATGTGGATGGAGCTCAGGGTGTCGTCCTGGACCAGACGCTGGGAAATGATGACGGCGTCCTCGTAGTTGTAGCCGTTCCAAGGCATGAAGGCCACCAGGAGGTTCTTGCCCAGGGCCATCTCGCCCTTCTGGGTGGCGGGGCCATCGGCGAGGACCGTGCCGACCTCGACCCGCTCCCCATCCTTGATCAGAGGAACCTGGTTGTAGCAGGTGGTCTGGTTGGACCGCTGGAACTTGGCCAGCTTGTAGGAGGACTGGGTGCCGTCGTCATTCATGACACGAATGATGTCGGCGGAGACGTAGGTGACCACGCCTGGCTTCTCGGCCAGGATGACGTCACCGGAATCGATGGCGGACCGCCACTCGGAACCGGTACCCACCAGGGGACGCTCGGACTTGACCAGGGGGACGGCCTGACGCTGCATGTTGGTGCCCATCAGTGCTCGGTGGCCCTCGTCGTGCTCCAGGAAGGGGATTAGGGAGGCACCCACCGAAACCATCTGCCGGGGGGAGACATCCATCAGATCCACCTGGGAGACGGGCACATCCTTGGCCTCGGCCTCGGCATCACGGACCAGGGCCTCGTCCTCGACGAAGTGTCCGGTCTCGTCGATCTCCTGGTTGGCCTGGGCGATGGTGTGCTCGGACTCCTGGTCGGCGGTCATGTAGACCACGTCGTCGGTCACCTGGCCATCAATGACCTTGCGGTAGGGGGTCTCGATGAAGCCGAAGGGGTTGACGCGGGCGAAGGTGGCCAGGGAGCCGATCAGACCGATGTTGGGACCTTCAGGGGACTCGATGGGGCACATGCGTCCGTAGTGGGAGGGGTGCACATCGCGCACCTCCATGGAGGCACGGTCGCGGGACAGGCCGCCGGGGCCCAAGGCCGAAAGACGACGCTTGTTGGTCACGCCGGCCAGCGGGTTGTTCTGATCCATGAACTGGCTCAGCTGGGAGGTCCCGAAGAACTCCTTGATGGTGGCGTTGACCGGGCGGATGTTGATCAGGGACTGCGGGGTGATGGCCTCGGCGTCCTGGGTGGTCATCCTCTCGCGGACTACACGCTCCATACGGCTCAGGCCGGTGCGCAGCTGGTTCTGGATCAGCTCGCCCACCTGGCGGATGCGGCGGTTGCCGAAGTGGTCGATGTCGTCCACGTCCACCCGCAGCTCGATGTCCTGGCCGTCGCGGCGGCCGGGGAAGGTCTGCCCGCCGGCATGCAGGGTCACCAGATACTTCAGGGTGGCGATGATGTCCTCGGGATGCAGGCTGCGGTCGTTGAAATCGGCCTCAAGGCCCAGCTTGCGGTTGATCTTGTAACGACCGACCCGGGCCAGGTCGTAGCGCTTGGTGTTGAAGTAGAAGGAGTCCAGCAGGTTGCGGCCGGCCTCGGGAGAAGCGGTGTCAGCAGGCCGGATCTTGCGGTAGAGGTCGGTCAGGGCCTCGTCCTGGGTCTCGATGGTCTCCTTCTCCAGGGCATCCAGCACCAGCGGGTAGCCCTTGAAGGCCTTGCGGATCTGCGGCTTGGTCATGCCGATGGCCATGAGGAAGACGATGGCGGACTGCTTGCGCTTGCGGTCCACGCGCACGCCCAGCACATCGCGCTTGTCGATCTCAAACTCCAGCCAGGCACCCCGGCTGGGGATGATCTTGGCCCCGAAAATCTCCTTGTCGGAGTTGCGGTCCTGGGTGCGGTCGAAGTAGACACCCGGGGAGCGAACCAGCTGGGAGACGATAACGCGCTCCGAGCCCCCGATAATGAAGGTGCCGTGAGGGGTCTGCAGCGGGAAGTCGCCCATGAAGACGGTCTGCGACTTGATCTCGCCGGTGTCCCCGTTTTCGAACTCGGCGTTCACATACAGAGGAGCCGAGTAGGTGTAGTCCTTCTCCTTGCACTCCTGGACCGTGTGCCGAGGCTCCTCGAAGTAAGGATCCGAGAAGGTCAGGCTCATGGTCTGGGCGAAGTTCTCAATGGGAGAGATCTCCTGGAAGACCTCATCCAGGCCGGAGACGGGGGCCACGGTATGGGTCCCGTTGACCTGATCCTCCTCGACCCGCTTCTTCCAGCGGTCGTTGCCGACCAGCCAGTCGAAGCTATCGGTCTGCACACCCAGGAGGTAGGGCACCTCGATGGGTTCGCGGATGGATCCGAAGTTGACACGATCGGTGGCCTTGTGCAGTTTGATGTCGTGTTCGTCAGCGCGTGCCTGCGTAGTGGTGGTACTTCTTACAGCTTTATTGGCAGCCAAAATGGACGTTCCTTATCGCTCGCCGTACTCGATCATTCCTGTTACCCCAGGGAGATGCCGAATGGCCGCCATATGCCTATTCGCGGGCACCTCCTCGATGATGCATGCCCGCTATATGACACACCTCATGCAAAGCATCAAGAATACCAGCTAAGAGCCCCGGAAGCAATCGGCGTGTCGTTTTAGAGCAACTGCTATTGGACCATGACCGGCACAGGCTGGGAAACCACTCGGGGATTGGCCTTGAGGACCAGCTTGGCCTGGTAGGAGCCGGCATTGACGCGGGGCAGCTGATCGTCGGACAGGCAGCTGTCCTGACTGCTGTCGGCATTCCAGGTGATGGTCTGCACGTCCTTGTCGCCGGTGGCCATGAGCAGGGTGCGAGCCCCAACCGGACAGGCATCGGAACGCCAGATGGTCTCCTCGCCGCTGGTGATAATCAGCACCCGGCCGCCGTCGGAGCCGTCCACCAGACAGGAGCCCGTTCCCTTGTGACGAATGGTCGCCGTAAAGTCGATGGATCCGCCGACCCCGGTACTGGGATCGGGCGCGGCCAGCTCCAAGGCCAAGTCCTCCTTGCCGCAGTCAGGAGCTCCTGAGGAACGCTTCTTGCCGGAATCCTTCTTCTGCTTGTCTTTGTCCTTGGATTTGGTCTTTGAGCTCTGCTGGACACTGGTCGAGGTTCCCTGGGCCCCATTGCCTCCACGCAGTGCTCGGATGCCGGCCCCCACGCCCCAGACCAGACCAGCGCAGACCAACAGAAAAAGCACCGCCAGCAGGGCAGCCGCAATCCTCCGGCGACGGTACATCCGCCGCTTCTTCTCGCTCATGCGTCGCTTGGCCATACTTCTCCAGTCTAATCGTCAGGGCTGCCTTCACTGCGGCAGACTCAGGAGGCCATCTGGGCCGATCTCCAGAAGGCCGTCCTCGTCCAGGGAGGCGATACACCGATCAAGTCGGATTTCGTCGTCGCACAGGGATTTCAGGTCCTTCCTGGAGACGGGCGCGCCCGAAGCCTGTCGCAGTGCCTGGAGAATGGATCCGCGAATCTGCCGATCGGTGCCTGCGAAGCGCTGCCGGGGCCTGGTCCTGCCTGCACCCAGACCGGGCAGCCCAGCCTTGAGGAAACGGCAGTGGCCGGCCAGAGGACAGATGTCGCAGACCGGCTTGCGGGCCACACAGACCGTAGCCCCCAGCTCCATAACGGCCTGATTCCATCGGGCCGAGGGCGGCTCCCGCCAGGCTGCCGACCGGATCTGCGGGTCAGCCGTTCCCAAGCTGTCGTCACCATTCACGTGATGATCAGAAACTTCTGAATCTTCGTCCTCAGGCAGGACCTGCCAGGCCAGCTGGTGCTCTTCTCGGCTGGCAGCACCCCCTTTGGATTCACGTCCCAGAAAGACCCTGGAGAGCACCCTGCGAATGTTGGTATCGATGACGGCGATCCTCTCGCCGTAGGCAAAGCTCATGACAGCGCTGGCCGTATAGTCGCCGATGCCAGGCAGGGCCACCAGCTGGTCGTAATCCCGGGGCAGCCGGTCTGCGTGCTGACTGGCCACCTGCCGCGCGCACTCCTGCAGGCGCAGGGCTCGGCGCGGGTAACCCAACCTGCCCCAGGCCGTAATGACTTCAGCCTTGGGGGCGGCGGCCAGTGAGGCCGCATCCGGCCAGACTTTCATCCAGGCCGTCCAGTAGGGCACCACCCGACTCATCTGGGTCTGTTGGCTCATGACCTCGGAGACCAGGACCCCCCAGGGCGTGGTTCGCCCGAAGCGCCAGGGCAGGTCGCGGGCATATCGGCTCCACCAGTCGAACAGCCGCAGACGGATGGGCTCCGTCTCCGCCAAGGTCATCTCCGCACGCTCCATGGGTCACACCGCCCCTCACCATCCGATTCCGCCTCATTCAACCGCCGTATTCTGCCCGACGGTGCCGACCGGCACTGCCTGGCCTGTCGTTTGGCGACGGTAGGTTGGCCTCATGAACAGGCAGGAACAGGAGCGGTCCGGCGACCCCTCGAAGGCCGTCGAAAGCATGTACGAGTACGGATACCGCAAATCGAACTATGGTCCCGACGAGCTGGTCACCGACGCCCACGGCAACCCCATATCGGTAGTGGATGCCATGATGAAGGCCGATCAGGCCAGCCGTGTCAAGACCTCCACGCCCCACCTGTGCTACTACTCGCCGCGAATCCCCGGCAACACCGGCTCGGCCATCCGCCTATGCGCCGTGACCGGCACCATCCTGCACCTGATAGAACCCCTGGGCTTCAACCTCAAAGACACCAAGCTGCGCCGGGCCGGCCTGGACTACCACGACATGGCCCATGTGGTCCTGCACCCGGACTTCGACGACCTGGTCCGCTCCATGCCCGACAGCCGAATCATCGCCTTCACCGCCCACGCCGACAAGCTCTACACCGAGGTCAGCTACCGGCCGGACGACATCCTCCTGTTCGGCCCCGAACCGGGCGACATCCCCGACCCCATGGAGATCATGGCCGACCCTCACGTGGCCGAACAGGTCAGGCTGCCCATGCGACCCAGCCTGCGCAGCCTGAACCTGACCAACTGCGCCTCCATCGCCATCTACGAGGCCTGGCGGCAACTGGGATTCCAAGGCGGTCGCTGAACCCCGCGAGCGCACTCAGTTCTTGAAGCTGTGAATGGGTGCCGGGATGTGTCCGCCTCGATTGACGAAGTCCGCGCAGGAACGGGTATTGACCGGCACGACCGGCCCGCCGCCCATGAGCCCGCCGAACTCGGCCCACTCGCCCACCTGCTTGCCGATGACAGGAATGACCCTGACAGCGGTGGTCTTCTGATTGATCATGCCTATGGCCGCCTCGTCGGAGATCAGGCCGGCAATGGACTCAGCAGATGTATCCCCGGGGATGGGGATCATATCCAGCCCCACCGAGCAGACGCAGGTCATGGCTTCAAGCTTCTCCAGGGTCAGGCTCCCCTCCTGCGCAGCCTGGATCATGGCGGCGTCCTCGGACACGGGGATGAAGGCCCCAGACAGCCCGCCCACCGAGCTGGAAGCCATGATGCCGCCCTTCTTGACCTGATCATTGAGGATGGCGAGAGCAGCGGTGGTCCCCGGTGCGCCCACCTGCTCCAGGCCCATGGCCTGCAGGACCTCGCCCACTGAATCCCCGACGGCAGGGGTGGGCGCCAGGGACAGGTCGATGATCCCGAAGGGCACGTCCAACCGACGGCTGGCCTCCTGGGCCACCAGCTGCCCCACCCTGGTGATCTTGAAAGCCGTGCGCTTGATGGTCTCGCAGAGCTGCCCGAAGTCCGCCCCTCGCGCGGATTCGAGGGCGGTCTTGACCACTCCAGGACCGGAGACCCCCACGTTGATGACGGCCGACCCCTGGCTGACCCCATGGAAACCGCCGGCCATGAAGGGGTTGTCGTCCGGAGCGTTGCAGAAGACCACCAGCTTGGTGCAGCCGGAGCTGTCCGAGTCGGCGGTGCTCTCGGCAGTGGCCTTGACGACCCGGCCCATCAGGGCTACGGCATCCATATCGATGCCCGTTCTGGTGGAGCCCACGTTGACGCTGGCGCAGACCCGTTCCGTCTGGCTCAGCGCCCTGGGCAGAGACTTTATCAGCAGCCGCTCGGCCGGGGTCATGCCCTTGCCGACCAGGGCCGAGTAGCCGCCGATCAGGTTGACGCCGACCTCTTGGGCCGAGCGGTCCAGGGCCTTGGCCACGGCCACATAGTCCTCCACGGTGTGGCAGGCTCCGGCGGCCACCAGAGATATGGGGGTGACGGTGATCCGCTTGTTGACGATGGGAATGCCGTATTCGCGGGCGATGGAGTCCCCAGTGGGCACCAGGTCGCCGGCCAGGGAGACGATCTTGCGATGAATGTTTCGGCAGAGCATGTCCACATCCTGGCTGGCGCAGTCCAGCAGGCTGATGCCCATAGTGATGGTGCGCACGTCCAGGCGCTCCCGGTCGATCATGTCGTTGGTCTCCAGGACCTCGTCACGTGTGATCATGGCTGCCTCCTCAGACCCGGTGCATCCTTGTGAAGATCTCCTCGCGTTGGCAACGGATGGAGACTCCGATGTCCTCTCCCAGGGATTCCATCCTCTGACTCAATGCATCGAAATCATCCCGGCAGGCGGTGCAGTCCACAATCATCATCATGGTGAAGAAGCCGTCCAGAATGGTCTGCGAGATGTCCAGCACGTTGATACCCTGCTGGGAAAGGTCTGTGCAGACCTTGCCGATGATGCCGATGGCATCCTTGCCTACCACCGTGATGATCGCCTTGTCCATGACCGTCCTCCTCATCCACCTCGCCCTTGACCGGATCCCATGAAAACCGGATCCCCGCTCCCCCAGCTTAGAGGAGCGCCGGGAGAAGCAAGGTCGTAGAAGTCTACAGTCCGGATTCAGGATTCGCGCGCAGCAGCCGAGGAGGGCAGGGCGATCAGGGCCCTTGGGGCCTTGAATCCTTTGGAGGCGAATCGTTCGGCGATGTCACGGGCAAGATCGGAACCCTTGCCGGCATCAGCCAGGGCGATGATGGATCCGCCGAACCCGCCGCCAGTCATGCGAGCCCCGTAGGCCCCGCCCTGGCGTGCCGCATCTACGGCCTCATCCAGCTCCGGGCAGGTAACTTCGTAATCGTCCCTGAGAGAGTCATGGGAGGCGTTGAACAGGCGGCCGGCCAGGACGTAATCGCCCCTGCCGAAGGCCTCGATGAAGCGGTCCACCCGTCCAATCTCGCTGACCACGTGACGGACCCGCCGACGCATGGTCTCCTCAGGCAGCTGCTCCAGCAGGACAGCCAGGGCGGATGGCGGATCAGCAGCCCCATTGACCTGATCGGCCGCCTGACGCAGGTTGGCCACCCCCAGCAGATGCGCGGCCTGCTCGCAGGTGGCCCGTCGCTGATCGTATTGGCCGTCGTTGAGCTGATGCTGGGCCCTGGTGTCGACGACCAGCAGCTCCAGGCCCGCAGCTTGCAGGTCGAAGGGGACCTGGTGCACGTTGCTCATGGCATCCAGCTCTGGCCGACAATCCAGCCGCAGGGCGCAGCCGGTTCGACATCGCATGGCGGCGCTCTGATCCATGCCGCCGGTGGAGGCGCCGGCCATATCGTTCTCAGCCGTGATGGCGGCCTGGATCAGCCTGACCCGGCCAGCCTCGTCACCGCCCAGCCCCAGACCGAAGAGGTCATCCAGGGCCAGGGCCACGGCACAGGTCATGGCCGCCGAAGAGCTCAACCCTGACCCGACTGGCACACAGGAGGCCAGGGCCAGGTCAAACCCTCGAACCCCAAGGAAGCCGTCCCGCTGCAGGGCCCAGGCCACCCCGACCGGGTAGGCCGCCCATCCGCTCACTCCCCGAGCCTGAAGACCATCCAGGTCGGCCTGGACCGGATGCTCCGGATCCATGGTGGAGACCAGACGGACCCGGCTGTCCGTCCTGGGACTGACGGCCACATAGGTACGAGTGGGCAGGGCGATGGGCAGGCAGAGCCCGGCATTGTAATCCGTGTGCTCGCCGATCAGATTGATCCGGCCCGGAGCGCTCCAGACGCCCTGGGGATCTTCGCCATAGACCTTTTGGAAAAGCTCCCGGGCCTTGGTGGCCCCCTGGCCGTGGGCGCCCTGGGTCCAGGCCTGCATGAATTCCACTCTCGTCGTCATTGATTCTCTCCATTCTCCAGATCCAGGGGTCCCAGCTGGCGGAAACGGTCGGCGATCCGCTCGGGGGTGGTGTCCGACACCCAGGCAGCCATGCCTGACTCGGATCCGGCAAGATACTTGATCTTGTCCACGGCCCGACGGAAGGAGAAGAACTGCAGGTTGAGCCGGTAGTCCTCCCGCCGCGGATCGTGCAGCGGTGCCTGGTGCCAGGCGGCGATGTAGGGCAGATCCATCCCCCTGCCGTCGCCCTTGTCGAAGAAGGCGTTGCCCCTCTTGAGCAGGGTGGAATACATGACGGCCAGGTCCCAGCGCTCCTGGTCGTTCAGCTGATCCAGGCTCAGGATCCCGTCGCGGATGGGGGCCAGGTGGACTTCCAGGGGCCAGCGAGCGGCGGCAGGCACATAGGCCACCCAGGTGGCATTGCGGAAGACCACCCGCCGCCCGGAGTCCAGCTCGGCCTTGAGGATGTCCGCCAGGAGGTTGCCGCCGGTGCGCTCCCGGTAGTCGGCGCACTGCCTCAACTCCTGCTCCAGCCGGGGGGCGATGAAGGGGTAGCAGTAGATCTGTCCGTGGGGGTGGGCCAGGGAGACGCCGATCTCCTGGCCATGGTTCTCGAAGGGGAAGATCTGTTCGATGCCCTCCATGGTCGAGATCTCAGCAGTACGGAAGGCCCAGGCCTCCACCACCGTCCGCAGACGGGAAACCGGCAGATCGGCGGGCAACGCGTGCTCATCGGGGTCGAAGCAGACCACCTCGCAGCGCCCGTTGGCCTCGCGCACCGGCCAGAGTGGGTTGCCGTCCACCAGGGAGGGCTGGTCGACCGCCTGGGTATTGGGCACCTGCATCATGGAGGGGAAACGGTTCTCGAAGACCGCCACGTTGTAGTCCACATCGGGGATCTCCCCATCCTGGTAGGGGTCCCCGGGCTTTCTGGCGGCCAGGGGGTTGCCCTTGGCGGTGGCCTGCGGGCCGGCGGTGATGGGCCGGTTCATCCGGGCCGTGGCCATGGGAATCCAGTCGCCGGTCAGAGGGTCCCGACGCATCTGCGGCGGCTGGAAGGGCACCGTCCTGCCCTCCTGGTCCTGATGGGGGGCGAACCGGTCGGTCAGCGGACGGGGATCGTCCAGACGCCTGGTCTTGCGGCCGGAGACGTACTCAGGATCGTCGTCCAGGTAGAAGAACCGGCGTCCGTCGGCCAGCCTGGTGGGGGTGATGCGGATGTGCTCCCTGGCATACTCGCCGGGAACATACCGTTGGGGGACATACTGCTCTGACTTCATGCTGCTCCTTCATCGTCCGTGATGATTGACAATCCATGGCAACCAGCTATGGCAACCCGCACACCCCAGTGTGACCGGCCGCTCATTGAACCTGATCCTCAGACCCATCGGTGGGTTGAGCCTGGCCTTCCTCGGGGTTTACCGGCACCAACGCCAGCCGCTTGACCAGGGACCGGGTGGCCTCGGCCGACTCCTGGTCCAGCTGGTCGTCGGTGATGACGGTGTCTACCTGGTCGAAGGAGGCGAACAGGGACAGGGAGGTGCAGCTCCACTTGGTATGGTCGGTCAGGATGATGGTCCGGTCGGCGATGTCCATCAGCGCCATATCGGTGGCCGCCTCCAGGGAATTGGGCATCAGGAAGCCGCGTGGGATGGAGACCGAGTGAGTCCCCAGAAAGACCGTGTTGACCCGCAGGGAGGCAATGACCTTATCCGCAATGGGGCCTACCAGGGAGTTGGACCGGGTGATGACGCCGCCGGTGACGATGACCTCGACGTCCTTGCTCTCCATGGCCTGAACCAGCTCGGCCACGGGGATGGAATTGGTCAGCAGGGTCACGCCGGCACACTGACGGCTCTCCAGGAGGTGCTGGGCGAAGACATAGGCCGTGGTTCCGCCGCCGATGGCGATGACGTCGCCCGGGGAGACATAGTCGATGGCGTGACGGGCGATGGTGTCCTTGAGGCCCATGTCCATCTGCGACTTGACCGAGAAGAGCGGCTCAGCCAGCAGCGAGCTGGTAGTGACGGCCCCTCCGTGGACCCTCTTGAGCAGGCCCTTGTCCGCCAGGTCGGCAATGTCCCGACGGATGGTCATGGCGGAAACGCCCAACTCCTTGGAGAGGGCGGTGATACGGACTGCGCCACGAGTACGCAACCGGTTCAATATCAGGTGTTGGCGTTGTGACGATATCATTCGAACATTATCGCACACATTCGCCCAAATTGGCAAGCCGACCATTGGACTGTGGTCGCGGTCCAAAAACAGGGACGAGCAATCGATGTTTCTTCGTTACCCGGACCATTCTTCCATATGCCAGAAGCCTGCCGAGGTTATTGCAGCAATCCGTCAACCCAAGCGCAACCTGTCTTCAAGTCGCCTACAAGGGCCTGAGGAGTCGCCGGAGAAAGCGAACACGATGGCGATGCAATGTCAGTTTCGATGGGTCAACCGTTCAAGTCCCCACAGGGTCACCTGGACCATGGCCTCCAGTACGATCCCGGCATCCATCTTCGAGCTGCCGCGAACCCGCTCCACGAAGACTATAGGCACTTCGACGACGCTCAGACCCATGGCCTGGACCCGACGCAGCATATCCACCTGAAAGACGTAGCCGCTGGAGCGAACCTTTCCCAGATCGATGCGCCTGAGCACATCCGCTCGATAGACCCGCAGCCCGGCGGTCATGTCACGCACTGAGGATCCCAGGGCGGTGCGCGCATACCAGGATCCCATACGCGAGATCAGGTCCCGATACCAGGGCCAATGTTGAGTGCGGCCTCCGCGCACCCGGCGCGAGCCGATGACCAGATCCGGATGCGCCTCACCTCGGGCCACCGCCAGCATCCTAGCCAGATCCTGGGGTCGATGGGAGCCATCCATGTCCATCTCGCAGATCAGGCCATAGCCATGCCCCAAAGCCCAGCGGAAACCCTGCACGTAGGCAGGACCCAACCCGCGGCGGTCATGCCGATGGATGACGTGCACGCGAGGGTCGCGCTTGGCCATGTCCTCGGCCTTGGCACCGGTGCCGTCCGGCGAGTTGTCGTCGACGACCAGGACATCGACTTCCGGACAGCAGGCCAGCAGCTGTGGAAGGGTCACCCCAATGTTGTCAGCCTCTTGATAGGTAGGCATGACCACAACGGTCCCTGCTCCACCACGAACAGCGTCCATGGCCGCTCTCAGCGTGCGATGCCGTAGGCCCCGCGCCGGTAAGGCTCAGGGTAGGGGGCCTGCTGAGCGGACAGCCCCAGTTTGTAGGCAGCCCTGAGCGGCCAGTAGGGGTCGCGCAGACTGGCTCGACCGATCTCGACCGCATCGGCCAGACCCTTGCGTACGATCCGGTCAGCCTGCCTGGGCTTGGTGATCAGCCCCACCGCTGTGGTGGGAATCAGCACCTGACTGCGCACCTGGTAGGAGAAGGGCACCTGGTAGTTGGGAGCGGCTGGGATCTTCACGCCTGGCACCAGACCCCCGGTGGAAACGTCAATCAGATCCACCCCGTGCAGCTTGAGCACCTTGGCGGTGCGGATGGTCTCGTCCAGACCCCATCCGCCAGTGGCCCAGTCGGTGGCGGACATGCGCACCAGCAGGGGCATGCCCGAGGGAATGACCTCGCGCACCGCATCGGTCACCTGGATCAGCAGGCGCATTCTGCCGGACAGGTCACCCCCGTACTCGTCGCTGCGTCGGTTGATCAGGGGATCCAGGAATTGTGAGAGCAGGTAGCCGTGGGCGGCGTGCAGCTCCACTCCCAGGAAGCCGACTTGAACGGCTCGCACGGCAGCTGAACGGAAGTCAGCCACAATGGAGGCTATCTGCGCCCGCGAGAGCTGAACCGGGACCGCCATCCTCCCGAAGGCGATGGGGCTGGGACCCACGGGCTGCCATCCTCCTTCGGCCACGGGTACGGTGGCGTTGATATAGCCCATGGAGGAGCACCCGGAGGAGCCCTTGCGCCCCGAATGGTTGAGTTGGACGATGGGGACGGCTCCAGCGGCCTTGACATCCCGGACGATGCCCTGCCAGGCCCTGGTCTGCTCGTCATCCCATAGCCCCACGTCGCAGGGAGAGATCCGCCCCTGGGGATTTACAGCCGTGGCCTCCCCGATGACGACCCCGAAGCCGCCCAGGGCCCTGGATACATAGTGCTGATAGTGGAAGTTGGTAGGAACCCCGTCATGCCGCAGGGACGAATAGGTGTCCATGGGCGGCATCCAGATCCTATTGCGGATGTGCTGGTCGCGCAGTTCCATGGGCTGGAAGAGCGCAGGCAGGGCCGTCTCCCGCCTTTTTCCTGATTTTGATTTCCTGGCCTTTTTGACTCTTTTGGCCTTCTTGTCCTTCTTGGACGATTTGATCCCCTTGGCAGCCTTGCCAGTCTTCTTCTTGCCGTCGCCGGCATCCGGCTCAAAGGGCCAGATCGGTTTGGAAACATCCAACCTGCCGGAGCCGCTCACCGGCCCCGGCATCACCTGATCCTCATGAACCCGGCCGTCGGCCCGAGGGGCCTTGTCATCCAGCTCTGAATATTCCTGGACCATCTATTCCTGCCTCTCCCGGCGGACGGCCGTACCCCTCGTGGTCCCGCCCGTCGACGAATCCCTAATGGTCTCCATTGTAAGCACAGCCTCGCTCGGGTCCCAGCCGGAACCCATCAAGCGGATCAGGCCAGGTACTAGTCAGCCGCTTGCACGCTCTGAGTCGCTTCCGAAGTGAGCTCCTCGCTCTCCGGCTCCTGCACGCCTACACCACGGGTCATCTGACGCTGCTGCATCGGAGCCGACTGCTGAGGCTGGACCCCGCCGGTAAAGCGAGCGTCGGGGTTGCCGTAGGAATTATCAGGCTGAATGTTGGCAGCGGCCAGGTAGGTGTTCATGAACTCCTTCCATGCCGGGGTGGCGATGTACATGCCGTACCAAGTGCCCATGGACCGTCCGTTGATGACCTTGCCATTGAAGGAGACCTGACCCTCGGCATTGCCCACAGTGACGAAGGAGGCCACCTGGGGCACGAACCCGCCGGTCAGCATGTACTTGTCCTCATGGGTGCCCGTCTTGGCGAAGGTCTTGCGGCCCCCGTCCAGCTGGGTCACGGCCGCCTCGCCTCCGGGCTGGACCACGCCCTGGTTGAGGGCATAGGCGGTGGTCTCGGCGATGCCCGGGTCGATGGCCTGATGGCAGTTGGCCTTGGGCACCTTGATGGACCGCTTGTTCTTATCGATCACCTTGGTCATGGCAATAGGGCTGCAGGCCACGCCCTTGGCGGCGATGGTGGCGTAGACGTTGGCCATGGTCAGCGGGGAGGCCTGGACCGATCCGATGGTCATGGGCGGCTGGAAGCTGTTGTCTGAGTGGATGTCCATCTGGTCCTTGGGCGAATTGTGGTAGCCCATGTCCTTGGCTGTATCCGCTATGCTGCACAGACCAATCTGCTGGGCCATGGAGGCCTGGGTGGTGTTGTGCGAGCGAATCAGGCCCTGCAGGGGGCTCTCAGGCGAAGTGGTGCCGCCGCCCGAGTTCTCAACGTGCCAGCTGCCAGTGCCGAATCCGTAGGAGGTACCGTCAGCCGTCTTACAGGCGAAGGCGGTCTGCGGATAGCTGGTAGAGGTGCGCAGGGGCTGGTTGATGGACTTGCCGGCCTTCATCCAGGCCACCAGATTGATGGGTTTCCAGGTGGAACCCACGGGGAAACCCCAGCCGCCGCCATCCTGCTGGTCCACTGCATAGTTGATGGCCGTGCGGGTGCCACCGCCGGAGTTCTGGGTGGCGTCGTAAATGCGGTTGATCCCGAAGCCCAAAACCTCGCCGGTGCCCGGACGAATGGCCGCCATCGTCACTTCGAAGCCGGTCGGATCATCCACGGGGATGGTGTCCCGGGCCGCCTTCATGGCTGCGGCGTTGGCATTGACGTCCATGGTGGTGTAGATGTCCAGGCCGCCCTCCTTGAGGAGTTTGTTGCGATCCTCCTGGCTCTTGCCGAACTCCTTGGAGTTGAGGATCTGCTTGGTCACGTAGTCGCAGAAGAAGGCCGCGTCCCCGGCCGCCTGGCAGCCGGCGTCCGCAGACTGCACATGCAGCATCTGATCCAGCGGCTTGGCCTTGTTCTCCTCATACTGGCGCTGACTGATGTAGTTCTCCTGCCTCATCAGATCCAGGACGATGTTCCGCTGCTCCTGAGCGGCCTTGATATTGACGGTTGGGTCGAAACGTGCGGGATTCTTGGTCACGGCGGCGATGGTGGCCGACTCGCCCGGATCCAGCTCCTTGGCCGACTTGCTGAAATAGCGCCTGGCCGCCGACTCAACCCCGTAGACGTTGGTTCCGAACTGGGCGATATTCAAGTACCCTTGAAGAATCTCGGCCTTGGAGTACTTCTTCTCCATCTGCACCGCTATCAGCATCTCCCGCATCTTGCGGGCTATGGTCTCCTCCTGGGCGTGATACTCGGCGATGGGGTCGTTGTTTTCCTCGGCCTGGTTCATGAGCACGTTTTTGACGTACTGCTGGGTCAGGGAGGAACCGCCCTGGGTGTCACCCTGCTTGATGTAGGTCTGGATGAAGGCCCTGAGCACGCCCTGGGTATCCACGCCCGCATGCTCGAAGAAACGACGGTCCTCACGGGCCACCACGGCCTTCTGCATGTAGTCGGAGACATCCTTGATGGGTACCACAATCCGGTTTTGCGCGTAGAAGGTGGCGATGACGGTATGCCCGTCGGAGGCGTAAAGGCGGGACTGCTGGGGCAGATCGTTGACGTTGAAGTCGATGTTCTCCGTCTTCAGAGCAGGCATCAGATTCTTGGAGACGGCGTTGATGCCGAAGACTGCGGGGAACAGAAAACCAGAGACGACCACGCCACCTGCGACGCAGAAGATGAGGTAAGCCAGCAACAGCGTGAAAAAGCGCCTGACCGACATGGATTTCTTTTGTTCGGGCATGGTCTCCATCCTAGGCCGTTGGCTCTACCTGACAGCGGCGTTCACATGCGTGAGCGTCGAATCAGCGGTCCTGGCTGGAAAATGATGATGGTGCGGCCCTTGCGAGAGATCCATCCCCGGTTGGAGAAGTCCATCAGGGCTTTGTTGACAGTCTCGCGCGAGGCACCTACCAGCTGGGCCAGCTCCTCCTGAGTCAGGTCATAAGGAACCATCAACCCCTGCTCGAAGGGTTCGCCGAAGCGTGTGGCCAGATCCAGCAGGGTCTTGGCCAAGCGGGCCGGCACGTCCAGGAAGACCAGGTCGGAGATGCGCTCGTTGTCGGTCCGCAGGCGGTGGGCCAGCACCTGAAGCATGTCCACGGCCACCTTGGGATGCTGGTTGAGCCAGTCAAAGAGGGCGTCATGGTCCAGGGCAGCCACCTTGGTCTTGTTGACCATGACCACGGCCGATGCGGTACGAGGCCCGCCTGAAGGGTCAAAGACGGGAATCTCGCCCAGGATCTCCCCGCGCCCGTGGATGCTGAGCAGCTGGATGCGGCGGTCGGGCGACTGCCGGACCAGCTTGACCCGGCCCTCCTCCAGCAGATACATGCGGTGGTCTGTGTCACCCTGTCGAAAGATCGTGGACCCCTTGGCGTAAGTGGACTCGTGCATGGTGTCCAAAAGCTGGTCGGCATCCTGCCTGGGAACTTGTTTGAATAGGGCGGTCTGCCTGAGGGCGTTCCCGTCATCGGGAATCTCGTTGGGCTTGTGAACCGCCATACTCCGCACTCCTTTTCGCCATATTTGGCGGGTCTGCACCGACTCACGCATGGTTGATGACCTCACGCCGGGTTCGACGCGACTGAGCACGATTATACCCACACACATCAACCCCCTCGCCTGTCATGCGATCTGGGCGGTCCACTCCCCACGGCCGTAGCGCTGCCGGGCCAGGGTGCGGGCCCGTTGCTCAACCTCGGGCGCAGGACTTGATATGCGAAGATCCGACACCAGGGAGGGCAGGGTGTCCAGAAGGGCATCGATCAGAGATTGACGGGTCAGACTGGTCTGCCTGTCGATGGGATCCACCCGGCTTTTGACCGAGGTCACGGCCTTGTCGTGGAATTTCGCCGGATCCACGTTGAGCACCTGGGCCATCAGATCGGCATCCACTGAGTAGGAAAGGGTAGTGTGGTGGAGCAGTCCGCCCGGCCCACGGGAGCCTGGCGGCAATCTGCGTTGGGCGGCGCCCCCCATCTTGCCCCGCGGGGAGGCGATGTCATTCATACCCTGCCAGCCCGCCTGAATCCCTTGCATGCGCAGACCACGAACCAGCCAATAGTCGCAGATCCGGTAGGAGTCGATCAGGTCGGTCCCCTTGACGAAGTCCAGGGGCAGATAGAGGGAATAGGTGATGGCCCGGTCGGGCTGGATGACCATGGTGCCACCGCCGGTACAGCGGCGAACCAGGGTAAAGCCCAGACTGCGCGCCCGCTCCACGTGGACCTCCCGGCTCAGGGACTGGAAGCGTCCCAGGATCACCGCTGGCGCCGCCCAGTTCCAGATGCGCAGGGTGGGTGGCAGCTGGCCCTGGGCCACGACATCATTGAGAGCCTGATCCATGGCCATCTGCATGGCCGACTGACGTGGACGGTCCCTGATCAGGTCCAGCTTCAGGCCAGACCAACGGCGGCGGCATTCGACCTCGTCCGGCTGCGACTGTTGAAAAGACGCCTGGTCGGGCTCCTCGTGCCTGTGGATGACCAGCCCAGACGGCAGGGCGCGCTCCAGTGCAGTCACTAGGGTCCATGGGGACACGCCGACAACCCGTTGGCCATCCCCTTCTGCCATGATCCTGCCCAGTCGCTTCAGAGCCAGACCAGGATCCAAGGGCAGCGGGATACGGCAAATTGCGGATTCCAGCCGGGATACCGGCCCATGATCATCCTCGGGTTCACGGGAGGCGGTAGGAGCCGGCTCCGTAAAGAAGTCGCCGTCAATCCTGCAGGAAGTGATGACTGGACGGGAGTCTGCCCCCCGGCCCAAGGTCAGGGTTACGCCCGCAAGTTTACCGCACATCTGCTTGCCGACACCGTGCAGAGGGGCCGGATTCAATCCGTCAACTCCCATCCGCGAGCGTCACGATGCCAGAAGGAGCCGGTTGAAGATGTCAGAATCAGGATGCCTTCGATCAGCCCCCAGATTATGGCAATGGTCGGCCCAATGAAGAAGAAGAGGAAGCCGATCAGGGTGAGCATGAGCTGAGCCACACCCCGGCCGGTTCTGCCCAGGTAGAAGTTGCCCACGCCGAAGCAGCCCAGAAAGATGCTGAGCAGACCTGCCGCCAACTTAGTATGCGGAGTGGGTGATATTGGATAGGGACTCCTGCCGGTGGGCATAGCCCCTGGATACCCGCCCTGGGGCATGCCCGGATAGGGCCAAGGCATAGGAGCCTGCGGGGGATACTGCCGGCCAGGATATTGATTGCCTGGATACTGGCCTGCTGGGTATTGATTGCCCGGATACCCGCTCGGTGAGTACTGGCCAGACGGGTACTGGTCGGGATAGCCCTGTCCCGGCTGATAGGGCCTTGGCGGATACTGGCCACCAGGATATTGCAGACCGGTTGGATATTGTTGACCAGCTGGATACCCGGCGGTCGGATACTGACTGGGCTGATAGGGCCCTGGCTGATACGCCCCAGGATATTGGCCGCCGTTCTGAGGGGCAAATGGGTATCCGGCATTGGCCCTCTGACCTGTCGGATACCCACCATGGGGATACTGACTCGTGGGATACTGACCGGTCTGATACGGACTCTGATTCCCTCCGCCAAAATCATGGCCAGCGGGATAGCCCGAAGCCTGTTGCTGCCCGTCGACTGCATCTGGACCTGACTGGCCCGGCTGCGCAGATTTGGCAGCGGTATCTCCCCCGGCGGGCTCCTGTTGCTCGGGCGAAACCTGCGGGGACGGGGAGGGACCGAAGCCGGGATTCCCTGTCGGCATATCGCTGGACTGCCGGTCATCCGGCTGGGGGGCATCATCCATAGTCATGCCCTCCAGTCTAGCCGCCATCCGGCCCGATCACAGCCGGCTTAGGATATCTCTGCCGATCTGCTCCGTGCTCCGCTGGGTGGAGCCGGAGCGTTCGATGTCGTCCTCCACGGCCCGTTCGATGCCGGCCGCCTCGTCCTCAAAGCCCAGATGATCCAGGAGCATCCCGGCCGAGAGAATGGCAGCCGTGGGGTTGGCGATCCCCTTGCCGGCGATGTCAGGGGCGGACCCGTGGATGGGTTCGAACATGGATGGGTAGGTGCCCGAGGCGTTGATGCAGCCGGAGGCCGAGTAGCCCACGCCTCCCACCACAGCCCCCGCCTCGTCCGTGAGGATGTCGCCGAAGAGGTTGTCGGTCACGATCACGTCGAAACGGCTGGGCTCGGTCACCAGGAATATGGTGGAGGCATCGATGTGCAGGTACTCGCGCTCCACGTCGGGGTACTCCTGACCCACCTGGTCGACCAGCCGCTGCCACATGTCTCCCGCATTGGTCAGTACGTTCTTCTTGTGGACCAGGGTCAGGCGGCGGCGACGCTTCATGGCCAGCTGGAAGGCGTAGCGGATGACCCGTTCCGCCCCGTAAGCAGTGTTGATGGAGACCTCGGTGGCCACCTCCTGGGGAGTGCCCCGGCGAATGGAGCCGCCGGCCCCGGCGTAGAGCCCCTCGGTGCCCTCCCGCACGACCACGAAGTCGATGTCACCCGGATTGGCCAGGGGTGACACCACGCCCTTGTAGAGCTTGGAAGGCCGAAGATTGACATACTGGTCCAGTTCGAAACGCATTTTGAGCAGCAGCCCCCGCTCCAGGATGCCGGCCTTGATGCGGGGGTCGCCGATGGCCCCCAGGAGGATGGCATCCTGCCGCTTGAGCCGGTCCAGATCCTCATCGGGCAGAATGGCTCCATCACGCAGGTATCGCTCAGCACCCAGGTCGAAGTCCTCATAGCGGATATCAGCCTTGCCCCGGGTCACCTTCTCCAGCACAGCCTGAGCCTGGGGAACGATCTCCTTGCCGATGCCGTCACCGGCAATGACCGCAATGTTATATGTTTTCTGCTTGCTATTTGTCATACTGCGAGCATAACGAGCCAGCCAAGCCCCTTTCACGACCCCGACCGAATCCCGGACAGACTAGAATCAGCGGCTTTCGGGGACCATGATGGACAGGCACCAGGCATTCTCGAAGGCCAGTTCCTCCCACTGCCGGTAGCGTCCGCTGATGCCCCCGTGGCCTGCCTGGACCTCGATCCTAATCAGCGCATCGGCCCCCACCTGCGGCTCCTGCAACCTGGCAACCCACTTGAGCGGCTCCACGTAGAGCACACGGGTGTCGTTCATGGATGTGGTCGCCAGGATTGCAGGGAAATGGTCGCTGTCGAAGAGCCGGAGCCTGCTATCGGCGTCAGGAACGTTCTCGTAGGGCGAGTAGGAGCGCATATACCGGTAGACCTGCTGGTCATGCAGAGGGTCTCCCCACTCGTCCCATTCAGTCACGGTCAGCGGCAGATCCGGGTCCAGAATGCTGGTCAGCGCGTCCACGAAGGGCACATCCGCCTCGATGCCGGCATAGAGCTGGGGAGCCATATTGGCCACGGCCCCCATCAACAGCCCACCGGCCGACCCGCCGTTGGCCACGGTATGACGGGGATCCGCCCAGCCCTGAGCCTGCAGTGCGGCGGTCACGTCGATGAAGTCCAGGAAGGTATTGACCTTGTGCAGCCGACGGCCCTGCTCGTACCAAGCGCGGCCCATCTCCCCGCCGCCACGCACATGGGGGACGGCGTAGAGCACGCCTCTGTCAAGCAGGCTGAGCCTGCCTGTGGAAAAACCAGGGTCCTGGCTGATCTCGTAGGCTCCATACCCGGTGATGAACATGGGAGCAGGCTTGTCCTGATCCTGGTCCGGCCAGGGACGGCGCTCGGGATGGTTGGGGACCTGAATGACCGTGTCATCAAGACCAGTCCTCCCGCAGGCATCCAGCGCCGGATGCATGCCTCGCCGCCAGACCAGGGAGACCGGCACCAGGGCCCCATCCCTGACACGGACCAGAATTCGACGCTCGGCGTAGCGCTCTGGCCGGAAGTCGCCCAGCACCCTGGCCCGCTTGAGCAAGCGATCCACGCCCCGGACCGGATCCAGCTCCCGCAGCTCGGCGGGGGTCCCATAGCTGCCCCGGATGTAGCGCAGCCCAGGAGCCTGGTAGGAGGGATTGTCCGTGGAGCCTATGCTGTAGAGACGGTCGATGCCGTCCCTGGCCTGGTCGGGCAGGACCTCGCGGAAGCGCCAGGGTCGGCCCGCCCGCAGATCCTCCAGCGCCTGGTCCTTGGTGATAACGGCTATGTGGGGCATGCTGTCGGCCCGGTAGGTCAGGACCACGAAGCTGCGGTGGATGCCCAGCCCCTCGATGGCTAGCCCGCGAGCGCCTTGGAGGATGGTCGGATTGCTTGGATCCCGATAGGGCTTCTCTGGCGGCAGGGAGGCTAGGTCTCCGGAGCGCTCGCAGCCATAGGGGCTGCCCTGGGCCAGCCGCACCCCTTCTCCCAGCCGAAATGGCGGACGATGGCTGCGCAGATCGATAAGATCCACCTCAAAGTTGGGGTTGTTCACATTGTGATAGACCACAGCCACCGGCAGGTCCTCCCCCGCGGGACCGGCATTTTCGAACCGGGCCAGGCTGATGTCGTACTCGATTCCCTCCTTGCGGGGGATCAGGGGCACAAATTCGCCCTGCGGATCCTTCAGGTCCAGCATGAGCACCTCGCTGGTGGTCTTGGACCCAGTGGCAATCAGCATGGCGGATTCGTCGTAACTCAGGCCCAGCCCCACCCAGAAGCGCTCATCATCCTCCTGGTAGACCATGACATCCTGATCGGCCGAAGTGCCCACCTTATGCCGCCAAACCGTGTCCGGACGCCAGGCCTTGTCCAGGCCGGTGTAGAAGACCCAGTGGCCGTCGGGGGTCAGCACTGCCCCTGAGGAGACCTGGTCGATTCGATCAAGCAGGTCTCGGCCTTGACATAGATCACGAATGCGCAGGTCGTAGCGCTCATTGCCCCTGGTGTCCAGTCCATAGAGCATCCAACGGCCATCGGCGCTCAGGTCCAGACATCCCAGAGAGAAAAAGTCATGCCCCTTGGCCTCGGCATTGGCGTCGAAGATGACCTCCTCGCCAGGCATGGATCCAGGTGCTGCATCGGCCTGGACAGCAGGAGGGTCCCAGTCATGCTGGTCGCGCACCGGCAGGCGGCACTGCACCCCATACTCCTGGCCCTTGAGCGTCCGGGAGAAGTACCAGTAACCATGCATCCGAGTGGGCACCGACATGTCGGTCTGCTGCACCCGGTCGGTGAACTCCTTGAGCAGGGTGGCCCGCAAACCCTTCTGGCCGGCAAGCCGTTCCTGGCAGTAGCGATTCTGGTCGCGCACGTAGGCCTTGGTGGCAGGATCCTTCAGGTTGCGCATCCACTCGTAGGGATCCTCGAAGTGATCCCCATGAAAGCATCGATCAGCAGGACGGCGTTCCGCACGAGGAGGGGCGGGGTTGACGGCCGAAAAACTCATGGGGCGATTATATTCGGGCGCGGCGACGCAGATAAGGCAGCAGGGTCCGCATCAGATTGGCGCCCGTGGTCCCGTAGAAGACAGGCACCTCCGTCACGGGCACCGGCTGTGTGGCAGTGCGCTTGACCAAGGTTCCCAGCCCGGTCTCCTGGGGGCTCAACTGACGGATGCCGATGGCCAGGACCCGGCCCGGATACTGCCGTACCACCTGAGCGAAGGTGGAGGGATCGCTCTGGCCGTCGTCGCCCATGAGCACGAAGCGCATCTTGGGAAAGTCGGCCATGAGCTGGCGGATGAACTCCATCTTGTGCTGCACGATGGAAGGCACGAAGGTCTTGGGCCTGGGATCCAGATCCCGTAGCAGCAGAGGCCCGGCAGGAAAGCCATGATCGCGGATGAATCCGCGTATGGATCCCTCCACATTCCAGGGCGAGGCCGACAGGTAGAAGAAAGGCATCCGGGGGTCCAGATCGCGGATGCGGTTGTAGAGCACAGCCATGCCCGGCACCGAGGACCGGCGGTGCGGATTCGAAAGGAGCAGGTTCCAGGCAGCCTTCCAATGATTCGGCACCTGGCTGATCATGATGGTGTCGTCCACGTCGGATATGACGCCGACAGGAGTCTGACCGGGCACGATATAGAGCGGCGCATCGATGGGCCGGCGGCCCCGTACCTGGTAGGAGACACGGTGCACGCCTGGGACCAGACCATGCTCGGCCACCAGATCCAGATAGCCCGATCTGTCCGAGAAGACCGCATCCGCGCTCAGGCTGCGGGCGGGATCGACAGCATCGTAGACCGAGGAGTCACCCACCTGGACCCTCCCGATGGCAGTGCTGTCGATGGCCAGACTGACCCTGGTCCTGGGCGCAGGTACGGTCAGCAGGCCACGGATGCCCCGAATGGCCGGATCCCCGCGTCTGCGGCCGTCAGTCAGAATGGTGCGGCAGATCAGCCGGGAATATGATTCGGTGCCGTAGCCCACATAGGGTTGAACGTCGGGCGACCAGCCCAGGCGGCCGGTCATATTGATGGACAGCCCCACCCAGAGGTCGAAAGCGCCAGTAATCAGGCGACGCAGCAGACGCACCGGGGCTGGTCTGCTCTCGATGCCCTCACCGGGCGCGGCCGAATCGAAGGTAGTGCTGACCGATCGGACCCGCAGAGGCCCTTCATTGCGGCCGGATCGCCTGGTCATCACCGGACCGTCAGTTCAGGCTCTTCAGCAGCTGACCGTACTCCTCGGCGCTCATCAGATCGGGCTCATCGTCCTCCAGATCGATCTTGGCTATCCAGCCTTCCCCATAGGGGTCGGAGTTGATGACCTCCGGATCGTCCGAGGCCGCCCTGTTGACGTAGGCGATGGTGCCCGCCACCGGGCAGACCACCGGCTCAACAGCCTTGGAGGACTCCAGCTCGATGACCTCATCACCGGCATCGACGTGGGTGCCGGTCTCGGGCAGGTCCAGAAAAACCAGTTCTCCCAGCTGATCCGCCGCATACTCGGTCACACCCATGGGCGCCGGGGACTGGCTAGGGTCGATCCAGACGTGATCCTGGGAATACTGCAGATGGTCGGGCACATCCAGACGGGAAGTTCCATCACTGTGTTCATCGCTCATGGTTCCAGCCTACTCGGCCGTCTGCCGCGACAGTTGCACCTATCGGGCCGGACCTGGCGGAACCTGTCCCTCCACCTTGACCATGGTCCCGACCGGTGCGTTGTCGTAGATCCATTTGGCATCCTGCTCATACATGTTGATGCAGCCGTGTGATCCGTAGTGAGTGGGGTCGCCCTTGGCAATGCCTCCGTAGTTCCAATCGGCCGTATGGAAGCCCTCGCTGCCATTGTAGTAGGAGACCCATCTGACATTGGGCGACACGTAGCCGGGGCCGCGCATGGTCTGAACGGTATAGCGCACATTGATGAAGAAAGTGCCTGTATCTGACCAGTCCCCGTCATAGGGCTTGCCCGAACAGATAGGGAAGGCCTTAACCTCGGTGGTCCCATGGTAGGCGGTGGCTGTCTGATCGCTCAGGTTGACTCGGATCCAGATGTCGCCGTCAGGCACGTCATAGCGGGCCACCCGAGTCTGCTCCTTGTGAGGCGTGACCTCAGCGCTCGCCTGGATCGGGTTCACGTCGCCCTGGACCAGGGCCTTGACGACCAGATCAGCTGTGGCGGGCACATTCGTAACACGGACCCCGTCTACGCCCTTGGTGGTCTCAGCCACTACATCGCCCTTGGTGTTCTTGACATTGACGGCGGTGACCATATCCCGATCCAGATGCCGAGCTAGCTCCTGATCCAGATACTGCTGGATGGCCTGCCGATCGAAGCCCAGCTCCATGGTTCCCTTGCTGAGGTCTGTCACCGGCTTGACCCAGGTGGCTACAGTGGCGGCCGGAACAGTCATGACATCGTCATCAGCTCCCTTGATGACCAGATCCTTGGCCAGCCGTTGGTTGGCTTGAGATGCCACCTGATTGGCGGTGTCCAGGCTGATGGGCATGCCCACATCCTTGTAGACCAGCCCAACAGCCAGCTGCCTGCCTGGCTTGTCTATCAAGGAGGAGACAGCACTCTGCACACGGCCCAGTTCAGCCCCCTTGCCGCCACGTCCCTCCTGGGCTCTAAAAGCATGAGCACCGGAATCAAAGACGATGGTGGAAGGAACAGAGCGATCTTGACTGGGGATGAAACGTTCAGTCAAATACTTATTCATGGCCAGTTGATCCCGTTCTGCCACCAGCGGCACCGCCTCGCTATAGAAGGGGTTGAGCCGGGAGAGGCCTGCAGGGCCCTTGGCTGTCATGACTCTTGTGACTGTGGCATCCTGATCCACGCTCACGCCCAAATCCTTCAACCCAGCCCGCGCAGAGGCGCCATTGCCTTTGAGCTCCACCTGGGAGTCGCGCACCTGCTGATCGACGATCCGCCGGACTTGGTCGCTGGTCCGGCCCATCATGACCTTTCCGCCTAAGGTGACGCCGGGGGCCACCCGATCACGGAAGAAAGCACGAACGCCGAACCAGCAGCCTACCAGAATCAGCACAGCCAGAAGCGACATGGCCAGGATAGTGCGTCCTCGATGACCACTCGAAGGAGTCTTGTCGCTGGCACCTGCGCCGAAAGCCCGCTCTGCTTGTTCGTCGGCGAACAGGTCCACTGGGTCGGGCCCGTTACCGATCGCGGGCGGCATGGTCACAGTTTCAGTCTGGTCGACATCCGGAATACGAGGCTCTTCTTGCCCCTCCATGGCCATAACGCACCTTTCGCTACTTACATTTCCACAAAATATTTTACGACAGAACCAAACCCAAAGGCACGGGCCTTCCCAAACAGGTCAGAGCTCGCTGCCATACCATTGTTCAATCATATGTCTGGCAACACTGGCCGCCTGGGGTATGTGCAACCGGCCCGAGGCCAGAGCATTGCTGAATTCCTCCCGTGTGAACCAGCCGGCATCCTCGGTCTCCTGACCATCCACCCGGATATTCGTATTCAGGGATCTGGCCTTGAAGGCCACCATCAGGGAGGAGGGGAAAGGCCAGGGCTGAGAGCCCAGGTAACGCATCTCCCCCAAATTCAGGCCCACCTCTTCCAGAGCCTCACGCCGGCCTGCATGCTCCAGATTCTCTCCAGCCTCAACGAATCCAGCAGTGACCGAACGAAAGCCAGGAACCCACTTCCGGTTGTGCTGGAGCAGAAGCCGATCATGGCCGTCCACCACGGTCATGATCACTGCGGGCTCGATGCGGGGAAAGAGCGTGTGTCTGTCCCCCGACACATTCCCCTGGCAGATCTGAGCCCATCCAGCCTGGCAGGGATGAACCGGTGCGCCACAGTGGGGACAGAAGACCTGGAGTCCATGCCATACGGACAGAGCGACTGCGCAGATTGCCAGGCCCACCTGACGCGGATGTCCATGAGGGGCATACTCGCGCAGGCCAAGCCAGTCGAAGCGCTGATCCGCAGCCTGAACCAGGTCACGAAGAGGGTCATGGACGACCCGACCGGCACAGGCTAGATCCAGATCCAGGGCCAGCCAGGCCTGCTGGTCGGCCTTCCCCAGGTAGTAGCAGGGCGGCTCGAACTGGTCTGTCGAGCTTGCTAGAGGACCCCGCAAGTATGCAGCGGGCAGTGTGGCCAGACGGATGCTGGCTCCGGTGCGGCCAGACAAGGCTCCCTCCCCCCTGGGCACGGCCACCTTCTCGCCCCTCACCAGGATGACCCCCGTGCCGTCCTGGTCCAGCAGGTGGTCAAGCAGACCGGGCTGCGGCCGCGATGCCGTGTCGTAGTCCACATCCCCCTGTGCCAGGGGCAGGAAGGGCAGGGGCTCGGTGAGTGCCAACGGGGAGAAGACCGTTTTAGGATTGCTCATGAGAGCCTCCCCACGCGACGAACCAGATCCAACAGGGCAACGGCCACCTGATGCGGATGCTCGACGGCGCTGAAGTGGCCACAGTCGTCGATAGCGGTAAAAGTAACGTCGGTTCCTGCCTGAAGCATGGCCTGGGCCAGAGGCTCCATGGCACGTGGGGGGCTGGATGGATCGCAGCGACCGCTGACCAGAGCCACGGGCACCCTGATGCGGCCGACAAGATCGCTCTGATCCGGGCGGCCTGCAGCCATCCGCTCTCGCCAGGCGATGCCGCGAGGATCCTGGGACTGTATCCATTCGGTCATGGTCTGCACGAAAGCAGACGAACGCTTGACCTTGGAATCGCCCTCCTGAGGCCTGGCGAAGTGCATGACCGGATCCAGCGTCCCCTCCACCTCACAAGTTTGGGCGATCCGCAGCCGGTTGGCCCGGGAGACTGGACGGTCAGCCATCATGGTGGTGTCGCACAGGGCCAGCCCGGCCGCCATCTGTGGATAAAGTCTGGCTATGGCTTCGACCAGGTAGCCTCCCATGGAAAGTCCGACCCAGATGGCCTTCTGCGCCCCCGTGGCGGCGACCATATCCACAAAGGCTCGAGCCATGGCATCCAGAGCACTAGGCAGGGCGCCATCAGAGTCTGCCGGGCCGCAGGACGCCGGCTCAGGCAGGGGGCAATCGCCTGCTCCGGGCATATCTGGCGCAAAGACAGGAAAGGGGGCCATACCAGCACGATCCGCCTGGTCAATCAGCAAGGCCGCACACCGATTCCACATGCGGTGGTCCACAGGGAAAGCATGGACCAGCACCAAGGGCAGCCCCTCCCCTTGTCGATATACGGTATTGACGATGTTCATGCCCGCCTCCAAGGTTTCACGGCTCATAGTGCACCAGCCCAGGTCAGGGCGCTCATCAGCACCTTGCCGTGCCCACCAGGCATCTGGCTCATGAAGGACTCCAGCATATCCGCCTTGGGATCGATCCACTCCACATCCAGGGTCTCGTCCTGGGGCTTGCAGTCCCCGGCCACCGGCACCAGATAACACAGAGCGATGGCATGCTGGCGGGGGTCGTAGTACTCCGAGACCCCCGGTGTGGGGAAGAACTCAGCCACGGTGAAGGGCTGTGGGCTGGCAGGCAGCATAGGCAGGGCCAGCTGGCCCAGATCCTTGGCGATGTTTCTGGCCAGAGCCTCCCTGATGGTTTCATGGTAGAGGATCCGTCCGGTGATCAGGGTGCGTTCAATGTTGCCCTGATCATCCACGCGCAGAAGAGTGCCCACTTGGGTGACAGCGCTCATTTCATCCACGCGAACCGGCACTACCTCCACATAGGGCATGGGTAGGCATCGCCGCGCACGGTCAATGGCATCACGGTCCAGCCATCCGGGAGGATTCGAACCCGAAAAACCCCGGTTGAAGTCCTCTGGAGTGATGTGCGAGAAGGCGCCACGGTCGCGATCGGCATCGAAGTCGTCATCATCGGGAATCTCGTCGTTCAGCACTGGCATGGTTCCATTATCCGCACCAGGCTTGACCGCCCACGGGACCCCGACGGACATCTCCACCCAGAGCATATTCGGGCGCTTTCTCCAGCCTTGATGAAATGCTGATGGTTGAAAGCGGTTGCTAAACACGGGAGCTTCCCGCGCGACAGTCAAGCGACTTCAAGGAGCGTCATTATGACCACCACGACTATCACTTCGGAAAACTTCGAGCAGACCATCAAGGACAACGACCTGGTGCTGATTGACTTCTGGGCCACCTGGTGCGGGCCCTGCAAGGCCTTTGGCCCCATTTTCGAGAAGGCTTCGCAGGCCAACACCGACATCGTCTTCGGTAAAGTGGATATCGACCAGAATCGGGATTTGGCCGCGGCGGCCGACATCCAGGCGGTGCCCACGCTGATGATCACCAAGCAGGGGCAGATCATCTTCAAGCAGGCCGGCGCGCTCAGGTCTTCGGATCTGGACGACCTGATCAACCAGGCACGTAAGGCCGATTTGTCAACCCCTGCGCAGCCCTGAGCCGGTCGAGTTGGCTCCAAGGCAGGTTTGTACTAAAATAGAGATGTATTTGTCCAGTGACCATTTCGGTCTTACCGGAAGCATGCGGTCGATAAGAAGCATTAAATCGACTGATCACTGAGGATCTGTCGGTCCAACAGAGGAGAGTAATGGCGAACCACCGTAGAGGACGGATGAGTGCGGTCAAGGCTCTGACCAAGCGTCAGTGGCTGCGTCTAGCCGCCGGTGTTACTGTTCTCGGTATGGTCATTGGCGCGGGTTTCGCCTCGCGCGACTTCTACGCATCCACTGAGAACTCGGCCAAGTCCGGCGTAACATCCTATTCCGCCACCCAGGATCTTGGCACGGTGTCCCGCAGCAGCACTAGGCAGGCCATCCGCAATGGTGCGGGCGGTGCCAACTCCGGTACATCCTACGTGAATGTGCAGATCAACGGGAAGAACAAGGTGGTGCTGGGCAACGGCTTCACCGATGTCAAATCCGTGCTGGAAGCCGGGGACATTACCCTGCAGCCGGGAGACCAGATCGCCCCGTCGCTGACCACTCGCATCAACGAGAAGACCATCATCCGCATCGACCGGGCCAACGCCCAAGTCAAAACTGACGAGTCGCCCATCCCCTTCAACACCATCGAAGAAAAGACCGACTCCCTGCCGGCAGGCACCACCAAGGTCAAGACTGAGGGGCAGAATGGCGTCATGGAGACCACCAGCCTGGTCACCGAAGCCGGCAGCAAACATCTGGCCAGCAATATCTTCGCATCCTTCGTTAAGACCGTCCCCGTCGATAAGGTAATCCTGGTGGGCACTGGTGGCGGAACCCCTGCACAGTCCGGCTCGACTACCACCACGACGCCTGTAGGCGAAGCCCAGAGCATCGCCCACGATGTGGTCGCCTCCCGCGGCTGGGGCGAAGACCAGTTCACCTGCCTGGTGCAGCTGTGGAACAAGGAGTCCGGTTGGCGGACCAATGCCGCCAACCCCTCAGGCGCCTATGGCATTCCACAAGCGTTGCCCGGCAGCAAGATGGCCTCGGCCGGCCCCAACTGGCAGACAGACGCCCACACTCAGATCGTCTGGGGACTGGACTATATCCAGGGCCGCTATGGGACACCCTGTGGCGCATGGGCTCATTCCCAGTCATCCAACTGGTACTGATTCGTTTTCATACAACTCAACCAGGAACTTCCGGTAGGCTAGTTCGGCTTACCGGAAGTTCTTTTTTGCCTGAGACACGACCTGTTCCAATTACCTGCTGATAATCCGATCGTCAAGCGAGAGAAGGCCATCACTGAAACCTCGGTATTCCAGAGCTGTGATAAACTAATCATAATTGAGCGACATACACGTTGGCCGTGCGGATTGAGTCGGAGATGCAGTTGCAATGTTGTATGCGCTGTTGCTTTTGAAAAGGACCGTATGCAATTGTTATATAAGAATCGCGCATGCTGCATTACTTCTCTTATAGCTATTATCGGATCAGGGTTTATATTGGCAAACCTTTCGTGGATTGACCTAGCACAGGCAGATGCCACCGCATCCCCAATAGCATCGCAAAGCATGAAAAATCCAGGGACGGGGGGGGGGGGGGACTCCAAGTATACCTGGCTCTACTCAAATTCCCTCTAATATTTCCACACCACCTATAACTCAAAAGCTGGATTCCTCTATTCAACTAACACCCTCTCCGGCTTTGCCCTCCCCCACTTCACTAGACTCAGCAAGCCCCGCTCTTTCCACTCGGTCGATAAGCTCCTGCCCCAATAGTCAATGTTCGGTCACCTTTGACACGGTCCAAGCTGACACAGAAGCCCCTGTCGCACAAATTATCCCTTCGGGAGGTCTGGCGAAACGACCGACAGATCCCACCAAGCACGGATGCCTCTTCGACGGCTGGTTTACGGGCCAGGTAGCCTACGACTTCAACCAGCCCGTCACCAGCAACCTGAAGCTGACTGCAAAATGGACAGCCGGCGATGGCCATTGGTCTCTGGCACCTGCGCACGGAGCTGCATCGGGAAATACTGCAGTGACACTGACTCCCCCAGCAATCCGTGGCATCAAATTCTCTCAAATCACATCAGGAGCAACCCATTCCTTGGCTCTTGGGTCGGATGAAAACCTCTACGCCTGGGGTGATAATAGTTCAGGACAATTGGGCGACAGCACCAACACTCTGCGACAAACACCAGTGAAAATAAACAAGCCGGCCAATACGTCAGCCCAATTCACTTTCACTACCATTGCCGCTGGCGACCATTCCTCTTTCGCTATAGGTTCTGACGGTAACCTCTATGCTTGGGGGAACAATACCCGTGGACAACTTGGCGATGGAACTACCACAAACCGGTCGGCTCCTATCCAGGTTCCGAAGCCTGCCGGTGTCTCAAATGGATTTACCTGAACCCAAGTAAGCACCCGATGGGATCACACCCTGGCATTAGGCTCAGATCACAATCTCTATGCCTGGGGATGGAACGAGTACAGCCAGCTCGGCAACACCAGCGTCCCTACTGGCACCGATAATTCCGATGCGTATAGCAGCAAACCTGTACTTGTCAGCAGGCCAGCAGGAGTCACTTTCACTCAGTTAAGTGCTGGACGGTATAACTCTTTTGCCCTAGGCTCAGATAACAACTTGTACGCTTGGGGATGGAACGGATACGGACGGCTAGGAGATGGGACCGATATTCCGCGATCTACTCCTGTTCAGGTCCACCAACCCGCCGGCGTTACCTTCTCCCAGTTCAACGCGGGAGATACATCTTGTTTCGCAATCAGCACGAATGGAGATCTTTACGCTTGGGGATGGAACGGATACGGACGGCTAGGAGATGGCAGCAATGCAGAAGATAGAAAAACACCCACTTTAATATCTCCACCCAACGGAGCACCGTCAGGGTTTACCTGGATACGAGTCATGATAAGAGACTCTCACGTCCTAGCCATTGGCTCGGACGGCAATCTCTATTCCTGGGGACGAAACGATCACGGCCAACTAGGTATCAAAGATATAAGCACCGACGGTTCATACATCAATAGACCACACATTGTCAATCAACCAACATCTACAACTGCCCAGAAATTCACTTGGGCTCAGATCAATGCAGGATGGGAAGAATCATCTGCATTAGGATCAGATGGAAACCTGTACACCTGGGGATGGAACAACGGCGGACAGTTAGGTGATCCAGACGTTCCTATAGGTACGGATAATAAGCAGGCGATGAGGCTGACACCAAGCTTGGCTGCTTTCCCGCTTTCGCCAGATGTTACTGCGGTCAAATTCGACCAAACACTGGTCAACGATATCAAAAAAGCAGGTACGAACTGGCAGGTGATGACCCCAGCTCATAGGAAGGGGCGAGTAGATGCGACCATTACCTGGAATCTCTATGGCCAGCAGTTCGATGAAATCCTGAATTACACCTATGACCCGCCCAGATATGTCGTCTCTTTCGATAAGGCTGACGGCAGCCAGACCACCAGTCAGTCGGTCATCGAGGACCAAACGGTTCCCAGACCAGATCAAGACCCGACCCGACCGGGCTTCCTATTCGACGGCTGGTTCAACGGCGATGCGGCCTACGACTTTTCTTCCCCCGTCAAGGGTCCCACGAAACTGACAGCCCACTGGACGGCAGGCGCCGGGCAATGGACCACCTCTCCCAAGCAGGGTCCCGACAGCGGTCAGACCAAGGTGATCCTGATACCACCTGCAGCACGGGGCATTAGGTTCAGCCAAGTCAGTGCCGGCGACGATCATTCATTGGCTCTCGGATCGGATGGAAACGTCTATTCTTGGGGGGCCAATAAATACGGACAGCTGGGCGATGGGACCACAACGGACCGCTTGACGCCGGTTCAGATTCCCAAACCGACAGGCGTAATCCGATTCACACAGGTCAGTGCGGGAAGAGCCTTCTCATTGGCTCTGGATGGACAGGGCCACGTCTGGGCATGGGGACTCAACAGCTCCGGACAGCTGGGCAACAATGCCGTTGCTACCAATGGCTCAGCTGCATACAGCTCGAGCCCGATTCGCGTGCAAGCCCCAAGCGGGATGACGGCAACAAACTTCAGTCTCATTGGTATCAGCGCGGGAATCACTCATGTCCTCGCCGTAGACGAGCAGGGCAGAGCCTGGGGCTGGGGATCCAATGAGTTCGGCAAACTAGGCGTTCCTTCTAGCACTGTAGCGACGACAGGAATCGCCACCAGACCCGTCCAGGTTGCAACTCCGCAAGGCGAAACGACGGGATTCCGCTATGCACAGGTCAGTGCGGGCGGTTCACATTCCCTGGCGACTGACACCCAAGGCCATGCCTGGGGCTGGGGATCGAACCAGAACGGTGTCCTCGGCAACACGAGCGATGTAACACTCAATGGTTTCACCTCCATACCTGTCCAGGCCAAGCCAGACACCAACCCGACAGGCGGCTTCAAGCCTGTGCAAATATTGGCAAGCACAGGCCACTCCTTCGCCCTCGATGAGCTGGGACGCCTATGGTCCTGGGGCGGAAACAGCAATGGAGAGCTCGGCCTGAGCGACACCAACATAAGGACTGCTCCGTCCCTGGTAGCCATGCCTACAAACGTCAGCATGTTCACTCAGTTGACAGCCAGCAGAGCTAGCGGCAATTCACTGGCTCTGGACCAGAACGGAAACATCTGGGGCTGGGGTCAAAACTCATCAGGCATGCTGGGGACCGGAAATACAGGCAGCCTGAACAAGCCAACCAAGATGGGCAATCCATCAGGCATCGACCACTTCGTCAAGGTCAGTGCTGGCACTGACCACACTCTGGCTATAGCCTCCAGCGGCAGCACCTTGGGCTGGGGAGACAACGGCCAAGGACGCTTGGGCAACAATGCAACGCAGACAGCCTATTCCCCTGTCGACGCACTCTTCCCCTTCAGACTCGGTATCCCATCCACAGTGAAATTCGGAAACACCAGAGGAACCAGTCCAAGCTTCACGGGGCAGGAGGACGGCGCATGGACCGTGCTGACGCCAAACCACCAGGCCGGCGACACGACTGTCAGCATCACTTGGACGCTCAATGGGGCTCCACAACCCGAGGATGAGACCAATGCCTTCCGTTTCATCCACTATGGCGTCCTGCCCTTGACAGGAGAAACAGGCATCCTGATCACCATCTTGGCTGGATCGCTGGCCGCAATCAGTGGCTTGGCCGCAAAACGTCAGCGGGTTGAAATGCAAAGTGGACAAGGTGGAAGGACGAACGTCCGACACGAGCACTGACCCGAAGTGCCAACCACATCACCAGGCCACAAACAAGCAAGGTCCCGCCACTACATACATGGCGGGGCCTTGCTGCGGTCTCTGTATCTACTTTGCTCTATGCGCACCCTCAAACCCTGACAACCGCATGGCAACTGCTTGCGCGACCGGGGAATGCTCCTGACAAATACTTCTTGAGGATGCCGTGTTTGCGAAAACGTGCTTAGAGCACGGCCTGGAGCACGAAGTCCAGAATGAAGAGGGCTGAGACCGCCCAGATGATGGGGTGGACCTCCTTGCCCTTGCGCTTGCAGACCATGGTCAGGCAGTAGGTGATGAAGCCGGCGGCCACGCCGTAGGAAATCGAGTAGGCAAAGCCCATGAAGATGGCTGTGAAGAAGGCCGGAATGGCCTCAGACAGCTCGCCCCACTCAATCTCCGCGAAGGAGCCCATCATCATGCAGCCTACAATGACCAGAACGGGTGCAGTAGCCGCCGAAGGCACAGCCGATATCAGCGGAGCGAAGACGGCGCTGAGCGCGAAGCAGGCGGCGATGACCACCGAGGTCAGTCCGGTCCGGCCACCGGCCGCGATGCCGGCTGCGGACTCCACATAGGTGGTGGTGTTGGAGGTGCCGAAGAGGGCGCCGATGGAGGTGGCCGTAGCATCGGCGAACAGGGCCCTATCCATCTTGGAGCTGAACCCTCGGCCGTTTTCCAGAGCCTGCTCATCCTCGGCTGAGAAGATGCCTGAGCGCCGGCCGGTGCCCACAAAGGTACCGATGGTGTCGAAGGTGTCAGACAGGGAGAAAGCGAAGATGGTCACCAGAACCAAGGGCAGCTTAGCCGGGTCCGAGAAGAGGGCAGGGAACCCATCCTGACTGAAAATGGCCAGGAAGGTCTGCGGCAGCTGTGACCAGGCCTGGCCCAGATCGACCGACTTGGCCATGCTGGTGACCCCCATGGGAATGCCCAGGAGCGTGACTGCGATGATGGCGATGACGAAGGCGCCCTTGTTGATGAAGGCAAGGCGGCCCTCGAACTTGAAGATCAGAAGGAAGACGGTCAGCAACAATCCGATGACGAAGAGGATGACCCCGGGGGTGTTGAAGGTGGTCAGTCCAGGGTTGGCGCCTGCTGCCGAAGTCTTGTCGGGCGCGAACTTGATAATGCCCACATTGAGCAGACCCACATAGGCGATGAAGACGCCGATGCCGCCGCCGATGGCATGCTGAAGCAGGGGCGGAATGGCCTGGATGATCATCTTGCGCAGCTTGGTGGCCGTGACCAGGATGTTGATCAGGCCGCACAGGAAGACCATGCACATGGTCTGTTGCCAAGTGAAGCCCAGCCCCTTGACCACGGTGAAGGTGAAGAAGGCATCCAACCCGACACCTGGCGCCACGCCATAGGGCACGTTGGCCACCAGACCCATGATCAAAGTGCCGATGACAGCAGCGATCAGGGTGGCGAGAAAGACGGCACCCCAAGGCATGCCCGCCGTGGAAAGCACCGAGGGATTCACCACGATGATGTAGGCCATGGCGAAGAAGGTGGTAATGCCTGCTACCACTTCCGTAGAGACTGTGGTATTATTATCCGAAAGCCGAAATAGCTTATGCATATTCGATTCCTTATTGTCTTATTTGGCGATGAGACAAGAGCAGAATATCACGAGCGCTCGGCTTTTTTGTTACAAGACCTCCTCCAGGCTCCAATACCGCCCCACCACCTTCCGCTCATCTATAATCGGCATACCGGCACGGCCCTGAAGCCGTCCCACATGGGGATGAGCTGATGGGCGGGCACTGTTGAGGAGGGGTGTATGGCCAGGAACAATCATTGGGATCCGGACGATCAGAAGCAGTATCAGCACGTGCATGACAGCGAAGTCGGTCGCGGACAGGACGAGCGCTCCGCCGAGCGGATTGCAGCCGCCACAGTCAACAAGCAACGCACCCGCGAGGGCCGAACCCTGCGTCAGGAGCAGGAACGCCGCGACCAGCGCCAAAACGACAAGGAGGATTGATTCCTCAGAGGGCGCCCATCAGCAGGTGCGCCAAAACCATGAGCACGGCACCGATCAGCGCAGTCAGAGCCAGGGTGAATCCCGCCAGACGGGCGCTGCCAAGAACCTTGTCAGTGAACATGGTGGCGAAAACCGCCGTCGGAGCCAGGCAGCACAAGGCCACCGCCTGACGGATCAAGGGTTCGAAGGGCAACAGATACCATGCGGCCACCGCGAACAGGATGCCGAAGGGCAGTCGCCAGGCCAGAATCTGCAATACGGCCTTGATGTCAGCCCGTCCGCCGGGCAGCTCCATGAGCATGCCCACCATGAGCATGGAGCAGAAGGCGTTGGCCGCCGAGAATGGACGGGTGATTTGGGCCGACCAGTCAGGCAATGGGATCCCGGCCAGCGTAAATCCCACCATGACCAAGTAGGTGTCGAATGAGGGCGAGCTCAGGAAGCCCTTGGCTATGGAGATGGCTGCAGCCTTGCGGTGGAGTTTGCGGGCATCTGGGTCATCCAGCTTGACCGTCTCCCCCGCATCGGGATCCAGAGACTGGCCCGGTCGAATATGCAGAAGCCCCTGGGTCATGACGTTGGTGCCGGCAGAGACCATAACCGAATTGCCGATGTCGAACATGGCGGCGGGGACCAGGGCCGCCGTGCCCAGCAGCGACTGGAGCATGGGGAAGCAGAAACACCCGATGTTGAAGCCCGATCCGTTGAGCATAAGAAAAGCCCGCTGAGCCGTAGGACGATGCCTGCTGGTCAGGAAGATGGCCAGGGGTGGAGTCAGCGAAGCCACGAAGGCGAAGGCCGAGACCAGAAGCAGGCTGGGATCGTGGGGGCTGGTGGCGAAGGAGTAGATGATGGCCCCGGGCAGGACCAGATCGAACACGACAGTCTGCAGCACCCGGTAGTCCAACGGGCGAAAGAGTCCAAACCGCTTGAACAGGTAGCCCACCAGGATGATGCCCAAGAGGGTGGCCGGTTCCAGCAGTGCTCCCATGCTCTCGCTCCTTCCACGGATGCCGGAACCATGATACCTGACGAGCGGGTGCGCAGACCGGTTCTGTCTCAGCCGAAGCGACCGGATATGTAACGCTCGGTGTCCGGCTCGTGCGGGTTGGAGAAGATTGTGGTGGTGTCGTCCATCTCCACCAGGTGGCCGGGCTGACCCACGGCCTTGAGATTGAAGAAGGCCGTATAGTCCGAGACCCTGGCGGCCTGCTGCATGTTATGGGTGACGATGACGATGGTGTAGTCCCGCTTGAGCTCGTTGATCAGATCCTCTACGGCCAGAGTGGAGATGGGGTCCAGGGCCGAGCAGGGTTCGTCCATGAGCAGGACCTGGGGGTGCACGGCCACGGCACGGGCAATGCAGAGCCTCTGCTGCTGACCGCCAGAGAGCCCGATGCCCGGCTTGTCCAGACGGTCCTTGACCTCGTTCCAAAGATTGGCCCCGCGCAGGGCCCACTCCACCAGATCGTCGGCGTCAGACTTGGCAATGTGCTTCTTGTTCAGCCGTATGCCAGCCAGGACGTTCTCCCGGATGGACATGGTCGGGAAGGGATTGGCCCTCTGGAAGACCATGCCCACGTCCCGCCGTACCTCGACCGGGTCTACATCCGGTCCATACAGGTCGCGCCCCTCCAGGAGCACCTGCCCGCTCACATGCGCCCCCGGGGTGATCTCGTGCATGCGGTCCAGGGTGCGCAGAACCGTGGACTTTCCGCAGCCGGAGGGACCGATGAAGGCGGTGACCTTGTTGGCTCGGATGCACATGTTCACGTCCTGGACGGCCAAGAAGTCGCCGTAGTAGACGTTGAGATGGCTGATGTCTATGCGTTGGCCCATATTCCGGCCTCCGTTCCTCTCATGGCGGCGCTCAACGGGTCCGCCCAACAGCAAAGATGCGCGAGACCAGTCGCCCCAGCAGGTTGAGCAGCAGAACAATAAGGATCAGCACCAGAGCCGCAGCCCAGGCCCTCTGCATGTGGACATCAGTCAGGCATCCCGGGTCAGCGCCTGGCCCGCAGACGGCCAGACCCTGGGAATACTCGTTGTAGACGAAGACCGGCAGGGTGGTCATCCTTCCGGAGAAGAGGTTGGGGTTGGTGGTGGCGATGAAGCCCGAGGCTATCAGCAGGGGCGCCGTTTCCCCGATGACCCGTGCCACGGCCAGAATAGTGCCCGAGACGATTCCAGGCAGGGCGGTGCGCAGAACAATACGGGTGATGGTCCGCTGCTTGGTCACCCCCAGGGCATAGGCCGCCTCACGCAGGTCATTGGGAACCACTGTCAGCATATCCTCGGAGGTCTTGACCACCGTGGGCAGCATGAGCAGGGAGAGCGCCACGGAGCCGGCCAGGCCGTTGACCGTGCCCGGTCCAACCACCAAGGCGAACATGGAGAAGGCAAAGAGGCCTGCCACGATGGAGGGAATCCCGCTCATCACGTCCACCATGAGACTGATGGCCTTGGCCAGGCGGCCTCCATGGGCGTACTCGACCAGGTAGACCGCGCACATGACGCCCACCGGAATGGATATGACCATGGATCCAAAGGTAATCTCCAGGGTGCCGATTACCGCGTGCAGGATGCCGCCATAGCCTCCAGTCGGCGTGGGGTTGCCCCCTACCACACCGCTCATGTTGTGGGTGAGGAAGTCCGGTGTCAGCCGTCGCACACCCTTGGACAGGCTGACCCAGAGCACCGAAACCAACGGAATCAGGGCCACCAGGAAGGAGAGCCCGATCAGGACGGTCATCAGCCGGTCCTTGCGCTTGCGCGCACGGATGGAGGACCTTGTAGGCCTGAAACGATCAAAATCGATGACCGGCCCACGATCAGTTCGGCTCGCCATCATACACCCGCCTTCGCTGTGATCCTGCGCGCCATGTAGTTGACGATGAAGGTGATGATGAAGAGGACCAGACCGGTAGCCACCAGAAGGGCCACACCCTGGGAGTCCGCCTCCGGGAACTGGGCGGCGATGTTGGCAGCGATGGTCTGACTGTTTGAAGCCTGCAGTAGCCGCAGGGAGTAGCTGAAGCCTGGCGAAAGAATCATCAGCACCGCCATGGTCTCGCCCAGAGCGCGGCCCAGGCCCAGCATGGAGGCCGAGATGATGCCCGAACGGCCGAAGGGCAGGACCGCGAGCCGGATCATTTCCCACTTTGTAGCGCCCAGAGCCAAGGCAGCCTCCTGTTGCAATCGAGGGGCTTGGATCAGGATGTCACGGGTGACCGAGGTGATGATGGGCAGGATCATGACCGCCAGCACCAGGGCCACAGTGGCCACGGACCGGGCAGGGGCTGCAACGGGTCCGGCAAACAGCGGAATCCATCCCAAATGAACAGATAGCCAACGCCAGAAGCCTGTGATATTGGGAACCAAGACCAGAGCCCCCCAAAGCCCATAGATCACCGAGGGCACGGCGGCCAGCAGGTCGATCACCGTGCTAAGCAACGTGGACAGGCGGGCGGGAGCGTAGTAGCCGATGAAGAGGGCGATGCCAAGGGAGACAGGGAAGGCCAAGAGCAGGGCCAGACCGGCAATCAAAATGGTGCCAAAAACCAGGGGACCTACATAGCCCAGGAAACTGCCCGCCCGCCCCCCGCTCAGGGAGAGGATGGCCTGGGTGCGGGAATCTGGGTCCCCAGTGAAGGCCGGAAAGGCCCGCAGGATCAGAAAGAGGGTGACAGCAGCCAGGGCCAGCAGGATCAGAATGCCCGCACCGGTGGCGCAGGCCTTGAAAATCCGATCCGCCCGTTTAGCCTTGTTCAGGGTTGCAGCCCCGTCCAGTTTCTCGTTCATGCCTTCCCCCCGATGGTCTCCACCGAGGCCATGGCCTGGTTGCGCAGCCCCTGCCCCAGCTCGGCGCTGCCCGCATTTGCCGCAGCCATGCGCTGACCCTGCTCGCTCAGCAGATAGGTCAGCCAGGCCTTGGCGAACCGGGTTTTGGATCCGTCTTGATCATCTCGATAGGCGGTGCAGACCACGTTGTAGGAGACCAAAACAATGGGATAAGTATGCTCCCGGCTGGTGCGATGGTCCACGGTCAGGACCACCCGGCCGGGCTGGCTGGCCTGCGGATCCCGCTGGGCTGCATCCAGCAGGTTGGCCACGGTCTTGGCTGTAGGCGGCTGCCAGGTCTTCCCCGCCTGGACCGCCACCGTGCCCAACCCAGTGGTCTGGGCCGCGTCCGCATAGCCAAAGGTACCCTTCGCCTGGTTCATGGTCATGACCACTCCGGCAGTGCCCTTGGCGCCCTGTCCTAAGTCGTTGGGCCAATTCTCGCCCGCTGGGTAAGGCCAGGCAGACCCGGCCGTGTCGTGCAGGTAGGACAGAAAACTTTTCGTAGTGCCCGACTTGTCCGAACGATGGATCACCGTGATGTCCAAGTCGGGCAGATTAGCCCCCGAATTGAGGGCTGCTATGCGCGGATCCCGCCAATTAGTGACCTTTCCGGAGAAGATCATGGCGATCAGAGCCGGGTCCATCCGCAGATGGCCGCCTGAACCCTTTGGCCACAGATCGGGGAGATTATAGGCCACGGCGATTGGGGTGGCGTAAACGGGCAGATCAATGGCCGTACCGGAACCGCAGACCTTGCGCGAGCGCTCAAGCTGGTCTGAAGTCAGCGGTGCATCAGTGCCGGCCCAGATGGCCGAACCCGAAAGGAAGGCGTTGACCCCAGCACCGGAACCTGCTGGATCATAGGAGATGCGCGCACTTGGATGCTGCTTGCGGAAGCCGGCTATCCAAGCCTCGTCGGCGCTCTGCTGGGAGGATGCGCCGGATCCGGCGAACTCGCCCTGGAACAAGGCTTGATCTGGAGCATCGATTGCTCCGCCGCCTTCGATGGGGACGTTGTCGCCGCAGGCCGCCAGGGGGATCAACATTGCCAAGGACACGAGGAGGGCCGCAAATCTACCACGACCATGACCATGTGCGTGCATGTTACCTACCTCGACCGCCGTTGCATTTCAAACGTCCGTCCTCATCAGCCCGTGTCGGACCCTCCTGCATTCACATTACCGAAGCCCGCTCAACAACAGCATACTGGAAACGCTGACCGCAGGACAAGGCCGCCGCAACCGCGTCAGCCAAGCGGAAAAGCTCAATCACAATCCACAGCCGGGTATATTATAAGGACATTGTCAGACGCTTCACTCTCTAGCTTTTCTTAGTGTCACCGGTATCGGTATGCCCTGATTCCTTTTCTAGGACGGCACCGCAGGGAGTGGTATACGCAGCGGAAACTGAGCCCAAAGGAAGTGGTGGTTGCATGAGGAAGCAGGAGCTCGCCAAACAGGGGCGGACCCTCAGCAAGGATGGAGCCTTCGTCAACGGAAGACTCACCCGTGAGGCCTTCCTGTCGCTGGCCATCCTGACCGTCATCACCTTCCTAGGCAACTTCACCCAGCTGCAGCTGGCTTCGGCACTGCCCACTATAGTGGACGAGTTCCACATCACCCTGACCACCGGTCAGTGGCTGACCTCGGTCTTCCAGCTGGTCATGGGCGTTATGGTGCCGTTGACCGGCTTTCTGACCAAGCGTTTTTCCACTAGGCAAATCGTCATCACCTCCATGGCGGTCTTCACACTGGGTTCCCTGCTGAGCTGGCAATCGCAGACCTTCGCCATGGTTCTGCTGGGGCGCATCCTGGAGGCCGTGGGCACCGGGACCATGTGGCCCGTCCTGCAGATCACCGTCTTCTCCATCTATCCTCTGGCCAAGCGCGGCATGGCCATGGGCACCGTGGGCCTGGCCATGAGCGTGGCCCCGGCCATCGGCCCCACCCTGGGCGGATGGCAGACCGATGCCAACGGCTGGCGCTCCATTTTCCTGACGCTGAGCATCTGCGGGGCCGTGGCGCTGCTCCTGTCGATCCTTGGTCTACGCAACTTCGGGCAGCGAGACAAGAGCGTCAAGGCGGACTTCTTCTCAGTGGCCCTGTCCATCTTCGGTTTCGGCGGCCTCATGTTCGGCTTCACCAACATCGAGAACTTCCCCATCACCTCCTTCATGACCTGGCCCTTCATGCTGGTCGGCCTGATCGGAATCATCTGGTTCGTCCTCCGCCAGCTCAACCACGACAAACCCCTGCTGGACCTGCATGTGCTGCGGATCAAGAACTTCACCGTAGGCACCATCATCGCCTCTATGTCCTTCTTCGCCTTCAGCTCGGTCACCGTCATCCTGCCCATGTACATTCAGACGGATCGTGGCTTCTCAGCCACCATGAGCGGCCTGGTCATGCTGCCAGGGGCCATCGGCACCGCCATCGCTCAGTTCTTCGGTGGCCGCATGCTGGACCGCTGGGGCGCTCGGCCCGTAGCCATGACCGGCTGCTCGGTCCTGCTGCTGGGCACCATCGCCATGAGCATGATTGGGGCCAACACCTGGATCGGCCTGGTCTCCATCTGCCAGTTCATCCGTCAGATCGGCATGGGCTTCACCCTGATGCCCCTGACCACCTGGTCCCTGAACAACCTGGCCCCCGAGGATGTTTCAGCCGGTTCGGCCGTCACCAACACGGCCCGGCAGATCGCCGGAGCTGTCGGCGCGCCCATCCTGGTCATCCTTATGGAGACCATCACCACCCTGCGCCACAACGCCTTGGGCGGCGGCCACTCCACCCAGATCGCAGCCAACATTTTCGGGGTGCAGTGGGCTCTGCGCATCTCGGCACTGATCTGCCTGGGCATGGTCCTGCTGGTCTACTTCGGCGTTCGCGGAAACGGCGCCGGCTCCGGCCGTCAGATGACCCGCATGCTCCTGCGTCACATGCACATCATCCACACCGATGCGCCTGCCGTCACTGCCTCCACCGCCGACTCCAAAACACAAAACTGATTACCGGGTGGTTTTGCGGGCTATGACCCGCGATCCTATGACAAGATCCTGGGGAACCGTAGCTCTGCCCCCAATACGTCCCAGGACGCGGTCAACACAGGTCCGCGAGATCCACCCCAAGCATGAATCCATGGTAGTGAGCGGAGTCTGCAGGTAGGCCGACTCTTCGATGTTGTCGAACCCGACGAGCTGAACCTGGTCGGGCACGGCTCTGCCGTAAGCAGTCAGAGCTGACAGGGCGCCGATAGCCAGCTGATCATTGAGAGCAACCACCCCATCGAACGGCATCCCCGCCTCTAATATCCTTTGCATGGCCAGATACCCGCTGCCCAAGGTCCAGTCATAACCGGTAACGCCCAGAAGCCGATCATCCAGCTGGAGCCCCCTGGCATGAACCGCTTTAAGCACGCCTTTCATCCTTAACTCGGCATTGCCTTCGACTGCAGCCTCCAACTGATTCCGGTCAAGCGGCGCATGCAGACCGATGACCGCCAACGAACGCACCGACCGATCAAATAGATACTCTGCAGCCATCCGAGCTGCCTCGGCATCGTCGACCATGACATGATCCGCCACCCCATGGGTGGTCCGCGCACCCACGCAAACCAGGGGATAGCGTACATTCAGGTCCTCCACGGCAAATCGTTCAAGCTCCGACATAGAAAGGATTATGCCGTCGCTGATAGTGCTATTAAAGGATGCCAAAATCTCGTGCGCACCCTTGGCGGACCCCTCGGCATATGTGCTGACATATACTGCATAGTCCCGCAGGCGAGCGCTGTCGATGACCCTATTAGCCAATTCAGCCAGATAGGGAGGTGTCAGCGAAGGCACGGCCAGCGTAATGATACCGGTTTTGTTTCGATGCAAATTGCGGGCCGCGGCATTGACCTTGTATCCCGATTCGTCAATCACCTGCTGCACACGCGCACGGGTCGCATTTGACATACGGCCATTGCCATTGATCACATTGGACGCGGTCTTCAGCGAGACACCCGCCTTGCTGGCCACCTCGCGCAAGGTGATCCGTTTACCTGGACGTCCTTCATCCGTAGCCATAGGCACCCCCTAGAATGCAGCAACCTCCAAGGCACTATGGCAATCAGATCCATTGACGGGTGATCACCACACCATGCACTCCTATAGTGTACTGATTACCGGATAAACCGCCTCCATTGGACCGGGTTGCTCGTTGAACCGCCAAAGCCTCACCCATGGTGGACACATCTCTGACAACTGTCGACCCCCGGTTGAAATAGAAATGATAACAGCCCTGTGGCCCGGACCTGATCAGGTGCACCAACCGCGGGTCGCCATCACGTCCGTTATGCAACCCTGCCCCTGCCGCGCCAGTGAGAAAATCAGGAGGAAAGATCCGATTGATCACCGAGACCAGCGATTCCTTGGTGAAACCAGTCCCGAGATAGAGAACCCGGCCCTGACCGTATCCATGGATGGTCGCCGCAGGTTTTCCAGCCATGTCGAGGTCATAGGAACGACGCCCATGGTAACGAGCCAGCACCCTTACCGAATCCTCTATGCTCAAGGGATCGTTGACCCATATATTGCCCTCAATGCCCTCTGATACCAGGATGGATCCACCGCCTTGGCCACTCGTGCCCAAGGCGATCATCTCCTGGGAAGCGATACCTGTCAAATCACGCAAAACCGCAGGATACCCGCCCAGACCGACGTGCATATGGCCGTCCATAATGCCACTGGCGAAGTCCACCACCAGACGGCCGCCCTCGCTCACGTAGTCTCGCAGACGGCCGGCTTGCCTCTGGTCCAGCAGGATCAGGGCGGGCAGCACCACGACGTCATAGCGCTCCCACTGCCCTTTCAGCGGCATTACGTCCGCTCTGAGCCCGACGTCAAGCAAGGCTTGATACCAGATATAGACCTGCTGCCAATGATCCAGAGAACAATCGGGCAGAGTCGAATCAGCCGTAGACCACTGGCAGTCGGCATCGAAAAGCAGAGCAATAGGCGAGGGCTCCAATTGGGTCCCGGCCAGTCCACTCCCGGAGAGCCTGTGCAGAATGTCTCCCAAAGCAGCAACCTGAGTATAAATTGCCGAATCCGGCCCTGCATGAGGGACCATGGCCGAGTGGAAGGCCTCTGCTCCGAAGGCGGACTGCCGCCATTGGAAGAAGTTGACTGCATCCGCCCCCATGGCTACGTGGGCCAGAGCGTCCCGGATCAGTTCGCCTCGACGCTTGGAAGCATTGAAAATGCGCCAATTGACGGCTGACGTGGAATGCTCCATCAGACACCAAGGATGCCGTTGAGCATAGGCATCCACCAGTGAATCCGAGCAGAGGAGCTCATCCAGGTGTCCGGGTCCATGAGCGAAATAGTGGTCATTGGCCACGAAATCGACCTGGTGGGACCAACGCTCATAATCAAGGGCACATTGGTCTGTAGAGACCATGAAATTGGTCGTCAAGGGTTTATCAGGCGTGAGCTCCTGCAACTGATCGCGTTCGGCACAGAAAAAATCCATCAGCGCATCTGAGCAGAATCTACGAAAATCCAGACGCAGTGCTGGATTGATAAAGGCATCACGCACGCCGGCATGTTCAGGCAGGGGAACCTGATCGAAGTTCTGCAGACGTTGGGACCAGAAATCGTTGCCCCAGGCTTGGTTAAGCTCCTCGATGCTGCCATAGCGCCGGCGGCACCAGCCTTGGAAGGCCTTTAAAGCATCCTGCGAGTAGTCGGTTGCGTTGTTCCATCCATATTCATTGCCGACATGCCAGGCGACCACAGTCGGATTGTCGCGGAAATGCTCTCCCATGACCCTGCAAAGGCGGAGGGCATAGCGCCGAAAAACAGATGAGGTGGGCCTCCAGGATTGTCGAGCACCAGGATGGACCAGGGTTCCGTCCGCCTTCACGGGCAACACCTCAGGATGTGCCTGATAAAGCCAGTACGGAGCCGTAGCTGTAGCCGAAGCCATGTCCACTGCAATACCGGCTTCGCCTAGTAAGGCCACCGCCCGATCCAGCCATCCGAAATCCCAGACTCCGTCGCTTGGCTCCAGACGTGCCCATGAGAAAATGCCCAGTGCCACCATGGTGACGCCAGCCCGCTTCATCAACGCGACATCTTCGGTCCATGCCCGCTCCGGCCATTGGTCCGGGTTGTAATCCCCGCCGAACCAGATCTCCCCTGAATGACCGTCGAGGCCTTTCGGCCATCGGTAAGGTCTGTACTGTTGGGGCTACCGACGGTCATGATAGTCCGTTCTGCTCATGTCTGATCCCGTCTGCGCCTTCCCGCTACTCCTTGACAGCGCCGGCAGCCAAACCGGACTGCCAGTATTTCTGCAACAGCAGGAAAGCGACGACGATGGGGATGATGGTGACAAGGCTGCCGGTCACCACCAGGTTCTGAATGGCATGGGCACCAGCGGTCGACGCCTGGTCCTTCCAATTGTTGAGCCCGATCGTCAGCGGATACCAATTGGAATCTTTGAGCATGATCAGAGGCAGGAAATAGTTGTTCCAAGTGGCCACGATAGTGAAAAGCGCCGTAGTCACGATGCCGGGGGCCAGCAGAGGCAGACTGATCTGCCAGAAAGTGCGGAATTCCCCGGCCCCGTCGACTCGGGCTGCTTCCAGCAGCTCAGTAGGCACTGCCTGGTCGGAAAAGATCCACATCAGGTATAGGCCGAAGGGCGAGATCAGACTGGGGATGATCATGGCCCAAGGCGTATCAGTCAGTCCGATCTTGGCAAAGAGCAGGAACTGAGGCACAGCAAGAGCGATGCCTGGCACGCTGATGGCTCCGATGACTACAGCAAAGACGAGGCGACGGCCGGGAAAGCGGAACTTGGCCAGGGCGTATCCACCCAGCACAGCCAGTAGGGTGGCGCCACCGGCTCCCACAACCACGTAGAGCAGGGTATTGAGCAACCAGCGCCCGAAGATTCCTCCTTCATAGGTGAACACCTCGCGCAGATTTTCCCAAAGGGCGAACTTGTGCCCAAAGGCCAAACCGAAGGTGCCGATGAAATCCGACTGGGTCTTGGTGGCATTGATGACCAGCCAGATCAGGGGAAACAGGCAGTAGAGGGCGAAGATCCCCGCGGCAAGGGTCAACGGCCAGCTGCGCCGCGGATTGTCCGGATTGGAGAATCCTGTTCGAGCTGCCCTTTGGCGTTCCGCACGCTCATCCCGGGCGACGCGTCGGGCCAGCATACGTTCAGCCTTGGCCCCGTCGACAGCCGTGGAATCAACCGTGCTCATTGCATCTGCTCCTTCATGCCCCTGAGCTGGACGGCGTAGGCAGCGACCATGGTGATGATGGCCATGACGATGGCCAAGGCCGCCGCATAGTTGCTCTGACCGCCCATGAAGCTCAGGTTGTAGGCATACATGTTGGGGGTGTAATAGGTGGTAATCGCATTGCCTGGGACCATGGTCTGCAGCACCGAGGGCTCATTGAAGAGCTGGAAACTGCCGATGATGCTGAAGATGACCGTGATGACCAGGGAGCTCTTGAGCTCGGGAACCTTGATGCTGCGCACGATCTGCCACTCCGAGGCTCCGTCAATAGCCGCCGCCTCATAGAGCGAGTGCGGCACAGTCGACAGCGAGGAATAGAAAATCAGCATGTTGTAGCCCGTGAACTCCCAGGTGTTGATGTTGCCTATGGCGGCCAGGAGCACGCTGGGCTGCAGAACGTCGATATGCGTGCCCAGCCATTGATTCAAGGAACCTACCATTCCGTACTTGGTGCCGTAGATGAACCCCCACATCAAAGCCGCCACCACGGCGGGCACTGCGTAGGGCAGGAAGGTGGTGATCCTGAAGAAGCGCGTGCCGTGCAGCTTGAGCGAGTCCAGAGCCAGCGCCATCAATGCCGCCAGAAGGAGCATGATGGGCACCTGGACCACAGTGAAGAGGGCCACACGGCCCACCGATGACCAGAACTGCCCATCCTTGAGCAGCCTGGCGTAATTGGCCAGGCCTACAAAGACGTTCCCTCCGATCATGCGCTTCTCGTACAGACTCAGGTAGATGGCATAGAGCACCGGCAGAACGAAAACGAACACGAAGACCACAACAAAGGGCCCCATGAACTTCCATCCACGCCAATCTGGTCTGCGGGGCCGCTCCCCAGTGCGGCCCCCGCCGGTTTCGCTAGGGCCTTGATCCCGCGCAGGGGCCAGAACCCGCGCAGACGAACCTTCGGCTTCACTCATAATGCCTGCCCTTCTCTCCTGTAGCCGTCCGGAGACGGCCCTGATCGGCCGCCTCCTTCATCATTCACTTGTTGACCTGGTACCCCTGCTGGTTGCCATGATCCACCAGCTTCTGCTGATAGTTCTCGAAAGCCTTCTCCAGACTGGTCTGCTTCATGTAGGCCTTGCCGATGGAATCCCCGTAGGTCGACTGGGCGAAGGGGTTGTAGGGCAGATACTGGAATTTGGAGACTTTGAGGTTGGCTGCCTCGGTCAGGACCTTGTTGACCTCCTGGCCTCCGAAGTACTCATTCTTCTTGCTGGTGAATTCAGCTGAGCTCAGGATGCGTTTCAGAGAGGGGAAGCTGCCCTGGTCAGCCATGACCTGGGCTCCCTTGCCGTGTGTCAGATATTCTGCGAACTTCCAGGCTGCCGCCTTGTTCTTGGCCTTCTTGGGCACAACAAGAGCCGAGCCCCCGTCTTCGGCGGACACGCTGCCCCCCTCTTCCCACTGCGGCAGGGGCGCGACCCTTCAGTTGCCCTTCTGGTCGGGTGCGCCGGACTCCAGATTGGTGGGCATCCAGGCGCCGATGGTCAGCGAGGCCACCGACCCATCATTAAGCGCCCTGTTCCAGTCATCGGACCAGTTGGCGGTCTTGGTATCGAGCAGGTCTTCGTCGATCAGCTTTTGCTGAAAGTCGATATACCGCTTCATGCCGGGGTCCTTGGTCATGTTGATGGTGATCTTGTCCCCATCGACCTTCCAAGGATGCGCCCCGGCCTGCCAGGCCTGTGCAGTAAAAGGCTGATAGGCATTCTTGTCACCGGCGTTGTTGGTGATGTAGGAACCTGCGGCTCGGATCTTCTTGGCATCCTGATAGTACTCATCCCAGGTCTTAGGAGGATCGGGGATGCCGGCCTTGTCGAAGACCGCCTTGTTGTAGAAGAAAACCTCGGGACCGGCATCAATGGGCAGCGCATAGGGTTTCCCGTCGTACTGGACCTTGTTCCATGGCCCCGGGGTGAAATCGTCAGCGAACTTGTCGGCCCCATACCCCGACAGATCCTCCAGGTTGTCTTCAATGGCAAACTGCTGGACGGTAGGATCCTCCATCATGGTGACGTCGGGGATGCCCTTGCCTGCAGCGACCGCATTGGACAAGGCCACCTGGGTGTCACCAGCAGTGCCGGTGTTGTTGTACTTCACGGTGATGCCGGGATTGGCTTTTTCAAAGGCGGCAATGGTCTCCTTGATGCCATTGCCCCAGCCCCAAAAGACTATGCGCCCCGAGGCCTTGCTGGCGTCCGCCGGCTTCGATGCTGATCCGGAGCCGCTGCTTCCACAGGCAGCGAACGAAGCCAGGGCGACCACGGTGATGCCCATGGTCATGAGTTTCCGTGCAGAATGCATGATGAACCTTTCGATGTTTGAAAAACCACGTCCTTGATAAGGTTTTGATGCCCCACTCCTTCCGATCGTTGATACAACTGTGTACCAACGTGGTATTCAGTATAACCCTTAGCCATGGATTGTCAATTCAGCGCAAGAAGACGCCGCCCACGCCCGGCTACAGCCATCAACAGAACGCCCGCCGCCACACAGCCGGCCGCGAAGATCGGAATGCTGCCGGCGGCGATGCCCCCGGCAGCCAATGCATGGGATGAAACCGCGCTCTCGATGCCAAGACGAACGGAGACGGCCCCTCCTCCTGCATGGACCGCCGGAAGCACATTTGCGCCCTGATTGATTTCACCATTGCTTTCAGCCCCCTTGTCAGGCGCATCTGTCAGGGACACGTCGTCCACATGCAGGGTCTGGCCCGAACTGCCGGAAGCCTCGACAGCGATCCTGGTCCTGGCCGCCAACTAGTTCGACCGGCAAGGAGGCCTGCCTCCAGCCTGTGCCAGTAGAGTCAGCCAGGTCGATTTCAGAGGTTCTCCCACCGGATTCGATTGCGATCCTGGCCCGATCCATGCCTTTGGGATTCATATAGGAGAGTTTCAGAAGGTAGCGGCCCGCGTGCAGGGGAACATGTCCCGGTGCATTAAGATCCTGGACGATGGAGGCGTCGCGGGATCGCCCGGGAGCGAACCGCAGGTCGAAGTCGCCCACTCGCCCATAGGCATCGGCTACGTTGGCCACAGCATCCGGATTGGCACGCCGCCATCCGGCGATGTCGCCAATCACCTGGCCATCCTTATCCCGATACCCGTGCTCGCCTACCGAAATCCTGTCCGCTTCGAAGGACCCATTGAGCACGTAGTCATTGGCCTCACCAACCGACCAAAGGCCGGTATCCGCATCCAGCCTCCACTGGCTCATGGAATTGAAGCGGGGCGTGCCGACATCATCGAAGCTCAGCGGATTCCACTGGTTGTAGCCAAGTCCGTTGCCTGCGAAGTCAGCCCATCGGTCGCCGCAGTGGATGACGGTCTCCGCTCTGCTGCCACGCAAGGTGTAGTAAAAACCGGTATGGGTGATATGGCCGAAATCTGCTCGGCTGCCATCCATGATCACCGTCTGATTGACGGGCTGATACGGGCCGAAAAGGTGATCTGCAACCTGGAAATGAATTCGGGAAGCATCCCACCCGAACAGATCGGAGCCAGCAAGATAATACCGGCCAGCGTGCTTGAAAAGCGCATTGCCTTCACGCCCAAAACCTTGGTAGAGCTTGGTAGGCTCCAGCAAATCCACCCGGCCGTTTCTGGCGCCTATTCTGGCTGCCCAGACACTGCCGCGGCCACGGCCATAGGAATAGATCAGATAACCTGTGCCGTCCTCATCCTGGAAGACGCTCTGATCCCCGGTATTGCTGGTGCCCAGTCCGTAATCGCGCATGTCGATACGCCTCTGGGCTTTGAACGGGCCAGCAGGTGAATGGGCCGTAGCGATCAACACCTTTTTGTCGAAATTGCGACCAGCGGCATCAGTAGGCATCTCATGCTGGATGAGCATGGCATAGGTTTGCAGCTCGGGGATATAGGCAACCCCCGTTCTGCACACCCAACCCGCACGGCGGCCACCGAAATCACCGGAGAAGGCATCGGCCTGTGCTCTGTCCAAAGCCACGCCTTGATAGCGCCAGTCGGACAGATTCTCGGATTTGTAGACATCCACTGAAATGAAGTCATTGCCGGTGAGCGCATGGGTGGGGTCATGACGGTAAGTTTCCGCCTGTGAAAAGTGAACACCATACCAAAAGTGAGAGACCCTCCCCGTGGCCGGATCCGGGAAATCGAAGATTCCTCCGCCTTGCATATACATCGGATTGCCGTCGGCGTCATTCCAGAAACGGTCATTGACAATTTGCCCGCTTCCGCCTGCAGAATGAGATTTTTGCCCTGCTTCTTGAGCGGCGACCGTCTTTGGCGCCACGAATGACAAACCCATAATCACAGCCAGAGCGACAAGCAGAATGGCCGATTTGCGGCTTTTCAGCATATGGCCCCCTATGTGATGCCCTTCCCCTGGCATATGCGAACCACGATTGCCGTTCATGGCCAACCTCCCTGTTGCCGATGGCTGCGGGCATAGAACCTGAGAAATTCAGGAATCCATGCGGATGATACAACTGTGTATCAACCTCCGATCATTTTACCACACCAGAACAGGCCCGGATCAAAGCAGGGGGGGGGGGGGGAGAGAGAGAGAGAAGCAGTAGAACGAAGGAGGAGAGGGATTGTGACGATCCTATACGAGCAGACCCGTCCATCGCGGTCTGTTTCCGCCTATCAGGGAAAGGCCAGCAATCAGCGATCCTGCGGAAGGGGCTGGCCCGGGCAGGTATGCAGAACGGCCAGCATGGCCTGCTTTTCCGAGCTTGTGACGCTCAGGGAGTACTTGTCCTTGACTGCTATCTGACGGGCTACATAGGAGCACTGATAGTCCTTGTTCTCGGGCAACCAGTAGTCGGCCGAAGCACTCCCCTTGGCCTGGTTGGCCGGGCCGTCCACGGCAAGGAGATTGTAGGGGTCGTTGCCAAAACGGTAACGGCGGGCCGTGTCCCATTTGCTGGCTCCTGACCGCCAGGCATTCTCCAGGGCGACCACGTGGTCGATCTGCACAGCCGAGCTAGTCTTAGGGCCTCTGATAAATTCAATGGTCCGCCCAGTGTAGGGGTCCTGCAGACGGCCACTGGCCACCTTGCAACCGCCGGGGGTGGTGGTGCGCAGATCAGTCAGATCGCGAGTCAGCACATCCTCTCGCACATTGCAGCCGTTGCCGTCCTCATCGGTCTCCTTGAAGCCGAAAGCCTCGCGCCGGTACTGGCGGCCCGGTCGGGCATGATCGTCCACTGTCAAACCCTGCAGGGTCTGGGCCGCATCGCCGGTTGCCGTATATCGGCCGGTCAGCCGTCCGACTCCACCATTGACCCTTGGCAATATCAGGCCGATAGTGATGCCCAAGACCACAGCCACCACCAGAAGGATCAACACACGTTCCGTCAGCGATTCGCGACGAAAGCGGGCCGGGGCGGGATTCCTCAATGTCGAACCGTACCGGCCGCGGCTCCGATATCGATGTCTTCTGCGCCTCGAATCGGTCATCTGCCGCTAATACCTCCTATGCCGGCTGCATGCATGAAATCTCCATCATAGCGCTCAGGCATAGGCGTAAGTCATTGGGTCGTGTCCTGCACGCACCGGAGTGTCCATGGCATCGATGGAGGCATGCTCCTCAGAGGTCAGACTGAAACCGAACAGGTCCAAGTTCTCCGCCTGCCTTTTCCTGTGGACGGACTTGGGGATGATGATGGTTCCGTTCTCGATGTGCCAGCGGAGTACCACCTGGGCCGGCGTAACCCCGTGGGCCTGGGCGATTTTCTCCAGTCTTCCGCCGCCGACTGTCAGGTCTGCGCCGCGCGCCAATGGCGAGTATGCCTGGACGGCGATGCCGTGTTCCTTGCAGAAAGCCGTCACTGTGCGCTGCTGCCAGCTGGGATGCAGTTCGATCTGATCCACGGCAGGGTATTCCCCCGTCTCCCGGTGCAGCCTTTCCAGATGCTCAGGCAGAAAGTTGCAGACCCCCAGAGTCCGCACTCGCCTCTCATCACGCAGCCGATGGAATGCGCTCCAGACCTGGTCGGCCCGCCAATCAAAGGGGGTGGGCCAGTGGATCATATACATGTCGACATAGTCAGTGCCCAGCAGGGCCAGCTGGCGGTCGAACGCCCGAAGAGCACTGTCGTAGCCCTGTTCGGAGTCACGCAGTTTGGTGGTCAGCCACAGGCGAGCACGCTCAGGGCCACTCTGACAGCCGAAAGCCCTGAGACCACGGCCCACCCCGCCTTCATTGCGGTAGCCCGCCGCGGTGTCGATGTGGCGATAACCCAATTCCAAGGCAGAGCGCACCGCCCCAGCGGTCTGATCATCGTCGATTCTGAGCACGCCCAAGCCCACCTGCGGAATGCGGTTGCCGTCAGACAAAAGAACGTCAGGGACTGCTGCCATGGTCCACACCTTCCATGATGCAGCCCGGCAGTCTGCCGGGCCATGCTCGCTCCATTCTAGAGCCGGGGAAGAGCCGGACCCGGACAGAACTGATACCTGTGGTCAAACATGCTTCCCCATGCACCAGCTAGAATTTGGCGATGCCGAAGAAGTACAGCAGGTGGGTGTCGAACCAGTGATAGCCAAGGTCGAATACAGGCAGGAAGCCGATCCGCATCATCATGCCGACCGAGCCCCAGGCGAAGAACAGACAGAGCAGAGCCAGCAGCCACATGAGTGCGCTGCAGATCCGCCGTGTTTTGATCAACCGGCGACGACGGGTGGCTTCGGCTCGGGTCTTCTGCTCATGGCTGACCATGATCGTGGCCAGTGGCTCCCCCACGGTTCCGGATCCTGTGGCCCGAGACACCAGATGCTCCATCTGCTCCAGGTCTTGACGGCAGCTGCGCCGGCGGCGCGAGAGCAGGTACCAGCCCACAAGGCTGGCCGCAAACAGGGCAAGGAGCACCCAGACCATGTAGATGGGCGCCCCCTCAGGTTGAGTGGGGGGTACATCATCACCGATATAATGCCCACGCACGATCAGTCGGTGGGAGTTGACGCCATAGGGATAGCAGGTCAACAGGGTCACGTAGTTGGAATTCTGGCTTGGCTGCAGTGCGCTGACATCGGTAGGCAAGATGACCTTAATCTGGTCCACCTTGTAGCTCATGTGCCGTTTGAGCACTCGTATCTGGAAAACATCCCCCTTGCGCAACTGGGTCAGGTTGTCGAAAAGCATGTACCCGACCTCACCGGTATGCCCGGTGATGACGGCATGGATGGTTCGGTTGTCTGTAGGCACGTGGGTCGTGGCAATATGTCCTGTGCCGTCCTTGAGCACCGCATCACTTGTTCCATGGCGCACGGGCAGCTTGACATTGATTTTGGGGATCTCCACATAGGCCATCATGCCCTTGCCGTCCACATTGAGGATCTTGTAGTAGCGACCCAGTGGTTCCTTGACTTCCTTGTACTTGAAGGGGTCCCTCAGCGTAGGCTTGCCTAATTCCTCGTCGTACTTCTTGGCATCGCGCCACATGGCTTTGCGCTGTGCAGGCGAGAGTGCATCCACGATCTGATCGTAGTTGTCGACTGCGGCGGAATCCTTGGAATAGTTCACGTAAGCTGCCAGCAACGGATAGAGGAAGATTGCCAGACCAATCAGGAAAGCCAAGGTCTCCAGGAGGCCGAACCCTCGCCCTGACTTGCTGGCCTTGCCATTGTTCTTAGCTTGTTTGGACGCAGCCGCAGTTGTCTGGCCTGCGTCCTGAGCATGATTTCCTGAAACAATAATTATAGGAGCCGACGTGGTAGCTTGGACAGGAACCGGCGCTGGAGCTGCTATTGCATCTGAATTATCCGACTCTACAGCTCTGCGATCCTCAGGTGTTGCCGAAGGTGGATAGGAAGGGGGTACATCGGAACTTGGAGCATAGGCAGGCGGCATATCCGCTTGCACAGCAGGCTTTTCTAATGAGGACGATACTGTCGGAATGGACTCATATGCTACATCACCGTTGCCGGTGGCATTTACTGGGCTGATAGTAGCCGAGTCAGTGTTCTGGTCCATCTATAGCCTTCCTCGTACTGCGCTTCCTATAGTCCAGTTGCCAGTTTTTTGACATATAAAAACCGGCGGTACCTGTATGATACCGCCGGTTTTTACGCATCCTCACAGATGCCTACGATGCCATTTGGTGGCAACATGCCGACATCGCCATGAGAATACCTAGCGTTCATCCCGGTTCCAGGATCGTGCAACTACCCCCAAGTAGATGCCCATCATGGCCAGAATCATAAGCAAAATGCCAGGCGCCACCATGGATGCACCGGTAGCTGCCAGTTTGCCTGGCCCAGATCGCACCACTGGCACGACCTGAGGCACGTCCACAAGCTTGGGGCTTATAGTCACATCATAAAGCGGATGGACCTCCCCCTGCTCGCGGTAGAGCGGCAACTGTACAACTACAGGGTCGGCTTTTACCTTTGCATTCTTAGGTGTGGCTACCATAGTGACCAACCAGTACGAAGCGTGGAAGTAGTCGCCATCAAAAACAGCCGGGCTGCCTCCGGTCAGGCTGGATGCGTCTGAATCGAGATTGGCCCCAGTAAGCCAAACACCTTGCGATTTCGCCTCTGACGCATTGGTTATAGTGCCTTCTTGATCAGAGACACCGTAATATTCAGCGGGTTGCGACTTGTCTTTGAAAGCATCTGGATTGGCTGCCACCTCGTTGCTGATGGCCGCTTGTGCCTTATCAGCGCCTGGATTATGGTCAAGTGCCTCCACCCGGCTCTTGAGAGTACCTGCATCCAGTCTTAGGGCACGAAAGACGTACCCTGCTCCAGCAGATACAGGAGCACTCGGCAGGATGTCATTCTGGCCTCCTTGACCTGAATGCCCTCTCTTGAGTTGCACCGTCAGGGTCGGGTTAACCGTCGCCGCCTCTGCCGCCGGCGTCATATCGAAAGCGGTAAGTCCTAAACAGGCCAAGGCCGCAATCAGACAAAGCAGGACCCGGCGGGTGAGGCATTTCGGCAAGGCAATTCCCTTCATAAACCTTCCCTTCCAAGGCCGCCTTTCGACGACGTGGTTGCGTCAGATCCGCTGGCCCAAATGGAATCAGACCAGCGTCCCGACATGCGCGGACCGAAGAAGATCTCAACAGTCCATATGAAAATGGCGGACGATTCACGGAGGAACCGTCCGCCATCAGGTCACCTCACATGATTCTTGATATGACCGTGATCATCAGGCCCGGGCGGCGTTATTGCGCCGATTGCGGGCGTAGAGGGCACCACCCATGATCAGGGCGCCGACAACCAGCAGCAGCAGGATGCCGCGACCACCAGTCAAAGGCAGGGCCAGAGGCGCATCACTGTCAGTGGTCTTGTAGTGAGCCAGATACTTACTGATTGCCACATTGTTGAACTTCATCTGAGTATCGGCTGGCACCTCACTTGCAGGCGCATCAAAATGGCCGAAGTCCAGCTTCGAGTAGTCTGGCTGCACAGTAGCGTTACTGCCATACTTCTGAACGATGGCTTCCTCAGTCAAGCCGGCATCCTTATAAGTTACAGTTCCCAAGGGTATACCAGGGTTACGCCAACCTTGTGGCGTCTTAGTTTCAACCAACATCCAGCTTGTATTTTGGACTGTCTTGTCGGCTGCTTTTGCAGTAGTAGATCCGACTTCGAAGATAGGCAATGCCGCGAAGACTACCAGGCCCTTATCGTTGGCAGTAGCCTTATAAACCTGAACACCGTCAGGAAGGGTATCCTTCGAGCCATAGAAGTTACCATCCGAACCCAAGTATTTATCTGTCGAATTGGCATCCTTAACAAGACGATATTCTGTACCGGGCAAAGCTCCATACTTTGGATTCTGATTCTTACTCTGCACAGAACCAAAAGCTAACACTGCATTGGTAACGTTTGTATGAGATGGGACAGGTTCCAGTGGATCGCCGTTAGAATCCTTGTTTTCACTAAAGTCGGATGCTGCATCGTTGACTACACCACCAGTACCTGTAGAATCACCATCTCCTGTAACCAATGCATCATAGGTGACTTCAAGCTCCATCACTGATGCTTCGACAGTCTGCGCTTTTGAAACTCCGCTTTTGGTAAAGAAATTGAATACCCAGTAAGTCACATTAGCCGAAGGCGCATCTGCAAACATCTTCTGATCTGCAGCATTCAGACGAGCGGGATTTGCATTAGTACTTGTATCTGAATCGAAATCAGTTGCGTTTACCAGTGGTACCACCTTACCATCAGCGCTCCGAATGACAGCCTTGATGGTGGCTGGGTCGCCCTTCAGCGAGCTAGACATACGATCAGCAAGCCTCACATCAGAGCCAGTACCACCCAATTCCTGGACGTCAAGCTTCCCGTCATTCTTAGCACGGGCACTACCTTCATTGTAGATCTTCTGAGACAGCTTGTATGTAATCGTATCACCCGCAGTCGCTGTGGTTTGACTCTTGACTGCACCGTTTTTACTCTTCACGCTTTGCACAGTCTTAGCGAAAGACTGTGTATTGACATTCTTGGGATACAGGTGCAGGTGATATATAAAACCACGAGTCTGGTTTGCATCCGATCCATTAGTTGCATAAGGCAGACCGAAGAACGAGTTTGCTGCAGCCTTGTACTTCGTCTTGTCAAGCTTGTGTGGGTTGCTGTCGAGGAAAGCAGGAGAAAGGTCCTTGTTCTCAGACAGGATATAGTAATGATTGGGGCCTGCGGGGAAAGTCGCTGCTGTGCTAGTTGCTGTCCCGTCTGCATTGCCTGCGTACCATTTATCAATGACACCATGGCCGTCAGTCACACCAGCAAATAGCGTGCTACCACTCTTAACAGTGTAGGTTTCAGCGTTATTTGCATCGATATCAGCTAAACTCTTGCCTTCTGTTGGCTCGACTTCTTTAACATTAAACAGAATGCCTTGAGCAGGAGCCAGATCTTTATTTTTGTCCAGCTGTACGACATCATTGGCTGAACCGGTAGGCGCATAGCCGTCATTCAGCGACAGATACTTGGTGACAGTTAACTGAGGCACCTTGTTGGTATCCAGATCGCCTGCTACGAAGTTATCTTCAGGTGCAAATCCATAGGCATCAGCATCAGCGGCCGAAGCCTGGGTGACAGGCATGACGACCATGCCCGCCAGGAGCGTCGCTCCGGCAACCGCTAAGCCTAAAAGCTTAGGGAGCCTTGTCCCTTCATTATCTCGTTGCATGTGCATGCACGCATTCCCTTCTTTGTTAATAGGCACAGGATGGCCAGGCACATCTTCACCTCCCCAACCGTTTACTGCCCCGACTCAGGGGGGTGGGTAATATGTCAACTTTGGGACATGCCACTGTTCCCATTGCCTAATCATCACTGTACCGACAAAATATGGACAACGCAAACCGACAAGCCGAACATGCGAAGGCCCCGCCATGCTCTGTGGTCGGGGCCTTGCAGTCTTTCCAGGAACGGGGGCTCAGTGCCGGTTGTCCAGCCGATGGTAGAGCTCGGCTGCTCGCAGGTCGGCCTCGAAACGTCTGGGTTCGCTGTTTTCGTCAATGACGGCCAGCTCCACTCCGGCCATCCGCGCGAAGTCCTCCCAGGCCTCACGGCCCACGGTGGTGGTCATGCAGGTATGATGCGCCGCACCAGCGCGCAGCCAGCACTCAGCCGAGACCTTGAGCGAGGGCCGGGGCTTCCAGAGTGCACGGGCCACAGGCAGCTTGGCCAGGGATCCGCCGGGCTCAACCACATCCACCACGTTCATGACCAGGCGGAAGCGTTCACGTACATCCGCCAGGGAAATGACCACGGCATCCGTGCAGGGTGTGGCCGTGAAGACCAGACGCACAGGGTCCTCTCTGTCGCCAATGGACAGCGGGTGGATCTCCAGGCGGGGCCGCCCCTCGGTCAGCAGCGTGGGCGAGACCTCCAGCATGTGGGCGCCCATGATCTCCTCGTGACCTGGCACAAAGTTATAGGAGTAATCCTCCATGAGCGAGCAGCCGCCCTTGAGCCCATAGCCCATGACGTTGCCGATACGGATCAGAACCGAGGTCTTCCAATCGCCCTCTGCCGAGAATCCATACCCGTCAGCCATCAGCCGCTGGGCCCCCACGCCGGGCAGCTGATGCAGACCACCCAGATCCTGGAAGTTGTCCACGGCGGCCGAGGCGCCCACCTCCTCCATCATGGCGCGCATGCCGAGCTCCTCGCGGGCGGCCACAGCCAGCGAGTCGTACCGGGAGTCCAGAAGTTCGGGAGCCACCTCATAGCTGTTCTTGTAGTCCTCGATCAGATCCTTGACCTGGTCGTCAGCGACGGCGTTCACATGGTCTACCAACTCATTGACCGGCCAGGTGTTGACGGAGACTCCGAAGACCCGCTCGGCTTCGGTCTTGTCGCCCTCGGTGACGGCGACATCGCGCATGTTGTCGCCCCAGCGGCAGACCTTCATGTTGTTGGCGGCGTCCCAGCCGGCGCAGGCGCGCGCCCAGACGCCGATCTTGTCGGCGACCTCGGGATCGGTGTAATGGCCGACCACGATCTTGCGCGGGATCCCCAGCCTGGTCAGGATGTAGCCAAACTCCCGGTCTCCATGGGCCGATTGGTTCAGGTTCATGAAGTCCATGTCAATGGTGTCCCAGGGGATCTCCATATGGTGCTGGGTGTTCAGCTGCAGGAGCGGCTTGCGCAGCCTCTCCAGGCCACGGATCCACATCTTGGCCGGGCTGAAGGTATGCATCCAGGCCACCACGCCGATGCAGGCAGGGTCCGAAGAGGCCTCGACCATGAAGTTCAGGATGGAATCAGAATCCTTCAGTGTGGGCTTCAGGACCAGCTTGACCGGGATGCGGCCGGATTCGTTGAGAGACTTGGCAATGTCCGCAGCCTGAACGCCCACCTGGCGCAGGGTCTCTTCGCCATAGAGGTCCTGGGAACCGACGGCGAACCAAAGCTCTTTGCCTTCGAATGGATTTTTCATGCTCATGCTTGCTCCTTTGCTTATGCGTTTGTGCGATGTGATTGCCCGACCGGTTCAGCGCTGGCCATAGACGTGTTGGTAGCGGTCGTTGAGCCGGGCTATGTCGGCCGGATCGATAGGCTTGGGCGTGCCGATCTGCTCAGCCGCCCAGACCGTGTGGGCCACCTCCTCGGTCATGGCGGCCGCCTTGACCGCGGCCTCAGCATCGGCTCCCACAGTGAATGGCCCATGGTTGCGCATGAGCACGGCAGGGCAGCCGGGGTGGCCCTTGAGGGTGTCGACCACACCCTTGCCGATGGCTTCCGAACCGATCAGCTCGAAGGGGCCCACGGGAACGGGACCGCCGAACTCGTCGCCCATCATGGTCAGCACGCAGGGGATGTCCCTGCCGGTGGCCGCCCAGGCGGTGGCATAGGTTGAATGGGTGTGGACCACGCCGTAGACCTCGGGCATGTGCCGATAGATATAGGCGTGGGACAGCGTATCCGAGGAAGGGGCCTCGGCGCCGTCAACCACATTGCCATCCAGATCGGTGACCACCATGGATCCCGGGGTCAGATGCTCATAGCGCACCCCCGAGGGCTTGATGACCATCAGATCGGCAGAACGCAAACGCTGCGAGACGTTGCCCGCCGTCCAGACCACCAGATTCCACCTGGTCAGCTGCGCATGGAGGGTGGCCACTTGCTCGCGCACCAGCTTCACCTCGTCGCGCACCTGGGGTGAATAATCAGCCAAAGACACCATTCTGCAACTCCTTTTCCCGGCCCGATCCCGCTGATCCGGCCGCTTGACGTTTATTTCGTTCCCTGCCTCATCCCTGCAAGGGAATGGTCTTTACGGCCGCCTGTTCGATGGGCAGGCCCTTGGCGAAGCGGCCGAAGAAGGCTCTGAAGCCTTTCACGTCGGCCGGGTCCGGCTGCTCTGTAGTGGACTGAACGCCCGCAAAGACATTGGCGTCCAGGTAATCGGCCAGCGTCTGGTCGGCATGGCCCAGGTAGTCGGCCAGGACGGCCATGCCCCATGCGCCCCCCTCGACCGCTGTAGACATAACCTTGATGGGGGCGTTGAAGGCAGCCGCCAGGATCCGCTGAGCCACCACAGGGGTGGCGAAGATGCCGCCGTGACCGACCATGGTATCCACCTGGACATGCTCCTGGCGGGTCATCACATCCATGCCGATGGTGACCGGCGAGAAAGCCGAATAGAGCTGGGCCCGCATGAAGTTGGCCAGGGTCATCCGCCCCTCGGGGCCGCGTGCAAAGACCGGGCGGCCCTCCTCCAGGCCAGCCAGGAACTCCCCGGAATAGAAGCAGTAGTTGATCAGCCCGCCGGCATCCTTGTCACCCTGGAGCGCCTGGTTGAACAATGCGGCGTAGAGCGCATCCCCCTTCAGGTCCAGGCCGACCACCTTGGCGAAGTCTCCGAACAAGCCCACCCAGGCGTTCAGATCCGAGGTGAAATTGTTGGCGTGGCTCATGCCGGCCGGATCTCCAGCCGGGGTGGTGACCGGATCCACCTCGGGATGGAAATCGCGCAGGGGATGCTCCAGGACCACCATGGCAAAGATGGACGTGCCTGCAGACACGTTCCCGGTGCGGGGGCGGACCGCGTTGGTCGCCACCATGCCGGTTCCAGCATCGCCCTCGGGCGGCGCCATGGGCACGCCGGGCTGCAGCCGGCCGCTGGGATCCAGCAGGGCGGCGCCCTCGGAGGTCAGTGCGCCCGCCCGGCTGCCGGCGGTCAGCGGCTCAGGCAGCAGGTCGTGGATGTCCCAGGGCTGCGCCTGAACCCGGGGCAGCTTGGAGAAGATGTCCAGCAGGCTCTGATCGAACTCCTTGCGGGAGGAATCGATGGGGAACATGCCCGAAGCGTCGCCGATGCCGATGACCTTGCGGCCGGAGAGCCTCCAGTGCATATAGCCGGCCAGCGTGGTGATGTAGGCCACCCTGGGCACATGCTCCTCGCCGTTCAGGATGGCCTGGTAGAGGTGGGCGATGGACCAGCGTTCGGGAATGTTGATCCTGAAGGCCTTTGACAGGGCCTCGTGGGCCTGGCGGGTGTTGGTGTTGCGCCAGGTGCGGAAGGGCACCAGCAACCGGCCGTCCTTGTCGAAGGCCAGATAGCCGTGCATCATGGCCGATATCCCCATGGCGCCGATCCTGGTCAGCGTCACTCCGTACCGGCGGAGGACATCCTCGGCCATGGCCGAGTAGGCCGCCTGCAGACCCTGGTGGACCTGTTCCATGGAGTAGGTCCACAGGCCATCCTTCAGCCGGTTCTCCCACTCGACGTCCCCGGTGGCCAGCGTCCGGTAGTCATGGTCGATCAGCACCGCCTTGATGCGGGTGGAACCGAATTCGATGCCCAGACTGGTCTTGCCCTCCTCCAGTTCGCTCACGATGACACCTTGCTCGCCTACCGCCATGTCTGCTCCTTTGCCTGATATGTTAACGCTCACATAATCTGGTCCCGATTGTATCCGAGACCGAAGCGACAGGCAAGCCCGGGGGAAATGCGGGCCGACGGGGTCAGAACCGCTTGACGGCGTAGCCTAGCGACCGACGCGGAACCACATCCGCCTTGATAAGCCCCACCCCATGACGGGTGACGGGAAAGTCCACCGGCTGGCCCTGGTGGAGCAGAGCCAGAACCTGCCGCATGGTGGCCACCCCCAGATCCTCGAAGCGGGGACGAACCGTGGCCAGCGGCGGAAACATATTATCCACAGTGGGAACGTCGTCGAAACCCACCAGACTTATGTCCCCTGGAATGCGGATGCCGTGCTCCTGCAGGGACCGGGCCACGCCCACAGCCTGGTTGTCGTTGGCGGTGACCACAGCCGAGGGCAGGGAGGCGCCGCTCATGCCCCGCTGATCGATCAGTTGGTTCATCAGCATGTAGGACTCCCCCGCCTCCCAACTGCGGGCATGGACCACGGCCGTCCGAATGCGGCAGCGGGCGCATGCCACCTTCCAGGAGGCCAGTCGCGTGGCCGCATCTCGCCACTGCGAAGGACCGGCCATGTACAGCACCCGCCGATGGCCCCGGGAGACCAGCAGCCGGGCCAGACGCTGGACGGCACCCCACTGGTCGATTCCAGTCAGGGCTATCCGTCCGTCGCCCCGCCTGTGACCCAGGGCCTCCTCGACGCTGGTGATGCCATGCGTGGAAGTGACGATGACCCGGGGCTGACCTACCTCTGTTTGGCAGGCGGCCTGGAACATGGTGTCGGTGGGCGTCAGAAAAATGAAGGCATCCACATTCTGCTCAAGGAAGGTGCCGCAGAGCTCCTGAAAACCCCTAAGAGTGCAGGCCGACTCGTCCACCATCATGACCGACATGAACAGACCATGGGAACGGGCCACGGTCTCGATGGCCGTAATCGACGAGACAGGCCCAAAGAGACTGACGCCGCCAGCCACCAGACCGATGGTCCTGCTGCGGCTGGAAGCCAGTGCCCGCGCCGAGTTGCTGGGTCGGTAGCCCAGCTTCCTGATGGCCTGCTGGACCTTGAACCGGGTAGCAGGTGAGACATCCTTGGAATTGTTGATGACTCTGGACACGGTCTGGTGGGAGACCCCGGCCAGCCGTGCGACCTCGAACATGGAGGGGCGCTTGGACCGTGAATTGCCGCCGCTGCCTGCGGGCATATGACCTTCTTCCGATAGCCGTGTCGACCGTTCCGATATTAGCTCCCGCCGGGACTGGACGAGGGCAGATGCCAGCTGACACGATGCAGACGGCTGGGCCCCAGACGGCGAATGGCCTCCAGGTGGGCAGGCGCCCCATACCCCTTGTTGCGCTCCCACTGGTATGGGGCCAGGGCTGGATCGGAGGCGGCCAGCCGAACCATAAGCCGGTCACGGGTGACCTTAGCGATGACCGCTGCGCAGGCCACACTGGCGCAGTGGGCGTCGCCCTTGACCTGTGTGGAAACCTTGGGCAGAACCGGAAGGTCGGGTGCGTCAAAGCTATCGGCGGCCAAGGTGATGTAGTCGTGGGGGCCGTCAAGGATGGCGGCCAGCCGGCAGCCAGGCCCCAGGCCCATCCCATGCTCCAATTCGGCCAGTGCACGCAGGGCGGCGATGCCCAGGGCATGAACGATGCCCCACTGGTCGATCTCATGGTTGGAGCAGGCCCCCACCGCCCAGCCAGCAGCCCAGTCCTCAAGATCACGGTACATGGCCAGCCGACACGCAGGGGTCAGCATCTTGGAGTCCGCCACCCCCTCAGGGACTGTCAAATGAGGCAGGTCAGCGGACCGGACCGCCACCACGCCGACCATGGCCGGGCCTGCCAGGGCACCGCGGCCGACCTCATCAAGGCCCAGCACATACTCAGCTCCCTGGTCAGCTAGAGCAGCCTCGGTCGCCAGGGTCGGCAGGATCCGCCTCACAGTCGGTTCAGTCCTGCGTCGGCTCGGGCACGGCGTCGAAGACCTTGTGCTGGTTGTTGAGCAGCTTCCAGCTGCCCACAGGGTAATAAGTCAGCAAACCGGTGCCCTTGATGTTCTCCATGGGGACCAGCCCATTGTGACCGTCATCCTTGTGCAGGCGGGAATCGGCGGAGTTGGAGCGATTGTCGCCCATGACGAAGACGTACCCAGGGTCCACCTTGACCTTGAAGGCAAAGGAACTGGGCTCCACTCCTGGGCGTAGGTAGGAGCTCTCATCCAAGGCGACGCCGTTGACGGTGACTGGGGCGCCATGACCCTTGCAGGCCACTGTGTCACCGGGCATGCCGATCAGGCGTTTGACCAGGTGACTGCCGCGGAAGCTTGGCGTGGACTCTTCGCCTAGCCAGTTAGCAGGGTCGGTGAAGACCACCACATCCCCTCGGCGGGGGGCCACCATGGATCTGGTCAGCCTGTGAGTGGTCAGGATTCTGTCCCCGATGCCGAGGGTGTTCTCCATGGAACCGGAGGGGATGACGTAGATGCTGAGCAAAAATATGCGCAGGATGGCGACGACGGCCAACAGGGCAACTAGCTCGAACAGAAACTCGGGTAGAAAACCGCGTTCGCCCAGCCGTGGGTGACTGCCCTTGGTGGAGCCACGTCCGCCGGGGCGGTCTAAGGCATGGCGGGGCGGCACTGGGGCTGAGGTGGCCCGTATGCCGTCCGGGTACGGGATTCCCGACGGGGTCGCTTCCTCATCCCGAAAAACCATATCCACTCCTTGCCATCAGCAGGAACCCGCACGCAAAAGATTCCGCATGCCTCATAGCGTACACACCCAAGCATGGAAAAACCCGGGAGAACTGCATCCCGGGTGTTAGCGGCCAGGCCTGGGCTGGATCGCTCGGACCGCACCTACTTGTTGGACTCGGCCTTGTTGTCACGCCGTTCGACAATGCGGGCGGCCTTGCCGTGCAGCCCACGCAGATAGTAGAGCTTGGCGCGACGGACGCGGCCGTGGCGCAGCACCTTGATGGAGTCAATCTGGGGAGAGTGCAGAGGGAAGCGGCGCTCGACGCCCACGCCGAAGCTGACCTTGCGCACCAGGATGGTCTCGCGCACGCCGGCGCCCTGGCGGGCGATCACCACGCCCGTGAAGGCCTGGATACGGGAGTTGTTGCCCTCAGTGATGTTGACGTTGACCTCGACGGTATCGCCGGGACGGAAGTCGGGGATCTGCTCCGCAGGCTTCATGTGGCTGGCGTCAAATTCCTGAATCGCGTTCATGCTGTTCCTCCATGGCCGCCGCACATCGACCCATGACATGGACCGCAACCACCAAAGGAGGCGATCCTGGACGGAACCCGACGGTCTGCCGTCGGGGGTGCCGATCCGCCGGAGCATCCGGCTGGACCTGAAAGGAAGGGAGCCCATGCGGCAGCCGCCCTTCCGGCGAATAACTCTCCGATAATATACCACAAGCCGGACCTGCAAGGGCCCGGCTGAACATCAGCGGCGATGGGCCCTGTAGAAGGCGATCAGGGACTTTGTGGACTGATCCTGTTCGGCCAGTGCCTGGTCGTCCCGGGAGATGGCCGGCGTAATTTCACGGGCCAGCTTCTTGCCCAGCTCAACGCCCCACTGGTCGAAGGAGTCAATGCCCCAGACTGTGCCCTCGGTCAGCGTGATGTGCTCGTAGAGGGCGATCAGCTCGCCCAGGGCGGCCGGAGTAAGCGCATCACCGAAAATGGATGTGGTGGGGCGGTTGCCGGTGAAGACCCGGGCCGGGACAATGGCCTCCGGAGTACCTTCGGCGCGGACCTCGTCGGCGGTTTTGCCGAAGGCCAGAGCCTTGGTCTGGGCCAGGAAGTTGGCCAGGAAGAGCTCATGCACGTCCTGGTCGCCGTCCTTGGCCGGATTGGGAGTATTGGCAAAGGCGATGAAGTCAGCGGGAATCAGGCGAGTGCCCTGGTGGATCAGCTGGTAGAAGGCATGCTGGCCGTTAGTGCCCGGCTCCCCCCAGAAGATTTCGCCGGTCAGGCTGGTCACTGGCGTGCCGTCCCAACGCACGGACTTGCCGTTGGACTCCATGGTCAGCTGCTGCAGATAGGCCGGGAAGCGGTGCAGATACTGGTCGTAGGGCAGCACGGCGTGCGAGTGGGCACCGAAGAAATTGACATACCAGACGTTGAGCAGGCCCATCAGGGCAACTACATTCCGATCCAGAGGAGTGGCGCGGAAGTAGCGATCCACGGTGTTAAAGCCCTTGAGGAACTCCTCGAAGCGGTCCGGTCCGATAGTGATGGCCAAGGAGGTGCCCACGGCGGAATCCACCGAGTACCGTCCGCCGACCCAGTTCCAGAAACCGAAGACGTTGTCCGGATCGATGCCAAAGTCGCGGACCTTGTCCAGGGCGGTTGAGACGGCGATGAAGTGTCGGCGGATGGCCTCGGCTGAGAGGTCCTCACCGTCCTTGGACAGCAGGCCACGCCCCCCTAGGCTCTTCAGGAGCCAGGCACGGGCCTGGCGGGCGTTGGTCAGTGTTTCCAGGGTGGTGAAGGTCTTGGAGACGATGATGAAGAGCGTGGTCTCCGGATCCAGGTCGCGCGTCTTCTCGGCCAGATCGTTGGGATCGATGTTGGAGATATAGCGGGCGCTGATGCCCACATCCGCATAGGGCTTCAGGGCCTCGTAAGCCATAACCGGGCCAAGGTCGGAGCCGCCGATGCCAATGTTGACCACGGTGGTGATCCGTTTGCCGGTCAGACCGGTCCAGCTGCCCGAGCGGACCTGGTCGGCAAAGGCATAGATACGCTTAAGAGTGTCGCGGACATCGCCTACCACATCCTGGCCGTCCACAACCAGCCGGCCGCGATCCTCCTCGGGGCGGCGCAGGGCTGTATGCAGAACGGCCCTGTCCTCGGTGTTGTTGATGTGCTCGCCATTGAACATGGCTTCGATCCGCTCCTCAAGGCCGACCTCGCGGCCCAGCTGGGCCAGCAGGGACAGGGTCTCGGGCCGAATCAGGTTTTTGGACAGATCAATATAGAGATCACCCAGCTCGAAGCTCAGCTTTTCGGTGCGCTGCGGGTCCTTGGCGAACCATGCGCGCAGATCGATCCCCTGGCGCTGCATGTCGTCGAAGTGCTGGTGCAAGGCCGCCCAGGCCTTGGTACTGGTAGCATCCACTGGAGGATTGATGGCCATGGTTATTTGGGTCCTTTCATGAGGTGATGCCCGTTCTACCGAGCACCCGGTTCTGTAACCCAAACTACTCACAAAAGCAGACAGAAGACAACAAAATCAGTCAATCTTCTTAACCGAGCCGAATCGCTGTCAGAGTATGTCGTCACGGCCGTACTGGGCCAGCTTGGCCACCATGTCCTTGACCTCCTGGCTGCGGGCCCGGGGGGCCACCAGGAGAGCATCGGGAGTATCGACGACGATCATGTCATTCACACCGAGAAGGGCGACCGTGCGTTCCGAGCCCGGCACGACCATGTCTCCGGCTGAATCCAAATACATGACCCGGTCAGCGTCACCCAGAATCTTGATGTTGCGCCTGTTGGATGACGGAAGCAGGCCGGCCACTGAATTGAAGTCGCCGATGTCATCCCAATCGAATCCCCCCGGAACAACCGCCACGCCGCCGGCCGCCGATAGGGGCTCGGCCACAGCATAGTCAAAGGCGATCTTCTCGATGCCCGGCCAGTGCTCCTCCATGGCCTCGCTGCGGGCCTGCTCACCCTGGTCCCAGACCTGGGCGATGGCCATGACCGCGGCGTATAGCTCCGGCTTGTAACGACGCAGGCAGTCCAGAAGCACCTGCGCCTGCATGACGAACATGCCTGCGTTCCAGCGATACTCTCCTGTGGACAGGTAGGCCTGTGCCGTAGAGGCATCCGGCTTCTCGACAAATTCGCTGACCAGACGGGCATCAGGGGCCCCGGGAATGCGATCGGCCAGGGAGGGACCTTGGTGGATGTAGCCGAAGGCGGTGGAAGGACGGGAGGCGGCGATGCCGATGGTGGTCACGTAGCCGGCGCGGGCCGCCGCCACCGCCTGTCCCACTGAGGCAGCGAATGCCTTGTCGTCACGGATGATGTGGTCTGCGGCGAAGGAGCCCACGATGATCTCCCCGCCATGTCGCTGAGCCAGCACAGCCGTAGCCAGGGCTATGGCCGCCGTGGAGTCGCGTGGAACGGGCTCAGCGAAGAGCGCGTCCGGAGCCAGTTCCGGAAGCTGCTCACGCACCTGGGCCACATGCCGCTGCCCTGTGGAGACGACCACATGGTCCGCTCCGCAGATGCCGGCCAGCCGGCCAAAGGTGCCTTGAATCATTGTTCTGCCTGACCCCAGGAGGTCATAGAGGAACTTGGGCCGGTCCTGGCGGCTCAGGGGCCAGAGCCGGGTGCCCACCCCACCGGCCGGAATGACGGCATAGAAATTATCGAGGTCCATGCCCCTATTGTGTCAAGGAGCTTGTACACCCTTGGCCCGAGGACCAAGGCGTTTTTATCCCGAGCATCCAGTATGATGAAACCTGCTGTCTTCATCCGGCCAGCCCGGAGGTAAGGCGAAGGCCACTTTAGCTCAGTTGGCAGAGCGTCTCACTCGTAATGAGAAGGTCGACAGTTCGATTCTGTCAAGTGGCTCTTTTGACAGCTGCCCT
>NZ_JAFNMM010000005.1:0-149832 GCF_026537335.1 Bifidobacterium sp. B4081 | reverse complement strand
TCCCATTCCGAACCCGGAAGCTAAGACCCAGCACGGCAATGGTACTGCACCCGGAAGAGTGTGGGAGAGTAGCACACCGCCGCCATCACACGGATATTGAAGGACCCATGCAGGCACACTCCTGCACGGGTCCTTTCTTTTTACGCGCATCAGCACAAACACGCCACTGAATGGAGCCCAAGCTTGGGCACGTTGCCAGATGATGGTTTGTTCGATTCAATCAGATAAAGTGGTCTGCTCATTTTGATGAGGCAGCTGATGCGAACTGATAGGAGGATCCCGGTGTCGAGCCGATGATCAGAACTTTGGGTGATTACTATGCGGCCAAGAACATGGCCGACCAGCATCTCATTCATTCAGGCTTGGACTACACGCTTATCGAGCCAGGCAGCCTGACCGAAGATGAGGGTACGGGGCATATTGAGTTCTCCCACTCGGGGTCTGGAAAGATGCCGATTCATGATGTGGCCAGGTGCCTGGTGGATTGTATCGATACCAGGCAGAGCATTGGCCATGCTTGCAACATCCTGTGCGGTGACACGCCGATCAGGGAAGCCCTGATTGACGGAGCATGATTGAGTAGTGAGTAGTGTAAGTACATGGTTGTTGTCCGCCCAGGTGTTTTCTGATTCGTAGATAGCGAGACCAGAGTCAAGCCGGTCTTCGGTGGTTGACCGGGGCGGACAGACAGTAGTAGTAAGTGTGATCGGCATCCTGCCGAAACACGGAATGGAAATTCAGAAGTGGTATCGCTCATACCGGTTCTGATTAATGAGACAGCAGGTGGAGCGGCCTGCATTCATACGTCCCCTATCAACGGACTTAAGACAACAATACACACCAGTCTCGGTGGACCTCAATCAACTTACTCTTTCTTGTAAAGGAGGTTGGGCGATGGAGACCGGATTCAAGAAGTCGCTGATTGGGTATTTGCTCAATCGTCGCGATTTTGTTCGTGGATCGGAGCTCTCGTCTGCTCTCAAAGTATCGACCAAGACCATTTCCCGGGCCGTCAGACAGATTAATCAGCAAAGCGGTCAGCATGGACTTATCGAGGCCAAGCGCGGTCGTGGGTACCGGTTGCGCAATCCGGACGCCGTTTCCCTTGGTGACGTAGGATGTGCCTTAGGCGACGCCAACATTGATGTCAGCCATCTTTCATCCATTGAACGTCGCGATGAAATCGTCAAGCGTCTGTTGATCACGGCACCACAGAAGTATCGGATGAGCGAGCTGTGGGGGAAGTACTATATCGGCGACTCCTCCATGTCCACCGACTTGCGCTCGCTGCGCCTGATACTGGGCAGGTTTCGTCTGTCCCTGGAACGAGTCAGCGGGTATGTCTGGGTCGAGGGTGCCGAAGCGGATATCCGGCGGGCCATCAGCAGCCTTTTCGTCAATGAGGGCGACCTGGCAAACCATCAATTCATGCAGCCAAACCAGAGCATAGAGCAGCGCGATGCCGCCTTCGTCAACAAGCAACTCGATCTGATCGAGGAGCTGATCCATGCGGAGATTCCCTACCCTTACCGGGTTAACATCTTCACCCACCTGTACATACTCATAGAACGCTTTCGCAGGGTGGGTTCCCTGATGGAGGACACGTCCTGTCCGGAGGGTTACGGAGGGCCGGAGGAGCATTCCAAGGTCATGGACGTGTGCCGGTCCGTGATTGATAATGTCAAGATGTACCTGGATGCCGACCTTCCAGATGCCGAGATCTACTACCTCTACCAGTATCTGACCTCCTCAAGGATCGAAGGCGGCCTGTCGACCCCGGCCAAGATTCCTGAAGAGGTGCGCTCGGCTACCCAGTATCTGATCGAACAGGTGGCGCTGGATCCCCGCTATAGGGATATCGATAGCCGAGAGTTGTTCTCCGGTCTGGCCAAGCACATGAAGCCCCTCCTGAATCGGCTGCAGAACAAGATCAAGGTCAACAACAACCTGTTGGAGCAGATTCGCCTGGAGTACCCCCACCTTTTCCGGACGGTTCAGGATGCCACGAAACGGTTGGAGGAACGTTTTGGCCTTAACCACATCGACGGGGAGGAGGTCGGGTTCATCACGGTCTATTTTGCGCAGGCAGTCGAGAACCTGCGCACGCCTGTCAATATCCTGCTGGTCTGCACCACAGGTCTAGGCACGGCACAGCTGCTCCGTTCCAAGATCGAACGCCGGTTCTCCGACCTGAACATCGTGGAAACGGTAGCGATCAAGGACATCGACGCTGTGCTGGACATGCATCATGAAATCGGCCTGGTGGTCTCGACTGTCGGTCTTCCCGAGAGCCTGACCATGCCCACGCTGGTTGTCAGCGCCATGCTGACCATCGAGGATCAGGAACGGCTTGAGCGTATGGCCGATCAGGTTCGCAGTGGGGAGGCTGATCGATGAGAACGATTATGGAATGGGAGCCAGATCTGGGCAAGGCATCAGTCGGTGCTTTCGAATTCTTTGATTGGGTGATTGGCTACCTGTCCGATCTGGGATTGGTCAAGAAGCCGGGCCGTCTTCGTGAGCGGCTGGTGGACCGTGAAGCCGCAGGCAGCACCTTGGTCGGAGCCAATCTGGCCAACCCCCATGCGCAGTTATCCGAGATCAGCGAATGCCTCATTTTCTATATCAAATTGTGCGACCCAATCCTGAACTGGGACGGCAGGCATGACGTGGACCGGATTCTGGTCACTCTCCTGCCGGAGAAGCCCGATGGCAGGGACCTGGTGAGATTGCGGATGCTTTACCGGCGCATGGCCGATGAGGCCTTCATGAATGTGCTTCAGTCGGGCGCGGATACAGATGTTCAGCAGATATTACTGACAGAAGGGAAATGATTGTGGATTCAGCATCACTCAGTGAGGCGATCGATGCACGGACAGTGGTCACCGGACTCAAGGCCGATACCAAGGAAGAGGTATTCGCGGAACTGGCTCAGCGACTGCATGATGCCGGATACATAGATTCGGTGGATGAGTTCCTCAAGGCCATCCATGAGCGCGAAGCCCAGGGTGCCACGGGTATCGGCGAGCACGTGGCCATACCTCATGGCAGGAGTGACACGGTGAAGAGGAACGGGGTCGCCATCGCCATACTCGATCACGAGATCGAGTGGGAATCGTTGGATGATACCGGTGCCAAGGTGGTGGTCCTCTTTGCTGTCGGTGCTGATGACGAGGGTTCCAAACGGCACCTTCAACTGCTTTCTGAATTCGCACGCAAACTTGCCAAGGCCGATGTTGTCCGTGATCTTCTCCAGGCGACCAGTAAGGACCAGGTCGTAGCGGCCCTGACCAAATGAAGCATTGTCAATACGGAAAAAGAAGAAAGAAGGAGTAATCAATTATGAAGATCGTTGGGGTGACTGCATGCACCATCGGCATTGCACACACGTATCTGGCCCAGCAGAAGCTGGAGGATGCAGCCAAGGCCGCGGGTGATGACATCAAGATTGAAACCCAGGGCACCATCGGTATCGAGAATGCTTTGACGGCGGAAGACATCAAGCAGGCGGATGTGGTCATCCTGGCCATCGATATCAAGATCGCCGACGAGGAGCGTTTCAAGGGGAAGAAAGTGGTCAAGGTCTCCACGGAAACCGCCATCAAGTCCCCCAACAAGCTCATCGCCAAGCTTCACGAAATCAGCGGAAAGTAAACCAAGCGGACGCAACCATGCGGACAAGGAAGTCATCATGAAACAATTTATGAAGAAGGCCAACTTCAAGGGCCACCTCCTGACGGCCATTTCCTACATGATTCCGATTGTATGTGGTGCCGGCTTCATCATCGCCATCGGTATGGCATTCGGCGGCAAGGCCCAGGACAGTCTGGTCATGGGGAAGTTCGACCTCTTCCAGGCGCTGGCCACACTGGGCGGCAAGGCTCTGGGCCTTCTGCCCGTCATCATCGCCATCGGCATCGCCTTTTCAATTGCTGGCAAGCCCGGCATCGCGCCCGGCTTCGTGACCGGCCTGGCGGCAGTGGCCATCAGTGCCGGTTTCATCGGAGGCATTATCGGTGGATACATCGGAGGCTGGCTGGCCTTTGCCGTACTCAGGTATGTCAAGGTGCCGAGCTGGGCCAAGGGACTCATGCCCACCCTGATCGTGCCCTTCCTGGCATCCCTTCTGAGCGGCCTGATCATGGTCTATATTGTCGGTACCCCCGTGGCCTGGTTCACCACCTGGCTGACCAACCTGCTGACCAGCATGAATGGCACCTCCAACCTGATCTTCGGTGGCGTCCTGGGTGCGCTCAGCATCGTCGATTTCGGCGGTCCCATCAACAAGACGGCCTTCGCCTTCGCCCTGACCCTCCAGGCCCAGGGCATCAACGGCCCCGTCACCGCCCTCCAGTTGACCAACACCGCAACCCCCATCGGCTTCGGTTTCGCCTACCTGGTGGCCAAGCTCCTGCGCAAGCGGATCTACACCCATGAAGAAGTCGAGACCTTGAAGTCGGCCGTGCCCATGGGCGCGGTCAACATTGTCGAAGGTTCGATCCCCATCGTCATGAATGACCTGGTCAGGGGCATCGTGGCCGCCGGTCTTGGTGGCATGTGCGAGGGGGCCATCCTCATGTCCCTCTCCGACGGCAAGGGTGCAACCGTCCCCTTCGGCGGCTTCCTGATGCTGCCGACCATGGGTGCCAAGTGGTGGGTCGGCCTCCTGGCCATCGCCGCCAACATTCTGGTGACCGGTATCGTCTACGCCCTGATCAAGAAGAACATCCCCGAAGGTGCCGATGAGCCCGTGGCTGCCGGAGCCGAGGATGAAGAGGATCTGAACCTGGACGATATCCAGGTAATATGAATCAATCAAAGGAAATGCAATCCATAATGACAGCAACAAGTACACAGGCACTGGCAACGCGTTCGCGGCGGATTCAACTGGCCCCCTCGCTGATGACCATGGATCTGGATCAGTTCAGGGAGCAGATCGGCTTCCTGAACAGCAGGGTCAACCTCTATCACATCGACATCATGGATGGTCACTTCGTGCCCAACATCACCTTGTCACCGTGGTTCATTGAGCAGACGCGCAAGATCTCCGATCTGCCCATGTCGGCTCATCTGATGGTGACCGATGCCCCCTTCTGGGTCCAGCAGCTGATTGATATCAAGTGCGAGATGATCTGCATTCCGGTCGAGGTCTCCAACGGGGTGGCGTTCCGGTTGATCGACCAGATCCACGATGCCGGTCTCAAGGCCGGCATGGTGCTCAACCCGGAGACACCGGTTGAGACCATCATGCCCTATATCGACCTGCTGGACAAGGTCACCATTATGACCATCGATCCGGGGTTCGCCGGGCAGCGCTTCCTGTCCGTCTGCCTGGGCAAGATCGTCCAGTTGCGCAAGATGCGAGACGAGCATGGCTACGGTTACCAGATCGAGATGGACGGGTCCACCAACCTGGCGCATTGGAAGCTGATTTCGGATGCTGATCCGGACATCTATGTAATCGGTCGCTCCGGCCTGTTCGGCCTGACTGACCGGATTGAGGATTCCTGGGATCAGATGGTCCGCGAATATGAGGAATCCACGGGCTACCGGTTCGACAACGGTTGTTACGTCAGCCAGAACTGAGGAGGAAACCATGGCGGCAGAATTTACCTTTATCATTTCCGACCCTGAGGGCATGCATGCCAGGCCCGCTGGAAGGCTGGTCGAGGAGGCGCAGAAGTACCAGTCCGCCATCACCTTGGATGACAATGGCACCACGGCGGACGCCAAGCGAATCTTTGCGGTCATGGCCTTGGGCGCGAAGCAGGGCGATGTGATTGACGTGACTGTCGATGGTCCGGACCAGGACAAGGCAGCCCAGGAACTCCAGGCTTTCTTCAAGGAGAATCTATGAGGAAGCTGAAAGGTACCGGCGTCTCGGCCGGCATAGCCATCGGACCCATCAAGGTACTGGAGGAAGCCGGCCAGGTGGAACGTCGCACGGTTGACGACCCTCAGGCCGAGATTGAGCGCTTCCACCAGGCTCAGCAGATCTCCATGGACCAGCTGGCCAGGCTTCGTGAGGATACAGCAGCCAGGCTCGGCGAGGACAAGGCTGAACTCTTTGACACCCACCGGCTCATGCTCAAGGATCCGGACTATGTGGAGGGGATTGAAGGGCAGATCCGGTCGGACAAGGTCAACGCCGAGTTCGCGGTGGATGCCACCGCGCAGAGGTTTGCTGATATGTTCGCCGCCATGGACTCTCCGTATATGCAGGCCCGGGCGGCCGATGTGAAGGATGTCTCCCGGCGATTGATCGATAATCTGGGTTCAGGGGTTCAGGCAGGGCAACAGGACCAGGCGACCATCATCATGGCTTCCGACCTGGCCCCCAGCCAGACCGCCCAGATGGACCCCTCCCAGGTGCTCGGCTTCGCCACCAGCCAGGGCTCGGCCAACTCGCATACTGCCATCCTGGCCAGGACCATGGGGTTGCCGGCCGTCATCGGCCTTGGTCAGAGTCCCAGGCCCGAGGACCAGGGGCTGACCGCCATTGTGGATGGCAGCCAGGGCCTGGTGCTGATCGACCCCGACAAAGAGACCCTGGGGTCCTACGAGGCCCGGCAGCGGGAGTACCGGAAACGCATGCAGCGTCTCCAGGAACTCAAGGGCAAGCCCACCAGGACCAAGGAGGGCCAGGAGGTCCATCTTTACGCAAACATCGGGAGGCCTTCGGACCTGGATGCGGTAGAAGCCAACGATGCCGAGGGGGTCGGTCTCTTCCGCAGCGAGTTCCTCTACCTGGAAAGCGATGACTTCCCGACTGAGGAGTTCCAGTTCCAGGCCTATAAGGAGGTCGCCCAGCGGATGGGTGACAAGCCGGTCATCATCCGCACCTTGGATATCGGTGCCGACAAGCAGGTCGGGTACTTCGGTCTGGAGCAGGAGGCCAATCCTGCCCTGGGATACCGGGCCATCCGCATCTGCCTGACCAGGCCGGAGATCTTCAAGGTGCAGCTCAGGGCCATCCTGCGGGCTTCCGCCTTCGGTAACATCGCGATCATGCTCCCCATGATCACCTCCACCACTGAGGTCGACCAGGCCAGGGTCATCATTGATCAGGTCAAGAGTGAGTTGCGTGGTAAGGGTGTGGACTTCAGAGAGGATATCCAGGTGGGTATCATGATCGAGACCCCGGCCTCGGTCATCATGGCTCCCGAGTTGGCCCGGAAGGTGGACTTCTTCTCCATCGGGACCAACGATCTGACCCAATACACCCTGGCATGCGACCGACAGAATCCAAATCTCGGGCAGTTCGCCGACCCGCACTCGCCGGCGGTTCTGCGCATGATTCACATGACCGTGGACGCGGCCCACCGTGCCGGCATCTGGTGTGGCATATGTGGTGAGCTGGGTGCTGATCGGGCTCTGACCAAGACCTTCCTGGATGACGGTCTGGACGAACTTTCGGTATCTCCGACAAGCGTCCTGCCGGTCAGGGAGGCTATTCGCTCCCGCTGATTGCGATATTCGGATTGAGAGCCGGAAACCCCTGATTCGAATCAGATCCCAATGGGGACTTCTTGACGGAGGTCCCCATTCTCATATTCGGCAAACGGTTGTCAGTCCGGATTTCGTGCATTCGCAATGATTCATGAAACCAAGGGGCTGTCGTCGGGTCAGATTCGTCCAGACGGTTATGCGTCTGATTGATGTGGCGTTTCCCGCCGGATGCACGGTGAGAGTAAGGGCCAACCATTCTCGGTTCGTCAAATCGATGATGCGGGTACATCACTGACGGGTAGGACAAGGCTCCTACTGGCTTGGTAGGGGTCCTGATTCTCGGCGGCTGCCTCCATCTGCCGGCAGAGGTTGGACGCGGCCTGCTCGCCCAGTGCCGTCGGGTCCTGTTCCAGCAGGTAAATGTTTTTCTGCACATATTGGGACCACTCCCAGTCGTCGAAACTGACCAGGCCGAGGTCATCGGGGAAGTTCAGTTTCAGCCGCTTCAGGGATGTCAGCGTCTGGAAGAGGAGTGGCCCCATCAGTGATACCAGCAGGGTTCGGGATCCGGCCTTCTGTGCGGACCCACCGATCTCATTGCACAGTCTATCGTCGAGCCAGTTTGCATCGTGATCGCCAACTTCGATGCGGACCGCCCGCTTCTTGAGTGCCTGGGCGGCCCTGGTGAATCTGCTCCTTCGTCCTGCCCAAGGCCACCCTGGTAGGCAGGGTTGTAGCTTTCATCGGAGCCCCGGATATTGCCATGCTGCTCTCCCTCTGCTTCGCCATCTGGTCTATGGGATATGCGCGTGGCAAGCGGATGCCTGAAATCGCGGGTTCGATGGCTGAATCCGTCAAGCAGATCGCCATGATGCTCCTTATCATCGGTGGCGGTGGTGCCTTCAAGCAGGTCCTGGTAGATGGAGGCATATCCGATTACATATCCACCATGTTCGCCAACATCAACATGCCTCCCCTGATTGCCGCCTGGTTGGTGGCGGCGGTTCTCAGGGTCTGCCTGGGTTCCGCAACCGTCGCGTCCCTGACCGCCGCAGGCCTTGTGGCACCCCTGATGGCCATGTCGCCGGTCAACCCGGCACTGATAGTTCTGGCCGTGGGCGCCGGTTCGGTTGTGGCTGATCATGTTAACGATGCGGGCTTCTGGATGATCAAGGAGTACTTCGGTCTCAGTCTCAAGGAGACCTTCATGTCATGGACCTCGGTGACCACGGTCCTTTCCGTGACAGGTCTGGCTTCCGTCCTTTTGCTCTCGCTGGTGGTCTGAACGGAAGCCAGTGCCTCTGTATGGCACAGGATCGGATCATCCCCTGAGGGACTGGTCCTGTGCCGGCTGGGAGGTGAGTGTGAGGATCTCATCCAGCCGGGCCGGCGACCTGGTCAGTTCATAGGCGGTCCCGAGAGGTTTCAGGACCTCCTTCACTCTGTTTTCGTCAGCGTCGATGGCGCGGAGAGTGCGTCCGTCCATGGAGACAGGCAGGCCTGCTGCGGTCAGAAGCTTCAGCGCCTGCTCCCATTCCTCCGTCTTGATGACCAGGGAGTGGTGGCCGCCGACAATCTGCTCCACGTCGCCCCTCGCCTGGACCTGGCCATGTGCCAAGACCATGCATTGGTCGCATTGGCTGGCTTCGGCCATGTAATGGGTGGTGACCAGGACACCTACGCCCTGATCGGCCTTCCGGTGGAGTTCACGCCAGAGCCTCATGCGGGAGACGGGATCCATCCCTGAGGTTGGCTCGTCCAGGATGAGCAGGTCCGTGTCATGGCCGGCGGCCAGGGTGTAGGCAAGCAGCCGTTGGGCACCCAGGGGCAGATTGCCCACCGGCGTCCGGCCCAGGGAGCGGGCGTACTTGGCGGTCCATCCCTGTGGGCTTGTGCCGTAAACGTCAGCTGTGAACTGTGCGTTCTGCCATGCCGTGAGGGTGGGGTAGAGCCCCATGCCTTGGGGAACGTAGCCGATTCGTCTGCGTGATTCCAAGGAAGGGGGCCCGCCAAGCAGGAGGGTGGATCCCTGGTTGGCCTGTTCCAGCCCCAGGAGAATGCGCATGAGCGTGGTTTTGCCCGCACCATTCCCACCGATCAGACCGATGATCTGACCGGGCTTGACTTGGAGGGAGACATCGTTCAGGGCTGTGAAGGATCCGAACTGCTTGACTACGTCCGTGGCCTGGATCAGTACCCGATCCGTGGTGTTTCCTGGACCTTTTCCACCAGGTTCGCCAGGTTCCCCGCCTGGCTGGGGGTGATTGGCGGTGTCCACATTCGGTGCCGCGGCCCGGGGGTTTGATCGGCAGTCCGCCCTGGTCATCCTGGAGCAGATAGGCGATGCTGGCGTTTTCCAAGTCGAAACCGGTCCTAGTGAACCCTTCCGGGGTCCTCTCATCACCTGCTGCGGTCCAGGCCAGAGCCGTATCGGCCCTGCGCCAGTTGTGGAAGGCCGAGGGGGCGGGCCTGTCCTGGAGACTGGATCCGAAGAACGAATCCCGGGTCATTTGCTTCCCGACCGAAGCCGGGGCCTGCCAGAGTCTGCCGGGGGCCTTGGCACAGATGTCCTCGGCCCTGCCTTGGGCAAGAACCTTGCCGTCGTTCATCAGATAAAGGCTGGCGCACCGTTCGGCCTCGTCCAGATAGGTGGTGGCGAAGACCACCGTCTTTCCATCCGCCGCCTGGGCCGAGATCAGGGTCCAGATTCCTTCGCGGCTGGCGGGGTCGACCCCGGTCGTCGGCTCATCCAGGAGCAGGAGGTCGGGCTCATGCAGGGCGGCCATGATGAAGCCGAGCTTCTGACGCATTCCTCCGGACAGGTTCCGTCCCGTCGTATCTCGGGCATAGGTGAGGCCGGCGTCGGCCAGGAGGCCTTCTATCCTGTTCCGAGCCAGGCTGGAATCCATCCGATAGGCCGAGGCGATGAAACGCATGTTCTCGATGACCGACATGTCGCGCCAGACGCCCGAATCCGCAGGCTGATACCCTATGTCCTTCTTGTCGGGCAGGCCGTGGACGCTTCCTGATTGCAAAGGGGCCCGTCCGGCCAGCAGCTTGAGCAGGGTGGATTTGCCTGCCCCGTCCCCACCGGTCAATGCCGTTACCTGGCCGGGGAGGAAGCTCCCGGAGAATCCCTGGAGGGCATGGATGACCCCGTAGGAGACCCTGGCCTTGTCAAGGGTTACAGGCTCACGGTTCATCGTGCACCCCCATGGGTCAGTACATTGCGCAGCCGCAGAGTGGCGGCTGAGAAGATGACGGCGGCCTCACCAGCCAGGATGACCAGTGGAAGCCAGAGGGATCCCCAGGAGGCACCGCGCAGCATGGTGCCCTGGGCCAGTTCGTTGAACCAGGTGAGTGGCAGGAGGTAGCCGATCCAGCGCACCGAGGCGGCCATGGACTCCAGGGGGAAGATGATGCCACTCAGCAGCATCTGCGGCATGACCAGCATCATGGCCATCTGTACGGCCTGACCTGAGTTCTGTGACACGGTTGAGATGAAGATGCCCAGTCCCAGGACCACAAAAAGGAAGAGTAAGGTCCCTAGCAGGAAGACCCAGATATCACCTCGGAAGGGCAGGTCGAAAACGGCCATGCCAATCAGCGTGATGATGGCCATGTCGATCAGGGCCAGAAGCAGGTAGGGGGCGATCTTGCCGATGATGACCGCTCCGGGCTTCAGAGGCATGACCGCCAGCTGTTCCAAGGTGCCCTGCTCGCGCTCGCGGACCAGGCCGATGCTGGTGATCATGGTGCCGATCAGGGTCATGATCAGGCCAATCAGTCCGGGAATCATAACGAAGGAGGTCTTCAGGTCCGGGTTGAAGAGGACGGTCACGTTGTCCTCTCCCGTCTCGGTTGCACTTGCCGGGTCGGGCAGGTCGGCTTCCGGTACCTGAACCGGATCCAACTGCGGTGGGGCAGGCATAGGCGGGGCGGGTTGGCCCTGAGTCGTAGCGGCCTGTGCCTGGCTCTGGTAATTCTGCATCTGTCTCAGATAGTCCTGCAGGCCCTGCTTCTCCTGCTGGGCCGCAGCCTTGCGGGATTCCACGGCCTGCGATCTGGTGGCGGCTATCTGGTCCTTGGCCTCCTCGGCGTTCAGCTGGAGGAAAGTTCGTTTGGCGGACTGTGCAGCGAAGAGGCCGGAACCATCAAGATACACCTTGGTCCGGTTGGAAAGCAGATCCTTGCCCTGGTCCTGCTGGTCCTCCCTGACGACGATGACGGCATCGACCTTCCTGTCTCGGAGCAGGCTTGTGGCATCCTTTTCGCCGTGCTGCGTCGGATCCACGGTGACGATATCCATGCCGTCCTTGGCGGCGTCAAAACCCTTGACCTTCTCGGACACGGATTGAGCCCCGTCGCCGATGACGGCAACGGAGATCCTGTCGACTGAGAAATTGGCGGCGTATCCGAAGATGAACAGGAGCAGGATGGGCATGGCTATCAGCATGGCAACCGTGCGCTTGTCGCGCATCAGCTCTCTGAATTCCTTGATGATCAGCGCCTTCACGGTGCACCTCCTTATTGGTGAATCAAGCGAGCGGCCATACGCCGGGAAGCCGACCCCGGTCTGACCGTTGCACAGGGAATCATGACGAAGCTATTAATTCCTTGGTTGGCGAATAAAATCATAGCACTATATTCATCAAGCGGTGAATATTGTTTTTTCTTGATAGACTGACCGGGTGCGGTGATACCCAATAAGGAGAAGCGATCGGAATGGCAGAGAAATCAGCTCGTGAGGGAATCAGCCGGAAAGAAGCTTCGGAATCTCATGAGGTTGAGGTTTCCGCAACATCTCTGCGTCACCGACGTGGCCGACCTGGAGGAAAGAGGGCGTCAACAACCTATGATGATATCCTCTCGGCGGCGAGATATGAGTTTTCGCGTCAGGGCTTCGACAAGGTAACCCTGCGGGCCATTGCCCGCCGTGCAGGCTGCGACCCCAAGCTCATCCACTACTATTTCGGCGGTAAGGACGAGCTCTTCACCAAGGCGGCACAGCAGATCATCGGGGATAGCCATCTCCTCGACCTGTTCATTCAGCAGGACGCCAAGCGTGCGTCCTCCGTAGATGGCTCCTTGGGCGTTACCTTGATAAGGGCCTTTCTGAAGTTCATGGAAACGACCGAACCTGGCGAGGCCTACCTTTCGCTCGTGCGCAATGCGGGCCGGGACGACCACGCCCGAGACCTGATGGTCGCCCTCGTACGAGGGGAGCTGACCAGTGACCGGCTCAAAGCCATCAAAACCGACAGGATCGAAAAACGCATGGTACTGGTGGGGTCGCAGATGCTTGGTTTAATAATAGCCCGCGATGTTTTCCGGGTGGAGCCCTTGGCTTCGATGTCGCCTGGTGCGCTGGCTCGTATCATCGGTCCCACGCTGGATCGATATCTCTACGCCGACCTGTGCTGGTGAGTTCGCGCCAAGGAACAGGTCCGCAGGTCTCGCGGCCAGATGGCAGCGGAACCTCCGGGACATCTTCGGTTGAAGGCGCCTGATTGCCGGGAGGATGCAGGCCGATCAACGTATCTGTCAGAACAGGCCGTTTCCGTTCCGGGATTGTATGCCTTCTACATTGTGCTCGATGACGTCCCAGTGCTCAGCCAGCTGGCCGTCCTGCAGCCGGTAGATGTCGCAGACCTTGTTGACATGGCCGTTCTTCAGCGTGCACTTGAAGAAGACGTACACCATGTCGTCCTCGCCGTTCAGCCTGATGATCTCGATTTGCGGGCCCAAGGACAGGAAGCCCTTGATGAATTCCAGGAAGCCTGCCTTCCCGTCGGCGCAGGTGGGGTTGTGCTGGATATAGTCGTCCCGCATGAACCTGTCAATGTTGCTGGTATCTCCTCGGCTGAAGACCTGGTCGTAAAATACCTGCACCAGGGATTTGTTGGCTGTCGTCTCGCTTTCGGTCATCATGAACCTCCGCTTTCTGCCTGTACATAGGCTTTCGAGTTTCTTCATGATAGGTGTTTTCGCTCAGGCTAGTAAGCACATCCGAAATCACGTTGAGCAGGTGGGTAGTGGCTGACGGGAAGTGGTCTCAGGCCTTGAACCGGCGCTCATCGTTCATGGTGGCGAAGTTCAGGCCGATCAGGATGCCGCCGCCTACGTAGTTGCCCAGCATGGCCACCAGGACCACCAGGATCGCCTTCCAGGCATTGACCTGCCCGAAGACGCCCAGGATAAGGAAGAGGGCCGAATCCGCTATCGAGTGCTCGAACCCGCAGAAGGCGAAGACGAAGACGGCCACGACCATGATGATGCACTTGGTGAAGTCGTTGGAAAGCTTGCCGTTGTAGACCATGAGCATGGCGATGTTGATGCAGAAGTTGCACAGGATGCCACGTACGAACAGGTCGGCGAACCCCATAGGGCCGCCGGAGATGTAGCCGGTCTTGGTCGCCGCGGCTGTCAGCATCTGGTCCAGGGTCGGCCCGCTAACGATAGATGAAAAACGGAGGATCACGGCCACGACCAGGGCTCCTGCCAGGTTGCCCAGAAGGCAGAGGACCAGGATCCGCAGGGAGGCCAGCCAGCCCAGGCGCTTGTGATAGGCGCCTATGGTGACCACCATCATGTTGGAGGTCAGCAGTTCGGAGTTGGTGTAGTAGATCAGGACCAGGGCCCAGCCGAAGGTGGTCGCCGCCAGAACACGGCCTGCCAGGATCAAGCCGTGGTCGGCGGGGTTTTGCCCGGCCTGACCCATGATGACGAAGAAGGCCGTGAAGAAGATACCCACAAAGAGGCCGGCCATGGTGGCTCGCTGCATGTACTTGCCGGTCAGGGCGCCGCTCATGGTCTTCTTGCTCTCAACCACGTCCAGGACGGTGCTGATGAAGGCCCGCCCGGGGAAGAGGGGTTGCCTGTTCTGCTGGTCTGTCATCTGATTGGGCTGCTCATTCACGGGGTTCATTATGGCATCCCCAAGTAAAGAGGGACCGCCCTTAAGGCCAGACTGTGCGGGAATTCACTTCTTTGCCAGTGTCACTACCTCACTCGGTGCGCAGGGCGGTGGCAGGATCCTGCTTGGCTGCCTTTCGTGAGGGGATCAGACCGCCGATCAGGGTCAGAACCACACTCAGAATGACCAAAGCTATACCGCCTGAGGCAGGCAGGGCGGCGTTGACCTCGGTGGTCCCCATGAAGTGGTGCATGATGCTGTTGGCCGGAATGATCAGCAGCAGGGTGATGCCCACTCCCAGCAGGCCCGCCAGAAGTCCGATGAGGCCGGTCTCGGCGTTGAAGACGTTGGAGACGTTCCGTTTGGAGGCGCCCATGGCGCGCAGGATGCCGATCTCCTTGGTCCGTTCCAGAACCGATATGTAGGTGATGATGCCGATCATGATGGAGGAGACCACCAGCGAGACCCCGACGAAGGCTATCAGCACGTAAGTGATGACGTTGATGATGGTGGTGACCGAATTCATCATCAGGCCCACGTAGTCGGTATAGACGATCCTGTTCTTCTTCGCGGCCTTGTCGTTGTAATGCTTGATGGAGTCACCCACGGAATTCTTGTTCTCGAAGCTGTCTGTGTAGATGCTGATGCGGGAGGGGGCGTCCCGGGAGATCAGGCCGAAGTCGCTCAGGTTGTCGGCGTAGGTGCCAGTGGAGACGTACTGGTTGTATATGGCGACCAGGGCATCCTGCGGGGCGGTGGCGATGTACTGGTCGAAGGCCTGGGCTGTCTGCTGTTCGGCAGAGGCCCCCGCGGGGATGCCCGCAGAACCTTGGGCTCTTGCAGCGGCTCCGGCCCGGCCCTGGGCCTCCTGGCCGGCCATGGCCGCTGGGCTTTTCATGATCTCCTGGGCCATGCTGGCTTTCTGGCTAACGCCCAGAGATGCGATATAGGCCTTGGCATCGTTGGCCTTGGCGGCATCGTCGGCAGGGGCGAAGGCCATTCCATTGAGGACGCTGTGGCCCTGATCGGCCTCCTGGTCGGTGACGATGGGGCTGGTCTTGGCCTGGTCGATCAGGTAGTCAGTCAGCTGGCGGGTATACCCGACGCCCACTTTGAGGGGCGTGGCCTTGGCCCCCTGGTTGGGGCGGACGATGCCGACGATCCGCAGCTGCAGGCCCTGGTCGGCGGCCTTGGTCATCTGGTCTGTACTGTCGCCGATGTAGTGGTAGTGGCCGTCGGTCCCCTTGGCATACTGGTCCGCGGCGGGCACCAGGGAGAGCTTCTGGTCCATGGCCTTGGCGTATTCGATGGGCTTGGTGTCGACCTTGACCTCCTGGCCGCTGTTGAGCTTGTTCATCATGTCGGTGTACTGGCTGGAGGGGAGGATGCCCAGCTTGTAGAGGCTGGTGACGGGCATTTGGTTGTTCTTGTCGAGCACCAGGACCACCTGGTCCTTGGCCTTAGGCCAGGTGCCGTTCACCACCTGGTAGTTGTCGGTCACCACCTTGCTGATGGTGGTCTTGGCATCGGCCCCTGGCATGATCTCACCGAAGATCTCCGGGGCCTTGTTCTTCTCGGTCTTGCCGGTCAGGTAGGACATCTGTTTGGACTGGATGTCGCCCATGTCGCTGTCGGTGTTGGCCGTGGCCATCTGGCTGGCGGTAGAGCTGGCGGCATCCTGCCCATTCATGGTCACCTTGTCCGCAGAGACCAGCTTGCCGTCCGGGTCGTGCTCGAAGACCGAGAACTTGGTGGCATAGGAGTACTGGATGCCCACGGACCCCACGTACTGGTGGATTTCGCTCCTGGGATTATCCAAGTATTTTTTGAAGTTGGTCAGGTTGTTCTGGGTGATGCTGCTGGTCAGGCTGGAGGCCCCCTTGATGCTGGAGTCGTCCGGCTGGATGGCCTTGAGATCCTTGTGGGCTTCGGCCTCCTTCTGGGATTCCTGGGCAGAGTCCGCTATCTTGTTCAGGTCGAAGGACTGCTCCTGAATAGTAATGGGGTAGGAGGTCATGGTCTCCCGCTGCACCCTGTCGATGTAGCGGTTGACTCCGGTGGACACCGACAAGATCAGGGCGATGCCGATGATGCCGATGGATCCAGCGAAGGCTGTGAGTGCAGTTCGGGCCTTTTTGGTTCGAAGATTGTTGAAGCTCAACGACAGGGAGGTCAGCAGTCCCATGGAGGCCTTGCCGAAGGTGCGGTGGCGGGCCCGGCGGATGGGCACCTGGTCGTCGGGCAGGGGGTCGGAGTCGCTGATCACAGAGCCGTCGTGCAGCTCCACGATCCTGGTGGCGTACTGGTGGGCCAACTCGGGGTTGTGGGTGACCATGACCACAAGCCGGTCCTGGGCCACCTCCTTGAGCAGGTCCATAATCTGGATGGAAGTCTCGGAGTCCAGAGCTCCGGTGGGTTCGTCGGCCAGGAGGATGCGGGGGTTGTTGACCAGGGCTCTGGCGATGGCCACCCGCTGCATCTGCCCGCCCGAGAGCTGGTTGGGTCGCTTGTTCACGTGCTGGCCCAGCCCCACCTGCTCCAGGGCCTGCCTGGCCCGCTCCCGCCGCTCCTGCCGGTGCACGCCGGAGATGGTCAGGGCCAGCTCCACGTTGGACAGTATGCTCTGGTGAGGGATCAGGTTGTAGCTCTGGAAGACGAATCCCACAGTGTGGTTGCGGTAGGAGTCCCAGTCCCGGTCCTTGTACTTTTTAGTGGAGGTGCCGTTGATGATCAGGTCGCCCTGGTCGTAGCGGTCCAGCCCGCCGATGATGTTGAGCAGAGTGGTCTTGCCGGAACCGGAGGGGCCCAGGATGGCCACGAACTCGTTGTCGCGCAGGTTGACGCTGACATCATTCAAGGCCTGCTGGACGAAGTCCCCTGTTTTGTATTGTTTGGAGATGTGTTCGATCTGCAGCACCGTAGTCCTCCGCTTTCTGGATTCTCAATGGCTCAATGGCATGGGCTTATGGACTCTTGGAGTGCCAGCTTACGCCATCAGAATGGGTAAATGCCGATATGGCCTAGTCCACCGACTTGAGAGCCTCCAGCATGTCCACATGCTTGAGCTTGTTGTTGACCATCCAGCCCAGGCCGGCCGTGATGACCGTGATCATGATCAGGGGCACAACGAAGGCCACCCAGCTGATGGAGGGGTCAAAGAGGACGTCGTCCGGCGGCACGGTGGTGATGATGTAGTGGTGCAGCCAGGCCCCGAACCCGTACCCGGCAAGGACGCCGATGGCCGACAGGAGGATGGTCTCCCGGTAGATGTACATGGTCACCTCACGGTCGTAGAAGCCCAGCACTTTGATGGTGCTCAGCTCGCGGATCCGTTCCTCCACGTTCAGGTTGGTCAGGTTGTAGAGGATGACCAGGGCCAGCAGGGTGGCTACGATGATCAGCACCTGCATGATTATGTTCAGGGACCTGACTACGGTGTCGATCTGGCTCATCAGAGTCGTGTTCTGCACCACCCCTTGGATGCCGTCTATCCGCATGAAGGAGGCGGCCTGCCTTCTGGTGTTATCTGCGCTGGAGTCCTTGAAGGTGACCAGATGGGCGTTGGGCGAGAAGCCCTGGTGGAAGACGGTCCTGTAGGCCGATGGGCTCATGAAGACGAAATGCCCTAAGTACATCTCGCAGATGCCGTCCACCCGCATGGTCCTGTCCTTGCCGCCTGAATCCTGCAGGGTGATCTTGTCGCCGGTCTTTGTCGCTGTCAGCTGGGCGATCCGTTCGGAGAGGATCACGCCGTCGCCCTTGAGGCTCAGGGGCTTGTGCCTGGACCGGGTGTCCAAGCGGATGAAGTCGTCCAGGCGCTCGGAGCTGGCCGGCGCGATCATAGTGATGGACTGCTTGTCGGCATTATGGCCGGCTGTCTTGCTCATCTCCTCGTAGCGCACATTCAGGGAACGGCTCACATCGGGCTTTTCCAGCCGTTTTTTGATGGATTGGCGCTGGTCGGTGGTGGCCTGGCTGTTCTCGGCAGCGATCAGGTCGTAGCGAATGACTTGGCCGAATTGGTGCTCGTTGATGGCCGAGATGGATCCCTGCACGCCGAACCCGGCCATCAGCAGGGCCACTGACCCGCAGACCCCGAAGATGGTCATCAGCATCCGCTGCTTGTAACGGAAGATGTTCCTGGCAGTGACTTTGTGAGTGAAGCTGAGCCTGTTCCAAATTAGCGGGATATGTTCCAGGAAGATCTTCGAACCGGCGCTGGGCGGCTTGGGCAGGAGGAGGGCCGACGGCTTCTCGCGCAGCTCCCGCCAGGCGCTCAGGAAGGCCGGGACCACGGCGCTCAGGAAGGCCAGCAGGCAGGCCAGGAGGGTGATGGGCAGGTGGAAGCCATAGTGGATAGTCGGCATGTCGAAGGCATGGGCGTAAGCCTGGTAGACAATCCAGGGCAAGAGGGTGTGGCCGGCGACGATGCCCAGAAGCGCGCCCAGGGCCGAGGCTGCTCCGCCGTAGACCAGGAACTTGGCCATGACATCCTGGTCCCTGTAGCCCAGGGCCTTCAGTGTTCCGGCATTGATCCGCTCCTCGTCCACGAAGCGCGTCATGGTGGTGAAGGTGACCAGGGCGGCCACCAGATACATGAAGTAGGGGAAGACCTTGGCCAGCGAGTCCACGATGAAGGAGACGGAGGCGTAGACCTTGTAGCCCTCTGAGCCGGGCGCTTCACGGCGCGAATCCAGGGCGTAGACCGGCTTCTCCAGCCGGCTCAGCTGGTCGGCCGCCTTGTTCAGCTTCTTCTGGGCGTCGTCGATCTTCTTCTGGGCGTCAGGGCTCTCCCTGTTGAACTTGTCCAGTTTGGTCTGGTATTCCGCATTTTTCTGATCCAGGGTGGCCTGGGCCTGGTCGATCTGCCCTTGGGCTGAAGCATGGCTGCTGGCCAGCTGCTGCCGGGCCTGGGCTAGTTTGGCCCTGCCCTGGGCCAGTTGTGCCGAACCCTGATCAAGTTGGGCCTTGCCCTGGGCCAGCTGGCGCTCGCCCTCCTCCACCTTGGCCCTCGCTTGGGTCAGTTCTTGCCGCTTCGCATCCAGGGTCTGCTGGCCGGCTGCAACCTGTGCCATGCCGGGTGTGTACTGATTGGCCATGAAGGCATCGTGGCCCGCTTTGGCCTTGGCCACTAGGGCGTCGATCTGCGGCGACTGCCGGTTGAGCTCGGCCAGCTGGGCCTGAAGCCCGGCCTTTCTACGGTTGAGTTCGTCCTGCTGCTGGGGGGTCAGCCCGGGTGTGGCCAGTTGAGCATCAATGGCCTGAATGAGGCCGGTGACCTCTGCGATGCCCTGTCTGCATTGCTTTTGCGCTTCCTGGGCCTGGGCTACGGCCTGGTCGGCCTGGGCTTTTCCGCCTTTCAGCTGCTGGCGGGAATCATCAAGCCTGGCCTGTCCCTGGTCGATGGCCTGCTGACCTTGATCGGCCTGTTGCCTGCCCTGGGCCACCTGGCTGGCGGAGGACTGGTACTGCCTCTGCTTCCGAGCCAGTTCGGCCGAGCTCAGGTCCACCTCCTGCTGTCCTTGGTCGATAGCTGCCTGGGCCTGCACCGTCTTCGCGGCCAGTTGGTTCTTGGCAGCCTGGATGCTCTGGGCGCCCTGGTCCAGATCTTTTTTGGCCTGGTCCAGTTGCTGCCGGTTCCCCTCGAGTTCATCTCTGAACTGGTTCACCTGGTCCTGCCCCTGGTCCAGCTTCTTCTTCAGGGGGGTCTTGATGTCATTCAGCCTGGCGGTGGGACGTCCTGACAGAATCCTGTTCAGGTCGTCCTTGTGGGTCTGCAGGGCCTGGGTGTATTGGTCGGAATAGTGGTCCCTGATCCGGTCCAGGTCCTTGAAAGTCAGGCGGGCGATCATATACTCGGCCGAATCGAAGGCCCCGGGCGTGGTCACAGCGTAGGAGTCCAAGGAACCGGATCCGGCTGTAGAGGGTCCCATGTTGACCTTGCTCAGAATTTCGGTCGACCTGACCGTGCCTACGACACGAAGCCTGTGATGCCTCAAGACCTTCCTGCCCAGCTGGTCGGCTTTCTCGTCCACCTTGATGCTGCTGCCGATGGGGTGGCTTCCGGCTAGGGCCGTGTCGACCGCCACCTGATCCGGTCTGCTGGGCATGGATCCGTCGACCAGCTCATAGGTGGAGATCCGGTCGGGGGCGGAGTAGATGCGCAGGCTCTTATCGGTCCCCTTGAGCACCACATCTTTCAGATACCCGTATTCGATTCCCGAGCTGCCGGGGGCGGTGTCGATGGCATCCCGGTCCTCCTGGTCCAGGCCATAGCTGCTGATGACCATCAGATCAGCCAGATGGTGGCTGGACAGGTAGACGTTGCCGGCCTGCCGCATGTCTGGTCCGGTCACACTCAGCCCGACCAGGGCGAAGGAGCCCAGCGCCACCAGGCAGACGACGGAGATGAACCGTCCCAAGGACTTGCGCAGGGAGACCCGGATGTCGTGCCAGAGCACCTTTCTGACGGGCTGCATCCTCACCACTCCACGTTTTCGATGTCTTCGGGGCTGTCGTTGGTCTGCACGGCCTGGACCCGTGCGTCGTGCATGCGGATGACCCTATCGGCGATGGGGGCGATGGCCGCGTTGTGGGTGACGATGACCACGGTGGCGCCCTTCTGGCGGCACTGGTCCTGGAGGATGCGCAGCACCTGCTTGCCGGTCCGATAGTCCAGGGCTCCGGTGGGTTCGTCACAGAGCAGGATCTTGGGGTTCTTGGCTACGGCCCGTGCAATGGCCACCCGCTGTTGCTCGCCGCCGGAAAGCTGGGCAGGGAAGTTGTCGATCCGGTCGCCCAGGCCTACGTCGATCAGGGTCTGGACCGGGTCGGCAGCGTTGTCTACGATCTCCGAAGCCAGCTCCACATTCTCCCTGGCGGTCAGGTTGGCCACCAGATTGTAGAACTGGAAGACGAAGCCCACGTCATAGCGGCGGTAGGTGGTCAGCTGCCTGGCGTCATAGCCGGCGATGTCCTTCCCGTCCACGATCACTTGGCCCTCGTCGCAGGTGTCCATGCCGCCCAAGATGTTGAGCACAGTCGACTTGCCCGCCCCCGAGGCTCCGAGGATGACCACCAGCTCGCCTCTCTCGATGGAGAAGGTGACGTCGTTGTTGGCCACAATGGTCGTCTCGCCGGTCGCATACCGCTTCGTTTCTCCAATGACGTCGATATAGCCCATCATGCCCTCTCGTAACCCTGGCCGTCCGACGCAAGGGACGCCCCCCGATGCTCTGCTCCCCACTACTGTATACGTTCGTAGGGCCTGGGGCACAGGAGAACCGCCTGCCGGGCGGCAACATGTCCACAGGCCCGGCAAGGGCTCAGAGGGCTTGCAGGAGGTTGCCCCAGTTTGCGACTGTCCCTGACCGGCCTGCCCTGGCGGAAGGTGATGAACCGCTGGCAGGTCTGTGCCAGGAACTCCTGGTCATGCGAGATGACGATCACCATGACTCCCAGGGAGCGCATATAGCGGATCATCCCGGTCACCTGGTTCATGTGGAGCAGGTCCAGGCCGCTGGTTGGCTCGTCCAGAACCGTCAGGCGTTTGCCCGACAGTATGGCGGCCGCGATGGCCACTCGCTGTTTCTCTCCGCCGGAAAGGGTGTTGGGGTGCCGGCCCAGGAGCCGCTCCAGGTCAAGTTTTCGTGCCACTTCCCTGAAGAGGTCGGTTCGTCTGGCCCCAAGGAGCATTTCGCCTTCGACGGTCTCGCTGAAGAGCTGGTAGTTGACATCCTGAAAGACCATATAGGAGTCCTCGACACGCTCCCTGCTGGTCTGCCTGGCCCCATTCAGGCTTATTTCCGACTTGTCGCCAGGCTTGAGCAGGCCGGTAAGGACCGAGGCGAAAGTGCTCTTGCCAGCACCGTTGCGGCCGATGATGCCGGTGATGTCGTCGCTGGACAGGGTCAAGTCGTCCACATCCAGGGCGGGAGCCTGGTCGCGGTGGTAGGCATAGGTCAGATTCCTGACCCGCAGCAGATCGGGGGTCTTCTCGGCGATGACCCTGGCAGGGGCGCTCGCCTCCTGGGCCGCATCCAGCTTGAGGGCCCGCAGCCCCATGACCTGGCGGCTTGGATCATCCAGCCCTCTCATGGCGGCCGGCGTCATATGCTCCGTCAGCCTGCCGTCCTTCATGACCAGGAAGTCGTCAGCCAGGCCGTCCAGGTAGTAGAGGCGGTGCTCGATCAGGACCATGGTCAGGCCCCGCTCCTTCAAGCGGCCCAAAATCTGCGCCAGGACGGCCACTGCTTCGACGTCCAGGTTGCCGGAGGGCTCGTCCAGGATCAGAATCTGCGGATCCATCATGCAGGAGGAGGCGATGGCGATCACCTGCTTCTCGCCTCCGGACAGGGAAAAGATGTCCCGGTCCATGAGCGGGGCGATGCCGAAGAGGTCGGCCACCTGGTCCATACGTTCCTGGATGGCCTCCGGCTGTACCCCGGTGTTCTCTAAGGGGAAGGCCAGCTCGCTGCGGACGTCGGTGGTGAAGAACTGGGTCTTGGGATTCTGGAAGACCGATCCCACCTGCTCCGAAAGCCGGTAGATGGGCCGGGCCGTGGTGGGTTGGCCCCCGATGAGGCACTCTCCCCCCAGCTTGCCCTCGTAGAGCTCGGGAATCAGGCCGTTGATGATCCTGGACAGGGTGGTCTTGCCGCACCCACTCGGCCCAGTAACCACGGTCACCCGGCCTCGGTCCATTTGGCAGGAGACCTCTTCGAGGGATGGCCTGCTGGCGCCCTCGTAGGTGAAGCTAAGCCTGGAACATTGCAACATAGGCTCCACATCCCATAAGGACCAGGCCCAGGGCGCACATGATCGCATCCAGTCCAGTGAAGGCAATCCGTTGGATGGAGGCCTTGGGCCCGGGGTCGCCGATCCCCCTGGTCAGGGCGGCCGAGGTCAGGTCGGTGGCCACATTGGTGGCGTTGTTGAGGAGAGGCACGTAAATGTACTCCATGGTCCGCAGTGGGTGACAGATCATGTCGCCCGTGGTGACGGCAATCCCCCTGAACTTCATGGCCCGTCTGATCTGGGCATAGTCGTGCCTGACGGTCGGGAAGAAGCGGAAGAGCACGCTTACGGGGATGACCAGCCACTGGGGGGGCGTGAATCTTGCGCAGCAGGTAGACCAGCTCCGAGACCTTGGTGGTGCCCATCATGAAGGCCGCCACCAGCACCAGAGGGAGGACCCTGCCCACGCCGACGAAGAGGAAGAGCAGGTAATGCCCCGGCAGGTTTTCAGGAAAAACCATGGCCAGGGAGGCGCCCAGGGCGAAGACCAGGCAGACCAGAAGCCAGGCCTGGCCCTTCCTCACCCTGCCCACGATGACCTGGAAGCTGCAGAAGTAGATGTTGATGGCCAGGACCAGCGGGATGGGCAAGGTGACGAAAATCAGGGCATTGGCGAAGATGACCAGCAGGAATCTGGTGTAGATGGAGATAGGCCTCATTGCTTGGCGGGTATCCGGTTGAAATGCCTGTCGACGATCCTGGCGCCTATCCATGCCCCGAGCAGGGCGCCGACCAGGGTGGCCAGAATGCAGACCAGGAAGGTGGCTCCGGTGATGGGCGTGAAGACCCCGTTGATGTACTCCTGGCTTTTGCCACGGCGGACCAGGCTTGCCACGTAGGCGTCCTTCATGAACCAGAGGGGAAGGACGGGTCCGGTGCAGCCAAAGGTGAGGATGGCATAGCTCAGGTAACGGGCCAGATTGGGACGGCTCTCCCTGAGCGAGGACTGAACCAGATCAGCCAGCAGGCCACAGAAAGCGTAAGGGATGAAGGAGAGGGCGAAGTGGCCGAAGACCAGCAGGAAGAGGCCCATGATGACGCCGACGATGGTGACGGCCCCGAATCTAGGCACCTGACGGATCATCAGCATGTAGACCGGGCCAGAGACCAGTCCAACCATGGCTGGTATGAAGAGGGAGGAGAGGCCGGGCATAATCAGGCCCGCCACGAAGATGGTGATGAAGTTGCCCACAGCCATGCTGACGAGGTAGAGGGCCGTGAAAATACCGACGTTGACCAGGTCTTTTGTCTTGAGTGCTTTCATAAAGGATCGCTCCCGTGCGGGTGGCGGCCGCTCGGCTCTAGGCCATATATCCGCCGAAGTCGGGTTGTGCCGTCCATTCTAGGGGAGCTAGGAGGAAAAGTAAATGATATTCTTTTATTTCTCTTGCCGGGGCTTCACAATAAGGGTATTGCCTGGCGCGCAGGGATTTTGTTAGGGTTCACCGAGAAGGGAGTATCAGAAAGGCGGCGCAAAGGACAGGCATGATCAGCAAGCGACTACTTCATCTACCGGGAGCCAGGATGGGCGCCAGCTTCCTGCTGGCCCTCCTGCAGACGATCGGCGCGCTGGCGGAGGTCCTCCTCCTGCCGGTGGCCATCGCGGCCGTAGGCCGTTCCCTTGGCCTGCCTGTCCCTCGTGCCCTTGCCTGGGTGCCCGGTCGGCCTGGGCTTCTGACGGTCTTGATAGGCGGGCTGATTCTGGTTCGGTTCCTGACTCAGGCGGTCGCCAGATCCGTTAGCGCCAGGCTGGCCGATGGGATGGGCCAGGCGCTCTCCCAGGCCCTGTACTTATCCGTGTTCGACCCCAATGGTCAGGAGAACGACCTGGACGTTCCGGCGCAGACCCTGGCTAGGCTTTCGACCGAGGGGGTCAAGTCGGTCGTCTCCTACTTTACGGCCTACATTCCGGCCCTGGTCCAGACTACCCTGATGCTGGTCGTGACCCTGGCCGTCCTCCTGCCCGTCAGCCCGTTGGCTGCAGGGATCGTCGTGATCGGCATGGTGGCCCTGCCCCTGGCCTCCAAGCCGACCATGGGCGAGAACATCAAAGTGCAGCTGGGCCAGCTACGCAAGTACGACAAGGTCGGCGTCCACTTCGAGCATGCCCTGAGGGGGCTCAGCACCTTGAAGATCTTTGGAGCGGACCAGCGGCAGGCTGATGATCTGGCCGAGGAGTCCGAGGGGTTCCGCCGGATAACCATGGGGGTCCTGGGCGGGCAGCTGCGCTCGCTGATCAAGGCTGACGCAGTCATCTACGCCAGCCTCATTCTGGCGGTTGCAGCCACAGTCCTGATTGGGCAAGGAGGGTCCTCTCGAGTGCTATCCTGCCTGGTCGTCGCCCTGGCCGGGGTTCGACTCTTTGCGCCCGAGCGGCAGCTGGTCTACATGATGCATTCCGGCATGGTCGCCATCAAGCAGGGCAAGGCCATCGACAACATTCTCCAGGCGCGGCAGGTGGGTGACAGGGAGTCGGCGGCTCCGCAATACGCCTCGGACGCTGTCCCAGGGCCCGCATCGGGATCTGCCGGTGCGCTGGGCATCCGCGCTCGCAATCTGACCTACACCTATCCTGACGGCTTCCAGGCTCTGACCAATCTGAACTTCGATCTCCCGGCCAAGGGGCGTGTGGGCCTGGTCGGCGCTTCGGGCTCGGGCAAGAGCACCCTGGCGGGCCTGCTGTCCGGACGCCTTCAGGGGTATACCGGAGAACTGTCTATTGGAGGACGCAAGATCAGCGACCTGTCACGTGAGGACCTGGTTGGCCTGCAGACCGTGGTTCGGGGAACCGACCACCTCTTCACCGGAACCGTCAGGTCGAATCTCGATCCGGCCGGACTGGGCTACTCGGATGGTGAGCTGCTGGACGCGTTGGACAAGGTCGGTCTGACCGGTCTTGTCCAAGGCAAGGGCGGGCTGGACGCTCCCATCGACCCTGAGGGAGGCAACCTCTCCGGAGGGCAGCGCCAGCGGCTGTCCATTGCACGCGGGCTTCTGCGGCGTTCCTCTGTTTACATCTTCGATGAGGCCACCAGCGCCGTTGACCGCGAGCATGACGTTACCTTGGCTGCTCTGATGGACGCGCTGGGCAAGGAGTCCCTGGTCCTGACCATCACCCACCGCCTGGCCGGGGTCCGCAATGCCGATTGCATCCTTTTCTTGCAGGGGGGCCGTCTGGCGGAGAGCGGCGGTTTCCGTGAGCTGATGGATGCCGGGGGCGGATTTGCGGCCCAGTGGAAGGAGCAGGCCCAGTATGAGGACGGGGAGTGACAGCATGCAGCAGACGACCGGCAACCTGGTGATGATGCGCCGCATGGCCCGGCTGATGAAGCCTCTGGCCGGCACGGAGGGCAAGGCCGTCCTCTGCGGCAGCCTAGGCCACCTCTTTGCGGTCTGGAGCATGATGGCAGCCGCTGCGGCCCTGATCGGCCTGGTTGCTGACTGGCCTCCGCTGAATGGACAGTGGGTCGTCTGGGCCTTGGCGGCGGTCCTGACCGCCCTCAGCCGGGGGGTCATGGCCTATGGGGAGCAGTACTGCAACCATGAGATGGCCTTCAGCATGCTCCGCGACATCCGCACGACGGTCTTCGACAAGATGCGGTCCCTGGCCCCGGCCGGTCTGCGCGACCAGGCGCGCGGAGACATGGTGACGGTGATCACCAATGACATCGAGTTGCTGGAGATTTTCTACGCCCACACCCTTTCACCCATCGCCATCGCTCTGGTGACTTCCTTGGCCAACCTGGCCCTGCTCACCTGGCTCTCGCCCTGGATGGGCCTGGCCGCCGTGATCTCCTACCTCATCGTCGGTCTGCTCATCCCCATCCTGAGCGCAAGACCCACCTTCAAGGTAGCCATGCAGGAGCGGACGGCCCAAGCCAATTTGCATTCCCTTCTTCTGGAGACTCTGCAGGGCCGCACAGAGCTGGCGGGGTTGGGCGCTCTGGGGAATACCCGTCGCCGGGTGGGAGCCGCTACGGGCCAGATGTTGGATGCGCGGGGCCGCACCTCTGGGCGGACTATTGCCAACGATCTGGTCACCAACGTGGTCACTCTGATCTGCGCTGGAGTCTTCACATTGATGGCCTGCCACCTAGGTTCGGCAGGGTTGGTGAATCCTGCACGGGGAATGATCGGACTGGTCGGCTTCCTCTCTTCCTTCGCTCCCTTGATACCTGTGGCCCGGCTAGGCGCCGGCCTGCAGCCCACCTTGGCCGCGGCTCGACGGGTCTTCTCGCTTCTGGATAAGGAGCCGCCTGTACGTGAGGTGGAATCCGGTCATGGGGATCCCCTGGCGGAGTTCACTGGAGAGGAGGCCAAGGCCGTCTCCTTCTCCTACGCTGGCAAGACTGACACGGGCAAGACTGACTCAGGTGAACATGGTGGCCGAGTCTCGGTTTTGGACGGTCTGGATCTTTCCATCAAGCCTGGCGAGCTGATCGGCATCCAAGGCGCCAACGGAGCTGGCAAGTCTACCTTGATCGATCTGCTGATGCGGTTCCAGGAGCGCAGTGGTGGGGATCTGACGGTTTCCGGTCTGCCTATCGAGACGATTCACACTGTCGACCTGCGTGCCCAGCAGGCTTTGGTGAGTCAAGACACCTATATATTTAGCCTTACTTTGGCGGATAACATCGCTCTGGCCCGGCCCGATGCCAGCAGAGAAGATATTGAGAAGGCAGCTCATGATGCCTGCCTGGATGATCTGATCGACCAGCTGCCTGACGGCTTGGATCATCTGCTTGCTGACAACGGCTCGGACCTGTCCGATGGACAGCGGCAAAGGGTGGCTCTGGCTCGCGCCTTTTTGAGCTCGGCGCCATTCATGCTTCTGGATGAGCCCACCAGCAATATGGATGCTCTCCTCGAGGGCCGGGTCTTGACCAGGCTGATCGAGCGGAAGGGCGACCGTACCTGTCTGATCGTCTCTCATCGTCCCTCGGTCCTTGCCAGGGTTGACCGGTTGCTGACGCTGCGAGACGGCAAACTAGTTGAGGAGAAAGATGCCATGTCGTGCGCGGTAGGATAGAGATGAGAGAAGTTCGTGTTCTGCTGCTATTGCTTCTGAAGAATCTCTAGCCTTGTCAGGTGAATAGCTGATTGAGAGGTATGGCAACACATGATTTCGTTATAATTTGCTGACTTTTAGCTGTATCGAGTTAGGAAATCTAGCGGGATAGGTCTATATGCTATGCCAAACGTATGTAACAGTGGTCAACCGACAGTCTGTCTGTAGACTGCATAGGAACGCTAGAATGCGATAACTCTTTAAAAGATGATGCCAGCGAGTCGCAAAAGTTACTAGATGCCAGAAGGGGAACTGCTCAATTTGTTGTGTATGCCATAACCGGAAGAGCCGCCTCAGGGTTCATATCTTCATAGCTGACAGTGGCTTTCCTCATAGAGTAGAAGATTGCCATCGTCTCCATTACACACCTCGAATGGATGGGTAACATCGCCGATTAGTTGTTGGAGTTGTGGCCATCTTTTTTGGACTGACCGCCAGGTAAAGATATTAGCTGAGCAGGGTCATCCGAAGATAGCCTATCTGTATAGGAAAAGGCCGACAGCGCAATAGCTATCGGCCTCCGTTCTATCAATGGACCCCAAACGGCCCAATCGGGTACGGCACCAGCAGATGCTAAAAGAATTTATCCTTACCTCTTATATCTACCGGGTGATGCTGCCGTCTCCCGACAAACCCCATCATATCGCCGTCGACGACCGAAGAAGTTCATCATGGGATAAAATCAGATAGTCGCCATGCCGGTGATGCGGAGATGGCGGCCGCCAGCTCATCCGGGTTGGCTGTTCTATCAATATGCCGAGGTGGTTTGGATGCCTAATGGTAATCCAAACAAGGACGGTCGCGGATCGTACTTCATGGCTGCTGCTCTCGTGGGTGTCCCAGCGCTCGCGGGCAGGATGGATTCGTACGCTGCTTGGCTGATGTGTCTGGTCATGATGGCGTGTGCAGTCCTGTATGACGTGTGGCACAGGAAGCGGTGATGTCCAGGCAGCCCGTCCAACAGGGTGGGCTGCTCTCTTCCGTGAACGCGAAAGGTCCAGCCATTCCTGCCTGGCTCTTACCAGGCAATTAAATACAACACTGGTTGTGCAACAGACCAGTCTTATTAAGGTCCGCTGCATATGCGCGTTCTGGGAAGGCTCATGTCGAATACCCACTTGCCAGGTGCTTCCGTTTTCGATGATGAGCGTGGTCCCCGGCGTTTTGGCCACATGCCCAGTCGATTCTTGGCTGATTTTCCTGCTTTTCTGCCATAGTGTCCAGTCTGCCCCGCACTGCGGGTTGGGTCAGTGCTGTGGATAAACCAATCTAGCGGTGGCGTGGGGGCACAGCTCGACACTATGGAAGGTGTGGGCCAAATCGCTTTTAGATAAGGGGCCACCTGCGAGCGAGGTTGAGCTAAACTTCGACAATTCGCTAACGTAATTTATAGGAGAGGAGTCCAGGACGGTTTCCTTCTCAGACGCGGGCAGGAATGATCCGGGTAAACACGGCGGCCAAGTCGCTGTTCTAAAAGGTTTGGATTTTTCTCTTAGACCTGGCGAATGGATGCTCACTTTGGAGAGGAGTTCAAACCATGCTGATTGAACAGAGGGGTGGCCGCACTTGTCTAATCGTCTCCCTCGTTCCTCGGTCTGTGCCCGAGTTAACCATCTGCTGTCTTTCGCACATGGCAAGTTCAATTGAAGTCAGTTCGGAGAAAAGTGATTCAGTAAAACAGGTGTCAGCTCTCACTCGGGGTGGCGATATCTCGATAAGGTTCCTGCGCAAGCGTGGTTCATGGAGCCTAGCCGTCTTAAGAGAGTTGAAAAGTGGAGGATTTCTTTCGGCAGAGTTGAGGTAATTAAGTCCATCAGCAAGGTTATCGCTTTACTGATTTGCTTTACTAATTAATAAGCGGATGCCAGCCCATCTGGTCAGTCTGGCAGTTGTTAGTCGTCAAAGATACGGTTTCAAGCAACTTACTTGGGCAAACACGATTCCCGCTAGGGCGTAGCCTTTTCGATATCTTGAAGCCCCTGTCAAGGGTCTAGCTGGCTACTTTAATTCCATATCTGCAGATTATGGATGTCTGCAGCCTTGCGTTCAACATTATGTGTTTCGTGGTTAAACAGCCGGATTTTCAACGATTTGAACGGATGAATATCTCCTATGAAGATCGTGAATTCGGAAGAGCGACAGGGAAAAATAAACAATTAATAGAAACGCTCAACAAAATGTTTATTAAATGGTTATACTATCTTTAGCTACTTCATGAAAGAGATGATGTATGAGCAACGATGCACAATCGGCACGCGACCTTAAGGCGCAGGACAGCGTAGAGCGTGCCCTGATAATCCAATCCTTGGCCCAGCTGGTGGAGCCGCTGGCATCGCTTATGGCGGATTGCGAGGTTGTGGTGCATGACCTTTCACAGGTGCCCACCACCATTGTCGCCATCGCAGGAGGCTTGACCGGTCGCAAGGTCGGTGATCCGGCGACCGATGTGCTGCTCAAGCAGATGGCTGAGGGTAGGGTTCGCACCATGGTCAACTACAGCTCTGTTCTGCCTGACGGGCGTCGGATTCGTTGTGCCACTATCGCCGTCAAAGATAGCCGAGGGAATCCGGTCGCTGCATTGTGCATCAACAGCAGTGTCGAGATCTGGTCGGGGCTTCTGAAAATATGCCAGCAAATGCTCTACGGCAGTGTAGACGCAAGCTCTGAACCAAAGTCGGAAGCTGAACTTGATGAAGACTTGGATCAGAACCAACAGCGTGGCGCCGAGAAAGCCGGATCTGAGACAGGGCAGATAGATCAGGGAACAGGATCGGCCGAAGCCAGCTCCGCGGGTGAAGCCTTCGTCCACAACCTTGACGACTTGGCAAATATCGTGCTTGACCGTGCTGTTGCCAGCCAGGGTGTACCGGTCGAGCTGATGACGAAAAGCCATAAAAAGGAGGTGATACGACAAGCCAAAGAACAGGGCTTTTTCTTCCTGCGAGACGCGGCCGAGACCTTAGCCGACCGTTTGCAGATTTCACGGTTCACCGTCTACAACTATCTCAAAGAAATAGACGAGACGACCTCCGTTAAAGATAAGAAAAAGCAATAAGCGGGGGAGTGGTACCGAGGCCATGGTGGCCTCAGAGGATTGCATTGCTAATGAAGGCAAGGTATCCGGCATAGTTGTAAAGAAGGGAACAGACGTAATCATGGGTCTTCTACATCCCGTTTCAACCCAGGATCTGGGAAGAATACATAGCATCCGTTGGGATGATGCACATCGCAACTGCGGTGACGATGCCATATCCCTGTCGGTGGCAGATATGGATTTCAAAGCCCCGGACCCGTTGGTCCAGGCTGTGGTCGAGCGTGCTCAGGTGGGTGATTTCTGCTACACTTACCTGGACCCCTCGTATAGACAGTCAGTGTGCGACTGGTTCAAAAGGCGCCACGGCTGGCAGATCAGTCCCGCCAGTCTGGTGCCGGTAGGAAGAATGGTAGAATCCTTGCCGGCCATACTCAGGGAGGCTCTGCCGCCCGTCAGCTCGGTAATCGTTCCCTATCCTGCATATTCGCCCACCCCAACGGCGATCAAGGCCGCAGGGTGCAAGGTCCTTCCATGGATGCTGAAGATAGACGGCCAGGGAAAATACCGGTTCGATTTTGATGCGCTTGAAGACCTGCTTGACAAGGCCAATGCGATGGTAATCACCAACCCGCATAACCCCACCGGTCGTGTATGGACCCGTGACGAACTGGCTAAGGTTGCCAAGGCTGCCGCCAAGCATGATGTTCTGGTCATCTCAGATGAGTTCCATGCTGATCTGATCCATTCAGGATATCGATTCCGGCCTTATCTGACCTCTTCGCCCGAGGCAGCTGGAGGCATCTCCTTTACTTCCCCGGGGAAAACCTTCAACATCGCTGGGCTGGAAACTGCCAACATCGTCGTTCCTGATGCTGATCTGCGGCACAAGGTGGAAAAGGCCATCGATGATGCCGGCTGCCATAATCCCCGCTATTTTGCACAAGTTGCTACTCAGGCAGGATATGACCATTGCGCAGACTGGTTGGACGAGCTTCTTGCTGAGCTCGAGAAGCACACCAATCTTTTGCGCGACTGCGTTGCCGGAATGGATGGCGTGAAGCTGATCGAACCTGAAGGCACTTATCTGGCCTGGATAGATATGAGAGGGCTGGGACTTCAGGATGAGGAGATCGAAAAGCGGCTGACTGACCAGGGTCTGAAGCTGGATCCGGGGACTGACTTCGGTCTGGGCGGCAGCGGTTTTGTGCGTATCAACCTGGCAACAACTACGCCGATTCTGACCGAGGCACTGTCGCGCATGCATCGGGCGCTTGGTACTTCCACGAGAAAGGTGACCCTGCAATGACGAAGGAAAGGAAACAAAGAGAGCAGCGTTCCCCCACCCTGCTCTTGGCACTGACTCCAATTATCGCCATGGCGGTGTTTATGGGGGTTGGGGCTATCTGGCTGGAACTTCCCGCTGAACCGATGCTTATCATGGCTGCCGTGGTGGCAGCGATCATCGCCTACATGCTTGGCCACGGATACGATGAGATGCTCAACACCATAGCCGAGAAGATCGCCGGGATCATGCCTGCCATGCTGATTCTGATAGTGGTGGGCATGCTTATCGGATCCTGGATGATCGGCGGAACCATTCCCATGATGGTTTACTTCGGCCTCAAGATCGTATCGCCCAAGTACCTCTATCTGACGGCTCTGCTGGTCACGGCCATCACTTCGGTCTGCACGGGAACCTCCTGGGGTTCCGCAGGTACCATTGGCGTGGCCTTCATGGGAGTGGCGCTGGGCATGGATGGCATCAATCCCGCCATCGTCGCTGGTGCAGTGGTCAGTGGCGCCTATTTCGGAGACAAGCTTTCCCCTCTGTCCGGGGACACCAACCTGGCTGCGGCCATCACCCATGTGAATGTGTTCACGCATATGAAGCACCTGTTGTGGACCACCTTCCCCTCCTTGCTGGTGGCATCGATAGTCATGTTTGTGGCGGGCCGTGGAGTCCAGTCCACAGGCGGCCGTGGCTTTGACAAAGTCGCCGAGATGAACAACACGCTTTCGCAGGCTTTCACCTGGAACGTGCCCATGCTGCTTATACCACTCCTGATCATCCTGATCGGGTCGGCGTGGAAGAAGCCGACTATTCCAGTCATGCTGCTCTCGTCGGCGGTGGCCATGTTCAACGCTGTCGTCATCCAGCGCTTTTCCGTCACCAACGCGTTCAACGCCATTGTCAACGGATTCGACACCTCTATGCTCCCCAAGGGCTTCAACCTGGGTCCCGCAGCCAAGGACATCACCAGTCTGCTGAATCGGGGTGGCATGGAGAGCATGATGAGCACCCTTCTAATTGCGTTCTGCGCCCTCTCCTTCGCAGGAGTGCTTTCGGCTTCCGGGGCTTTGAACAAGATAGTGGAGTCTCTGCTTAAGATCAGCAAGAGCACTGGCTCGTTGATTGTCGTCACCCTGCTGACCGGCATCCTGACCATATCCACCACCTGCAACGGGCAGGTCTCCCTCCTGCTGCCTGGCGAGCTGTTGAGGCCTGCCTACATTCGTCGAGGTCTGCATCCTTGCAATCTCGGGCGAAGCATAGAGGACTCCGGCACCATATTCGAGCCGATCCTGCCTTGGACAGCTGCTGGCGCCTACATGGCGGCCACGTTGGGGGTGCCCACGCTCTCCTATATGCCTTGGGCAACTCTCTGCTGGACCGGCGTGATCTTTGCCACCATCTGGGGATACACAGGAATTGGCATCAGGAAGCTAACGCCGGATGAGCAGAAGGCCATGCTCGCTGAGCTGGATAAGGAGAAGGAAGCGTAGAGCCTTTTCTCTGTTATGGCTAATTAGCGCCACCACTGGGCAGTACCTGTTGTGGCGCTTTTCTTGTCAGTCGGAAAACGAATATGGATCTGCATGGGTTCGGTCTCTTTTCATTGTTCGGAAAGCAGCAAATTAGTCGTCCTGGCTTCAACGACCAGCGCTGAACTTAATGGCGTTAATGCAGGTTTCTATGTTTCTCTCGAGTGCAGAATCAGTAAGTTTGACTATGAAAGCAGCACTTATATAACTAGTCTCATCTCAGTGAACAGCAAAGATCAAATGTTTAGTAATTTTATCTTTAGATCGAGCACTTTGTTGGCGCTGTTATGTTGAATCGACAACAGATCAGTTTTAAATATTATGAAATTTGCTCGGTATTCATAACTTCAGAAAACATACTCAGCAGCACCTGATAAGTCCTTGAAAAAACAGAAAAATCTATCCTTTGTTTGCGTCAAAACCATATTTTCAACACGCGCGAAATAAATTGACAGATGCTTATATGTAATTAGCATTGTAGGTACAAAGTCAAAAGGGAGTTGGTCACATTGGCCAGCTCTTCACTAATGGGGCAGCGCTTTTCGAAGCGGATGCCCCATTAGTTTAGCTGCGGGGGCCAATGTGGACAGTTCAAAGCGCATGTGTCTGGCTAAAAGCCTCGATTTTCAAATTGCTAATTTGCAAAACGACGGCATCGTATTCGATATCTGTAATGAGGAATCCGCTAAAGCATATCTATCTGCGAACACCTACCTATTTCGGATTAAGCGATATGCTTCTAATTTCAACAAGCACGAAGACGGGAAGTACAAGAATCTCGATTTCGCTGTACTCAAAGATTTGGCGGTCATTGACTATGAACTCAGGATGGCACTGGAATATTTGGTAGCAAACGCGGAACATGATTTGAAAGTGCGATTCAATAATTTATTGATGTCAAATTCTGAGCTTGACGGCAGACGAATTGCAAAGCTGGTTGATCCATATGATCGCTTTGTATTTGATGAAAAGACTGGCTATCGAAATCAGCACGATGGCAGGCCTGGCAAGACAGGAATTAAGCTTAAATATTCTCCTTATTCAGATGCTATGGTTCGCAAATATTTCCCTGACCCAGAAATATGGAACTTATGGGAATGCTTCAATCTGGGTGATTTGATTGATTCATATATGAAGTATCTGGAGTCATTGCATCTGAGAGACAATGCTACAAAATTTTTTGGCAACTTCCGTAGGTTGCGAAATGCGGTATCGCATAGTGCCCCGTTACTGTTGGATGTGGATAGGACAAACAAGCATGGCCATGTGCCTCAGACTGAGTTTGTTGATGGATGTTTGTGCGATTTATTCCAAATGGATAACCCCCCGGCGCCTATTCCGAGTACGATTAAGAAGTCGCAACTTGTCTATGACTATTCAAGTTTCTTGTGCATGTTTCTTATAGTCTGTAACAGTATGCCCATACGACGCATAGCAGCAAAATTGATGTCAGATCTAGAACAAAGAATATGCAAGAATTACGAGCAGTATTATCAGGGGAATTCGGAGTGCATCCACTTAAGGAATACTCTTGCATGCATTATTCGTATTTCGCGAGCGTTCTCGGAATACATTAAAGCTGAAAGTGACCAGCCGCATCAAAGCGGAAGATTGCATTTTATCCCTCAGCCTTTTTCAGTTAAGTGAATCCTGCTCAGTCACCGGTTTAAGGTGGTCATTTTATCGGAGAGCAAGAGTTCTGACCATTTCCTTCTTCATCAGTGTTGAAACCGACTGTGTAACTCAATAGTGATTGCAGGCTTTTATAATTGATTTCTCTGTTCCTGCTTGCAGTATTGTTGAAAGTTCTCTTTACATAGAATGATTCGGCGGGGTGTGGTCATACATTCGGTTGTATGAGCTTCAGCTGCTAGAGTGTCCACCCCACTGGATCAGTGTTATCCACGCTGTAGTAGTCGTAGTTGGATAGTCGATATTTGCCAAAGATGATGTAAAAAAGCCTCGAAAGCCTCGGAAATACTATCTGTGGAGCTAGCCGGATTCGAACCGGCGACCCTCTGCTTGCAAAGCAGATGCGCTACCAGCTGCGCCATAGCCCCGTGAATGTGAAAAGAACTTCAACCGCGCAAGAAATGCGTGGGCCTGGGAGGACTTGAACCTCCGACCTCATCCTTATCAGGGATGCGCTCTAACCAGCTGAGCTACAGGCCCATGCCGTGTGACCGAAGAATCACACAGATGGTTAGCTTACCATAGTGTCCCCTCAAGTCAATCTCGGCGGCGTCGCGTCGCGTCTTGGCGGAAGAATGGGGGTCATGAGGCGGAAACGGCGTGCGGAACCAGTCCGGTCGGAGCAGCTGGAGGTCGGTGGTGAGACTGTTTTGGTTATCAGGAAGCGGATCGCCAACGTCTATCTGCGGGTCAAGCCGCCTGACGGCCATCTGGAAGTGACGGCGCCTCTAAAGCTGGGCGACGACCAGATTCGTGCCTTTATCGACGGCAAGCACCGCTGGATTGCAACCACTAGAGAACGTCTGGCCCACTCACGCGATGTCTACGCCCAATCCGGAGCCGATGGTCAGCTACAGCCAGGACGATCCGAGGACGAAGCCAAGAGAATTCTCCAAGAGAGGCTGCCGACTCTGCTTGATCGGTGGGTCCCCGTAGTGGGTCGTCGGCCCGAGCGCATCAGTCTGCGGAAGATGAAAACGCGCTGGGGCTCCTGCACCCCCGCCACTGCCAGTATCCGGCTCAACACCGACCTGGCTTGGCTGGATTCCGATCTGTTGGAGTATGTGTTGGTTCACGAGCTGACTCACCTCTACGAGCACGGTCACGGCCCCGGCTTCCGCGCGCGGATGGATCGCTATATGCCCGACTGGACTGAGCGCCGTCGTCGACTCAACCGCTATTTGGCTTTGTGACTACAGAAGCTAGACATATGAAGATATGACTTCGAGAGCCATGAATTCCGGAGCCATCAGCTCCACGTGATTTCAGAATTTGTGCAATGTGAGCTTGTAAATTACGAATCTGTGGCATCATACGTGCTGATGATTTCGCGTCCGAACCTCTGCTGTGTCTTTTGGAGCGAAGTCGGATTGGTTTTTGATGCGTTCTGTCTGTGCAGATCTAACCTGCCTATGCGGTCTGATTCAGACCGAACTGACTGTGAGCTGTTCTGACTCAGCTGATCTGCATTTGATTCGTGCTGACTCTACCCGAGGCTGGTTTAATGCGCCACATTTGTCCTCCAAAGCCGACAGGAGACTGCCGCAGCCCATGCTGGTGCGCTAGCGTTGAGGAAGAGGGGCGATCCTGCAGCAGCTAGGCAGGCTCCCTGCGGCCCGGAGGCGAGTGTGGAGCCGATCCGGGGCAATCGATCATGAAGGAGCAGATGAGATGACGGAATCCAAGAAGACAATCAAGCGTGCTGTGGTGACCGGCGCTTCGAGCGGCATCGGTCAGGCCAGTGTGCGAGCCTTGGTGGACAAAGGCTGGAAGGTGGTCGGACTGGCTCGGCGCGAGGACAATCTCAAGGCCCTCGCCGACCAGCTGGGTCAGAACTTCACCTATGAGGTATGCGATGTGACCGACGAGGACTCCACTCAGGTGGCCGTCGATGCTGTACTCAAGGGTGGACCGGTCAAGGCTCTGGTCAACTGTGCCGGTGCGGCATTTGGCAAGGACCCGGTGGCTACCTCCAGCCTGGACGATTGGCGCGGCATGTACGAGCTGAACGTCATCGGCACCCTGCGGGTCATCCAGAAGCTGCTCCCGGCCCTGAAAGAGTCGGAGGGCACGGTTCTCGTCATCTCCTCGACGGCAGGCATCGAGCCCTACGAGGGCGGCGGTGGATACTGTGCTTCCAAGGCGGCGGAACGGGTCATGGCCCGCATTCTGCGGCTGGAACTGATTGGCGAGCCAGTGCGCGTGGTCGATATCGCCCCTGGTCTGGTCCACACCGATGAGTTCTCCCTGAAGCGGTTCGGCGGTGATAGCGACCGGGCTGACGCGGTCTACGCCGGTGTGCCCGACCCGCTGACCGCCGACGACATCGCAGGATGCGTCACCTGGGCCTTGGAGCAGCCCGACACTGTGGACATCGACCAGATTGTGGTTCGTCCTCGTGCCGAGGGCTCATACACCAAGCTTTACCGTCGCAGCTGAGCCTGGTAAGGGACCGATTCTGGCAAAACTGATTCTGCCAAAAACCCAGTTTGACAGGTTGATTCTGGCAGGAACCGGGTCTGGCAGAGGTTGAGTCTTGGCAGCTAAGCCTATGTGTGCCTAGCGGAACGCAGTCGACCGGGGATAGTGCCGACGGCCACGATGAGCACGGACAGGACCGATCCCGCCAGCACGCCCAGCAGTGCTGGCTTCAGGCGCGGGGATCCGGCGAACGCCAGGTTGGCGATCAAGAAAGACATGGTGAAGCCGATTCCACAGAGCTGGCAGAGGCCGATCATGTTCCCGGTCGTGGAGCCAGCAGGCCGCCGTAGCCCCAAATGACCTGCTAGGATCACCACGGTCATGATTCCTAAGGGTTTGCCCAAGGCCAGTCCCAGCGTGGTGCCCCAAAAGACGCGGTCAGTCAGCAGTCCGGGCCCCAGCTGATCTAGGGAGATGGATAGCGAGAAGAAAGCAAACACGGGCAGGACAACTAGGGCGCTCAAAGGCGTCAGCAGGCGATCCAACTGTTCGGCAGGCGATGGTGCCCGGGAGTAACTCTGCTCAATTCCTATTGTCTTGGTCTCAGCTGGATTGGCCCCGGTAGATTCTGCTCCGGATGGTTCAGCCTCGCGTGACCTGGCCACAGGGGTCAATAGGCCCATCGCCACTCCCGCCAACACTGGGTGGATTCCAGCCTTGAAGAGGCCGTACCAGGCCAGAAGTCCGCCCGCTAAGGCGCCCAACAGGAACAGCAGCATCAACGGTCTCCAGAGTTGGGAGGAACGGCTCACCGCTCGGACCAGCAGGGCCCAGACCACAAGGCCGGCTAGGCAGACAAGCAGCCAGCTCTGTTGTCCCAAACTGGAGTAGCCCAGGGCTATCAGCAGGACGCCAATCAGATCGTCGAAGATGGCCAGGGTCATCAAAAAGGCCTGCAGGGCGGGCCCGGCCTTGGGCAGAAGCAGTTGCAGCGCCGCCAGGGAGAAGGCCACATCGGTGGCCGTTGGGACAGCCCAGCCACGCAAACCAGCGGGGGAGCCCAGGTTGAGCAGGCAGTAGATCAGGATCGGAACGGCCACACCGCCTAGAGCGGCCAGCATGGGCAGTAGGACCTGCCTGTGGTCGCGCAGAGTGCCCGTGGCAGCTTCCTGGCGCAGGTCAAGACCCATGGTCAGGAAGAATATGGTCAGCAGCCCGTCCTGTATCCAGTCCTTCAAGGACAGGTTCAGCCCGCTCGGCAGATCCAGAGGTACCCAGGCGGCAAGCGCATTCAGGCCTGGCCCGGCCTTCGGCAGATTGGCCAGGATCAGTCCGGCTACTGCGCAGACCATCATGAATGGCCCGGTGATCCGATCGTTTTCAGCCAAGGATGATAGGGTTGCGAAACAATTTGAACGATGATGTCTGTTGTGCTGGTCCCTGTCAGATCCGCCCTGCCCACGCTGTGGATTTGATGGTTGGGCATTCGATGGCTTGGAATTCTGCTGAGAATTCGAAAGTCGGGGGTCTGATGGTTCGGGGTCCTGACGACGTGGATTGATTTGAGATGTTGGGAATGTGGGCGTGGGCGGCATGATGCTCCTGGTCGGGCGGATAGGGTTCGGTCTTCCGTGGCCGACCAGTCTTCCCGGCATGAGGCGGCGCCCGGCCGTCTCCCAAATGTCAATTCTATCTTGTCCAAAGAGTTATGCCAGCGGCCCTGCACCTTTTACGATGCAGGGCCGCTGGCATACCGCCTATCGGAGGCGGCGATGAGCTCTCAGAGCTCAGAAATCGAGTAACTCAGTAACTCAGAACAGATGGCTGCGCATGAACCACTGGAAGTGCTCCAGCTCCTGCACGTGGTCCTGCAGGATGTTGGAGCTGACGATGTCCAGGTCGTCCAGCTTCTCAATGGCCTCGCGGTCGCGCTTGATGAAGGTGGTGTAGTAGGTGTCCAGGGCCTTCAGGTAGTCCAGGGCATCCTGGCGGCCGGTCATGGTGATGCCATCCCAGTCGCGGTTCTTCATGATGTCGTCGGGCCGTCCGGCGGGGGAGCCGCCCAAGGTGGCGATGCGCTCTGCGGTTTCGTCGGCCATGTTCAGCACCGAATCGACCTCGGGATCCATCATCTCGTGGATGCCGATGAATTCCTTGCCCTTCATGTTCCAATGGGCGTGCTTGAGAATCAGGGCAGTCTCCTGTTCCTGGCTCAGACGGCTCTGCAGGATGGAGATGACCTTCTCGCTGGTCGCTTCGTCGAGTCCCGGTACGGTAAAGTTCAATGCCATAATCGCTCCTTAAATATGAAATTATGCCTGCGGTCGGGTCAGCCCCGACCTTGTATCTCCAGACTAGAGGAAAAGGCAAGGAAACGCTTGGATTTTGCGGGAATCAACCAGTGAAATCATTCACGGACCATCGGCTACGCTGACAGTCATTTTTCCTTGACTAGCGTGGATGCTCGTAGGCTGACGGCCAGCCTCGGTCAAATCAATCTCAGTCAGATTAGAACCGCTCTGGTTATTCCCGGCCTGCTCCTGCTTCGGGATTCGACTTGTCTTCATCCGCTTCGTCTTCTCCGGCTTCGTCATTATCGCCAGCCTGGCCCTCAGCCTCCCGCCGGCGCCTGACCTCAATGGTCTCGATGCGCCGCCCGTCCACCTTGGTCACCACCATGTCATATCCGTCGTCGGAGTGGACCACGTCGCCCACCTGCCCCATCCGCCCGGTCTGGGCCAGGAAGTAGCCGGCCAGGGTCTCGTAGGGTCCGTCCTCCAGCTCGATTCCGGTCAGGTCCGCGAAGTCCTCGATCGTCATGCCGCCGTCAACCGTGGCCACGCCGTTGACGAAGGCGGTTGCCTGGGGATGGGCCGGGTTCTGTTCCTCAGGCAGGTCGTACTCGTCGCGGATGTCGCCTACCAGCTCCTCGGTCATGTCCTCCAGGGTGACGATGCCGTCGGTGCCCCCGTACTCGTCGATGACCACAGCCAGGTGGATGCCTTTCTTGCGCAGCTTCTCCAGGCTGGGCAGGAGCTTGGAGGTGCCGGGCAGGGCGATGCCGGGCCTGGTTACGTCGGCCACGGTCTTGGCCTGGGGATTGCGCACGTCCATCAGGTCGCGCACGTGGACGAAGCCCAGCACGTCGTCGAAGTCGCGTCCGGTCACCGGGTAGCGCGAGTAGGGCTCGTCGTGCACGAATTCGACCGCCTCCTGCAGTGGCATGTCTCCGGCGATGAAGACCACGTCGGCCCGGGGGCGCATGACCTCGGCCACGCTGGTCTCGGAGGCATCGAAGACGTCGCCCAGGATCATCCGCTCGTCCTTGCTCAGGTTGGTGTTGGAGGAGACCAGCATCCGCAGCTCGTCATCGCTGACCTCGGTGTCGGTCTGCTGGGGGTCGAAGCCCAGGATGCGCACGATGAGGTTGGTGTTTTTGCCGATCAGCCAGATCAACGGCCTGCACAGGGTGGTGAAGACGTCGATGGCCGGGACGACGGCCCTGGCGATGGCCTCGGTGCGCTGCATGGCGATCCGCTTGGGCACCAGCTCGGAGATGACGATGGAGCAGTAGGAGATGATCAGGGTCAGGATCACTGTGGTCAGGGTGCCGGCCAGGCTCTCGTGCACTCCCCACCCGGTCAGGACGGGCACTACGTAGGGGGCGATGGATGATGCGCCGAAGGAGGCCGAGAGAAAGCCTGTCAGTGTCACGCCGATCTGCACAGCGGAAAGAAAGGTATTGGGGTCGCGGGCGATGCGGGCCACCCGGGCGCCGCGTGCGTCCTGCTGCTCCATCTGTTCCAGTTGCGATCCGCGCAGGGAGACCAGCGCCAGCTCGGTCCCCGAGAAGACGGATCCGATCAGGAGGAAGAAGAGAATGAGCAGGATGTTCAGCCATAATGCCATAACCTCAATGCTAGGGTATGGACGCCCCATGTGCCCTATGTCACACCCCAGCGGCGAACCTCTGTCTTCCCCATGCAGTGCTTCCTGACTAGCATGAAATACGGAGACAGGTTCGGCTTCAGGCCGACGTTCCCAACGCTCCCGAAAGGATTTTCCCATGTCACAGCTTCAGCACGAATTGACTGAGTTCACCACGCAGGCCTACCAGGATAACAAGACCTTCCCGGTCTCCAAGAAGGATCTGCTGGGACACTGGTCCCTGCTCTTCTTCTACCCTGCGGACTTCAGCTTCGTCTGCCCCACCGAACTGGAGGATCTGGCCAGCAAGTACGAGGACTTCAAGAAGATCGGCTGCGAGATCTATTCCGTCTCCTGTGACACTGAGTTCGTCCACAAGGCCTGGCACGAGGCCAACGAGAAGATCGCCAAGGTCCAGTACCCCATGCTGGCCGATCCGACCGCAACCCTGGCCAAGGACCTGCAGACCTACAATGAGGCTGAGGGCAAGGCCGAGCGCGGCGACTTCATTCTGACCCCTGAAGGCAAGGTCGTGGCCTACGAGGTCATCTCCTCCAACGTGGGCCGCAACGCCGACGAGCTGCTGCGCCGCGTTCAGGCCTCCCAGTTCGTCTACGAGCACGGCGATCAGGTCTGCCCTGCCAAGTGGGAGCCCGGCGAGGACACCATTGAGCCCAGCCTGGATCTGGTCGGTCAGCTCTGATCTGCAGCTGCCAATATCGGGAACTCGCCGATCGGAAGCGACCAGGGCGGGTTCCCTTTTCTGTATTCACGACCAGTATCCAACACCAGCACATCCGTGCATTCCTTCGGAAGAGGCATTCATGACGGAAGACAAGAATCTCTATGACGTGGTCGTCATCGGCGGTGGTCCTGCAGGCCTGAGCGCAGGCCTCTATCTGGCCCGGGCGCGGTATCGCACCCTGATCCTGGAGAAGGACGACTTTGGCGGCCAGATCACCATCACGGCCGACGTGGTCAACTACCCGGGCGTGGCCAGCACTGATGGCCGCAGGCTGACCGATACCATGCGCCAGCAGGCCCAGAACTTTGGAGCCGAGTTCATGAGCGCCGAGGCCACAGGTATCGAGGCCCAGGGCGACATCAAGGTGGTCCACACCTCTCGGGGCGACCTGCGCACCTTCGGCATCCTGATCGCCACCGGCGCCAGCCCCCGCAAGATAGGCTTCCAGGGCGAGCAGGAGTATGCGGGCCGCGGTGTGGCCTACTGCGCCACCTGCGATGGCGAGTTCTTCACCGGGCGCGAGGTCCTGGTGGTCGGCGGCGGGTTCGCAGCCGCTGAGGAGTCGGTCTTCCTGACCAAGTACGCCACCAAGGTGACCCTGCTGGTGCGCGAGGAGGACTTCACCTGCGATGCTGCCGTGGCTGACGAGGCCCGGAAGAACGACAAGATCGAGATTCATTACTCCACCGAGCTCAAGGGAGTCTCCGCTGGCCCCGGCGGGCTGGTCGAGGCCGCTATCCTGGACCGCAAGAGCGGGCAGACCACCACTTGGAAGCCCCAGGATGGCGGCACCTTTGGCGTCTTCGTCTTCGCTGGCTACGTGCCCCAGACCGGCATGCTCAAGGGCGTGGTGGATCTGGATGACCACGGGTACGTGCTGACCCACGACTACCTGGAGACCTCGGTGCCAGGCATCTACGCCGCCGGGGATCTGCGGGTCAAGAACCTGCGGCAGGTCATCACCGCCGCCTCCGATGGGGCTGTGGCCGCCGTGGAGCTGGAGCGCTACGCCTCCAACATGTCGGACAAGACCGGCCTGGTGCCGCCGCGGCCCGAGGACTCCCCCTACGCCCGTTCCGAGCGGCAGGCCGAGAACTCCGCCCTGGCCTCGGGCACCTCGCCCGCGCCTGTGGCCCAGGAGGACGGCCAGGCCCTGGCCAAGACCTCCGGCTTCTTCGGGCCGGACATCCGCAAACAGCTGGGCATGGTCTTCGGCAAGATGACCGGAAAGCTGGAGCTGGCCCTGGATCTGGACGGCAGCCAGGTCTCCAAGGAGCTGGAGGCCTTCGTGGATGAGCTGGTCGGGCTCTCCGACGGTAAGCTGACCGTCAGGGTCGACTCCCGCACGGACGAGGACAGCAAGGACTACGATCCCGCCAGCGACCTGCCTGATGCACGTCCCAGCGTGCGCATCTGCCGGCTGGACGACCAGGGCGTCTCCCAGCCGACCGGGTTGGCCTTCCATGGCGTGCCCAGCGGCCACGAGTTCAACTCCTTCGTCCTGGCCCTCTACAATGCGGCGGGCCCCGGGCAACAGGTGGACCAGCCCACCTCGGACCGGATCGATGCCATCAAGGACCGGGTGGACGTGATGATGCTGGTCTCCCTGACCTGCACCATGTGCCCGACTACGGTCCTGTCCGCCCAGCGGGTGGCGGCCCAGAACGGCAAGGTGCGCGCCGAGGCCTACGACCTGGCCCACTTCCCCGAGCTGAAGGACCAGTACCAGGTCATGAGCGTCCCCTGCATCGTGATCCGCAAGGACGGCCAGGAGACCGTGGAGTTCGGCAAGAAGTCCGTTCCTGAAATGCTGGATCTGATCGGGGCCTGACCCTGGGTCTGAGCCTGAACAGAGTCTGAATGGGCGCTGGCATCAATGCCTTTGTGGCGATGATGTCAACGCCTTTTCTGATGTATATTGCAGGCCTGTATTGATGAGAAACTGTGAATATTATCCACGGTTTGATTAGTTTGCCATGTCAGCAGCCGCAGGAATGGCGGATGACCAGATCCGCCTTGATCAGTTGCACGTCAGGGACTTGGTCCGGATCCAAGGCCGCATTCATGGCGCAGGCGGTGATTTTCTGGGTGTCCTGCTGCATGGTGGTCAGCTGGGGCCAGGTGTAGAGGGAGTCGACGGTGCCGTCGAAGGAGACGATGGCCACGTCCTCGGGAATGCGCAGCCCGCGCTCATGTAGAGCCCGAAGAGCACCCATGGCTTCCATATCGGAACCAGCGAAAATGGCCTGGGGCTGGTGGTCGCTGTCCAAAAGCTGTAGCGTCGCCCGATACCCACCCTCGCGAGTGAAGTAGGACCGAATGATGCGGCCGGCCGGCAGATTGTTGTTCTGGTGGGCGGCATACCAGCCCCGTACGCGATCATCGGTTCGATCCTCCTCCGGGCCGCCGTAGAGCATGTCCACGCTGCAGAACTTATGCCCTATCAGATGTTCGGTGGCCGTCATGGCGGAGGAATAGAAGTCAGTTGAAACGCTCTTGGCATTCCTGACTCTCCGAGGCTGATCCATAAAGATAAATCGGCTCTGGTCGAGGGGTGCCATGCTGATCTGGTCGTAGGTGCGCGAGGTTGAAAGGAAGACGGCATCAACATTGCGTTCGATTAGTTTGCTGATTGCATCCTCCTCCAGTTTCGGATCACCTTTGACGTTCATGAACATCAAGGAATACCCATGGCGGGATGCGGCCGATTGCAGCTCGTTGTAAATGCCGGCGCTGAAAGGGTTGGAGGAGTCCGGGACGATGACGGCCATCATCTTTGAAAACCCGGTACGCAGGGCGCGGGCAGTGGTGTTGGGGCGATAATCGAGGAGCTTGGCTGCGCGTCGCACCTTTTCGGAAGTTGTAGGGGCAACCCTTCTTGGCCCGTTGTTGAAGACATAGCTGACCACAGCAGTCGAAACTCCCGCTAGCTGTGCCACATCAGCCCTGGTGGCCCGCTTTCGACGTTGTTCGTGCGTAGGAACCTCTGCCATTGCCCGCCCCTTTTTAAGCATGAAAACACTTTCAATTAAAGTGTATTCAATTCTTATGTTACTCGAGTATATTCCAATCAGCAACGGCGCCCAGAGGCGGGGAAGAGGCCCCGCATGGCATGGCAGGTGTCTGCTCAATGCTTTTAAAACAAGGGTTATGTATGCGTTATTTGAGCAGTCATGACTATCGGACAAAGCCTAGATCATTTGACAAGAGAATCTACTCGAATATACTGAGAGATTACCGGAACACCTATTGCGAGGATTTGCTTTAAGTGATTCGGGTAGATGACAACCTACAAAGGAGTGGTTGATGAAGAACGGCAAAGTAATTGCTTTGGGTATCAGTTGCGTCTTGGCCCTCGCACCTTTGGGGGCATGCGGATCATCTTCATCCTCGGGTGGTACAAAGACCTTGGAGTTCATGACCATGCAGTCTACGGGCACGCCACAACTTAAGGTCATTCAGAAGCTTACCAAAAAGTTTGAAAAAGCCAACCCCGGTATCACCATTAAGGCGAATCCGGGAACGAATAACAATCAGAACGACATAAGAGTACGTTTGGCTGGGCACAACCCGCCGGATATCTGGGCCACCCATGGATGGTCGAGGGATCGTTATGGCAACTTCCTCGAGCCGATGCAGAATCGTCCCTGGGCAAAGAGGTTGAAGCCGTTAGGCAATGAAGTCTACAAGACTTCTGATGGCAAATTCTATGCCCTGCCTGCGGATATACAGGTTTCCGGAATTATGTACAACGATACGGTTATGACGAAGGCCGGTATTGATACCAAGAGCATCGATTCCTGGGATGCGTTCAAGGATGCCTGCGAAAAACTGAAGGCAGCTGGCATGACGCCTATAGTCAGTACCCCAAAGGACATGGGTGCCGTCGGCGATATTGCAGACTATATCCTTCCCGGTATGTATACCGACGCTCAGCTCAAGGAACTCAAGGGCGGAAAATTCGATCCTTCCATCTACCAGAAGTATGCCGAAATGGTCAGCCAGTGGACTAAGAGCGGTTACTTTAATGTTGACTACACCTCCGCGACCCCAGATGACATCGCGCGTCTCATGGCTTCCGATAAGGCTGGTTTCTACTTCCGTTCGAACGGGAACGCACAGTTGATAGAGTCATACAATCCCAATGTCAAATTAGGTATGATGCCCATTCCTTCCGCTACGGGCAAGCCTTACTTCTCAACAGGCGAGGACATGCTGACCTTCGGAGTCTCCAAGACGAGCAAGAACAAGGAAGCGGCCTTGAAGTTCATCGACTTTCTTGCAGAGCCCGAGAATCTTCAACAGCTGGTCAATGTCAGCATGAACAATTCGGCTTTGACTGGTGTCAAATCTGCTTTGGGACAGTTCCAGACCTCTTATGACTACTGGATGAAAGATAAGAAGACAGCTACGGTCCCCTTCTTCGACCGCAAGTATCTTCCCGGCATGTACAGCACCATGTCCAAGTCGACCGACGGCATTATCACAGGTCAATTGACTCCAAAGGACGCTGCCGATCAGGCAAAGACGGCCTTTGAAAATCTGAAGACCAAGAAATAGTCGCTACCACAAGAGTTTCTTCGGGAGCTTGATGATGATCGATAAAGATGAAATAAATGCGTTGCGGAGCCAGCCGGATCGTTTGCCTGACCCAGCTGGTGGCGACAGTACGAGTAGAAATGCGCAGACGGTGGTTCATAAACGCAGAAGGTTCAAGGGTTCTTCAATCAACCTGTTCTATCTGCCGGCTGTAATCCTGCTGGTGGTGTTCATCATCTATCCGTTGATTTCGGGTATTGGCCTGTCGCTAACGAACTGGGATGGCTATAACGAGGCGAAATCTTTCGTTGGCTTGGCCAATTACAAGTCAATGTTCACGGATATGAATTTTATGCAGATCATCATCAACACCTTTATTTATGGTATTGGATCTACAGTAATTCAGCAGATTCTGGGTTTGGGCCTAGCGCTGTTGCTGAATACCAGGATTAAGGGCCGTACCTTGATGCGGGCTATCATCTATCTTCCCGCACTGGTTGCATCGGTGATTATGGGTATCATGTACTACTTTGTTTTCCAGTATCAGCAGGGAGCACTGAATGCCATACTGGGTGTATTCGGCATACAGAAGATACCCTGGTTCAACAATGCCGCTTTTGCAGTAGCCATTGTAGTTTTCGTTAATTCGATGCAATACGTCGGTATTTCAATGATTATCTATTTGGCTGGTCTGCAGACTATGGATCAGGAAGTGGTTGAGGCTGCAGAGGTCGACGGTGCATATGGGTGGAAGAAGTTCTGGAACATCACCCTGCCTCTTTTGGCTCCTTCTTTTACGACGAGCGTTGTCCTGAACCTAATTGGGGGTTTGAAACTCTATGACCTTGTCAAGGTTTTGACGGGTGGGGGCCCAGGTTATGCAACCAACTCCATATCAACGTACATAGGAACCATGTACTTCGATAATCAGACGGCTGGGTATGCCTCTGCAATCGGCGTATTCCTCTTTGTCTTGATTGCGCTGGTGACCTGGCTGGTCAATAAAGGCTTGGCCAAGCTCGATTGGGAGGCCTGATATGGCAAGAGGTAAGCAAACGAAACAGATGTCATATAGCCCTTCTGACTACCAGCGTGGAAGATGGGCGATTTATCTCTTTCTGATCATTGTCTGTATCTGCCAGCTGCTGCCGTTCTATCTAGCAATCACGACGTCGCTAAAGCCTTCCGACGACATGTCTCCATCCTTGGTGATGAGGACGCATGATCTGGCATGGAGCAACTGGATGCAGGCTGTCAATGAGGGTGGAATTCTGAAGGCAGTGTTCAACAGCGCAGTTGTGACTGTGTGCTCGACTTTCCTGGTCTGTGTGCTTGGAGCGGCTGCTGCTTATCCTCTGGCTCGCAGACTGACCAAGTGGAATAAGTTTATTTCAGCTTTCATTCTTTCCATGATGATGATTCCGCCCATGAGCATTCTTGTGCCCTTGTACACCTTCTTGGTGCAGATCGGAGGGATCAATAATTATTGGGGCATCGTGATAGTATTGACGGCTGAGAAACTGCCTCTTTCGGTCTTCCTCTATACAGCCTTCATCAAAGCTATCCCTCCGGCTATTGATGAGGCTGGCGCTCTTGATGGAGCCAATCATCTTCAGGTGTTTAACAGACTGATACTGCCAATGCTTAAGCCCGTGACGGCGACCGTCGTCATCATGACTGGTTCGGCTGTATGGAATGAATTTGCATTGTCGAGTTATATTCTGACCGACCCTCAATCTCAGACCATCGCTCCTCGCGTCGCTTCCTTCTTCTCTGTGAATACCAACAACCTCGGTATTGCTGCTGCGGCCGCTTTGATTGCCGCAGCGCCCATGGTGGTGGCGTACATGTTCCTGCAGAAGTACTTCATTGCAGGCATGGTCGCGGGTTCGGTTAAGTAATTGAGGTAGGAAACCGATCAAGCAACAAAGGAGTTGGTGACACCCATGATTGTCTTCCCAAGGAATGACCTTAGTAGGCTCGAAACTACCCGTCTGGCGCTGGCCTCACCACGGCCTGGCGGGGACCTGCCGAAGGTGCTGGGCGTGCAGGCTACACCGTGTTTTGACAGTTGCGGGAGCGCTGAGGCGGCCAACCTCAATACTTCTCTCCTTCTTGAGCACGCTACGGGTGTCTACCTGCATCCGGGCCTGACCGGGCATCGGATCGCGCAGGGCCCCGAGGGCATCCAGGCCGGACTCTCCTGGTCGCCCCGCTTCCTGGTGGAGGGCCAGCCCGAGCAGACGGCCGACTCGCTCGCCATCCGGGCACGGGACGAGGATGCCCAGCTTGGTTTGGAGACCAAAATGGAGGCCATGGTCGGTGGCTCGCTGCGGATTCGACACACCCTGCGCAACCTGGGTGCCGACCCCTTCCTGGTGGAGGGTCTGGAGGTCCGCCTGCCCCTGGACGACCAGCAGACCCAGATTCTGGACTTCGCCGGCAGGCATGAGCGTGAGCGCAGCCCCCAGCGTCATGATATGGCCGACGGGGCCTGGGTGCGTGAGTTTCGTTGGGGCCGCACCGGCTTCGAAGGGCCCGTAATCATGGTGGGCACCCCCGGGTTCAACTTCCACCATGGCAGGGTGCTCTGCGTCCAGCCGGCCTGGAGCGGCAACACCGTGCTCCGGGTGGACCGGAACAGCGCCACCCCGGCCGGCGTCAGCGCTGGCGAGCTCCTCCTGCCCGGCGAGGTGGTCTTGGACCAGGGCCAGGAGTACAGCACGCCCTGGATCGTGGTCACCGCCTCCGACCATGGCATGGATCCGATCATGAACAGCCTGCACGCCTGGGAGCGCACCCTAACCGAGCATCCGCGCGAGCAGCCGGTCATCCTGAACGTCTGGGAGGCCATCGCCTTCAACCACGACTTCAATACCCTGCGCGACCTGGCCGACCGGGCCGCCCGCATCGGAGTGGAGCGCCTTGTTCTGGACGACGGCTGGTTCCACCTGCGCCGGGACGACAAGGCCGGTCTAGGCGACTGGTGGGTGGATCCTGCTGTCTGGCCCCAGGGCCTGGAGCCTTTAGTTGATTATGTCCACAAGCTAGGGATGCAGTTCGGCCTCTGGTTCGAGCCGGAGATGATCAATCCTGATTCGGATGCCTTCCGCGACCATCCTGAGTGGGTCATGAGGGCATCCTCCAGAAACCCGGAGCTGCAGCGCAACCAGCTGGTCCTAGACCTGACCAACCCCCAGGCCTTCAACCATGTGCTGGAGGCCATGACCAAGGTTCTGGGGTCCTGCCAAATCGACTACGTCAAGTGGGACCACAACCGCGACCTTCTTGAGGCCGGCTCACAGGCCCATGGGGGCGCGCCGGCCATCCACGAGCAGACCATGGCTTACTACCGCCTTCTGGATGCCCTCCGCGCTCGCTTCCCTGAGGTGGAGTGGGAGTCCTGCGCCTCGGGCGGTGGCCGCATCGACCTGGGCGTGATCGAAAAGATCCGCCGCTTCTGGAACTCCGACATGACCGATGCCCTGAGCAGGCAGCTGATCCAGCGCTGGACCGAGCAGACCGTGGCCCCCGAGTACATCGGCGCCCACATCTCCCAGCCCTCCTCCCAGCAGACCGGCAGAACCTACAGCCTGGATTTCCGGGCCGCCACGGCCGTCTTCGGGTCCATGGGCATCGAGTGGGACATTCGCCAGGCCAGCGAGGAGGACCTGGAGCGGCTCAAGGAATGGATCGCCTGGTACAAGGTCAACCGCGGCTTCCTCCACTCCGGCCGCGTGGTTCGCCTGGACCTGGCTGACCCCTCGGCGCTGGCCCATGGCGTGGTGGCCCCCGACCGCAGCCGCGCCATCCTGGCCCATGTCCAGTTGGATGAATCTCTGCATAATCGTGGTGTTTGTCTACGTATTCCCGGTCTGGATCCCATGGCGCGGTATCGGCTCACCTGGACCGGCCCCGCCAAGCCCAGGGCCTCGTTGGAGCATTTGGATCCAACAGGTCCGCTGGGCACCGCCGAGGTCACCGGCACCTATCTGGAGCGTGTGGGTATCCGCATACCCCGTTGCCAGCCCGAGACCATCCGCCTGATCGACCTGGTCCGGGTCTGACCCGCCGCCGTCTGCCACACCACAGGGATGAAGGAGCACTGAGTCATGAACCCAACCAGCCTTAGCCTTGGAGAGCCGGATTGGATCACGCTGACCACCGATGCCGACAGGGAGACTGTGCCTGCGGGAAGACGCTTTCACACAGCCCCTGACGTGAGGGCCAGCCTTAAGGGCGGGTCCGCTCTGACAGTCAGCCTGACCGCCGGTTCAACCCCCATCCGGTCCCTGGTGCTGCGCTGGACCAGGCCCATGCCCTCTGATGACTTCTACCTGGGCGACGCCTGGGAGCGCGGCTACGGCCGCATGGGTTTCCAGACCATGCGTGCCAACCGGTTCATGCCCTGGTACTTCTTGGCGGTGGGTCAGGAGCAGGCCGAGGGGTACGGGGTGGTCACCGGGGCCAACGCCTTCTGCTTCTGGCAGGTCGATACGGCCGGTGTCACCCTCTTCCTTGATCTGCGCAATGGAGGCACAGGCCTGGTCCTGGACGGCAGGGAGCTTGAAGCGGCCACCATCGTTTGCCTGCAATATCCGCTTCAGGAGCGGGCTGGTGGTCCGGTCTTTGCTGTGGCCAGTGACTTCTGCTCCCGGATCAGCCGCAAGGGCCTCATACCCACCGAGCCAGTCTACGGGAGCAACAACTGGTACTACGCCTACGGGGACTCCAGCCGCTCCCGGATTCTTGCCGATGCCGAGTATTTGGCCTCCCTGACCCAGGGCAGCGCCAACCGCCCTACCATGGTCGTGGACGACGGGTGGCAGGACCACCACCGGCTTGAGGACTACAACGGCGGTCCCTGGCGGCGTGGCAACGAGAAGTTCGGAGACATGGGCGCCCTGGCCGACCAGATCAAGGCCATGGGCATCAAACCCGGCATCTGGTACCGTCCGCTCCTCAACGATGACAAGACCATTGCAGACCAGTGGAGGCTCCCGCACAACGGATGCCTGGACCCCTCAAACCCGCAGGTCCTGGACTACATCCGCCAGGACATTGCCCAGCTGGGGGAGTGGGGCTACCAGCTGGTCAAGCACGATTTCAGCACCTTCGACCTGCTGGGCAGGTGGGGCTTCCAGATGAACCCCTGGCCCAGCCCGGACGGCTGGCACTTCTACGACCGGAGCCTGACCAGCGCCCAGGTGGTCAAGCAGCTCTACCGGGCCATCTTCGAGCAGGCCGCTGAGACCGGGATGCTGGTCCAGGGATGCAACGTGGTCGGTCACCTGGGCGTCGGCTTTATGCAGATCAACCGGACCGGCGACGACACCAGCGGCCTGCAGTGGGAGCGGACCAGGCAGATCGGGGTCAACACCCTGGCCTTCCGTCTGCCCCAGAATGGGAGCTTCTACGCCACTGACGCCGACTGCGTGGGTATATCCGACTCAATCGACTGGGAGCTCAACCGCCAGTGGATGGATCTCTTGGCGCGGACCGGCACCCCGCTCTTCTTCTCGGCCCGCCCAGGCAGCCTGACCGCTGAACAGGAGGGCCAGCTCAGGCAGGCCTTGGCCATGGCCTCGACCGGAGGCGCCCATGCCCTTCCCTCGGACTGGCTGGTCAATGACTGCCCTGAGATTTGGACTGACGACGGCGGCACCCGCCGATACTCCTGGTATCAGCCGGCTGGCCTGGAATTCGCTGACATGCCTGAGCGCTACGATGGGTACCTTTCAGCCGTATAGAGGTAATTGGCATAGGCGTACATGGCTGGCGCGCTCGGTTGGGGTGGGCGCAACCGCCAGTTCGCCGAATTGCAGTGATGGAAATCTGACCATACTTGCAAAAGGTACAGTGGCAAATGCATTGAATGCATGAGCCTGTTTTATCAGACTCTTCCAGGACGAGCCTGCGCGCATCGCGTCTTCGACTGCTTATCCGGCAGCTGGCTCATGCTTTTCTTTTCTGCTCCATTGTGCGAAGTGGTTGGGCTGTGCCATTGTGCGGAGACTATGGCACAGCCCTGTCCTGGTTTGCTTTTCAGCGGCCGGTGCGGGCTTGCTCGTGTCGGCGCCGCCGTGAGGCCAGGATGGCGCCTGTGCCGGTGGCTCCGGCAGTCAGGGTGAGCAGGATGCCTGCTCCTCCCGCCTTGGGCAGGGCCAGGGGTTGGTAGGTATAGGTCAGTGAGGTGTTGGTCATGGTGGGACCTGTGCCGCCTAGTGTGTAGTCGATGCTGACGGTCACCGGGCCGGGCTGATGGGGCGGGGTCACCGCCGTGACGGTGTTGCTGGCGGTGCGGGACCGGCTGATGGCAGCGGGGGAGGCATCGAACCTGGCTGCGGTGATGATCGGTGCCAGGCTGGACTTCACCTGCACTGGAACATTCGAGCTGACGGTGCTGTTGTTGCCGAGTTCGCCGTCACCATTGTATCCCCATGCCCAAATGCTCCCCTCCTGGTCATCGAAAGCCAGAGAATGATAGAAGCCTGCACCGATGGCCTGTGTGGCTTTGAGTCCGGCGTTGGGGTCGTTGGGGTGGGCTGGGTCGCGCACGCGCACGGGGACGTGTGAGTCGCTGGTGCTGTTGTTGCCGAGTTCGCCATACTGGTTCCGCCCCCAGGCGTATACGTATCCGTCGCTGCCTATGGCCAGAGAGTGGGGGCCTGCAGCGCTGACTTGCGTGTAGGTGAAGTCCTTTGATGTTCCCGTGGGTTTTCTGACGGTGATTGGTGCGCTCCTGTCGATGGTGGTGCCGTCGCCGAGCTGGCCGTTGCTGTTGCTTCCCCAGGCATAGGCGTTGCCGTCGCTACTTATGGCCAAGGAATGACTGGTGTCGGGCCCGCTGCTGATTTGGTTGAATTGGATGCCGCGGGTGGCTGGGGGGGTGATGGTTGTGGCCTGTCCGCCGAGCTGACTGCCTTGCTCTGGGTTGATGGCCCAGGTGTCAGGTGTCCAGCGGGCGGTAAGAGCGAGGTTCTGGGTGACGGGTCTGCTGAAGTCGTAGGCAGCCTTGCCATTGAACCATCCGTCGAACAGGAAGCCGTCTCGTTCCGGGTCGGGTGTGGGCCGTCTGACTCTTTGGTAGGGGCTGGCGATTTGTTGGCTGACGGGCTGGGGGCTGCCCCCGGCTGTGTCAAAGCTGACAGTGAAGGCCGCGTCTGGCTGGGCCGTCCGGGCGAGGCCCGGGGTCTGGCCAGCATCTTGTTCGAAGGTGTATTCGAGATTTTCGGCAAAGGGCTGTCCGGCTTGCCTGCCAGAGATGGCGATGCTCGCTGGTCCGGGCTTATGGGCGGGTGTGGTGGCCTGCCAGGCATTGCGGATCCAAGTGAGTCTGAGGGGCTGGCCGTCAAGGCTGGCCGCCTCCAGCAGCGGGGGCGAGGCAATGGTGATGACGACTGGTTTGCTGGTCTGGCCTGGACTCCATGAGGCGAGGCCGCCCTGCCTATCCAGGGCGGTGATTCTGCCGTCCGCGCTGGTGGCTTGTGTCCAGACGCGCCCGTCGTCGTGGATGCGGGCTGTGGGCTCGCCTGGTTTCCAGGCCCAGAGGTGTCCGTCTGCGTCCGTGATCACGGCCTGACCCTCGTTGGTGTTGATTAGGCTGGCCGGTCTGCCGCCGGTCAAGTTGACTGGATTAGCGTCGTTCGCTTCGTCAGCCAGCCAGTGGGCCTGGCCGTCTGCGTCCAGAAGGAGGATCCCCTGGCTGAGGGGCTCGGCCTGGATAATGCGTCTGGACGGATTCTGACTGATGCGTGTGATGTGCGGGTCTGCTTGACCGGGGCTCCATGACCAGGCCTGCCCGTCCTCGTCCACGGCCAGGAGTCGGCCGGCTGAGGCGACCGCGAGCACGGCCCGTCTACCCTGAGGCAGGACTGTTTCGGCTTGCCTCAGGGTAGACGGGCCGTGGTCCTGCCGGCCTGTTTGGAAGACGTGGACGCGGCCCTGCCGGTCCACGGCCATGAGCCATTCTCCATTGCCGCTGATGTGCATGTACCGGGTGCCACGTCCCGCGTCCAAGGGGACGGGGGTGGGATGAGAAGCGGTCCAGACGTAGATCTGCTGGTCGGAGCCCAGGATCATCTGCCAGTCTCCGACTGAGACGGCCTGCAGGTAGCGGAACTCGCTCCCGGCCTGGGCGGGGGCGGGCAGACGCGTGAGCGAGGAGGTCGCGGTCCATGTGTACAAGCTGCCGTCTCCGCCCAGGGCTGTCAGTCTGCCGCCGGAAGCCTGGACGCAGGTTAGGGTCGGCTCTTGCCCGGAGGGCGGGTTGATGGTCAGGTGGATGCCGCCTGCGGCGGGTCCGCGATCCGGGCTGAGCGCCCAGTCCCCACTTCGGGCCCACTGGGCAGTCAGGACCATATCTTGAAGGACGGGGGTCCGGAAATCGAAGAGCCTGCCCTCCTGCATCCATCCGTCGAATCTGTAGCCGTCGCGCTGGGGATTCGCGGGAGGGCTGGTGAGACCCCCCTCCCGCACAGTTGACCTCACTGGCGCACTTCCGTTTGCAGGATCGAAGCGCACCGCGTGCACGGTCTGGCCGCCAGTTACCGACGAGGACGAAGGCCTGCCGACGGATGTCCCGGCATCCGCCAAGGGGGAAGGCGAGACAGACACGCCCCCCTCACCACGAGGGGAAGGCGAGACGGCTGAGGACCCGTCCGTTAGGCGGAAGGACTGCTCCTCCCCGGCGGGGATAGAAGGTTTCGTCTTGTCGGCAACAGCAGCCGAGCCTCCTGCGGCAGCGGCCACTACGCCCAAGCTTGACAGCAGGATCAGCAGGACCAGCGCCAGCATCAGCTGGCGTAGTCTGGACCTTAAACGCATGACAACCCCTTCGCCGGCAACGTCAGCCGTCGCCTGTCATCCCCTAAGGCAGAGTAGCCAACACAGCAGTCCCAAACCAATTGCCCCCACACCGACCATCAACACTATACCACCACAAATGCCCGGCGACGTCCTCGGTCGCGTATGGGGGAGACAAGCGTTCGCAGCTTCTGCGGTTCCGCCGCTTGACGGCCATGCCTGCGTGAATACAGGAGGAGCCCCGCCTCCTGCAATATGCGGGAGAGCCGAGCTCCGCAGCTGGACTGCCTGGCGCGGATCAGCCGGTGTTCTGCAGACCGGCGGCGACTCCCGAAACGGTGCAGAGGATCAGGTAGATGAAGTCGGCCTGTTGGCTCTTGCTGAGCTCCTCCTTGTCGTTGCGACGACGCAGGGCACGCAAGGCGCGCACCTGGGTCACCGACAGGGCGTCCACATATGGAGAGCGGATTCGGATGGCCTGGCCCAGCACGTGGCGGTGCTGCAGGGGCCACTCGTCGCCCACGATCTGCAGAACCCACTTGCGGGTCAGCTCCATCTCCGAGAGGACCTTCTGGCTCAGGTCGTCCCGGTCGCCCAGGGAGAGGTACATCTTGGCGATACGCTCGTCGGTCTTGGCCAGGCTCATCTCGATGTTGTCGATGAAGGTGCTGAAGAGCGGCCACTCCTCGTAGGCCTGACGCAGGGTATCCAGGTCGCCGAACTTCTCGCAGGCGGTGCCCAGGCCGTACCAGGCGGCCAGGTTGATTCGGGCCTGTGCCCAGGAGAAGACCCAGGGTATGGTCCGCAGATCGTCCAGGGACTTGGCGCCCAGACCACGCTTGGCAGGCCGGGAGCCGATGGGCAGCAGGCCGATCTCGTTCAGAGGCGTCACGATGGAGAACCAAGGGGCGAAGTCCGGAGTATGCAGCAGGTCCAGGAAGCGCTCGTGTGCGGCTTGGTCCAGTTCGTCGGCCATATCCGCGTACTTCTCGGTCATAGTGGTGTTGCGCTCCTCCACGCTGGGCGCGGATTGGAGCAGGGTGGCCGCAGCCACGGACTCGATGTGGCGGATGGCCAGGACCGGGTTGCCGTAGCGGGCGAAGATGACCTCGCCCTGTTCGGTCAGCTTGAACCGGCAGTTCACCGAACCCACAGGCTGGGCCAGCACGGCCCGGTTGGCAGGGCCGCCTCCACGGCCTACGGCGCCGCCGCGTCCGTGGAAGAGGGTCAGGTCAATGTCATGGCTCTCAGCCCACTTGGCGATGCGCTCCTGGGCGGAGTGCAGGGCCAGGGTCGCCGAGACAGGGCCGGCATCCTTGGAGGAGTCGGAATAGCCCAGCATGACCTCCATCTTGTTGCCGGTCTCCTTGAGCCGGGCCTGGACCTCGGGGATCTTGATGATCTCCTCCAGCACGTCCACCGAGTTCTGCAAATCCTCCAGCTGTTCGAACAGGGGGATCACGTCGATGACCGGCACGTCCTCGGCATGTTCGAAGGCCAGCCGGTTGAGCTCGTAGACGTCCTTGACGTTCTGCGCCGACTTGGTGAAGGAGATGATGTAGCGGCGGGCGGCCTTCTGGCCGTTGCGCTTCTGGATGGCTCCCAGGGCCCGGAAGGTGTCGAGCACCTCGTGGGTCATGGGCTGCAGCTCGCCGCGCTCGCCATGCAGGCCATGCTCACGGATATCCTCCAGGGCGCGGGCGTGGACCAGGGAGTGCTGGCGGAACTCCATCTCCACCATGTGGAAGCCGAAGGTTTGGGCCTGCCAGATCAGATCCTGCAAGGGGCCGTAGGCCTGACGGACTGCGCCCGCCTTGGCCAGGGAGTCCTGGACCACGCGCAGGTCGGCGATGAAGTCGTCACAGTCGGCATACATGAGGTCGGCGTCACGCTGGATGGTGGCCTGCAGGCGGTCTGCGATGACCAGGACTACGGCACGGTGCAGTTCGTTGTGAGAGATGGTGGCGGCCCGATCGGTCAGCCGTTCGCTCATCTCCTTCTGGTGGCTCCACAGGCTCCTCAGCTCGGGGCTGGGGGGTGTGGTGGTCACCTCCATGGTCATGTTGCGGCCCACGGTGGTGGTGGCCTTGACCAAGGCCTTGAGCATGTGGTCCGAGAACTTGCGGGCTACTTTGCGCGAGACCTTGGCAGTCACATTGGGGTTGCCGTCACGGTCGGAGCCGATCCAGCTGCCCGGGTGGAAGAAAGCAGGGCAGACCGGCTTGACCATGCCGGCCTTCCTGCCCAGCATCCAGTCATCGAAGCGGCGGTAGACCCTGGGAATGGTCTCGAAGAGCGTGGAGTCGAAGATATCCAGGATGGTGTTCGCCTCTTCGACGGGCGTCGGCTTCTTGGCTGCGATGGGCGAAGTCCGGAAGAGGGCGTCGATCTCGTTATGCAGCAGACGCTCGTTCTCCTCCAGTTCGGAACCGCCCAGACCACGGCGAACGGCCAGCAGGTTGGCGATGCGCCGGATCTTGCCCTCCACGGCCTTGCGCCGCGCCTCGGTGGGGTGGGCGGTGAAGACGGGGTGGAACTCCAGCTTCTCCAGCAATTCTAAAGCCTTGGCCGGGCCCATCTCCTGAAGGAGCTGGCTGTAGGCGCTGGTCATCTCGTTGATGGGATCGGTGCCCTTGGCCTCAAGGTTCACCTTGCCCTCACGCTCATGCAGGACCTTCACCCGGTAGTTCTCTTCGCAGAGGTTGGCCAGGTGGAAGTAGGTGGTCAGGGCGCGGGCCAGCAGCTGGGAATCCTTGACTGAGGTGTCGTCGATCAGGGCCACGGCCTTGGACAGGCCGTCCTCGTCAGGCACGGGGTCCGAGGGGTGGCGGTTGAAGTGCTCGGCGCTGGCCGTCATTACGTCCTCGCGCAGGGAATCGAACCGCTTGAGCAGCTGTTGATCGAACTCCCCCAACACATCCCTGAGCAGCCGCAGGCACAAGGCCATGTCCTCGTCCAACGATTGAGGCAGCTTACGTTCCTCCGGCCCCTTGGTCCCGGTGCCGGATGTGACCAGGGTCGCATCGGCAGCCGTGATTTGCTGATTACTATCTGTCATCAGTCCTCCTTGTCAAATCGCAGGTTGCCCGGTCTTCGGCCATTCCACGGCTCCTCCGCGGTTATTGGTGGTCGGCGTTGCAGGCCCACAGCCTTCGATTCGATGGCTCGCGGCCCATTCTAGGACGTTTTCGGGTCGAATACGTTTCATGGTCCCATGCGGCGGTGCAGGGGCACGTGACCCGGGTGGAGTATGAATGTGGGTGTGAAATTCAAGAGCAGAAGTTCCAAGGATGGCTATCGCGGCAGGACCGCAGCCGAGGTCAGACGGGTCAGCAAGTACCACACCCACTCCATTCCGCTGGACATGGAGGATATTGAACGCGATTACGACAAGCCCATTGTCGAGGCTTGCATCGCGGCCAAAACCAGTCTGATTGTGCGGGTGGGCATGCTGGAGCTGGGGGCCGGCACGGGAAGCTTCCGCGTGCGCGAGATGATGCACAGGATTGCCTACCCCATGGGCGTGCACGTGCGGGCCGACGTGAACCTGACCGACATCGAGGCCACCTGCACGGATGGCGTGTCTCGGATTACCGAGGTGGTGGACCTGCCCACTACGGGGGTCAATACCGAGCGGATCTGGCTGCTGGAGCACTTCGCGGACTGGCTCAGCGTCAAGTGCGGGCAGGCGGGGACGTACCACGCCATGTCGGTGGTCTCCCGGGAATTGGTGGACAACCTGGACGAGCCGAACATCTACGCGGCGGCCCGCAAGGCGGTCAAGGAGGTGCTGGCCCAGGACCAGGATGCGGCCAAGGCGCTCAAGGATGTGGTGGCCACCGCTGTGCACAACGAGGACGAGATCAGCCAGAGCCGAATCGATGCGGCGGCCATGGACACCAGGACGGCCGCCGGTCTGGGCACTGTAGGCTCCACGCCTCGGTCCGAGGATTCCAACGATCCCAAAGCCGCTTCCGCTTCTGCTGCTGACGTGGTTGAGAATTCAGATTCGAGTGCCGCCAGCTCTGCAGCCGCTGAATCTTCTGCAACCAGTCAAGGACGCGATTCGGGGGCTGGGCGGCCCGCTTCCGGACAATCTGCGTCAACTCAAGGCGGAGCGCGTGAGAAGGCCAGGTCTTCCGAGGGCGCCGCGTCCTCCGAACAGTCGGTGTCTTCCGTCTGGTCCGCGTCTTTCAAAGAGGCTGTATCTTCCGATGGGCCTGTTTCCTCTCACGAGTCCGCATCCTCGCAGACGCGGGCTACGGATGGCATCACAGTCCGACAGGCGCATGAACGCCTGGACCTGATCGAGCGACGCAGACCCCTCTACTCGCCCCTCTTCTCGGGCTTCGCCTCGGCCGTGGCCTGCGCGGCCTTCGTCTTCCTGCTGGGCGGCGGCCCCTACGACATGGCCGGAGCTTTCGTCGGCGCTGGCATAGGACAGTGGGTGCGTCGTCAGATGCTGGGCAGGCGGATCAACCAGTTCTTCGCCACCGGAGTGGCGGTCATCATCGCCGCCCTGGCCTGTGTCGGCACGCTGAGGTTGGCGGGTATCTTCGACCCCGTGGCTCTCAAGCACGACACGGCTTACATTGGCGCCATCCTCTTCGTCATTCCTGGCTTCCCCCTGGTCACTGGCGGCCTGGACATCGCCAAGCTGGACTTCCCCTCGGGAGTGCAGCGCATCACCTACGCCTTCTCGATCATCCTGGTGGCCACACTGGGCGGCTGGGCCGTAGCAAGGATGGTCATGCTCAATCCCCAGGGCTTTGAACCCATGAACCTGAGCCCCTGGCTGATGGCTGGCCTGCGCTTGGTAGCAGCCTTCTGCGGGGTCTGGGGCTTCTCGGTCCTCTTCAACTCACCCCAGCGCATGGCCCTGGTGGCCGCCGTCATCGGCGCCCTGACCGACACCATGCGCTTGGAGATGCAGGATCTGCTCCACGTTCCTCCGGAGATGGCCGCCTTTTTGGGCGCCTTTCTGGCTGGCATGCTGGCCACGGTCTGGCGTTCCTCAGTCCGCCACGGCCTGCTGCCGCCCGATCTGGGCTATCCAAGAATCAGCCTGACCGTGCCCTCAATCGTCATTATGGTGCCCGGCCTGTATATGTACCGGGCCATGTTCTACCTGGGGCAGTTCAATACGCTCAACGCCCTGGACTGGGCCTTCCGGGCCTTCATGGTCATCATCTGCCTGCCTATCGGCCTGGTTACGGCTCGGGTGCTGACCGACCGCTCCTGGCGGTACGACGTCTAGTAGCGCATGCCCATGGCCGAGCGGACCTGATCGAGGGTCTCCTCGGCTACCTGGTTGGCACGCTTGTTGCCTTCAACCAGGATGTCGCGCACGGTGTCCATGTCCTTGGCCAGCTCGGCGCGGCGCTCGCGGTGGGGTGCCAGGAATTCGTTGACCGACTTGGTCACATAGGCCTTGAGGGCGCCCGAGCCGGCATTGCCGATCTCCTTGGCGATATCCTCGGGCTTCCGGTCGGTCACCAGGCCGGCCGTGGTCAGCAGGGCCGAGACTTGGGGGCGGTTGACAGGGTCGAAGGTAATCCTGCGCTCGGAGTCGGTGGGGGACTTGCGGATCAGCCTGGCTGTCTCCTCCGCGGTGGCGCCCAGCATGATGGAGTTGCCGTAGGACTTGCTCATCTTGCGGCCGTCCAGACCTGGAATCTCAGGGGTGTCAGACAGGATGGCCTCAGGCTCGGGGAAGACCGGAGCCTGGCCGGGGTAGCGCTCATCGAAGCGGCGGGCGATGGTCCGAGTCAGCTCCACATGCGGCAGGTTGTCCTTGCCGATGGGCACTACGTTGGCCTTACAGAAGAGTATGTCGCAGGCCTGGTGGACCGGGTAGGTCAGCAGCAGGCCGGTCAGGGCGTGGCCACTGGCCTCCATCTCGGCCTTGACGGTGGGATTGCGATGAAGCTCGGCCTCGGTCACCAGGGAGAGGAAGGGCAGCAGCAGCTGGTTCTCTGCTGGGGTGGACGAATGGGTGAAGATCATGGTCCTCTTGGGGTCGATGCCTGCGGCCAGATAGTCCAGCACCAGGTTGAGCACGTTGTCGCGGATGTGCTCGGTGGTGTCCCGGTCGGTGATGACCTGGTAGTCGGCGATGACGATGTTGGTGTGTACGCCGCGATTCTGCATCTGGACGCGCTCGCGGATGGAGCCGAAGTAATGGCCCAGATGAAGCCTGCCGGTCGGGCGGTCGCCGGTCAGCATGGTGTAGCGGCTCGGATTCTTGCCCAGCTCGGCCAGCACCTGGTCGGACCGATGCTTGGCGGCTCTGAAGCTGTCGCTGATCTCGTTGCCTGCCGCTGTGACTTCTTCCTGCATGGTCCCACCCTCGTCGTCGTGCCGAATGTCCTTCTGGGAATTGCTTTTATGGTAAAAGTCCGAGCCGACAAGATACTCAGGTGGTACTCTCATAAATGATGCAAATTCACATTCAAGTTGCCTAAGCGCACTTTACCTGGCGAAGGGGGTCGGATGGGCCGCGGACGTCAGAAGGCTAAGCAGACGAAAATAGCCCGGAAGCTCAAATATCTGACAACGGACACGGATTACGACGAGCTGGCCAAAGAGCTCAGCAGCAAGGAACCCGGAACCAGGGGCAAAGATCCCTTCAAAATGGTTGAAGAGGAGTACTCCAAACCGGATTCTCGCAAATCGGGGAGCCAGGACCCCGAGGATTCCCCGGACGATGATCTGGATGATTACGCCCGGTGGGCCGCCGAAGCTGCTGCCAAGGCCACATCTGGGGAGATGCCGACCACGCCCAAGCCGCACAAACGCATACCAATTCCCGTGCCCAGCGCGCTCAAACATCACAAGGAGCAGAAGACCGCAGCCAAGGGGTCATCAAGCAAGTAGCCCCAGCAGCCAGAGGTAGTCGACTAATTGGTCATACCAGGGGCAGCAGCTCGTGCAGATCGTCGCGCTCGCCCACGGCGCTGATATGCCCGGCTGCGGCTTCTTCGGTCCAGCTGGTGATGCCGGCGGCCAGCCGTAGCCAGACATCCGGGTCCAGTTCGATTACGTCGGGCGGGGTCAGGTTATGCGGGTCGGATGCCGGTCCGTCCAGAATCTTGACGGCTCCCCAGGGGGCCACCCTGACCTCCACGCCGGGGCCGGGGGCCTTGATCTCAAGCATGTGCAGGGAGTAGCGGACGGCCATGGCCTTGCTGCGTCTATCGATTTGCGGGGCCACTGACAGGCGGTCGTCCCCAGGGCCCAGATTATTCGCGGCCTCCTTGGCCGCATCGCGCCAGGCCAGAAAATCCCGGCGGCCTTCTTCCATGTCTGCTTCCCGTATGGCACTCATGGCTCCATTGTGACGCGCCGCCCCAACAGGCGTGTCCAGCAGGCTGCGGTCGAGCCAAAATCAGGCATGAAAAAAGGAATCCGTTGCCCTCACGTTCTTGACGCTGGGTCGGATTCCTTCCCGACCGGAACGGTCAGGCCTGTGCGCCCGCTTGCAGAGGGGTCTCGGGATCCTCGGGCCCCTTGTCCTCCTCATCCTTGGCCAGGCCCAGGTCGACTGGCGATGAGCTGTTCTCCCAGGGCTCCTCCCAGGGATCATAATCCGGGTTCTGCTGCTTGTATACGAACAGAGCGACAACGCCGGCCAGCAGCGTGCCGAAGAGCAGTGCAAAGAACTTCCAGCCGTTTGAAGATGAATTCTCCATGTTTGGCTCCTTTCGACGACTTTCGTCGGTCCTGCCCACTTCGACCGACCTAGTCAACATCCTAGTAGAACGCAACGAATTGTGGGATGCATCGATGCCATTGCGGCACGGAAACCGCACACCCCGGCCGGACGGTCAGGTAATGTATGGTTCATGGTCAATGGCATGGGCACCAGTTTCACAGGCGGAGGGAATGGTCGGGGGCCGCTGGGATGGATCCGGCGGCGCTGGGGTGACCATGCTCCGGTCGTGACCATAGCCATCACCCTGATCTGCCTGGCGGCCTGGGTCATCCAGATGGCCTTGTATCTGTTGGCTCCGCTTCGCTATCAGCGGCTTTTGCTGGGATACTGGGCTTTCGTGCCGATTACGGCCATTCATGAGCCCTGGATGTTTGTGACCAACATATTTCTGCACGCCACCAATGTCTCGCACATCCTCTTCAACATGATCACCCTTTGGGTTGTGGGGCCGGTGCTGGAAAATCTGATAGGGCACGGGCGTTTTCTGGCCCTCTACCTGATCAGCGGGCTGGGTGGAGACCTGGGGCTGATGGTCTATGCGGTCCTGGCGCCCAATGGATGGGGCACCTCGGCCATCGGGGCCTCGGGCGCACTCTTCGGGCTCTTCGCCGCCATCCTGGTGGTTTACCGCCGTCTGGGGATTGACATCGTTTCCATGGTGGTCTGGATGGCCATCAACTTCTGCATGCCCCTGTTTGTGCCCGGCATCGCCTGGCAGGACCATGTGGGCGGATTTATAGTCGGCGGCCTCTTCATGCTGGCCCTGCTGTACATGGGCCGGCCTAGCTCGCGGGTGCATGGCCTGCTCTCCTGGCTGCTGCCCACGCTGATCTTCCTGGCGGTCCTGGTTCTACTGGCTCTGGGCTGCAATATGGTCAACCCAATGCGCTGAAAATCGGCATCTGTCTGCTGCGTTGCTGCCTTCCGTAATTGATAAATGACATGGGTGTCATCTATCCACATTTGTTGACAATCGTGTGGATAACCTGGGAATAAGTATCCAGAACTGGTGCATATATAGCAGCAAAAAGTGGATAAGTGAAGGCAGAATCCAATCAGCAGTACGGCTGTGGACGAGTGTCCTAGTGCGTCCACGAGAAATTCGGGCGATTGTGGATAACTTTGGCTTGAGTCTGGAACTGGTGGATGAAATCGGTGGAGCTGAGTAGCCGAATCCACACATGCCTGATGCTCAGGTGTGGATGGGTATACAAAGAACAATGTGGCAGATGGATCAGTGCCACCACATGGTCATGAGGAAGCCGACCAGCAGAATGCCAAAGCCTACGGCCAGGTTCCAGTTGCCGATGCCGGGGATGGGGAAGACATTGCCCCGAGTGGAGGCGATGTAGTAGACCACGATCCAGATCAGGCCCACCACCATCAGCGTGACGAAGAGAGGCACGAACCAGCGTGGATTAGCCTTGGTGCTCTTGATGGTGTCCTCCACGCGGCGGGTGTTCTCCTCCTGTCGCTGCACGATGCGACGCATCTGCGGGGTCATATGCTTTTTGTCAACGCTCTGGTTGAGCACGGCCTCCACCTTGTCCATGGACAGGCCGTACTCCTCGTCCTCGGCATCCTCACCAGTGTCAGCGGTCTTGGCCTCGTCCACCGCCTGGTCCTCGTCATCATGGAGTTGATGCTCTGCCATGAGGTTATTCTCCTTCAGTAGATCTACTAAGCCATAGTAGCGGTTAGACTCGAACGTAATACTATCGCAGACGAGGATGAGGGTATGCCTATGACCAGACGGACGGGACGGCACGGTGCGCGCAGGTCCCTGGTCGGCACAGTGTCCGTGGCTGTGGTGCTCGCCTTGGTGGGGTACATGCTGACCACCAACATCCGCGTCAACAGGACGGTCACGGTCACCTCGGATACGGCCGGGCTGGTGGAGGAGCGCCAGAACAAGGCTGCCGAGCTGCGCAAGGACATCAATGACATGAGCTCGCAGATCAACGCGCTGAAGACCCTGACCGATGACAAGGGCAGTTCGGACCAGTCCCGCGAGGACCCCGGCTCGGGCACGGTGCTCAAGGCCGTCCAGGGGCCGGGGCTGACGGTGACCCTCAACGATTCCTCGCTCTGGCAGCAGAAGGTGGGGTCCGACGGGTCGACGGCCAACATCAACGATTACGTCATCCACCAGCAGGATGTGGAGAGCGTGGTCAACGCACTCTGGGCCGGGGGAGCCGAGTCCATGCGAATCCAGGATCAGCGGGTGCTGCCCACCACGGCCGTTCGATGCGTGGGCAATGTGCTGCTGTTGCACGGCCGAAAGTACTCGCCGCCATATAAGATTTCAGCCATAGGACCAGTCGATCGGATGACCAAGTCCCTGAATGCTTCGCCATCCATCCGCGTTTACAAGGAGTATGTGAACACGGTGGGTCTGGGTTGGAATGTCGAGTCTTCGGACAATCTGAGATTCCCTGAGACGACGGCTGTCCTGCAGCCACTCCAGTACGCATCGCTAGATGAGAAGGCACGGTAAATGACGACAGAAGACTCGGAGAACGACAAAACGCCGGCCGATAAGCCGGCGGATAAAGGGCGAACTTGGCTGGTGGGCATTGCAGAAATCATAGGGGAGCTGCTGATTACCCTGGCCGTCATCTGCGCACTCTACGTGGTATGGCAGCTCTGGTGGACCGGTGTGCAGTCCGAGCATCAGCAGTTGCAGGCCCGGGCCTCGACCTCCTGGAGCAACCCGGGATCGGGCGACACCCGCAAGGTGGCCAAGCCTCAGAAAGGGGCGCCGCCGGTGCAGCCCAAGCAGGCCTCCGAGGGTGAACTGATGGCTCAGGCCTATATTCCTCGTTTCGGACAGCATTGGGAGCGCAACGTGGTTCAGGGCACGTCGCCCCGAGAGCTGGCCTACGCGGGACTGGGGCACTACCCCAATACGCAGATGCCGGGCGAGATGGGCAACGTGGCCATAGCCGGACACCGTGCCGGCTATGGTGAGCCGCTGGGCCATGTAGACGAGCTGCGAGTGGGCGATGCCATCGTTCTGCGCACCAAGGATTACTGGTACGTCTACCACTACACCCGCTACAAGATCGTCTCGCCCGAAGAGGTGAGCGTCATCGCCCCCAACCCTTATTCGCCCAACGACGCTCCTGATCGGCGCATGATCACACTGACCACCTGCGAGCCCAAATACACCACGGCCACCCATCGGTGGATCAGCTGGGGCGAATTCGGCTACTGGGCCAAGGTGTCAGACGGTGTGCCCAAGGAACTGCTGGGCGACCGGGGCAGCAATGTGGCCTTTGCCGACGACAAGGGCTCGATCATGGCCAGGCTGGGTTCTCTGCAGCCGGTCTTCCTGGTTTTGGCAGCAGCCTATCTGATCATCTACCTGGCGGCACTGGCTGCCTGGCGGTACCCCTTGCTGAAGCAGATTCGCAAGGGCGAGAAGCCCCAGCCCATGATCAGCCTCTACGGCTGGCTGCTGCGGCACCAGTCCGGCATAGCCCCGATTCGATGGCTTCTGCTGATTCTGCTTCTGCTGACTCTGGTTTGCGCCCTGATGGAATGGGGCTTCCCATGGTTGGCCAGCAACGTGCCCATGCTCAGACAGATGTCCAACTACTCCACCTTCTGACCTAGGCGGCATAGGAAGAGCGGCGGGGCCGCAGGATCCAATGTGATCCTGCGGCCCCGCCGCTTATTGATGTCATATCTTGCCGACTGCCGGAAGTGATTACCCTGGTTTATCTAAGACACCACGGTGGCCATGGTCTGGAAGGCGCCGCTATATTCACCTCGTACTCATGCTGCCTGGCCTTATATGAACCAACATATGGCCCCGACGGCAGGACTGTGCCCGCCGGGGCCATATCAGGTCAGTTGGTGGAGCTGATGGTGGTCACCGTGATGGGTGTGTTGTCGTCCACCCTGCTTCCTGCCGCTGGGTTTACAGCGGTCACCTTGTCCGTGTCCTTGCCGATGGAGGTGACCCTGTCGGCGCTGACACCGCTGTTGGTCAGCTTCTGCCGGTAGCTGCCCAAGGTCTCGCCCTGTGAGAAGGGCGGGATGCGGATGGCTGTGGTCAGGGTGATGGTGTCCTTGGACTTGTCGAAGGAGGCGCCAGCGGCAGGATCCTGGCCGGTGACCTCGGCGTTGTCGTTGTTGGGGCCATTGACCTTGATATTGACCCCCTGGCCCAGGGTGCGCTTGGCCTCGCCCAGAGTCATACCGATATAGTTGCCCAACTGCATGCCGTTGCTGACGGTGACCGTGATCATGGCTCCCTGCTGGACGGAGGATCCGGCAGCCGGATCGGTGCTGATGACCATATCCTTCGCCACGCTGTTGGATGCCTGCTCGCGGATGGTGATGTTGAAGTGCAGACTCTGCAGGGTCTTGGTCGCGTCGTCCTTGCTCTTGCCAGACAGATCAGGCACCTTGGTCATGCCCGAGGAGATGTAGATCAGGATGCTGGTTCCCTTGGCCACGCTCTGGCCTGCGGCGGGATCCGTGCGGGTCACATGGTCCTTGGGCACGTCCTGGCTGTCTTCCACCGAGGCTGCGGGGGAGACCTTGAATCCGGCTTTCTCCAGGGTTCTGCGGGCCTCCTGCTGGTTCATGCCCTTGACGTCGGGAATGGCTGTGTCCTTAGGCCCGGAGGAGAACCAGACGGTCACTGTGGAGCCTCTGGGAGCCATGCTTCCGCCCTTGGGGCTTTGCTTGGTGAAGGTCCCCTTGGGCTCGGCCGAGTCGTGGTCCTCCTTCTCCTGATAGTGGAAGCCTGCGGCGGTGACCTTCTCGCGGGCGAGGATCCGTGACATCTGCGCGTTGATGGTAGGCACCTCGGCCATCTGATGATGGTTCCGGTTCACGACCGTCCAGAGACCCAGTCCGGCGGCTACCAGAAGCAGGGCTCCCAGGACGGCGCCGATGATGATCTTCTTGCGCTTTTTGGCCTTCTGCTGGGCCGTCTTGGCGGCTGTGCGCTCAGCTGTGGCTACGCCGGTGGCAGCAGGGTTAAGCGAATCCTGGACGGGGTTGAAGGCCTGGGTGGCGGCCGTCTCCTCTTCGGTCAGCGGCATGGTGGCCGTTTCGGCCCCCTGCTCGGCATCCTTGCGGGCCTTGACGTTGGCCAGGTCGGTCAGCGGGTTGAAGGCGGCAGCCACCGGGGTTCCGCCGTTCATGAAGGCCAGGATGTCGCTCTTGAAGGCGGAGGCCGTGGCATACCGGTTCTGCCGGTCCTTGGCCATGGCCTTGGCGCAGATGGAATCCCACATCTTCGGCAGGCCGGGCACGATGCTGCTGGGCGGGGTGGCCACCTCGGTGACGTGCTGGTAGGCGATGGCCACGGCCGAATCCCCGTTGAAGGGCGGCCGTCCGGTCAGCATCTCGTAGAGGACGCAGCCGGCCGAATAGAGATCGGAGCGCATGTCCACGCTCTCGCCGCGGGCCTGTTCGGGGCTCAGGTACTGGGCCGTGCCCACCACGCCCTGGGACTGGGTCATCGTGGCGGCAGAGTCGTCCATGGCCCGGGCGATGCCGAAGTCCATGACCTTGACGATGCCCTGCTCCGAAATCATGATGTTGCCGGGTTTGATGTCCCGGTGGATGACGCCCATATGGTGGGAGTAGTCCAGGGCGCTGAGCATACCCAGCATGACCTGCTCGCTGTCGCGCTGGCTCAGGGCGCCGTTCTCCTTGAGGATGGACCGCAGGGTCTGGCCTTTGACGTATTCCATGACCAGGTAGGGCACCCGCTCATGGTTGCCCTGGTCGTCGGTCAGTATCTCCTCGCCCGAGTCGTAGATGGAGACGATGTTGGGGTTGTTGAGCAGGGCGACCGAGTGGGCTTCCCGCCGGAACCGCGATAGGAAGACCTCGTCGTTGGCCAGATCGGATCGCATGATCTTGACCGCGACGGTCCTTCCCAAACGTGTGTCCACAGCCTTGTGAACCTCGGCCATGCCACCGCGTCCGATCAGCTGTCCCAGACGGTATCGTCCGTCCGCTAGGGACGGCGGCAGTGTGATGCTCATAGGGTATCCCCTCCGTTCGTCGCTTCAAGGCCGCGCTGTGCGCTTCCTTCTCCATAGTGCCCCCAGAAGGGCCTGAAGATGTCTTTTACCGCGTGCGGCCTGCTCATAATGCGTCGAGGCATGGGTGCGCGTGGATTGATGACCTCCGTCTCGCCCAGCTGCTGGTCCAGCAGCCGTTGCTCGATCCTGGCCAGCGTGTGCGAGACCACCAAGGCATTCGCCGGGCGGTCTCGCGGGTCCTTGGCCAGCATGGACATGACGAAGTTCATGAGTTGGTTGTCCACTGAGTCGGGCAGCGGCGGCACCGGGTCGTTGACGTGTGCTGCGGCGATGTCCACCGGGGTGGCGCCGGTGAAGGGCCGGTGCCCACAGAGCCCCTCGTAGGCCACCACGCCCAGGGAGTAGATGTCTGACTGGGGCGTGGCCTGGAGACCCTGGGCCTGCTCGGGCGAGATGTACTGGGCCGTGCCTACCACCATGCCGTCCTGGGTGATCTGCCCCTGGTTGGTGGAGTAGGAGACGCCGAAGTCGGTGATCTTGACCTCGCCGGTGTCGGAGACCATGATGTTGGCCGGTTTGACATCCCGGTGAATGACACCGTGGGAGTGAGCCACGTAGAGCCCTCGGGCCGTCTGGATCAGGATGGGCAGCAGCTCGATGGGGCCCAGGGTGCCCCGGTCTCGGTAGATGTCGGCCAGGGATTGGCTGGGCACGTATTCCATGATCAGGAATCCGATGCCATCGTGCTCGTAGTACTCGAAGAGGGCGGCGATGTTGGGGTGGGCCAGGTTGGCGGAATTGTGGGCCTCGGCCCGAAGCCGAAGCAGCTTGGACTCCTCGTTGGTCAGGTCCTCGCGCAGGGCCTTGATGGCCACCACGCGGCCCAGTTCGATGTCATAGCCCTTCCAGACCTCGCCCATGCCCCCCTGGGCCAGGCGGCGGTCCAGGCGGTACCGCCTGTGGATGAGCTGTCCCTGCACCAGTTTCACTTGGCAGCCTCCTGCATGACGCGTTTCATGATCGGCCCGGCGATCTCCATTCCATAGGAGGAGATGCCGTGCACCACGACGGCAACGGCCACCTTGGGGCTGTCGGCCGGGGCGAATCCTATCATCCACCCGTCATTTGCCGCATTGCCAGCGCCGATCTGGGCTGTGCCGGACTTGGCAGCCACCTGCATGCCGGGGATGGCCAGATTGGGGTAGCTCTTGGTGGTCACTGCTTCCATCATGGTGGTCAGGGCCTTGGCGGTGTCCGAGGAGAAGGCCTGCGAGTATACCGAGGGCGTGGTCTCGCTGATGACGCTCAGGTCGCTGGAACGCACCCGGTCCACCAGGGTCGGTTGCATGAGCTTGCCGCCGTTGGCCACGGCAGCGGCCGTCATGGCTGCCTGCAAGGGGGTGGACAAGGTGTCCCCCTGGCCGATGGATGCCAAGGCCAGCCGATCCTGGGACTGGTCCTCGGGAAACTTGGAGGCCACGGCCTTCATGGGCCGGCCTGTGGAGTTTGTCCCGTCCAAGGTGATGGTGGAACCGTAACCGAACTTGCGGGCTTGCTCGGCAAGCGTTTTATTCCCCAGACTGACACCCAACTGAGCGAAGGCGGTGTTGGAGGAGTATGCCAGCGCGTTCTCCATGCTGATCCTGCCGTTGACCCCGCTCCCCGTGGCTGTGGCGTTGGTCAGGTTGTAGTTGGTGCCCGGCAGGGTGTATGAGGCCCCGGCCGGCAACTGGCTGTCGATGTGGTACTGGCCGGACTCCAGGGCGGCCGCGGCCACGACCACCTTGAAGGTGGATCCTGGAGGATACAGCTGCGAGGTGGCCCGGTTGAGCATGGGGTTGTCGGAACGGGATGCCAGTTTCTGATAGGCCTGGGAGGCATCGCCGCTGTCGTGGGCGGTTAGGTCGTCGGGGTTATAGCTTGGCGTGCTGACCAAGGTCAGCACGCGGCCGGTGGAGGGTTCGATAGCCACCACCGACCCGGACAGGTTGCCCAGCATGTCGTAGGCGGCTTCTTGCATCTTGGGATTGATGGAGGTCTCAATGGAGGCACCCTTGTTCTGGGTTCCGGTGAAGAGGGACTTGAGCCGATCCATCCACAGACTGTCTGACTGGCCGCTCAGCAGACGGTCGCGCGAGGCCTCTATTCCCCGGTCTGCCGGGCTGGTGATGGAGTAGTAACCGGTGATGGGCGAGTAGGCGGCACCATTGTTGTAATGCCGCTGGTATTGGAAGGAGTCGTTGATGGGATCGGACTGGGCCATGACGGCGCCGTCCGAGGTCAGGATGGCCCCCCTGGGTGCTGCGTACTCATGGTAGAGGGCGCGCAGATTGCGAGGGTCCGAGTTAAGGCTCCCAGCCTTGATCACCATGATGATGGAGCTGGAAAGCCCTAGGATGACGAAGAGGACGATGACGGCGTTGAAGAGTTGACGCAGGGCCTTGTTCACTGTCCGCCTCCTCGCACCTGGCGGATTGGGATGCGGCCGGTGGCTGGCAGGTCGGTCTCCTCATCCCGATCAGTCGGCTCGCCCGGTTCGGCATGACGACCATGGACTTCTTGGTCGTCGGAGTCAGAATCAGAGTCCGAGTCGTCCTGTCCGCTGCGCTTGCTGGTCTCCTGCTGGCGCAGGACGGCCAGGGCCTCGTACTTGAAGGTGTCCGAGCTGACCTCCGGCGCAGGCTTGTTGGCCGCGTTGGAAATGATGATCAGCAGGACGGCCAGGATGCAGTTGGCCACCAGACTGGAGCCGCCCGCCGCCATATAGGGCATGGTCAGGCCGGTCAGGGGGATGACCAGGGTGATGCCGCCCACCACGGTGAAGACCTGGAAGGCCATGGTGAAGACCAGACCGGAGGCTAGGAGCTTGCCGAAGCCGTCCTTGATCTTCATGGCCGTGATCATGCCTGAAGCCACGATAACCAGGTAGAGGGCCAGAACCACCAGCAGGCCGCTCAGCCCCAGCTCTTCGCCCACTGACGTAAAGATGAAGTCGGAGTTGGCCAGAGGGGTGATCCAGGGGCGTCCCTGGCCCAGGCCGGTGCCGGTCAGCCCGCCGGCAGCCAGGCCGAAGATGCCGCGTACCAGTTGGCCTGACCCGCCGAAGGTCTTGCCGAACTCAGCATCGCTGAAGGGGTGCAGCCAGGCATCCACGCGGGCGCCTACGTGGGCGAAGACCATGGAGGCGGCCACCGCCCCGATGACGAAGAAGACGGCGCCGATGGCGATCCAGCTGGTGCGGCCCGTGGCCACGTAGAGCATGGAGACGAACATGGCGAAGTACATCAGCGAGGTGCCCAGATCATGCTGGATGACCAGGACGGCCAGCGAAATAAGCCAGACGATAATGATGGGGCCCAGGTCCTTGATTCGAGGCATCCGCATGCCTAGGACCTTCTTGCCGCCCACAGCCAGCTGGTCTCGGTGGTCGAACAGATAGGCAGCAAAGAAGAAGGCCAGGAAGAGCTTGGCGAATTCGCCGGGTTGCAGGGTGTGCGACCCTACGCCGATCCAGATGCGGGCGCCGCCGATTTCGCGGCCGATGCCGGGCAGCATGGGCGACAGGAGCAGGACCAGGCCCGCCACCATGCTCACATAGGAGAAGCGTCGCAGCAGCCTGTAATCCCGAAGCAGCACCACCAGCAGGCCGCACAGGACCAAAGCCAGACACAGCCAGATAAGCTGGGTGAAGCCCACTCGTGTGGGCTGGCCGATCCGAGCGTTGCGCAGATCTATGCGGATGATCAGAGTGATGCCTAGGGAGCTCAGGATGACGATGCTGGGCAGGATGGCCTGGCTGCCATAAGGCTGGAAAATCTCCAACAGGACCCAGAGGGCAATGAAGAGGGCGGCAGTGACTGCCAGCAGGGCGGCGTAGTCCCCGGGGAAGCGGCCTGCAGCTCGGGCGAACATCTGGAAGAAGCCGATGAACCCCACCAGCAAGGAGAAAAGCAGAAGGCCTATGCGGCGCAGACGCGTGGTGATCATGACTACTGCCGCCTGCTCTGGTCGGTTTTCGACGGTGAGGGCGAGGTTGACGGGGAGGCCGCTGTCTGGACAGACTCGTTCTTGCCCTCCTTGGCGCGCTCGCGTTTGAGGTCGCCGGCCTCCTTGCGGATAAGACGGGCGTGCTCTTGGGCATCATCCATGCTGGAGACGGTGATGCCCTCTTCCAATTGGTCGCGCCAGGATTGGGGAAGCCCCTTAACGGAGATGTCTGTGGTCTGCACCGGGTGGGACAGCGAGAGGGCGAAGGCTTTAGTGGGCACGCCCTGGTAGATGACTACGCGGCCCTGGTCCGCGCCCAGGTAATACTGTTCCTGGCTCCAACGGTAGGCAGCCGTCGTGCCTCCGGCCAGTGCAAGGATTACCAGGGTGATGATGCCAGCCAGGATCAGCCGAATCCGCCGATGCCGGGAACGCTGGCGCCTGCGCTGTTCCAAATGCTCCTTGTGGATGGCGTCGGCCACGTCTGGGTCGTAGGGATCGGCTGAGTCCGAACCGTCCTCCTTGTGGACGACGGGGATCTCGCTGGTGTCGGGCACTTGCCGTTCGCCGCTCTCTTCGCGGGCAGCCGAGGGCTGGGCGGTGTGGCTATCGCTATCCTCGCCCTCCTGCTTGCCGGAATCCCGGTCTTGGGTCAGATCGGCGGCCCGCTTGGCGGGCGATTCCCGGGACTCGTCACGCAGGCGCGGTGCGGCCGTCACGGGCTCATCCAGAATGTCGGCCAGAGCCTCCAGGTTGGAGCTGGCTGCACCACCGACCAGAGGGGTCTGATGGGGCAGATCGAAGGCATCGGCATCCAGGGCCAGCGTGGCATCGGCGATGACCACGGTTACGTTGTCGGTGCTGCCGGCTTTCAGGGCGAAGGTGACTAGCTGCTGGGCGCACTCCGCCTGGTCCGAGACCGAGGACAGCACCTCGGCGATGGTCGAGTCCTCCAAAACGCCGCAGAGACCATCCGAGCAGATCATCCAGCGGTCTGCAGGCAGGGCCTTGGAGATGGAGATGTCCGGGCGAGGGTCGATGTCGAAGTCACCCAGAACCCGCATGACTACGTTGCGCTGAGGGTGGTTGCGGGCTTCAGCCGGGGAGATGCGGCCGGTGTCGATCAGATGCTGCACGTAGGAGTGGTCCTGAGTCATCCGGATCAGCTTGCCCTCCCGCAGGAGGTAGCCTCGGGAGTCCCCGATATGGGCCAGCACCCAGGAGTCGTCGGCCAGAGCCAGGGCCGTTACCGTTGTGCCCATGCCTGACAGGCGGTGTTCGCGCTTGGCCTTGCCCACGATGGCGTCATGAGCCGCGATGACCGAGGTCTCCATCATCCGGGCCAGGGATTGCACGTCCTGCTTCCTGTCGTCGCGTTCGATGTGGGCCAGGGATCGGATGGCTATGGTCGATGCCGTGTCCCCCCCCGCATGACCGCCCATGCCGTCGCACATGGCTACCAGGCGCTCGCCGGCGAAGGCCGAATCCTGGTTGTTGCTGCGCACGTACCCCACGTCTGAAACCGCCGTGGAGTAGAGGAACAGCTTTTGGTTCGCATCGTTCCTGGTCATGGGCGGCTACCTCAACTCGAAGGTGGTGGCTCCGATGCGTACGGGAACCTCCGCCGGTAGGATTGTCGGCGCCGTTATTTTCTGCCCCGAGACGACGGTGCCGTTGGTGGACCCAAGATCCTCAATGGCCCATCGGCCCGATGCAGGATCCTGGTAGACCCGCGCATGATGGCCGGAGACGAACTCGTCGTCCAGCACCAGGGTGTTCGAGGAGGAGCGGCCCAGGGTGATGGGCCGTCCTGACAGTGGCGTGGAGGAGCCGGCCAGGGGTCCGTCGATGACCACGAGCAGGGAGGGCTCGTCCCTTGCGGGCTCTGTCTTGCTGACCGGGGCGATAGGCACGGATCTGGCGCTTGCCGGCAGCTTGCGCTGGGCTGCGCGTTCGCTGCGTCTACGGGAGTGCGAAGTTTTGGGGCTGAAAGTTTCGATGTCTTTGCGGAGTGAACGGATGGCCAGCCAGACGAATACCCATAGCAGAGCCAGGAACCCGTATTTGAGGATGGCGAATGTCAGTTCAGTCAGCATAATGGTTCGACCTTACTTCAAGGTCTGGGCGATTTACGAATCCTGTTCCTGCGACGATGCCCAGTAGAGGATGCGGGTACGGCCGATGGTGATGGTATTGCCGTCCAGCAGAGTGGCTGCGGGAACCTGATGTCCCTCTACATAGGTGCCGTTGGTGGACCCCAGATCGCGGGCTACCACGCCCTTGTCGGTGATCTCGATCTGAAGGTGTCGGCGCGAAATGCCTGCGTCGTCGATGACGATATCACAGGAGGATCCACGGCCGATGGTAGTGACGGGGGCGGTCAGCAGGTACTGGCGGCCGTTGATCTCCAGAACCGGGCAATCCTTGGACTCTTCGGGGGTGGTGACGGGTGCCGCGTTGCCCTGGACTGACTCGGCAGATAGGTGGAAGTCGCCCTTGTTCAGGTTAAGGTCCTCCTCGAAGATGACTACAACCGGACCGACGAAGGCATAGTGCTGGCTTTCGGCATACTTGGTCAGGTTGTCTGCCAACTCGTTGGCCAAAGCCTCCGAACCCCACTGCTCAATGCGGTCGAAGTCTAGGGTGGATAGTCTGAACCGATACTCGTTGGGCGCCACAGTGCGGTCGCGACCGACGGGCATGGCCTGTGAGTCTATCTCACGCTCGAGGGCGCTCGACAGGTCGACGGGCTGTAGGTCCTTGGAGCCGAACTTCGAAAAGACACCGTTAACGGCGCCTTCCACGCTCTTCTCGAAACGATCGAGAACGCTCATAGTCATCCCTTTCCATATAACCCTTTCATAGTACGTGACACTGCTGAAAGGGGGTAATGGGCGGTCGGATGCTTGCAATTTCTTCAATGAACAGGTTCGAACGAACGCGATTGCCAGGCATGGATAAGGCCCGTGGCCACAATGGGCCAGGGGCCTTTGACCTTCGATCGTCATGGGTCAGGCCGAAGCCTGTCGACTCACAGAGACAGCTTGCGGCGCAGACCCAGGGTGATGCCGGCGCTCAGGCAGAGGCCAGCGGCAATGGCCAGAGGGGCCATAGCATCAGCGCCGGTCTTGGCCAGAGCGGTGTCGCTCCTGGCGGCCTTTCCGGCCGGATCCTTGGCGGCGGCCTTGCCAGTTGCTTTGTCGGCGGTCTTGTCGCCGGCCTTGGCAGGCTCCTTGGCATTGTCGGCCGGGTTGGTCTCAGCAGGCTGAGCAGGAGCAGCCGCCTTGGTGTACTTGGCTACGAAAGTGGCATCTTCAGAGAAGACGGCATCAGGGTTGAAGGCTGCGTTGCTGTCAGCACCGAACCATCCTTCGAAAGTGTATCCGGGGTAGCTGGGCGGGGCACTGGGCTGTGCCGCCAGCTTGTGGCCCTCGCCAGTATACAGCGTCTGCGTGGCAGGTTCGTGGTCGAGGTTGGTCGGGTCCTGAGCGACGAAAGTGACTGCATTGGCTTGGTCCCATTTTGCGAAGACAGTGGTGTCCGCCGTAAAGGGCTTCGTGAAGTCGACTGTCTCAGGACTCGTCGCTACATAGGTCCAGCCGACGACAGTCCAAGGCTTGTCGGGCGACTGCGAATCCTGCATGGAATCAGGTACTGGTATGTTAGTGGGGATCTTGCTTTTATCCAGCATGCCCTGATCGTTGGTCTCTACACGAATCCCGTGAGCGCCTTCTGTGTCCCATGGATCGCCGACGAAGGTGATCTGGTAGGGGGCGGACTTGGCCTCGGCCCCCTTGTTGCCCTCCACAGCCTGGGCCACGGTAGGCAGCAATGCCAGGCCGCCGGCCAAGGTGGCGCCGGCAGCGAGCACCGCGCATGCGCGTTTAAAACGAACCATCATGTTCATTGGTTACCTCTATTTTCTCTATTGTCGATTGCTCCCCATGTGCAGTCATGGTGTCCTACCTTGACACCCCTATCCCCTGGGAAACAGGGATTATCGGCCAGTCATTGGCGATAAAGCGATATTATTTTATCGCAGGGAGTGGCCATCGGCTGGTCGTAGTCCGGCGGCACGCCTTATCCGTGATACAAATTTCCCATGTAGAACGATTGACGTCTGCTGCTGGCCAAGGTGGCGCATTGCGGTTGAGGCTGATCGAATTCCCCTTTGGCACCTAGGCGCTTATCATCGTGGCAGACACAAGATCATGAGGATCATGTCAGAGTTATCCGAGGAGCGAGCATGACCGAAGAGGTGGATCGGGCAATGGAAGCATATCCGCGGGTCAAGGCCCGGACCCTGCGGTTCACCTTGGGCGCGCCACGATCGGCCTCAGCGGTGGGGGATGGCTCACGTGCCGTCTTTCTGCGCTCCGACGGGCCTGAGGATCTGGTGACTGGGCTCTGGCTGTCTGTCTTTGATCAGGAGGGCCGTCATCATGAGGTGCTCCTGGCCGACCCCAGGGCTCTGCTGGAGGATGCAGACATGGAACATGTGCCGGCTGCCGAGCTGGCTCGAAGGGAGCGTTCGCGAGAAGGCGGCGAGGGCATTGTCGACTACAGCGTGGATGCTGCCGGGGATCGGGTGGTCTTTGCCCTTGGTGACCGACTCTGGCTCTCGTTGATCGCCCCAGATGGTCTCACTGCCTCCACGCGGGCCCTGAGCTTGGAACACAGCGATTTGGCTGTGCTCAATCCAGTCATCAGCCCGGACGGCACCATGGTGGCCTATACGACTGGTGACCAGCTGATGGTGGTCGCCATCGGTCAGGATGCCGGACAGGACCGTGAACGGGCTGTCCTGGCCCTGCGTCCCGGCACCGATGACCGGATGCTGTTGGGGCTGGCCGAGTTCGTGGCTGGCGAGGAGATGGATCGCTATCAGGGATTCTGGTGGTCGCCGGACTCCCGAGCCTTGCTGGTCGAGCACACGGATTCCTCCGACGAGCCGATCTGGTACATCAGCGATCCGGCCAATCCCCAGGTCGGGCCGCGCGCCCGGCGGTATCCCCAGGCTCTGACGTCCAATGCCCGTGTCGGGCTGAGCCTGGTCCTCCTGGGTCAGGACGATGCCCATCCCTGGGTGGGCGAGGTGGACTGGGATCATCAGGCCTTTGAATACCTGGCTGTGGTCCGCTGGCAAGAAGGGCATCGGCCGCTGCTGCTGGTTCAGAACCGTCGGCAGACCGAGGACAGGATCCTGGAGGTACAGGTGCCGGATGATCGCCAGGGTTTGGATCGGGGACAGGACATGACCTTTCTTGATTCCGATGCAGCACCCAAGGTGGCTACCAGGGTGATGCAGGAGCATGGCAATGACCAGTGGATCGACCTGGTGCCCGGGTTGCCGGCCTATCGGCCCCAGGGCGGGCTGGTGGACGCCTTCATTGACGTAGAAGCCGACACCACGAGGCTGCGCTTGGATGGAAGGGTATTCTCCCCGGCTGGCTGCCAGATTCGGCGGGTGTTGTCTGTGGAGGATCGCGATGTGTTGGCGGTGGTTTCCACTGATCCCCGCAGCTTCGACCTGATGCGCCTGAGCTATGACGGTTCGATCCATGTGCTCAACCGGCTGCCCGGAGTGTGGTCCGCCTCTCGGGCCGGTCATGGCATCGTGGTCAGCGGCCGGACTATGGCCTCGGCGCATGGGCAGGTGCGCCACTGCTATCTGGGTGCTGATGGAGATCTGGACCGCCTGGGGGCCGAAGGGCTGGGCCTGGTGAGCAAAGCCCGCTCTGACGGCAGCGTAAGATCCGCTGGTGGCTCCAGTGCCTCAGGCCGGGTTGGCGGTCGGCAGGAGCACCATGATCGTCCTGATCGCCGGGCCATGGATGCCGGCCATATCAATAGCCAGGGGGTCATGTGCGCCGTCCTGGCCGATGTCAGCAGTGATCCCGGATTCATCCCCAACGTGGACTTCGTACGCATGGGCCAGCGCGAGCTGTTCGCAGCCATCGTCAGGCCGTCTGAATCCAGTCCCTACGCCAGCGCCGACAGCCTGCCCGTCCTGCTCAAGCCTTACGGCGGTCCAGGCGCCCAGCAGGTGGTCTTCAATCAGTCCTACTACTGGGAGTCCCAGTGGTGGGCGGATCAGGGCTTCCTGGTTCTGACCGTCGATGGCCGGGGTACGCCGGGTCGTGGGCCTGCCTGGGATCGGGCCATCTTCGAGGATATGGCCCAGGTGACTTTGGATGACCAGCTTGAGGCTTTGAAGGTTCTGCCTGATTTCGCTCCCGAGGCCGACCTGGGGCATGTGGCCATGATCGGCTGGTCCTATGGCGGCTTCCTGTCGGCCCTATCGGTTCTGCGGGCTCCCGACCGGATCCATGCAGCCTGTGCAGGTGCCCCGCCCACGGACTGGACCCTTTACGACACCCATTACACCGAGCGCTATCTGGGGATGGACCCGGCCGTTTACCGCCGCAACGGAATTATCGACGATGCGCCTTCGCTGCGCCGCCCGCTGATGCTGATACACGGGTTCGCGGATGACAACGTCTCCGTGGCCAACACCCTGAGGCTCTCCAGCGCTCTCATGGCGGCCGGTCGCCCTCATACGGTCCTGCCGCTGACCGGCATCACCCACATGACCAACGACGAGACTGTGGCCGAAAACCTGCTTATTGTGCAGCGGGACTTCCTACAGGAGGCCCTCATGAACAAGACGGACTGACGGAAAGGCTGCTTGGGCTAACGCTCTGCTGGCGGTTGCTTCCGCTAGATTGGAGTTGTGTATATCCAACGAAAGCCTGACCAGGATCCAGGTCCCGAACGCGGATTCCGGCTTCCTCGTAGCTGGGGTCTGGCGGTCTCGGTGCTCTGCCTAGGTCAATTGGTCGGGCTTTCCTCGGGCCTGCTGGCAAGGTTCTTTGAGCTGACTCAGGTCGGCCTGCTGGGTTTCGCTGAGACCCCAGGGGCTCCCACGGCTGAGGTGGTTCCGCCGATCAGAAGGCTGGCCTCGGTGACCTTGGCCGGGCTGGTGGCCGGTCTGGTATGGGCCTGGCTGCGGACGAGGACCAGGCTGGTTCCCTCGGTCGATCAGGCCGTCAAGGGTGCATCCATGCCCCCGGGCCGGACCGTGGTTCATGTGCTTACCCAGATCTTCTTTGTGGCTGCTGGTGGCTCCATAGGCAGGGAAGTGGCCCCTCGCGAGGCGGGGGCTCTTCTGGGCGGTCTCTGGACCAGGCTGGGACGACGGCTGGGGCTGCGTGATCAGGACGGTCCGCTGCTTGTGGCTTCGGCGGCAGGTGCAGGGTTCGCCGGCATTTACATTGCGCCTCTGACTGGGGCCTTCTTCGGCATCGAGGTGCTGCTGCGGCGGGTGGATACCGAAGTGGTGGCGGTCAATCTGGCTATGTCGGCCTTGGCTACCCTGGTCGGCGGATCTATAAAGGGTTTTACCCCTTACTATAAGGTCGGATCCGATCCCTTCCGGCCATGGCTTATGGCAGTGGTCCTCTTGATCGGACCAGTCATGGGGCTGCTGGGGGCCGGATTCCGCTGGATGACATCCTGGGCAGAGTCCCATAGAACTACTGGCCCTGCCGCCATCTGGCAGCTGACGGGGGTAGCTCTGTTGACCGGGCTGGTCGCTCTGGCTGCCCCCCAGGTCATGGGCAACGGCCGGGCTCTGGCCCAGATGGGCATGGATCAGCTGCTGTCCGTCGGATTCTCAGGGCTCCAGCTGGCTCGGTCACTTGCCCTCTTGGCCCTCTTTGCGCTGGCCAAGGCTCTGCTGACCACAGCAACCATCCGTGCTGGGGCTTTCGGCGGCACTCTGACGCCATCCATAGCCCTGGGATCCGCCATGGGCGCTGTTTTGGGCCTGCCGCTGGCTTGCCTTGTGCCCGGCCTGCCGGTCTGGCAGTGTGCCGTGATCGGCGCCGCCTCCCTGCTGGCCGCCTCCCAGCAGGCTCCGCTCATGGCCATGGCCATGCTCATGGAGGTCTGCCGCCTGCCGGTCATGGCCTTCATGCCCATGGGCCTGGCTGTGGCCCTGTCGATGGCGGTCTCGCGTCTGTTCGTGGCCAAGGCATAAACCGTCGTCAGAAGCCCTTGCTGCTCTGACGGTCCGGCCTTGCATGGGCATTCACAATCAGCTGACTGGTCTGGGCCAGTAAGGAAGGGTGGCTATACTCAGGCCGGACGTAGGTCCCGGGAGGATGCAGCCGATCCGAGTGGAGCAGGCCAGTGCCGTGATCCCCTGGACAGACAAGAAGGAGGTTCCTGGCGGTGAAGACCGTGTTGGCCATCTTCAGGCGAGATCTCTGGCGGATACTGCGCAACCCCGTGGCCCTGGTGGTGACCATCGGCGTGGCCGTGCTGCCCTCCCTCTATGCCTGGTTCAACATCATGGCTCTCTGGGATCCCTACAGCAACGTCAACAATCTGCCCGTGGCCGTCGTCAGCATGGACCGAGGGGCGCAATCCGCGGAAACCGGCAGGATCAACGCCGGTAGATCGGTTATCCAGGAGCTGCGCGGCAATAAAAGCCTGGGCTGGAAGTTCATGGATGATGATGAAAGGGCCATCGAAGAGGTCCACTCGGGCCAGTGCTACGCGGCCATCATCATTCCTGAACGGTTCAGCGCCGACCTGGTCGGCATCGTCGAGGGGGCCGGGAACAGGCCCGCTCTGAACTATTACGTCAATGAGAAGAAAAACGCCATCGCTCCCAAGGTGACCGACACCGGCGCCTCCACCATCGACCAGGAGATCAACGCGGTCTTCGTCTCGGCCGTCAGCGACGCCTTGGCCGGGAAGGTCCTGCAGACCGTCGGCGATGCCCAGGGCGCGGCCGAGCAGAGCCGCAGCCAGGTGGTGGGCGACCTGGGGGAAATTATCGACCAGCTGGATCGGACGGACGGCCAGCTTGACCGGATCGGTTCCACCATGGGCCAGGCCCGGCAGACCGTGGCCGGCTCCAGAAGCGACATCAAGGACCTGCAGAGTCAGATATCGGCCACCCAGGCCACTCTGAACAGAGCTCAGAGCAGCATGGCCAAGACCCGCGACGACAGTCTTCGGTTCTCTTCTGCCCTGAACCAGGCCCTGGCGGACGGGTCAGTGCGGCTGTCCAGCGCGGTCACGGATGTGAATACAGTGGCAGGCGGGATCACCGCCGACCTGAACGCCACCCAGGACAAGGTGGACCGGGTCAATTCCGGCTTGGGTCAGCTGGTCGATGCCAATGGGGAGGCTGTGGACCGGCTCCAGTCGGGTCTAGACCAGTCCGGGCTACATTCTGGGGATCCGGCCTATGAGAGCATCCAGCGGCAGATTGACGATCTGAAAAAGACCAACCAGAAGCAGAAGTCATCCCTTGATGCCTTCAAGAAGAACTCCTCGACGGCTCTGGACTCGGGCAGGCGGGCCGCATCAGACCTGAGCTCGGCCATGACCGACACCGGCGGCACAGGCATCAAGGCTCTGGCTGCAGCCAGCCAGAGCCTGGCTGGGACCACCATGCCCAACCTCCTTACCGGGCTGGATGCCCTCAATGCCTCCAACGGCTCTCTCCAAGGTGCCCTGAGCAACCTGGCCACCACGGCCGTCCAAACCGATGCCCTGCTGGATCAACTGGATTCCACCATCGGTCAGGCCCAGTCGACCCTGTCCACCACCAGGGCCTCCCTGGCCTCGGTCAGGTCCGACCTGAAGGGGGTTCGGACCGATGTGGCAGCCCTTGGGTCCTCGGCTGCTTGGAACCGGATGACCCAGACCCTGGGGTTGAGCCCGGAATCCTTCGGAAAGGCCATGGCCTCGCCGGTGGAGCTGGCCTCGCACACGGTCTATCCGGTCAGCAACTACGGGTCATCCGTGGCGCCCTTCTATACCAATCTGGCTCTCTGGGTGGGTGGGTTCATCCTGATAGCCATCTACAAGCTGGAGGTCGACAAGGAGGGCATCCGCAAATGCACCGCCACCCAGGCTTACCTGGGTCGTTGGCTTCTGCTGGTCTTCGTCGGCTTCTTCCAGGCGCTGATCGCTACAGTGGGCGACCTGATGCTGGGCATCCAGTGCCGCCAACCCGCCCTGTTCGTCCTGGCCGGGGTCTTTGCCTCCTTCGTCTACATCAATATCATCTATGCCCTGGCCGCCTCTTTCAGGCACATCGGCAAGGCCTTGGCTGTGGTTCTGGTCATCCTGCAGATACCTGGGTCCTCGGGCATGTACCCGATTGAGATGATGCCCGACTTCTTCCGCAATCTGAACCCGTGGCTGCCCTTCACCTACGGAATCAACGCCATGCGTGAGACCATCGGCGGCATGTACGGCAACCACTATTGGCAGGACATGCTCCACATCTTCTGGTACCTGCCGGTGGCCCTCCTGATCGGACTGGTGGTGCGGCGGTACCTGCTCAACCTGAATGCCCTCTTCGACCGGCGGCTTGGTGCCACTGACCTGATGCTGACCGAACAGAACCATTCAGCCGACCGCCGTCTGAGCCTGGGCAGCCTGGCCCGCTCCATCCTGGGCGAGGGCGACTACCGCGCCGTCATAAGGCGGCGTGCGCATCGCTTCCTGGCCCTCTATCCAACGCTGATCCGGGGTGGTCTGGTCCTGGTTCTGCTGCCAGTGCTCTTCCTCATCCTGTTGTTCAGCACCGAAGCCAAGATCGTCATGCTGATCGCCTGCATCGCTTCCATCGTCCTGATAGACGCCTACCTGATCATCGTCGAGTACATCTGCGACAGCTATGTTCGGCAGCTGGGCCTGACCGAGCGTCCCGGCATGGACTTCCTCACCCTGATTCGCCCGCGTCGGCAGGGTCCCTCGGCCATGACCAGGCTGACCACGGCCGTGCGCGAATCAGTCATGAGCCGCGATGAGGAGGACGCTCCCGAGGATGGTGATCGCCGATGAGGAACATCTGGAGGATCCTGCGCAAGGACCTGGCCGATGCCACCAGCAACGTCATCGCCATCATCGTCCTGATGGGCCTGATTATTGTCCCGGCCCTCTATGCCTGGTTCAACATCGCCGCCAGCTGGGACCCCTACAAGAACACCAAGGCCATCAAGGTGGCCGTGGCCAACACCGACAAGGGGTACAAATCCGACCTGATTCCGGTCAGGATCAACGTGGGGGAGACGGTCACCAGCACCTTGCGGGCAAACGACCAGCTGGATTGGAGGTTCGTCAACCGCGACCAGGCCCTGGAGGGGGTGCGCTCAGGCGAGTACTATGCTGCCATCGTCATTCCCAAGGATTTCAGCGCGGACATGATGACCCTCTTCTCGCAGGACGTGAAGCATGCCAGCCTTGAGTACTACCTGAACGAAAAGAAAAACGCCATCGCCCCCCATGTCACTGAGCAGGGGGCCGACACTGTGGCCACAACCATCGACAAGACCTTCGTCAAGACCGTGGGCCAGGTGGGGATCGACCTGGCCAGCCAGGTTTTCACTTACTCCCAGAGCCCCCAGGTCCAGGATTATCTGGCCAGGGCGACCGGCCACATCGATCAGATGTCACAGCGGCTGACCACTGCCTCCAGTCAGGTGAATGCCTATGCGGGCCTTCTGGATTCCTCCGGAAAGATGATCGACGCCACCGGCAGGATTCTGGGTCGGTCTGACTCCGCCATGGCCGATGCCAGGAAGGCCCTGAACCAGGGAACCAAGGGGTCCAAGGATCTGGGCAAGTCCCTCTCCGGGTCGGCCCAGGCGGTCGACGTTGCCCTTGACCAGGCCTCGGGTGCCTATGACACCATCGGCTCTAAGATCGATGACGCTTTCGACAAGGTGGGCCAGCAGAGCGATGCTGTCAGCAGCCAGCTGAACTATCTGAACGAGCGGATCAGAGACTCGGCGGCCGACTACGACGGGATGATCGCCAGCCTGGAGGATCTGCGCAGCACTGTGGAATCCGATGCCAATCTGACAGCTGACCAGCGCCAGGCCCTGCTGACCGCCATCGATCAGGCCCAGGCCGGAATGCGCACAGCCCAGGCGGCCCAACGTGACCTGGCCGACCGGATCAGCCAGGCTTCCCAGGCAGCCAAGGAGGGCAAGGACAAGCTGGGCGGTCAGCGTCAGGATCTGAAGAACAGGATCGCTCAGGCCCGTGCCTCGGTGGATCAGGTCCGCACCCAGTACCGCAATGACCTGAAGCCTCGCCTGGACGACTTGGCTTCATCCATGGACACCGTGGTCACCTCGACCGATCGGCTGCTGACGGGTCTGGATGGAACCGTCAAGGGCGCCTCTGGGCTGACGGGCCCTATGACCAGGGATATCAGCCAGGCCAAGGACCAGCTGGGTGAGATCTCCCAGCGCCTGGAGCAGGCCTCCAAGCGGCTGACCGACCTAGGGGGACATCTGACCCAGGCTTCGCAGGGCAAAGATACGCAGGAGGTCAAGACTCTGCTGAGCGGGGATTCCGAAACCATGGCCGCCCTTCTGTCCTCACCGGTAGGCATCCATCGGCATGCGGTCTTCCCAGTCATGAACTACGGGTCGGCTATGACCCCCTTCTACACCATCCTCTCCATTTGGGTGGGTGCCACCATTCTGGCGGCCATGATGAAAGTGGCTCTGTCAGACAAGAAGAAAGCCTCCGTCCTGCACCTGGACTCCCTGCAGGATGCATGGAAGAGGGCCGATGACCTGGATGAGGATTCCGAAGGCCGCCGCTCCTGGGGAGACTTCCGCCCCGAGTCGCCAGGCAATGCCCGCCGCTTCGGCCTTCAGCTCTACCAGGAGTACTTCGGCAGATTCGCGGTCTTCGCCCTGATGGCCATCCTCCAGGGCTGCCTGATCGCTCTAGGAGACCTCTTCTACCTGAAGGTCCAGTGCGTCCATCCGCTGATGTTCGTGCTGGTGGCGGTCTTCGCCTCATTCGTCTTCATGAATCTGATCTATACCCTGGTCGTCTCCTTCGGGGACATCGGCAAGGCTATTGCCGTTATCCTCCTAGTCATGCAGGTGGCCGGCTCGGGCGGCACCTTCCCCATGGAGACCCTGCCTGGCTTCTTTCAGGGGGTCTATCCCTTCCTGCCCTTCGTCCATGCTATAGGAGCCATGCAGTCGGCCGTTGCCGGCGCCTACGGCATGGAGTTCTGGCGGGAGATGGCCACCCTGGCCCTCTTCCTGGTGCCCTCGTTGCTGCTGGGGCTGGTCCTGCGCAAGCCCGTCATCCGCTTCAATGACTGGATCGTCAGAAACCTTGAGAGCACCCGGCTCATGTAGGGCGAGTCCAACAGAAGGTGGTATAGGGTGAGAGCATGAGCGTCCAACTGGTTGAGGAACGCCGCTACGACCAAATCATGAAGGATCGTGTCCTTCCTGACCTGGCCTCCTGTCGCAGTGACGGATGGATGATCTCCCATGACGGCGGCGGGGACGGGGGAACCCTCCTGGACAAGGCCCATCTCAGCGGCGTGGACCCCTCCCGGCTTCTGCATTACGTTTGCTATGACAGGACGCTGTTTCGCAAGGGTGCGGTGGAGTCCGGCTCAGCTCGTGTGCGCGGGGCCGCGATCATCTCCTTCGGTTTTTCGGAATTCGCCGACAAGTACCAGGAGATGGCCTGGTACTTCCTGATGCAGGGGTACTCCGTCTGCATTCCCGAGCATTGGGGGCACGGTTTCTCTGGCCGTGGTGTGAACGATCCCAGCCTGATCTGGGTGGACCGTTGGCAGCGGTATGTGGCGGATCTGGCCGCCTTCTGCTCCCAGGTGGGCCAGCAGTATGCCCAAGACGAGCCCATGGTGCTCTATGCCCATTCCATGGGCGGCGGCGTGGCTGCGCGGATGCTGGAAACCTTCCCCTCCCTCATCGACAAGGCGGTCCTGTCATCACCCATGATTGCTCCGCGGACCGGGTTCATGCCTTCGGTGGCCTGGACGGCAACAAACGCCGCCTGCATGATGGGCCGCTCGCGCAGCATGGTTCCGGGATTCGGGCCATTCCGCCCCGAGCTGGACATGGGCAAGTACCCCAATGGCAGCCAGGCGCGGGTGGCCTGGGCCCATAAGTTGCGGGCCCAGGAACTGCACTACCAGACCAGTGCCGCCACCTTCGGCTGGGTCAGGGAGAGCCTGGAGATGAGCCGGGCCATACTGCGTCCCAACCGGTGCAGCCGAGTGGAGACCCCTCTGCTGCTTTTCCAGGCCCAGCCCGACCGGTTTGTGCTGCCTATGCCCCAGAACCGTTTTGTCGACCAGGTCCAGCAGGGCGGCTGCCAGGCCACGCTGGTGCGCATTCCGGGCAGCATGCACGAGCTCTACCAAATGCCGGACAAGGTCCTGAGGCCTTACTTGGAACGCATCTTCGACTTTTTCGACCAGCCCTGGCGGCTCGCTGACGACCGCTGATCAGACACTGAGCAGATCGGCCAGCAGAAAGTCACCACCCTGCTTTTTTGCCGGGGCTAGTTCCCTGTATAGTTCTAAAGCTCTAACCAGCGCATCCGCATCGTCCCAGTATTGATTCAGAAAAGGATACTTCTTGACATTGCGGAAGTTGCGGTCGTCCTGTCCCAGCTCCTCCTTGCAGAAGAGACTGGGCTTCAGTTTGCTGTTTTTTGCGCCGCGATGGTGCGACTTCCAACTGTTGTACTCGTCCAGCCTGCCCTCGCGGTAGACGATCAGCATCTCGATCTCGGGATGCGTGGTGACGTTGATGGTCCGGGCATGCTCGGCGTAAGGCTGGCGTAGCAAGGTGCGGTGGCCCAGCTGGTCCTGTATGCAGAGGATGGTCACGTTTCGTCCGTAGTCCTGGGTCAGGAAGTCCCGAGCCAGGCTCTCACCGCTTCTGTCGCGGGTTGACCAGGCATCGTTGTTGTAGGGATCGGTGATGATGCGATCCCGATCGATGAAGGTCAGGTGCTTGGTGACCAGTTTGTCGACGATAACCTGCTCGGCTACGCCTTCGCATGAGAAGAGAACTGTATCATCCCCGATGGCCCTTGCAAGCTCCTCCCGCCTGCTATGCATGATGTTCTTGCCTTGCTACCTGGTCGGCTACGTAATGGCGCATGGCCTTGAGCTCCGCTGCCTTGGGGGCAGTGCCTCCGATGTAGTTGGACAGGAAGACTTCGCTGTGCTTGAGCTCCCCGCGCTTTACTGCCTCTGAGTAATTGATCGCCTGGATGCCCTTGCGCTCGTCTTCGCTACGTCTGAGGAAGTAAATATTGTCCTTGCGCTGGATCAAGTCAAGCAGTTCCGCATAGTGGGTCGTGAACACTAGAGTGGCACCATAGGGGTTGCTGGTCGCAGACATGAAGAGGTTGATGATCATGCGCACCAGCTCCTTGTTGATGCTGTTCTCGATTTCGTCGATCAGCAGATAGCCGCCTGTGCGCAGGACCCAGATGGCTGCTTTGACTATTCGGGATCCGCGGACTGTGCCTAGGGAGAGCAGTCCGGCTGTGTCCATGTTGGACATGACCACCTCTCGAGAGGTGCCGGCGAATCTCAGATGGGCGCGGTGTTCCTGGTCGATATGAAAGTAGTCGATGCTGTCATCGAAGACGTGCAGCACAGGATCGGCGATGGTGTCGACAGGAACGATGGGAAAGTAGGTTTCTGGACCGATGCGGGTGATGACCTGAGCGCTAGTCGTCCTGGTGTAGGGCAGAACAATGCTGGAGTGAGGGGAGAGGTAGTCGAAGGCCTCCTTGGTCAGGTAGGTGTCGGTGGATGCATCACCTGAGGATTGGGCTGCCGGACGCCGGACCTTGATCAGCTTCGAGCGTTGTTGGAAAGCGTCTGTATTGCGAAGTACGGACTTGGGCAGGGGCTTGCTTGGATAGCGCCAAAGTTGCTCCTGAGAAAACCGGTAGGTGCTATCGGTCAGGAGATCCATGCTTTCGTCGGAAGTGTCGTCGTGGACCGCATCCAGCTGTGACTTGAGCAGGTAGAAGCGCTGCTTGGACTCGAAGATCAGAGAAATCTGCAGGCTGGACCCGAAGGCGCTGAGGGATCTGACGGAGGACAGCATAGGGCTGGCATCCTTGCTCAGGACGCTGACGGCCAGGGCCAAGGCATTGAGTGCCGTGGTTTTGCCGGATGCGTTGATTCCTGTAAGGCACAGCACGTTCTGCGCGTAAATGTGACTGCCCGGACTGTTTTCCAGATAGGTCAGTCCGTTGCCAGGGGTTCTCGAGCGGACCTGGTCACGGGCGTAAAGATCCAGGGCCAGGGTCTGGTTTTCAAAGGGTTGAAGTCCCTCGACGACCATTCTGAGCAGACGCATGATAACCACCAGTATTCCTGTAGACATAAAAAGTGTCTACAGGAATATGATACGCCTGCAACCCTACTTGTTCAGCACCTTCTCTGGGTCGGCATCGAAGGTATCGACGCAGTTCTGCGAGCAGAAGTAGTAGGTCTTACCCTGGTAGTCGCGCTTGGCTGCGGCCGTGCTGGGGTCGATGGACATCCCGCAGACCGGGTCGGTGACCTTGTCTGTTGCTGTCTGATCCTGCTGCATGTCGTCGTGATGATGGAAGAGTCCCATCTCATTTCCTTTCTCTTGTTTGTGTTCTTGGTGGGTGGAAATACTGAGGTCTCTGGTCAGGGCATCCATGTCGATTGGCTTGGCTTCCTTGACCGGCCTGGCCTTCAGGGGCGTGTGCCGCAGCCTGTTGGCGTTGAGCACCACTGACAGGGAGGAGAAGGCCATGGCTGCACCGGCGATCATGGGGTTGAGCAGGAGGCCGATGAAGGGGTAGAGCACGCCGGCGGCGATGGGGATGCCCAGGCCGTTGTACCCGAAGGCGAACCAGAGGTTCTGATGGATGTTGCGCATGGTCGCTGCTGAGAGGTCGAAGGCCTTGACTGCCGCGTTCAGGTCGCCCGAGACCAGGGTCACGTCAGCGGATTCGATGGCCACGTCCGTGCCGGTGCCGATGGCCATGCCCAGGTCGGCCTGGGCCAGGGCCGGGGCGTCGTTGATGCCGTCGCCGATCATGGCCACCTTGTGACCCTGGGCCTGAAGGGCCTTGACGATGCTCGCCTTGTCCTCGGGATGGATCTGCGCCACTACTCGGGTGACTCCCACCTGGCCGCCGACCTGCTCGGCAGTGCCTTGGTTGTCGCCGGTCAGCATGATGGTCTGGATGCCGCGCTCGTTCATGTCGTGGATGGCCTGCTTGGAGCCGGTCTTGACCTGGTCGGTCACAGCCAGGACACCGGCAAGCCTGCCGTCGATAGCTACGAAGATGGTTGTGCGGCCCTGGTCCTCCCAGCTGCGGGCGGTGTCGAAGAGGGATTGCGCGCCTGCCTGGTTCGCTGTTTCGTTCTCCAGTTCGATTCCCTTGCCCTCGAGCAGCCTGCGGTTGCCGACAAGGACATGCGAAGTGCCCTTGCTTCCTTCAAAAGACCCAGAGGGGAAGGTTGCATCGATGCCGGCGCCGGTGACCGAGTCGAAGTCCTTGGCCGGTACCAGCTCCAGGTTGCGGTCCTTGGCGGCCTGGACGATGGCCTGGGCCAGGGGGTGCTCGGAATTGCTCTCGGCGCTCGCGGCCGCCCTGATCAGCAGGTCCTCATCCAGTCCCTGCACGCTCAGGGCATCGGCCAGTTCAGGTCGGCCCTGGGTGATGGTGCCGGTCTTGTCAAGGACGATGGTATCGACGTCATGTGCGCCCTGCAGGGCCTCCGCCGACCGGTAGAGCACGCCGGCACGGGCGCCGCGTCCAGTGCCGATTGTCACGGACAGGGGGGTGGCCAGGCCCAAGGCGCAGGGGCAGGCGATGACCAGGACGGATACCGCCGCCACGATTCCGTATACTCCGCGAGGCATGGGGCCGAACATCCACCAAGCTACGAAGGTCCAGAGCGCTACCAGGATGACCCCGGGGATGAAGATTGACGATATCCGGTCGGCCAGTTTTTGGATGGGCGCCTTGGAGGTCTGGGCCGTCTTGACCAGCCGGATGATCTGGGCCAGAACCGTGTCCTGCCCTACCTGGGTGGCCTTGTAGCGCAGGGAGCCTGTGCCGTTGACGGTGGCTCCAACCAGGGAATCGCCCTCCTGCTTGAGGACGGGCATGGGCTCGCCGGTCACCATGGATTCGTCCACTGAGGATGATCCGGAGATTACCTGGCCGTCCACTGGCAGCTTCTCGCCCGGATGGACCTGAATCACGTCTCCGATGGCCACATCGTCGACGGCGATTTCCTGGGTGGTTTCCCTGCCGTCCTCGCCGGTCCTCACCACTGTGGCGTTCTTGGGCCTGAGTCCAACAAGGGCGCGGATGGCATCGCCGGTGCCGCGTCGGGCCCGTGCCTCCAGGATCTGGCCGAGGATCATCAGGGTGATGATGGTGCCCACGGCCTCGTAGTAGGGTTCACGGCTTCCCTCAGGCAGGAGCTGCGGGGCCACGGTGACCACCAGTGAGTAGAGGAAGGCCGTCGCAGTGCCCAGGGCGACCAGGGAGTTCATCTCCGGAGCCCGGTGTGCCAGAGCCAGCCAACCGGTGCGGTGGATGGGCCAGCCAGAGTAGAACATCACCGGCAATATCAGGACAAGCTGGACCCAGGGGTTCATCAGAATGTGGGGCATGGGCAGGAACATGCCGAACATGGCCGGGACGAAGACCGGGAGCGTGAAGACCAGGGCCACGATGAACCGCCTGGTCAGGTCGCGGATTTCTGCCGTGCGCTCCTGATCCGCCTCATCCTGGCCGTTGTCGCCTTTGGTCTGGGCGGGCTTGGCAGATTCGGCGGCCTCGTCCTGTGAATGCTCTTCTTGCGACTGGCTACTTTGTGCTTGTTTGGACTGAGTCTCGGCATTGTCGGTCGTCGGTCCATCGGTGGCCCGGAGTATCCCGTGGAGCATGTTCATCCCGCAGGCGAAGGGATAGTCGCCGGCCTTGGGCGGGGTCAGCTGGACGGTCGAGGTCTGGAAGGCGGGCAGGGTCTTATCGATGTTGAAATCGTTGAAGACCACGTGCGAGGAGCATTCCCCGCTCTCCTGGCGGTCGAAGACCAGCTTGACCGGTCGCCCGGCCTGAACCTGGATCAGCTGGGGGCTGTATCCGCCCTTGACTGTGATGTGGACGGTCTGGATGCCGCCCTCATCCTTGGCCTGGGTGGCCTTTCTGGGCGCGAAGAAGTACCAGATGATGCCTGCCGTGATGGCCAGGGCTGCTATAAGGACCAGGATGCTGCTCATGTGGCCCACTATACCCCCCAGGGGTATACTGATAGTGAATTTCGAGATGGGTTTCATGGATTCGGGTCGGTCCTGGCTCTGCCATGAAGACCATTGACTAGGAATGGAGTGAATCGTGCCCGGATATGCCAACGATAAAAAGCGGACCATTACCAGACTCCGGCGTGTCGAGGGCCAGGTCAGGGCCATCGAGCAGATGGTCGAGTCAGACACTTACTGCATCGATATTCTCACTCAGATTGCCGCCTCGACCAGCGCCCTGAAGTCGGTGGCCCTAACCCTGCTGGACGACCACATGAACCACTGCGTCCGCGAAGCTGCCGAAAAGGGAGGTGAAGAGGCCGACGAGAAGATGGAGGAGGCCTCCGAGGCCATCGCCCGCCTGGTCCGTTCTTAGCAATCCTCGTCAGACAGGCCTAATCTGCCCGGGAATAGCAGTCCATAAGCAACGGGTATAGGCATTCTTCCGGGAATCGTTGGACTTCCGCCGCTCTCCTGTTAGATTGAACCCCAACCCCAGGCCGTTTGGTCCTGGGGAGGAGAGATCGATGAGGGAGAGGCAATGTCGGAAACGAGTTGGGATTGGGCGGCCCTGATAGTGGTCGTCATTCTCTTTGTGGGGCTGGCCCTGCTGAGCAGGAGGACCAAGGTCAACTTCAGTTGGCGGGTCATCATAGCGACGGTGCTGGGAATCCTGGTGGGTGTGGGCTTCTCAGGTCACACGACCTATGTGGGGGCATTCGGCAACGTTTGGTCCGAGGTCATTTCGGCCTTGGTGGTGCCGCTCCTGCTCTTCAGCATCATCGCCAGCATCAGCCGTATCGGCGGGTCCGGTCGGCTGAAAAACATCAGTCTGAAAACCATCGTTCTGCTCCTGGTCAACACCTTCACAGCAGCCGTGATCGCCCTGGTTCTGGGGCTGCTCTTCCAGGTCGGCAAGGGGTTCGACCAGGCCCTGCCCAAGAGGGCCAAGCCTCACGAGGTGCCAGGGGTGCTTGACACCCTGGTCGGTCTCTTCCCCTCGAATCTGGCTGAAAACTGGGCCCAGAACCAGGTCATTCCTGTCGTGATCTTCGCCATCCTCCTGGCGGTCTCTCTGAACAAGGCCGCCTCAACCCCGCGCGGCGAGCAGAGTGTGGCCCCCTTCAAGGCTTTCGTGGAAGCCGGCAATGTGGTCCTGTCCAAGGCCACCCAAATCGTCGTTGGCTTCACCCCCTATGCGGTCCTGTCCCTGATCGCAGCCGCCATCGGTCGAAGCAACCTGAAGACCCTTCTGCCCCTGTTGGCTGTCCTCTTGGTGTCCTACCTGGGCTTGGCTATTCAGCTCTTCCTAGTCCAACCCCTGATCCTGGCCCTGGTCGGCCGGGTCAATCCTCTGCCCTTCTTCCGCTCCCTTTGGCCGGCGGGCGTGGTGGCCTTCACCTCCGAGAGCAGCATCGGTACCATCCCAGTCACAGTCCGTCAGTTGCGTTCCGCTGGTGTTCCTGAAGAGACGGCCTCCTTTGTGGCCAGTCTGGGAGCCAATCTGGGCATGCCAGGATGCGCCGGGCTCTGGCCCGTTCTTCTGGCGGTTTTCGCTATCAATGCTCAGGGGATTCCTTACTCCCCTCTCCGTTTTGCGCTCCTGATCGTCTTTGCTCTGGTGGTTTCCGTGGGGACGGTGGGTGTGCCAGGCACAGCTACGATCACCGCCACCTCCCTCTTCACAGCAGCTGGCCTGCCCGTACCCTTCATCGCTATCATGCAACCTATTTCCCAGCTGGTGGATATGGGCCGCACGCTGGTGAACGTAGCAGGTGCCGCCAATACGGCAGTCATCGTGGCCAGGACCGAGAACGAGCTGGACCTCGACCTCTACAAGGGCCGCAAGGTCTTCGACGACCAGGACATCGAGTGACTGGTCTGTATGATCAAAAGCTGCATGGTCGGGCGGCAGGCGGCAAGAGGATGAACCATCCTGACCCGACTTGCGGCGGCCAGAAGGCCGGATAGCCAGAACGGCCTCAGCTGTAATTCGACCAATAAAAAATGTCTTCGACTGACATCAATCAGTCGAAGACATTTCCATTTCTTCGTGCGAACGGAGGGAGTTGAACCCTCACGAGCATCAGCTCACTGCCACCTGAAGACAGCGCGTCTACCATTCCGCCACGTTCGCAGACAACTGGAAAGGTTAGCACGGTTGTCTGCGCGGCGCAATAATGGCGTGTTGGTTCAGCCCTTGGATCCGTGGGCGTAGAACCTGGCCAGCGTCTTCTTCTTATATTCGTCGAAGTAGCCGCCGTCAATGGACTGGCGGATCTCGTCCAGCAGCCTCACGAAGAAGCGTTCGTTGTGGATGGTGGCCAGCGTGTAGCCGTTGAGCTCATGGGCGCGAAGCAGATGGTCGATGTAGGCCCGGGAGTAGTGGGTGCAGGTGTAGCAGTCGCAGTCCTCTTCGATGGGTCTGAAATCGGCCTTGAACTGGGCGCGTTTGATGTTCCAGCGGCCGTCACGGGTGAAGACGGCCCCGTTGCGGCCGCAGCGAGCCGGGGATACGCAGTCGAAGGTGTCCCCGCCGTTTTCCACGCCTGCAAAGATGTCGTCCACGGCGGCGATGCCCAAGACGTGCCTGGGCCGGGATTCGGGCATTTCGTCGCAGATCCAGGCGCAGGTCTGCCCCAGCAGCCGTTTCTCTATGGCGCCCCCGATGCCCACGCCGTCAAAGTCCAGGGAGGCGATCTGGCGGGCGGCGCGTCGGCGGAGATCCTCGTAGTTGGCCCCTTGTACCACGCCGAACAGGGCCTGATAGGGCTTGCCGGTCCGCGCCTGGGTCAGCCTGTGGTGCTCATCCACGCAGCGCTTCGCCCACCGGAAGGTGCGCTCCACTGACTGTTCCTGGTAAGTGCGGGTGTTCATCAGTGTGGTCAGCTCGTCGAAGGAGAACATGATGTCGGCGCCGATGCGGTGCTGGATGCCCATGGAGATCTCAGCCGAGAAGCGGTGCCGGTCGCCGTTGAGCGGAGACTTGAAGGTGACTCCGTCCTCATCCACGAAAGCCAGGCGCTCCTTGCCCTCGGCGATCACCTGGTCCGACTTCATGCCGGTCACGTCCATGGCCAGTGTCTTCTTGAATCCCGCTCCCAGCGATAGGACCTGGAAGCCGCCCGAGTCGGTGTAGGTGGGGCCGTCCCAGTTCATGAACCGGGCCAGGCCGCCTGCTTGGTCCAGAATGTCGGGGCCGGGGCGTTCGAACAGGTGGAAGGCGTTGGCCAGCAGGACCTGGGCGCCCAGCTGACGCATTTGCTCTGGCAGAACGGCCTTCATGGCCGCCTGTGTGGCCACGGGGATGAATGCGGGGGTGTGGATGTCTCCGTGCGGAGTATGGATGATGCCGGTGCGGCCGTAGCGGCGGCCATTGCGTCCCAGGCCTTCGGGGCTGTCGGGCAAGCGGTTCAGGGTCTCGAATGAGAATGCGGTGCGGTCGCCGGGTCGGCCCGGTGTGGCTCCCAGCGGGTTGGTGATCAGGCTCATGGCTCCACTGTATCCAAGACATCCAACCGTCCTGCTGCTGCCCTGCGTACAGTCGATATGACTTTCATCCAACGTCCAGACAACATTCAGCATTTCGGCCCTAGACTTGGAAGCAATGCATGCGAGGACCCGCTTCGCCTGTCAGCCGGAAACGGCAAAAAGCGCGGGCGACGGGGTAGATTGACAAGCGTGACCGAATAGCAGGCAGTGGCATCGATCCGAAGGAGCAGAAATGGCTGAAGAGCATAAGGCCGACCCGTGGAGGGGCGGCGATGACGGTCAGTCCTGGCAGCCAAGCCACATCGAGCGCGGGGCCGCCGAGCAAGAGCAGGAGACGGGAGCCTCCACAGAACAGACCGACTCTGCTCAAGTCCCAGCGACAGAAGAAGGGGACCAGCAGACTCAGGCCTGGGACCAGAGGCCCACGACACCTATTGCCATGCCTGGTGGCGATGCACGGCCCGCGACTACAGAAAATGCGTCGAATGACAGTAGCGGCACCGGGACCTCCGCCTCCGCCTCCGGTGGCTCGACTGCGGGGCAGGATGCGCAGACGCAGCAGCAGCCTTACTATCGGCCAGCGCCCGAGTATGGTGCTTATGCTCCCGCAGGCTCGCGTCCACCTGCCAACAATCAGGGTCAGCAGCAGTCCAACCAGCAGTCCAACCAGGGGTATGGCTCTGGTCCTCGGCAGAGCTTCTTCGGACAATATGGACAGCCAGGCCAGTTCGGTCAGAATGGCCAGCCTCGCCAGAATGCCGGTCAGAACCCCCAGGGTGGCCGACCCGCCAGCCAGGGGCCCTACGTGCCCTTCGGAACTGGCGGCCCCAATGGTCGGCCCGGTCCTGCCAACAATGCCAGCAGCAGCATGAGCGGCACGGGCAAGTACGTCTTTACCGCGGTGGTGGCCGCCCTGGTGGCCGCAGCCCTCATGCTGGGCCTGGGCTGGGCGGCTCTGTCCAACGGGTGGATCACTCTGCCCTCGTCCTCCTCGCTCAGCGGGGTCTCCTCTAACTCCTCGGGCCAGGGCACGGCCAAGGTCGAGGGCGGGCAGGCTCCTGACTGGCAGGGCATCAGCAAGCAGGTCTCCGAGTCCGTGGTCTCCATCCAGGTGCAGACCAAGAGCGGGGTCGGGGCCGGATCGGGCGCGGTCTTCGATACTCAGGGCCATGTGGTCACCAACAACCACGTGGTCGATGGCGCCCAGGAGATCCACGTCACCCTCTCCAACGGGCAGATGTACACGGCCAAGGTTGTCGGTACCGACACCACAGCCGATCTGGCCATCCTCAGCCTGGATCAGGCGCCTTCCGACCTGAAGCCAGTGAAGTTCGCCGACTCCGAAAAGCTGGCCGTGGGCGAGAACGTCATGGCCATTGGCAACCCCCTGGGCTACGAGAATACGGCCACCACTGGCATCGTCTCGGCTCTGAACCGCCCGGTCTCGGTCATGGACGAGAGCAATAACAACCCCATCGTGACCAACGCGGTCCAGCTGGATGCGGCCATCAACCCCGGCAACTCGGGCGGTCCCACTTTCAACGCGGCCGGTGAGGTCATCGGGATCAACTCCTCCATCGCCTCCATGGCCTCCTCCAAATCTGAGGCAGGGTCCATCGGCATCGGATTCGCCATCCCATCCAACCTGGTCAAGCGGATTGCCGATGAAATCATCAAGGACGGCAAGGCTAAGCACGTCTCCCTGGGGGTCACCATCCAGAGCAGCACAGCCCAGGCCAACGGGGTCACCCGCGGCGGCGCCAAGGTCACCAATGTGGTTTCAGGTTCTCCGGCGGACAAGGCCGGCATCAAGGTCGGCGACACCATCGTGGCCTTCAATGGCCATGCCGTCAACAACAACTACTCCCTGCTGGGCTTCGTCAGGGCTGCCGCTTTCGGTGACTCGGTCAAGATCACCGTGGTGCGCGACGGCAAGACTGCCGAGGTGAATGCCACGCTTGACAGCGAGGAGCAGAACGTCCAAGGCAAGCCCAGGACCAACAGGAAGAACTCGGACGGCAGTGGCCAGGACGGTGGCTCCGACCAGGGCGGTTCGGGCGATGACGATGACTCCATGGATCCCTTCCGCTTCTTCTTCGGGCAGTGATCCGGGACTGAACCCAGGGGGCCGCACCCGTCACATGGCGGGTGCGGCCCCCTGACGTATCCGCCATCCATCACTGGCTCTGGCGCGGTATAGGCTTGATGTACAAGAGGACAAGAGAGCTGTAATCCGGCTGCGGTCGACGGATCGACAAGTCCGGATCGGGGAAGTGGTCATGTCAAGAATTCTGCGTTTCGCCAAGAAGGTCCCCATGCTTTGGGTGGTTCTGGCCTGCGGACTGGCCATGGGCCTGCTCTGGCACCCCTATCGCCAGGCTGCCCAATGGCTGGTCGCCGTCCTGGTGGCCGTCTCGCTGGTTGACACCCTCAAGGGGATGATCGATGACGTGCGTCAGGGCCACGTGGGCGTGGACATCCTGGCCGTGGTAGCCATCCTCTCCACGCTCGCCGTTCGGCAATACTGGGCCAGTTGGGCTGTGGTCCTCATGCTCTATTCCGGCGACGCCATCGAACAGTACGCCGGGAACAAGGCGCAGAACAACCTGACCGTCTTGGTCCAGGCCGCCCCCCAGGTGGCCCACGTGGTCCAGGCAGATCTGCCGGAGGGGGAGCATACCCTTCCCAAAGAGAGCGACTGGAGCACGGTGGATGTCGATAAGGTCCGTCTGAACGACCTCCTGGTGGTCAAGCCGGGCGAGACCGTGCCCGTTGATGGCGAGCTGATCAGTCCCGCCGCCACCCTGGACATGTCCACCATCAATGGCGAACCCATGCCCCGCAGGCTCTACCAGGATGCCCAGGTCATGTCCGGGGCGGTCAATGGTTCGGGCACCTTCCTGATGCGGGCCCGGCAGCTGGCCCGGGATTCCCAGTACCAGCGAATCCTCAACCTGGTGCGCTCCGCCCAGAACTCGCGTGCTGCAGTCGTCAGAACAGCCGATCTGATGGCGGTGCCCTTCACTGTAGTGGCCTTCATCATCGCCTGCGTGGCCTGGATCATCTCCGGAGCGCCGACCCGGTTCGCCCAGGTTCTGGTCCTGGCCACCCCCTGCCCTCTGTTGATCGCCGCTCCTGTGGCCTACATGGCCGGGACGGGAAGGCTGGCCAAGGCGGGGCTGCTGATCAAGACCCAGGACGTGATTGAGAATCTGGGCCGGGTTTCGCACATTTTCTTCGATAAGACCGGCACGCTGACTGTCAGACGTCCCCAAGTGGTTCGAATCGATCTGCCTGACGGTGAGGGGCAGGAGGTCGATACGGACCGGATTCTGGCTATGGCGGGCGCTGTGGAGTCCTACTCGGTTCACATCCTGGCTAACGGGATTGCCGAGGCTGGGGCTGCAGTCCAGGAGCGTTTGCGTGCACAGAGCAGCGGTGAGGTCCATCTGCACGCGCGGGAGGTTCAGGAGGACTCTGGCAATGGGGTCCAGGGTTTGGTTGACGGCCATCAGGTCAAGGTGGGCAGGGCCGAATTCGTGGCTGGCGAGCAACCAAGCGATTCATTCGGCCCCCTGGCTCCTGACGAGATGGCCTCCTACATCGCTATAGACGGGGCCTTGGCCGCGCGAGTCGTCATGAAGGACGTGCCCAGGTCGGATGCCGCTCAGACCGTCGCTCGGCTGCGGGAGCTGGGGATTACCCGCCTATCCATGGTCACTGGAGACAAGGAGGCCTCGGCCCGGATCATCGCCGACCAAGTGGGGATCACCGACGTGCATGCTGGCCTTTTCCCTGAGGACAAGGCCGATCTGATCGCCAAGGCCGCCAGGGAGGAGCCCAACCGGCAGCCCCTCTGGGACATCTGGCTGTCCAAGTTCCTAGGTGAATCGGTGACTAAATCCATCACCATGATGGTGGGGGACGGGGTCAACGATGCCCCGGTCCTGGCTGCCGCCGACGTGGGCATGGCCATCACCGACGGGACCACCACGGCCGCCTCCGAATCCGCCCAGGCCGTGATCATGAACGACGACATCGCCTGCCTGCCCAGGTCGATCACCATCGCCCGCAGGACCAAGCGGGTCATGCTCCAGGCGGTCATGCTGGGGCTGACCCTGGCCACGGTGGGCATGCTCTGCGCCGCCTTCGACCTGATCCCGGTGGTTGTCGGCGCCTTTACGCAGGAGGCCATCGACGTGGTTTCCATCCTCTGGGCCTTGACTGCCCTGATAGACCGGGGCTGAGGCCATTTCATGACGCTTGGTGAAAGTCCCGGGGATGGAGCCCGGCCAGCTCTGTTCCCGACCGTTGCTTTGCGTTAGGCTGGCAAACATGAGCGATAATAATGCCAACGATTCCACCATGCCTGCGTCGGCCAGCGACGAGGGAGCCGACTCCCCGCTGCGCGTAGCCGTCATAGGCGCCGGGCCTGCAGGGGTCTATGCCTCCGATATCCTGTTGCGGCAGCTTCGGGAGAAGGGTGCAGGATTGGGCCTGGGCGACCGGGCCCGGATCGATCTGTTTGAGAAGCTGCCCGTTCCCTTCGGCCTGGTCCGTTATGGAGTAGCCCCGGACCATCCCAGCATCAAGTACATTGCAGGCGCCTTGGAGAAGACGCTGGACAACCCTGAGATTCACCTCTATGCGGATGTGGAATTCGGCAGGGACATTAACTTGGATGATCTGCTTCAACGCTACGATGTGGTCCTCTTCGCCACCGGCGCCGTGGACGACCGCCCATTGGAGATCGCCGGCCATGAACTTGATGGCGTTCACGGGGCCGCCCACTTCGTCGAGTGGTATGACGGCTATCCCGACGCTGACCAGGATTGGCCCCTGGATGCCAAGCAGGTGGCCGTCATCGGTGGCGGGAACGTGGCCATGGATGTGTCCAGAATCCTGATGCGCCGGGCTGACGATCTTCTGGGCACCGACATCCCCGACAATGTCTACAAGGGGATTCAGGGCAACCAGGCCCGCGAGCTGCACATGTTCATCCGTCGCGGGCCGGCCCAGGCCAAGTTCTCGGTCCAGGAGCTGCGCGAACTGGAGAAGCTGCCCGGGGTGCAAATCGTCCTCGACGAGGAGGACTTCGACCTGGATCAGGAGACAATCGATCGGGCCGGTGCCGACAAGCTGACCCGGCAGATGCTGGAGGAGCTCTTCGCCATCAGGGAGATGGCCGAGGACATGGCTGAGGACGGCGGAGTCGACTTCGAGGGCAATCCTGCCGATCGCCGTTTCTATATGCACTTCTACCGGATGCCTGCCGCAATCATCGGCCAGGATGGCACAGTGACCGGCATTCGCGTGGAGAAGACCAGGGTCACGCCCGAGGGCACCATGGAGGAGACCGGCCAGTACGAGGAGTACCCGGTTCAGGCCGTCTACCACGCCATCGGCTACAAGCCTGCCGAAGTTCCCGGCATTCCATACGATTTCTCCGGCTACACCCTCTCCAACGTCCACGGCCGGGTGACCACTGCTCCCGAGGGGCAGGGCGGCCGGTCCATCGACCGTCTCTACGCCACGGGCTGGGCCAAGAGGGGGCCCGTGGGTCTGATCGGATCCACCAAGTCCGATGCCCTGGAGACCATCGGCAACATGCTGGATGACCTGGCTGCCAGCCCGGATCATGGCCGCTTCGCCCAGGACCGGGACGACGATTCGATTGACCGCTTCCTGGCGGACAAGGGCATCCAGCCTATCGACTTCGCCGGCTGGAAGCGGGTGGATGCTTATGAGCGGGCCGAGGGCGCCAAGGTCGGCCGTGAGCACATCAAGGTCACCGACCCCGACCAGCTCCGCCAGCTTGCCCACGGCGAGTAAGCGAGCGGTCCTGGGTCGGCAGCGGCAGAATTTGGATGAGGTTCATGAATCCTCGTCCAAATCCTGTTTTCTTGGTCTGCACCACGGGGAGGGCATCTGGCAGAGTATTCAATCGCCTATACGGTTGAATCGTCCCTTTGTATTCGTTATCTTAAGGAGTGTGCCGGTTAAGCGTTGACGAACACGCTCTAGATTCTCTAGTCCATGAAGTGGAACTATGCAGGTGAGTGGACAGCCAGGAGGCTGAACGATGAGGATAGCTGTCGTCTTTGGTGGGACCAGTACCGAACGCGAGGTATCGGTCGCTTCGGCTATTGAAGTCATTCGTGCGCTCCGTGAACGAGGCCACGAGGTCGTCGCCGTTGACAGTGCCCGCGGCAGATTGAGTTTGGAGGAGGAAGGCAGGCTGGCCCTTTCTTCATCGGCATCGACTTCCATCCAGAATCATCCAGGCGCCAAACAACTTGAGACATTGAAACGTGCACATTCTGAGGTGAATCTTTCGTCGGCTGTCCTGGACTGCGATTTGGTCTTCCTGGCCCTACATGGTGGCTCTGGTGAGAACGGTCAGATCCAGGCCCTTTTAGAATTGGCTCAGATTCCGTTCACTGGGTCGGGAAGCACAGCAAGTGGCTTGGCCATGGATAAGGAGGTCTCGAAGAGGGTGGCTGGAAGTGCGGGCATCCTCACGCCTGAATGGTTGACGGGCTCCGTCGACGCGACTGAGGTTGAGGATCGTCTGGGCTGGCCAGTAGTAGTCAAACCGAATGCCGAAGGTTCCAGTGTCGGCCTGAGTATTGTGGACAATCCTGATGGTCTGCCTGCTGCCATTCAGGAGGCGGCTGCCTATGGCCAGGTCATCATAGAGCGTTTCATCACAGGCAGGGAGTTCACTGTCAGTGTTATCGACGACTCTGCGCTTCCAGTCGGTGAAATCGTCAAACCGGATGGGCGGGTCTTTGACTATGCCTCAAAGTACCAGAAGGACGGGGTGGATGAGATCTTCCCGGCCCGAATACCTGCAAGCTTGGCTGAACGGCTCCGAGAGGGGGCCGAGACTATTCACCGGGTTTTCAAACTGAGCGGTTACAGCCGCAGTGACTTCATTGTGGATGGAGAAGAACAGATCTGGTTCATGGAGGCCAACACTTTGCCCGGCCTGACGCGGTCCAGCCTCCTGCCCAAGGCAGCAGCTGCAGCTGGTATAAGTTTTGGCGATCTATGCGAACGGATCTGTCAGCTGGCTCTGGCTAAGGAATAAATCGCTCTTTGGCTCATGAAACTGCTCCGTCAAGCTTCTCCCGGGGTATGTGTTTCTGGTCTGACGCGTATGAAACCCGTGGGACGTACAGGCTTCGTTCAGCAGAAATTCAGCAGCATTGTCTACCATGGTGTCTATGAATGGCAAGCTGAAGGTTCACGGACATTTCAACGGCCTGAAAACGACGCTTTTGTTCGCCCTTATGTGGGCCGTTATCATGCTCATCTGGTGGCTGACGGGTGGCCGTCAGGGGACTCTGGGCATCTATATCCTCATAGGCCTGGCCACCACTTTCGGGTCCTACTGGTTCTCCGACAAGGTGGCGATCGCCTCCATGCATGCCCGGCCGGTCAGCGAGCAGGAGGCTCCCGACCTCTACCGTATCGTCCGAGAACTGTCGGGGAGGGCAGGCAAGCCCATGCCCCGTATATACATCGCCCCCACGGACTCTCCCAACGCTTTTGCCACAGGCCGTAACGAGCGCCATGCCGCCGTCTGCTGCACCCAGGGAATCCTGCGAATCCTCAACGAGCGTGAGATCCGCGGGGTGCTGGGCCACGAGCTCATGCACGTCTACAACCATGACATCCTGACTTCTGCAGTGGCTTCGGCCATGGCCACGGTCATCACCTATCTGGGATACTCTCTTATGTATTTCGGCGGCGACAGCAGGGACAGGGATAACGATTCCGGCGTCTTCGGCCTCCTGGGTGTGCTGATCAGCTCGATTCTGGCCCCCCTGGGCGCTTCCTTGATCCAGATGGCCATTTCCCGCACCCGTGAGTATGACGCCGACGAGGACGGCAGTCGGCTGACTGGTGACCCAGCGGCTCTGGCATCGGCGTTGAACAAAATATCCTACGGGTCTCAGGCTGTGCCCATGCCTCAGACTGCCGGCACCCAGAGCGCCGCCGCCATGATGATCGAAAATCCCTTCTCGGTCAAGGGGTTCAGCAGGCTCTTCTCCACTCATCCGCCCACGGAGGAGCGCATAGCCCGCCTGATGCAGATGAGTCAGGAGATGGGGCAGACCCAGGTGAATTCCGGGCATGAAGCCCAGGTGGGGTACTGAGAGGCAGAGCAGCTTTGCGCTTCAGTCGATGGGAGATGATGCCTGGGATGACGGAGACCATCAATCTGGCCATCGTCGATGATCAGGAACTGGTCAGAGCAGGACTGGTCTCAATACTGGCTGATGAGGACGATATCAAGATTGTTGCGGATGCAGCCAGCGCCCGAGAGCTTCTGGAGCATCCTCGTCTGAGCGATGTCGATGTGGCCCTAGTTGACTGCCGGATGCCTGACATCGACGGGATTTGTCTCATTGGCATTCTGCGGAAAAGAGGACTGAAAGTCCGATGCGTCGCACTGACGGCATTCGACGAGGATGAGAATCTTGTGGGGAGCATCAAGGCTGGGGCATATGGGCACCTGCTCAAAGACGCCGATGCCGAGGAGATTATCGGTACTGTGCATAGGGTCTATAGGGGCGAACGCGTCCTTGGGGCTGCCGAGTCGGGCAGACTGATGGATCTCATTAGCAGGGAAGGAGTCGATGATGCCTGCGACTTCGATCGGACGGACCGTCAGATTATCGACATGATTGTGGCTGGCTCAACCAACAGGGAGATCGCCGATCGTCTATGCCTGGCTCTGGGCACGGTCAGGAACCGCGTCAGCAGCATTTTCGACAAGATCGGCGTGCGTAACCGCACCGAGTTGGCCATGACCTTAAGGCGGCCATGAGCCCGTCAGAGCCTGAGCCATCTCAGGAGCGGAAACCAGGGTCCCTCCCATATGTAGGCCTGGTGGAGGTCGCCTCGTTCTGCTGCTCCTTCCTATGGTCAAAATACGGCAATCCGCTCAACTTCTTTCTCTTCCAGACTGCCATGATCTCGGCCTGGCTGGGTTATAGGCTGATTCGGCGACGTATTCCCGCCTTGATCTGCGGGGGCCTTCTCATCGTGGTTTGTCTTGCAGCCACCCTTTTCGACAATCCGCCGCAGATGTTTCTCACCGCCATCGTGACCGTGGATGTTCTCTTCGCATTCCCGGAGATCTGGACCTGGGTCTCAGTGGGAGGGGAAATTGCGGCCTATATTCTGCATATGGCATGGAAAAGCGGATGGCGGCAGACCATCTGGGGCGATATGATCCTGAACTTGGCTCTGATTATCTTCTTCGCGGTGGCTTTCCTGTTTTATGCACGGGCCAGCCGTCTGCTTATTGAAAAGAACCGGCAGCTGGCCAGACAGTCGTTCACAATCGAGAGTCTGGCCTTGTCCAAAGAGCGGGCGGAAATGGCCTCGCAGATGCATGATTCGATTGGTCAGTACCTGTCGGCCATGCACATGGAGCTTGAAGCAGCGCAAAGGACTCTGCACAAGGGTTTGTCCATCGACCGAGTCCTCGCTCATGTGGCTAAGGCCGAAGACATCGATAAGAAGGCTCTGGCTCAGGTACGTCAGCAGGCCAGGGCTTTGAATCCGGCCGTCTTTGGTGGGGAACTGACCAAGGAGTCGATTGTCAGTCTGGCAGACTCATTTGAATCCACGGGTCTGCATGTGACCGCTACGGTGCATGGGAGCCTAGAGGGCCTGTCGTCGCAGAGCAAAGTCCTTATCTACCGGGCCTTGCAGGAGACTTTGACTAACGTGGTCCGTCACGCTCATGCCTCATCCGCCTCGATTGTCATTGATCTGGCACCAAGAACCCTTCGCCTGAGTGTGACGGACAACGGAGTAGGTCCTGGCGACGGATCCGTTCGGTTTGTGCCTGGCTTCGGCCTGTCCTCCCTGGAGCAGAGGGCGAAGGCCCTGGGCGGCTCTCTGGATGTGGGGCCGGCAGAGGCATCGGAGTCTCCTCATGGCACTAGGGTGGCGCTTTCTTTTCCGCTGGCTGCGCAATCCGGTAGGTAACTTCGGACCTTCGGCCAGGATGACGACTTCTGCAAGGCAGTGACATTCGTCCACTTGATAGTGACGTCTGTCGGTGGCCTACCTGTTGCTTGCCCATGTAGCTTGGTCCTATGCAACGGATAAGAATAGGCGGTGACGGGAAAGAATCCGGGGCGGAATTGCCTAGAGGGCGGGGTATCAGGATCGGATACATCCGCCTGGTGAATTCCCTATGGAGGGAGAACCGCGGCCTGCAAACCCTGAACGTACTGGCTGGAGCCTGCCCCATGGCCTTGATCTTCCTGGTCCTTGAGGCCATGGCCAGGGGAGAAGGGCGGCCCGACTCGACCACCCCGGTAGCTATGGTGGCTATATTTTTAGCATCCTCGGCCTCCGTTTCCAAGACCATCAGCGATCACGCCTTTACAGCTCAATGGGACAGGCTCATGCGCGTCCGTCTGCTGGGCGCCTCCCCCAGCCGGCTCTTGGGATCGATATTGGTCGTCCAAGGTCTCATGGCTGTCTTCTCTGGCCTCATCGGCGTGATCGTGGGTGAGCTGGTGATGCCTCTGGCAGGGTCGGCCATGTCCCAGCTGGGCATGCTTCTGCCAAGGCAGAGCAGCCTGCCGAGCTTCTCCTCCATTCTTGTGACGGTTCTGCTTTCCGTCTTGTGCCAATGTCTGGGCGCCATGTTGGCTGCAGTGAGGGTCGTCAGAGCTCGGCCTGACTTGCAGTCCATGCCCTGCTCGTCCGGGAGGCGCCGCCGCGCCCTGTTTACTGTGGTCATTCTTTTGGCGGTCTCTGCGGCCTGCATGATGATCTGCCTAAAGGGGACTGGAGCGACCGCCGGCAGTTTGGGCATCTTCCTGATCCCTCTTCTGGTGTGGGCCTTGGCACGAATGGGCAGGACCCTATTGAACCGAATAGCGAGCGTTATCCTGGCTGGTCGTCTGAAAGGTCCCGTGGTCACCTTGGCCTTGCGCAGTCAGGAGACCGCCAGGGCAGCTTCCCTTTTCACGATGGTGGTCGTCGCCGCTGCGGTCACTTGTGGGCTTTTCGGGTTTTTGGGGTACAGCGATGCCAATGCGCGCGCCTCCCTGATCGAAGCGCTGGCAGGCGGGTCTGTGATCAGACCGGTCGGGCGCGGCCAGGGGACTTTGGATCGTTGGTCCGCCTATGTAAGGTCGCGCGATGCTGACCCGCTTATTCTGGCTCCTGCCACTGTTGTGCCTATGGAGAAGAACGGTGGAGGATGTGATCGGCAGGTCCAGCGGGCAGCCTCTTACTATCGTGGTGCCTCCCGTCTTCAAATAGACGGCGATCTAGGCCGGGTTCTTCCATCCGCCGCCCTCCGCCATGCGCAGGGCGGAACAAGCCTGGAGGGGCTCGATGGGGTGGTAGCCTCCAAGCCGGAGGCGGGGGTGGGCGTGTCAGTCGACAGCCCGGTCTGTATCGATGATGGGAGCGGGTCAGCCCGACGTAGTCGAATTGCGGCTGTGGCCGATTTGCCGGGGGGAATGGGCCAGTACTTCATCCCCTCCCGTCTGTCGTCTTCTATATCCCGAGGTTCATGGAAGTCCGGATATGAACGTTGGGGTGAGCACACGCCTCTGGCCCTGGTTTCGTCCCGGCCAGATGGCCGGGAGGTGCCGACAGGAGTTACCGACCAGGCGGCCAAGGCATGGGTGGCGGATCTGCCGACAGGCAAAATCTACACGCAGACTGGGGGGGACGGGATGAGAGAGATGGCTGTCATCGTGTACCCAGTCCTGGCCATATGTGCTGTGGGCGTCCTGTCGCTGATCTTCACCATGGTGGAGGAGGGGCGCAGAACCAGGGCCGTGACCGTTCTCCTGGACCTGGGAGTCTGGCGGTACGGGTGCAGCGGGACTCTCAGGTATCTGGGCGAAGTTTTGTCGGCCTTCTTCCTGGGCTGCGTCGGCTCGCTCCTGGTCGTCAACCTCTGCTCCCACCCACAGTCAGTCGAACTCTACGGGGGTATCTCCTTTTATTGCCCGGCTAGGCAGCTGGGCCTGCTTTTGACGGTAATCCTGACGATGGGTCTGGTGGCCCTGTCCGCCCACATGGTTTCCTATGCTCGTCTGGCTTGCCAAGGATGAGCGAGCAGCCTGTGGCGGTGGCGGCATGGGAATGAGTGAGTGCACGACGGACGGCCGTGCAGGCGGGGGTGGGGGATAAGTGGCCTGAGAAGTCTGTTGCGGTCATCACGAAATGCGTTGCTCGCAGCAGTCGTGCAGCTGGCATTTCGAAAATCGGACGCAGGAAAGAGGGACATATGGAAACAAGACATGGGGGACGGGACGCAAGGATAAGGCTGAAAACTGCTCATGACGGGGATCCGGATGCCAACGATAAGGTCTTGCAGGCCAAGTCTGTCTGCTACGACTATCCGGACAGCGGTCGCCGTAGGCGTCGTCTGCTGGGAAGGTCGCATGACAGGAATGGGTCGGCCCCGCAGATCGGGCCGGTCGATATAGTGTTGCAATCTGGTCGGATCACGGCCTTGATCGGACCTTCGGGATGCGGGAAGTCCACTGTGCTCAAGCTGCTTGCCGGCATTCTGACCCCGTCGCGAGGAGAGGTCTGGTATGGGCATCGGAACATCGCTCAGCAGCCGGGTTTTCGCCGGGCAAGGCTTCGCAGGACCGAATTCGCCTTCATCTTCCAGGATTACATGCTGGTCGATTCCCTGACAGTCGCCGAGAACATCATCCTGCCGCAGTCCTTGAATGGTTCAGCCGCCGATGATCATGCTGTACGTCGGGCTCTGTCCTGTGTGGACCTGCCGACCGATGTAATGGGGCGAAAGGTGGGCGAGCTGTCAGGAGGTCAGCAGCAGCGGGTGGCCATCGCTCGGGCCATGATCATGGATGCGCATGTTCTCTTTGCGGATGAGCCCACCGGCAACCTGGATCCCAGAGCCCGTGAGGACACACTTGATGCCATCCAAGCAGCCATGAGTGCGGGACTCAAGGCCAGCCTTCTGGTCACTCATGATGCCAGGGTGGCTTCCAGGGCTGACAGAATCCTGTATATGCGGGATGGGAGGATTTGCGGTTCCTACCATCATATGGATCAGGAGGATATAGAGCGGCTCCTTCTGTCCGGATCCGAGCAGAAGGAGCCGCTCAGATCAATTCAGGTCTGAATTCTGCGCCCGTTGCAAACCACGGTTTTGACGGACCAGTCGGCCGGGCTCAGGAGGAGGAGGTCGGCTGCATAGCCGGGTGCCAGCAGACCCAGTGGAGCACCTGTGACCGGGTTGGGACGGTCCAGCCCCAGAGCCCGGGCTGGTGTCAGAGTGGCGGCTTCCACGGCCTGGTGGGCCGGGAGACCGATGGCCTGGATGGCTCTGCCGACTGCCACATCCAGGGTCAGGGTTGAACCAGCTATGGCTCCGTTGGAGGTCAGGCGGGCGTGGCCGCCTCTCACTGTTACATCCAGGGAGCCCAGCTTGTAGGCACCGTCCTCGCAGCCAGTAGCCTCCATGGCATCGGTGACCAGGGCTATCCGATGGGGAAAGAGCCTGAAGGCCAAGTCGATGCAGGGGTCCTGGACATGGAAACCGTCGTTGATCAGCTCGGCCGTGACACGGGGGTCCTTCACGGCGGCCGGAACAGGTCCTGGCTGACGATGATGGATGCCGTTCATGGCGTTGAAAACATGAGTGAGTATGCGGGCGCCGGCATCGAAGGCGCGGCGGGTCTGGTCGTAGTCGGCATCGCAATGGCCGACCGCAGGAACCACGCCGGACTCAGCCAGGCGGGATATGGCCTCGTAGCCATGGTCGCGCTCGGGAGCCAATGTCACCTGGCGTATGCAACCGTCGGCAGCCTCCAGGAGACTGTCGAGGGCCGCAGGTTCAGGGTCGCGTAGACACTTGGGATCGTGCGCCCCTTTACGGGAGAGGGCGATGAAAGGCCCCTCCAAGTGGGCCCCCAGCACGTCGGGTCTGGAGTCCATGACCCGCCTGACCGAGCGCAGATTGACGCACATCGTGTCGACTGGGTTGGTGATCAGGCTGAGCACCTGCCTGGTGGTTCCATGGACCATATGGCAGGCTCTGGCTGTACGGATGGCCTCGTCTCCGTCATCGAAGGAGTGGACCCAACCGCCGTGGGAGTGGATGTCGATGAACCCGGGAGTGAGGATGGAGCCGGTCGCGTCGATGAACTCTACACCGTTCGCATTCGCGTCATGGTTATCGGATCCAGGCTGAAAGAATGAGAGCAGGCTGGGCAGGCCAGCGGCTCTCAGGGCGGATTCCAGGCTCTCCCTGCCTTGCCCGACCTGCTCAATCCTGCCATCCAGGGCCAGAATCCAGCTAGCTTCCCTGATGCCGCGGGCGTCTATCAGCCTTGCGCCGGTCAGGACAAGGGGATGGGCAGGTCCGTTCAGGGATGACTCGACCGCGAGCCCTGCCGACTCGTATGCTTCCTTGGACATGTATGATTTGCCTTCTGTACTTTGCCGGTCAGGACGATCAGATGGATTGCCAGTCAGGCTTGTTGGCATATGCCCACTTGTAGTAGTCGCGGTTGCGCAGGCGTGAGGCGGCGGCCTCGTCCACGATCACGGTGGCATGAGGATGCATCTGGAGGGCGGAGGCTGGGCAGAAGGACGATATGCCGCCCTCTACGCTCTCGGCCACGGCTTCCGCCTTCCCGGCGCCGAAGGCCAGAAGGACCAACTGGCGTGCCTTGAGGATGGTTCCGATTCCTTGGGTGATGCAGTGGGTGGGCACCTGGTCCATGTCATCGTCGAAGAAGCGGGCGTTGTCGATGCGAGTCTGCTCGGTCAGGGTCTTGATGCGGGTGCCCGAGGCCAGGGAGGATCCGGGCTCGTTGAAGCCGATGTGTCCGTCGGTGCCGATGCCCAGGATCTGCAGGTCGACGCCGCCGGCATCCTCGATTGCCTGGTCGTATACGCGGCCAGCGTCCTTGATGGTGTCCAGGTTTCCATCAGGTACCCTCACCTTGGCGGGGTCCAGGCCCAGAGGCTCGACCACTGTCCGGTCGATGGTGGACCGGTAGGACTGGGGGTGGGCCGGATCCAGCCCTGCATACTCGTCCAGGGCGAACCCGCGCACCTGGGAGACGTCGATTCCCTCCTTGTGGACCAGATTGGCAAGCGCCTGGTATGCCGCCAGTGGGCTGGACCCCGTGGCCAGACCCAGCACGCAGTCGGGCTTGCGCCGGATCAGGTCGGCCGTGCAGCGGGCATAGATTTCGCCGGCTTCCTCCTGGGACTTGACGATGATGATTTCGGTCATGATGCGGTTTCCTTTCCAATAAAGTCAGATGGACGACTATCGGCGGCCATGCGTCCTGCCAGGGCTGCGCCGATGGCCGCGATGGGCAGGTCGGCTGGGGCTAGACGAAGCCGGTCGGGCAGACTCAGCGAGGTGATGAAGTGGCTGCAGGCCGCACTCCTATTCAGATGCTCGGTGACCAGATCCAGCAGGGGCTGACCGGTTTTGCTCATGCCTCCGCCCAGGATGATGACTGCGGGGTCGATGGTCAGGGCCACGATCTGCACGGCCAGGGCAATGCCATGTCCAATGATGTCCAGCACATCCTGGGCCTGCTGATTCCCCTGGCCTGCCTGGGCGATAAGGTCAGGCAAGGGGTGCGCGATCCCCGGCCAGAGGGCCTGCGCGGCCGAGCCGGAGGCCACGGTCTCCAGACAGCCCCGCTGGCCGCACTTGCAGGGAAACTGGTGGGCATCTACTGGGATGTGGCCGATTTCGCCGATTGCCCCGCTGGCTCCGTGTTCGATCCGGTCCCCGCTGATGATGCCCGCTGCGAGACCAGTGCCTAGGTTGATGAAGGCCACCGTGTGGTCGTCATGGTCGGGCAGGGCCCTGGGGCCGTCGCGTCCAGGCTCAGTTGCGGGTCGTCGGGCCTGGTCCCGAGCAGCCTGGGAGTGGGGTGTGGCTCCAGGGGTCATCAGAGTGTCGCCAGTCTGCGAGGCAGCTCCCAGAGCAGCGATGTTCACATCGTTCTCGACGCGGACGGGCAGACCGGTCGTCTTGGCGACGGCAGGGCCCAGAGCCATGTGGCGGATGCCTAAGTTGACCGCGTCGTCCACCATCCCTCGATTGGCGTCCACTCGCCCCGGGATGCCTAAGCCTACGGTGACCGGACCCTGGTTTGGGCCCACCTGGTCCAGCAGGTGGCGGATAAGCATCACTGTGTCGTCATGAACCGCTTGGCTGCCCTCGCGCGTGGGGATCCGATGGCAGGCCAGCAGGTGTTCGTCACCATCCATGGCCACACCCTCGATCTTGGTGCCGCCGATGTCTATCCCTAGGCTGATCGGGTCGGCCTGGACGCTATTTGTGCCCGCCCTGAGGTGCGGGGTCGCTGCTGCCATGGGGTTTTAGCGGGCCTGGGCCTGGTTCGCCCATCCCTGTCCGCAGGCCTGCTTGATGGCCGTAGCGATGGAGACCGCCGGGTCGTTGTAGGGGATCAGGGTGGATTGGAAGGCGTGGTAGAGGTCGGACTTGCCGGGCCAGACCGTGCCGATCACGTGGTTGTCGGCATTCAGCTGATGCCACCAAGATCCGCCCTGGTGGTCGATCAGGTAGTGGTCTACGTAGCTGCAGAAGGTTGCGTACCAGTCAGCGTAGGTGGTCTTGCCGGTGGCTGCGTAGAGGGTGGACGAAGTGTTCAGGGCCTCGGCCAGGGTCCAGTGCATGCGGTCGTGGACCACCGGGCCGCCCTGCCAGTCGGTGGTGTAGACCAGGCCTTCGGACCCGTCGGCGGCCCAGCCATCCTCCACAGCCCTGGCGAACAGGTGCTCGGCTGCCTCGGTGTAGCGGCGGCGGTCGGCCTCCTGATCGAACCTGCTTAATGCGTACTGAGTGATCAGCCTGGCCCATTCGATTCCGTGGCCCGGCGTGGCCCCGTAGGGCTTGAACTGATCGGCCTTGTTGTCCTCGTTGTAGTCCAGGTCGGCCTGCCAATCGCTGTTGAAGTGCTCGGGGATGCGCCACTGATTGTTCTCGGCCCAGCCGATGACCTGGTCGATGATGCGTCCGGCGCGCTCGCGGTATTCCTCCTTGCCGGTGGCATCGGCTACGGCGAGGAAGGCCTCAGTGCTGTGCATATTGGCGTTGAGCCCCCGGTAGGGGTCCAGCCGGGTGAAGCCGCTGTCCCAAGTGTCGACGGCCAGGCCCCTGTCATCATCCCAGAAGTAGCGGTTGAAGATCTCCAGCGCCTGTTCCAGCAGGGATTGTCCATCGGAGTCGCCCGCCAGCATGGCCGAAGAGGCGGCCAAGACCACGAAGGCGTGGGTGTAGCAGGTCTTGCCGCTCTCGGGCTGGCCCTGCCAGGAGACCGAGGGGTACCAGCCGCCGTGTTCGTCATCGTGCAGGTTTCCTTGAAGAGCCTGGACGCCGCGGTGGACCAGTTGTGATGCTCCCGGGTAGCCCAGGAGGCTGCCGATGGCGTAGACGTGCGTCATTCTGCAGGTGATCCAGGTTTGGATTCCCTGGTCTGGGTCGATGCTGCCGTCGTCATTGAGCCAGCCGGCGCCGCCCTGCTCGGTGGGGAACCCGCGCCCGAAGTCCAGGAAGCCATAGGTCTGCGAGGCCATGAAGATGCGATTGGCTTCGTTTCCCAGCAGGTATCGGGGATTCATGGCGGAAGATGAGGCTCCCGGATGGTTCGGTGTCTTGGTCATGGCGATCGCTCCTTTGCTCAGCGAGGGATGCAGCTGTTTCTGGTATCTGTTCACAGCCTAACACGTAATTGTTAGGGAACTGAACTTTTTACTGACTATCCCGTAGTCTTGCCCATGATGCTAGTGCGTAGTCTTGAAAACGAACCAGTTTGATGCCGTTATGGCGAGATCTGGATCTGTCCGGGCAAGGATGTTTACAATATAAGGAGCAAGCATGGATGGGCATGGTCACGGGGTTCAAGGCCCAATCCCCATGGCGGGTCCCCGTTCCCGCATTATCTATCGTCAGGCGAATTATGACCAGCAATAGCGGCAACCTGTCCAAGGCATTGCCCAAGTCGGTGCGGCACCACAATCGAGCAATCCTGCTCAGATTGCTCTATCCCGATGTCAGTATGACCAGGGCTGATCTGGCCCGCGCTTCAGGACTGACCAGGGTCGCCATATCAGATATTGTGGCCGAGCTGCTGGGCGAGCATCTGCTCATGGAGGTGGGTTACAGCAAATCCACCGGGCCGGGCAAGAGGGGACGGCTGCTGCGCATCAATCCCGACGGGCGCAACATCCTGGCCCTGGACCTTTCCACGCCCTACGTTTTCAGGGGGGCGGTGCTCAACCTGACCGGGCAGGTAGTGGCGCGTGAGGAGATCCCTCTGACTGCTGGCGGCAAGGTTCCCCTGGACTTGGTGGGGGAGCTGACCGATTCATTGATGCAGCGGGCAGCCCACCCCATCATGGGCATCGGCGTATCCAGTCCTGGCATCGTCAGTGCTGAAGGCGTGGTGGATGATGCTACCAACCTTGGCTGGGTTCAGACCGACCTGCGCGGCTATTTGCATGAGAAGACAGGCCTGGAGGTAACGGTCAACAACGATGCTAACAACGAGGTGCTGGCCGAGCAGCAGTTCGGCTCAGGACAATCTGACCTACTGCTGGTCCATCTGGGCGACGGAGTTGGGGCGGGGTTGCTGGTTTCCGGCGAGCTGGTGACCGGTTGCAACCGTGCGGCCGGCGAGATCGGCCATGTGGTCGTTGACCCCACAGGCCCTCAGTGCCGCTGCGGCAAGCGCGGCTGCTTGGAATCTCTGATCAGCGTTCCCAAGCTGACTGCTGCAATGGACAGGGATCCTGACAATCTGGCCAGCATTTTGCGCCGAGCCGGTGAACTGCTGGGCCGTGTTCTGACCATGTCTGCCGGCCTTATGGACATTCCTCGCGTGGCTGTTCTGGGCGACTCCAGGGTGGTCAACCGCATCTTCCTGAGTGCTATGGAAAAAACCATGAACGATGCCCTGGCCACTGATTTCCGGCGGCCCCTTGTGGTTGACCGCTCGGCCCTGGGTGAGGATGCCGCCTTGCTTGGGGCCTGCTCCACAGTGGTGTCCGACCTGATTGAGCCTGACGGCACCGTCTGAAAGTTGATTGAAGACCTGTTTCGCAGCCGCACCCGGAGTTGGTGATTCGCGCACATCGCCGAGACCTGCTACCATGGTGACTCGCGGTTGGCCGAGGTCTGACCCCGGTAGCCAATTTGCGGGCGTAGTTCATTGGTAGAATGGAAGCTTCCCAAGCTTCAGAGGCGGGTCCGATTCCCGTCGCCCGCTCTTATAGGATTGTTGGAATGCCAAAGAAGACATCGCCTTATTGCTCTGTTTTTTAAGTGAGTGGCAACACTTTGGCAACACTTTGCTGATGAAGGAGAAGTAATGCCAGCACTAGAGGCAATGGCTGTAACGCTTACTAATTTAGTAGGGAAGTCACTTGGCGATGCGGTTTTCAGCAAGATGAAAGCAGCTAGGCTTCGTAAAAATCAGAAAGAAATGGCCGACTCGTATGAGGCTATTATCCATGACTTAATGGAGGACCGCTCCGAAGCCATTACACTGGCACAAACATATAAGTCTGAGATAGATAGAATCGAAATTAGTGACGAAGATATTGAGCATTTACATAATACGATAGAGCAACTTATTAATATCTTTGGCAAGGACAATGCTGACTTTAAGACTGAGGCTGATGAAATAAATGCTTTAGTGTCGGTAGATACACTTAAAGCAGTTCAACTATTAGGCTTCAACTATAAAGAAGCAATTGGTGAGCCGCTCACGGAAGCATGCGCGGATGCAATTCAAATGATGTTCACGAAGGACAATCATAAACGGCCAGTCTCTCGATCACGTCGAAAATGAAGGTCAGGTCGGCCAGCTTCACAGGGCTGTCTCGCCAGGCGTGGCCCGTGTAGGTCATGTACCGGCCCTGCGAGTAGGCCTCCGCGTCCATCAGGCCCCGGACCTTGATGCCCTTGCGCTCCTGGCAGCGGCCCCAGATGTGCAAACCCTGGCCGGATGGGCTGATCTCGATCCAAGTCCTGCCCGCCACGGGCGCAAGCAGCATCTTGGCCCAGTCCGCCAGATAGCCGCGCGCATCGTAGCAGTGATCCAGGTCGATGCAGGCGAACCCGCCCCCCAGGGCGAACCCCAGGCCATCCCCGGCCGTGGACTGCTCCGCTGTGGACAGGCCGGTCCAGGTGGCGGGGTCGGTGCTTGAGGCCGGGGCTCCGTCGAAGCGGATCGGACGCTTGCTGGCGCTCTCGCCCCCGTGGACCAGCCGCCAGCGCAGCCACCGGTCGGCCATCGCCATGTCCGGGGGCACCGGCATCGTCCTGCCGGCCCGATGGGCACGCTGCCGGCAGGCGTCGGAACAGAACCTGCGCCGGCGTCCCCTTCCGGAATGCTCAGGCAGGGGCTTGCCGCAGAACTCGCATCGTGTCATGCTTTAATTATATCGTGACAATACTTGGAAAACAAGAAAACCAAGCAATAGCAGGCATTCAGTCCATTACGTGACAACGGTAAAAACCAGTTCCTGCCACGGAATGCCGACCCAAGCACATCGCCCAGCCGCTCCTGAAAGGCACAGAATCGGGCCGCAGAGCCGCGAACGCCAGGAGACCCTGCAAGCCCTGAATCCGGCCGGAAAACGAATGGGAAGGCGCACGCACAATCGGTGGTGCTATCCGGCGGTTATCCGCCCTTGCCGGGGGAGGCACCCCCCACCCCGGGTCGGATCATTCATTGAGCAAGTAACCCTGAATAAAGTGTGACGAAGATCACACTTGAGTTCCCCGAAAACTAGTCAAAAAAGGCTCCATCGCTGAGCTGATCGGTACCATGCACAAAGTCAGCAGTCAAGAAGGTCTTGACTCGACTGGCAAGAAAGGAACAGTCCAGCGATGGATAAACACAATATCGAAAGCATGCTGATCATATTCATCTCGTCACAGTTGATTGATCAACTCACTTCTATCCAAGCAATGATAACACTGATTATTGTTAGCGCAATAATAATTGTGATCAGTTTGTGGAGGTCGCGACATCAGTGAGTCAGTGAGTCACTGAGTCACTGCGCCTTGCTGCTATTTTGTCAACAAGGCGCAATTGTCCTGAATGCCACGAGCATGCCGAGTGGCCGATACCAGGGGTGGCTGTCTGAGTCTTCCGGCGTGTTCGTGATGTAGGTGTGGTTGAAGGCAGCCGTCGCGTGTTGGTTCGTGTCGGCTGCCTTCTGGTTTGCTCCTGGTTTCGCCTGTGGTGTTTATTTGGCTGGTGTCTTGTTGACGGTGAGTCTGGCGAGCCGGTTGGGGCGGAGGACTCCGAAGCCGAGGCGCATGGTGACGCGCAGGGCGATGGAGTCGTTGGCGAAGTAGGCCTGGTCGCTGGAAGCGATGGCGGCCTGGCTGACGGCGCTGAGGACCTGGCTGCTGTCGTTGAGGAGGATGGTGCCTGCCGGGGTCTGCATGTTCAGGATGATGGGGATCCCGTAGATGGCGGGTGTGGGGCTGTTGGCCACGTCGGTGGCGATCAGGGGCCGGTTGTTTTTGTCGTTGAGTTTGAGCAGGTTGGCCCAGGTGCCGTAGCCCATGATGATGCCGGTGGGGCTGCCTCCGTTGTCGCCGACCTTGCCGATGGCGTCCAGGAGCGGGGTGAGCCCGGTGGTTTCGTTGATGTCGCCCGCGTCGATCATGTCGGGGGTGAGGGCCAGGCCCTTGATGTCGCCCTGGTCGCCTTGCAGGAGGAGCCTGTCGGCCTTGTCGGTGATGGCTTTGACCATGCCGGCCTGGATGAGGTTGACGGTCTGATCGTATTCGGCGGCCTCGTTGCTGATGGGGGTGAGGACGGCGATCTTGTGGGTGTGCACGTACATTTCGCTCAGGTCGGGGTCGGTTTCGGCGATCCTGGTGCCTTCGGCGACGATGGCCGCGTCCAGGCCGTCCTTGATGTAGGGGATGCGTGCGACGGGTCCGTCGCCGCTGATGCTGCCGCCGACGCTGGTCTGGGAGAAGATGAGCGCGTCGGGGGTGATCTGCTGGGCGGGGTAGAAGGTGCCTCCGGGCCACAGGCCTTCCTTGCCGGTGCCGGTGGTGATGATGTTGGTGGTGTCGGTCATGATGGTGTTCCTGTCCGCATGGCGCGTCGGGAGCCCTGTGAAAGGACGTGCTGCGGCCATGCTCGTCTTGTTGCGAGTGTGATTGATTGTGTCCAGTCCCGGTCGCCTTGGACCCGGATCCGGTCGGCATGGCCTGCACGCCGTTGAAATTATAAAAGTGAGACGCCCGCATGTCCTGCACGCGGACGTCTCCATTATACCTCATGGGCCGGTTTCATGCCTGGCCTTCCCCGGTCTGCCTCCTCCAGTCGGTGATGGTGGTGTAGGGCAGGCCCAGCCGGTCGCAGGCCTCCAGCAGGAGGGTGCCCGGGTCGCTGTCCCGGTCCTTGGCCTGGGTCTCCTGAAGGTCCAGGAGCCCTTCGGCCACGTTGCGCAGCACGGCGGCCACCATCAGGCGGGTGCGTTCCGGGGTGTCGGGGTTCGCGCAGGGCAGGGCCACCCTGACCTCGCCCACGCCCAGCGCGTACGCCCTGGCCGCCAGGAGCACCCAGTCCATCATGACCCGCAGGCCCACCGTCCTGGCCGCCTGCCCGTCCAGCCGGTCGGCCTCCTCCAGGCGGCGCGCCAGCCCGTCCATGTCCTCCTCAGTCATTGGCCTGCCCCCTCCTTGTGGTGTTGATGGCCCTTTCCGCCGCTTCCACCCGCATGAGCACCCCGTCCATGCCTGTGCCGCAGGCTTGCGCGATTTGTCGCATGTGGTCGACGGGAACCTGGCCGCTCATGAGCTCCCGGTGGAGTCGTCGCGCGTCCAGGCCGGTCCTGTCGGCCAGCTCGCACACGGTCAATCCGGCCTCATGGATCATGAGGTCTTGCAGTCCCAGGCTGACGGCCAGTGGGTAAATAGGTTCGTCGGGGTCCTGGCAGCGGCGGGCGAGCCGTTCGCGTTCCAGGTCGCACATGGGGCAGACGACCCCCTCGCCGCCGGTCAGCCCTTTGCTGGTGGCCTCCTGGTCGCAGGTGACGGGCTGCCCGCACAGGGCGATTGAGCGTCTGCCCTGCCGGACTGCCAGATCGGGCACGTAGTGCAGGATGATGGGCCGGTGTCCCCAGTCCTGCCCGGCATGGGGCCGGGTCTCAGTCGATGCGGGTGCGGTGTTCATTTGTCCGCCTCCTCGCCTGGGAGTCCTGTATCATTGATGGTGGAGTTACTCATAGTGGTTCTCCTTGATAATGGCCCGGATGTTGATGGCGTCCGGGCTTTTTCTTGTGTTCCTTCAGGCCGTGAAGGTGCGGTGAGGCTGATGGTGTCGATCCGGTCGGCGAGCAGTTGCAGGCTCCGGCCGCACACCGCGCCGAACAGCGGGTCCATGCGCGGGATGCGTACACTGCCCGCCCTGCCCTCCATGAGGGCCAGGCTCGCTTCGTTCAACAGTCGGTGGGCCAGATGGCGCGCGTACTCGCGTTCGGCGCTCACGTCGATGGTTTCGGGGAAGTCGCTCACCATAGGGTCCCCTGTTCCGGTCGGGGGATGGGGATGTCGGCGAGCTGCCAGGCGGCCTCGCACAGGGCGCACACCACGTATTCGCCCGAGCCGGTCGCTTCGAGGGTGCCGTCCAGGTCCAGGGTCATGTCCTGCCCGCACAGGGTGGTGATCTCCTCCCCGTCCCTGAGAGTGCCATGGAACAGGTGGACGATCGTGGCCTGCCTGGGCGGGCCGGTCCGTTTCCTGTCCTCAGAATCCGAGAGTCGGTTCATCCCCACCCACCCCCTCTTTTAAAGTGTCCAAAGTGTCCGAAGCGTCCAAAGTGTCCAGTCGTTGGACGCCCGCACCCCCCTCCTGGACGTGGTTCGCGTGGTGTTCGTGGTTCGCATGGTTCGCACTGTCACCACGTGCACCACGTGCACCACGCGAACCATGCCCGGAAGGGGTGGTGAGGGCTTGGGCCACCCGTTCGAGGTCGGACCTCAGATAGCCTCTGGTCCTGTCGTTGTGGGCCCTGTTCTGCACGCTGTGCACGCCTATGGGGGACAGCATCTTCGCCAGGCGCTGTCGGGTCAGTGGGGTGCCGTATGGGGATTCTGACCCCCAACGTTCCGGGTGTCCCATGGACAGGCGCGAGACCAGGGTCAGGGTCGGGGTGAACTCCGCCGCCATGACTTCAAGGCAATCCTGGATGAGCAGGGCCTTGGGCGGCATGGTGTTCAGCCCGTCGGCCTGTTCCGCCTCTTCGCGTTCCATGTCCTGAAGGACCATGCTGGTGACGGCTTCGGGCCATCTGCCGCCTGCCACCGCGGCGATCTTCGCGAACGAGACCCAACGCTCTTTCGCTCGTCCCCTGCATCCCTCCGGCAGTACCGGTCTGGCGGCCTGCACCTGGTCCCCATACTGATCGGCCCATGCGGCGATGTCGTCGTGAAGGCTTTTGGCGGCGTCGTCCATGCTTGAGTCGGATACCCAGTCGGTTTCCTCGGCTTGGCCGCTCGTGTCTGGCAGAAGGAACACCTGCCCGCTGCGGCTCCTGGTGTCACTGGGGAGCATGGGGCTGTTGCCGGCCATGGCGACAGCGCAATAGGTGGGCATGTTCTGCGCCTTCCAACCTGAGTCCTTGTCGGGGACCAGCACTGGTCTGGTTGCTCCGCGTTTGGATCCCGAGTTGATGACGGCCATCAGGTCGCCTACCCCATCCTTCTTCGGGTCCAGCGTGCGGTCCGCTTCGTCGATGAGCACGGTGATGGACTCGTCCCCGGTGGCCGCGATCATCCTTGGAATCAATGCCGGGCTGCTGATACCGCTGGCGATCAACGGCAGGTGACAGACATGCGCCAGATGCTCCAGCAGGGTTGTCTTTCCTGAACCGGGCATGATGGAATCGATGATCAGCCTGGGCGATACGGGTAGCGCGGGTAACAGGTGCGTATGCACCGCCCACAAGGTGACATACTCCAGATCGGAAGGGCGTTGAGTGCGGATATAACGAGAAAACCAGGCAAAGACCCGATCCACGACGCCGGACGCTTCGGACGGAAAAGACACTTTGGACACTTCCTGGAGGGGGTCCCCCCGCCTGCCCGGGGTAGACACTTTAGACGGATTAGACACATTAGACACTTTCACTGAGGGGGTGGGTGCCTGCCGTCCGGCATGGATCGGGACGGCGTTGCCATGACCCCGCCCAGGCCCTTGCATGGAGGGGTTCATCGAGTCGAACCGTCTTTTGACCACGGGGTGGCTGTTCATGTATTCGTCGATCGCGCTCATGCGGCCTCACCCCAACGGGAGCCCAGCCAGACACGTCTGAACCTGTTGCGCCGCGCCTGGGAGGCCAGGCAGTGCCCCTGCTTCAGGCTCCACTCACGCAGCCTGGCCAGGTCGGCCTGGCGCTTCAGCTCCTCCTGCCTGACCTGCTCGAAGTCGTCGGGCATGGTGTTCGCCACCCTGGCCCGGCTCACCCGGGGGCTGACCTCCAGGAAGGAGAACAATGCTAAAGTGAACGATGAATCCCGGCCATCCAAGGATTCTCTACCGGTCGCACCTGCTCCAACAGGCGCGGCCATTCTCATTCTTGCTTTATTCATCTCATGCCTCCGCCGTGGAGGTTCTGGCTGAGGATTCCAACCATTCGAGGATGTCTGATTTTCTGTACAGCACAGTTCTAGGTGTTGGTTTATAGAATTTTGGGCCTTTACCTGTGTATCTGAGTTGTGCCAGATGGTTTTTCGAAAACCCTGGCATCAAAGATAGCGCTTGATCAATGTCTAGAAACGAATCGGTACTTAATTCCGGGACCTGCTGTTGCATCATTCTCCTAACTCTGAAATAGAAACATCGTGTTACTAAATGAAAACATAACACAGTGTTTCGATTTGAGACAACCTGGAAATAAACGGCGTGTTGTGATTCTGTGATGTAGCATAGAGATATGGATAAGTCCTCTGACTCAATTATCGGGAATAATCTAACTGGATTGCGCGGCTCAATGTCCATGGATTTGTTGGCTGCTAAAATGCGAGAGCTCGGCCACAATTGGACCAAAACAACGGTTTTTAATGTTGAACACGGTAAACGGCAGCTGAGATTGGGTGAGGCTGCTGATGTATTGAGTTGTTTGGGCTTTGGGAAAACTGAAATGTGGCGTTATTTCGTGGGTTCTGAAAATAAGGCGCTCGTTGATTCTTTAGACAGAGTGAGTGAGCTTGCAGAGCAAGTTAGAACCTCTATTATGCATCTGCTTGAAGAACGTCTTAGGCTGGTCCGCGTTGCTTCGATGAGCGATAGTGAATTTGATGAAGATGTAGAAGATCTGCTTGAAATAACGAGCCCGTCGGCACTTTTTGGATACATGAAAGATGAAGCCGGGGTAGTGCTTTCTAAATGGATCGCTGAGAGCTCCACTAATGCAGATGAATCGGAAGAAAAAGAAAGCTCTATGGCCCACACGTATGGGCCTTACTGGGCTTATGTGCAGCCTAGCTATCTTTTTGACGAGGACGCATTTTCTAAACGGCAGCTTGAAACGTTAAAGCGCTCTTTTCGGCAAACAGATGATTTGAATAATTCTGACGGTAATGGCGTCGATTCATGAGTATGGGGCCTCTGACGGTTCCAAACGCTACAGGGTCCTCTACCGTGACCCGGCCCACCGGCAAAGGCAGAAGCGCGGGTTCAGGACCAAGAAGGCGGCCAAGGACTATATAGCCCGCGTCACCGTCGCCATCAATGACCACGACTACATAGACCCCCACGGGGGAAGGACCCTCATAGAAGACCTGGGGGAGACCTGGCTGGAAGGCAAACAAGGGGCCATCAAACCCAAATACTACGGGGATCTGGAATCAGCCTGGAGGGTCCATGTGCAACCCCAATGGGGCGACAGGACCGTGGCATCCATACGACACAGCGAAGTGCAGGCATGGGTGTCACAACTCAGCAGGGGAGACCCCGCCAGGAACATACCGGGCCGGAGCCCGACAGTGGTCATCAGAGCCTACGGGGTCCTCAAAGGCATATTCGACTCGGCGGTGGCGGACGGCCTCCTGCGCCGCTCACCATGCGAAAACACCCAACTACCAAGGAAGGTGCGCAAGGAACGCGTCTACCTGACACCCGAACAGGTCATCAGCCTGGCCAACCAGGCCGGGCACCACAAGGCCCTCATCCTCACCCTCGGCTTCTGCGGGCTCAGATGGGGGGAAGCCGCAGCCCTCCGCGTCAAACATGTGGACCGGGCCAACCGCAGACTGACCATCAGGCTCAACTACGTTCGCTCAGGCTCCAACTACTACGAGGGGACGCCGAAGACCTGGGAGACCAGGGACGTGCCCGTCCCGCCGCAGGTGCTCGACGCGATCATGGAGGACTGCCGGGGCAAAGACCCGGAGGATTTGGTGTTCACCGAAGAGGACGGCCGCAGGATACACGAGCAGACCACCAGGAAGAACGGCTGGTACAGGCAGGCCCTCGACGCTTCAGGCTGCCCCTACCTCACCTGTCATGACCTGCGGCACACGGCGGCATCCATAGCGATCAGCAGCGGGGCCAACGTGAAGGCCGTCCAGCGGATGCTGGGGCACAAGAGCGCCCAGATGACCCTGGACACCTACGCGGACCTGTTCGACACCGACCTGGACGATGTGGCCGTCAGCATCGGAAGGCGCATAGACGAGGCCCTGAGCGGCAACAATTTGGCAACACAATCAGACGAAACCAGCCATATCACCATAATCCAGGATGATTCAGAAACCCTGTAATCACAACGAAAACAGAGTTCCTGTGATTGGATGGAATCGAATGGTAATCAAAGGTCACGGGTCCGATTCCCGTCGCCCGCTCCAGTCGGATTCACGGACATGTCGATCAAGATCGGGATTTCAAACCTTTCATATTTGCATATATTTTGAGCTTTATTATCATAATCTGGTTTTGAGATCGCGCCATATGTCGCAAATCTGACATATGGAATATGGGGTGCTTACGTGGGTGTTTCCTGGTCATAGGCTTATCGAGTCCGTATATCTCCGCAAAGCGCCTTATTCCTAAACGGCTTTTTATTGGTTCTAGGTAAGAAGACTCTTGAAAATTATTTCTCAGTAACAAACGCGGAAGAATGAATGCCGAAGTCATGCGTGTGCTTTTCGGTATTTGCAGGATCATGTCGAGTTGTCGCCAGACTCCGCTCTAATCACAGAGCCACTTTGTATTTGAGACAGGAGTTGCAACACAGGGCCGGGTCTTTGATGAACAATATTCCTGAAAATTCTGGAGTGTCGAAGCACGGTGTCTCAGGTCGGGCAGTGGAAGATGAGGGGGTACAGGGAAGTATGGAAAGGACGGCCATCATGGCTGATTATCACGTGCAATACGACGGGGATCGCGATCTCTGGACAGTCAAGCGTGCCGGGGCTTCACGCGTCTCTCGTACCTTCGCCACCAAGGCGGAGGCCACCAAGCAGGCCAAGGTCTTTGCAGATCGGTCCGGCGGCGGCGAGGTCAACATCCATAACAAGGGCGGCAATAAAATCCGCGACAAGCGCACCATAGGCAAGAAGGATCCCCGAGACATCAAGGGCTGAACTCCAACCGGGCTCCAGGTTCTTTCGCCGTCATCGGACCTGTGCTGGTGCCGAACGTCGCGGCGATAAGTAACTAGGCGCTTCTAATATGCCTATCTATCAGTCCAGCAGGATGTTGGGATGGTGAAGCATTGGCCGCCGGCGCTGGTCTGCATGTGTCCGCCCCCATAGACTGAAACCAACCGTGAAAGGTGGCGAGGTCGATGGCCGATGGATTCAACCAGCTGGATCAGCGGCTGGCGGACAGCGGGTATGACGAGGGTCTGCCAGCCTCCTATCCTCCTCGCCCGGATATTGATGAGCGTCCTATTCAGATAGCCCATGCCAACATCTGGAGTCGGTTTGCGGTGGTTACAGGGCTGGTCTCAGCCCTGGCGGGCGCTGCCTTGCTGGCCCATGCCATAGCCCCCTCCAGGCTAGGGGTGATAGGCCAGGTGGGCATCTCGGCCTGGGTGGGTGTCTCCGTGGCCTTTGCCCTTTTGACCATAATCCTGGTCGTCATAGCCCGTCACTCCGGAACAATCCCGAACCGGCCATCCGTGGGCTCGGCGGGCATTATTCTTCTGATCTGCGGAATGCTCCTGACCGTGGCAGGCCTGCTCATCGCCAACTCTTTTCCCAAGGGCATCATCAAGGCTCCTGCGCGTGACGAAGCGCCCATCAGTTCGGCCCAGGCTATGACCGGCGGTATCGACAAGGCTGTCGGTCAGTGCGCTTCGGGTTGGCATGACATTGGCCTAGATGGGTATGTGGGCATCTCCCAGGCCCGGTATTGCACGGATACGACCATGGCCTACGTGGTCTTCGACAACGATTCTGCGGCATCTCTGGCCAAGGGGCCCATCCGCGCCCGCGTGCCTGACCTGCACTCCCGCTACGGAGGCGGGCTGCAGCCCCAGGATCTATGGCTGCTGACCGGCAAGCGTTGGATGGTGGTAGGCAGCAAGACTCAGGTGACCGGACTGCAGGGCCAGTGGGGTGGCCAGGCCGAGCCGCTCATGAGTCAGCATTGAATGACCGGCCCGGTCGACTATCGTGGCAGATATGGATCAAGCACAAAAGGATAATGGCGGATTGGTGGGTCGGCCCTCCACGGTGGTGCCCGGACGTTTTGGGCAGGAGCTCAAGGTCGAGCAGGTCCGCTGGTCCCGCAAGCAGGGCACAGGCAACCCCTCGCGGCCCATTTTTGTACTCATGCACGGCTGGGGCTCCAACGAGGAGGACATGGCTGACCTGATGCGCTACGTGGCCCCCTACAACGACTATGCATCCCTGCGGGCGCCCATGGTGGTGCCGGGCAGCGAGCGCGGCATGTTCGGCCCTGGGTACACCTGGTTTCACGATATGCGCCCCGAACAGGAGGACTTGGATCGGGATGGCTACGCAGCGGCTCGGGCTGTGGATGCCTGGGTTTCAGCCAACATCCCCGAGGACCGACCTGTGGTGGCCATGGGCTTCTCGCAGGGAGCCATGCTGGCGGTTCATCTGCTTCGGGTCAACCCTGAGCGCTACCGGGCATCCATATGCCTGTCCGGGTTCCTTGCCCCAGGCCTAGTGCCCGGCACTGCTCCGGCGGATGAGCGCCTGGCTGGCTTGAACAAGCCGGTCTTCCTGGGCTTCGGTTCGGATGACACCACGGTGCCCAAGTACGAATTCCGGGCCCTGGCCGCCTGGTTGGACGAGCACGTATGGCTGCACACCACCGAGTACGATCACTTGGACCATGCCGTCGACATGCGCGAGATGAATGACCTTCGCCAGTGGCTGGGCGAGATCGACGTGACCTCGGGCCTTATGTAGATCGGCTCACAGGGCCGAGTCGGCATCGACCTGCATGACGTAGACGTTGCGGCGCATCTTCCTGGCTGTCGTGCGCGAGATCTCTCCGGATTCGACCATGTCCTGGATCTGGCCCAGCTCGATGGCATACCCTTCGCGCTTGGCCTCCTCCACCTGATCTCTGACGGCCGGCATGCCCGCGTATTCGGTCTTTCCCTCCGCCGAGGATTCGATCATCTGGTGGTTGATGATGGTGTTGAGCAGGTCCTCGGTCTTGAAGCGGCCCTTGCCCAGCTCGGAGTAGAGCTTTTCAATTAGGAAGTGGTTCATCTCCGCCTGCAGGTGGCGTCCGGCCACGAAGACACGATCCTTGTCGATCGGCTGGGTCAGGTGCTTCAGGCGGTGGAACTGGCTGTGTAGCAGGCCCCTGAGTCGCCTGCGAGCCGTGTAGGCCCTCCAGCGGAGCTCTCCGCCCCTGTCCAAGTGGAAGAGGGAGCCGGATATGGTGGACAGGATCCTGCGTGCTGCCTGTTCCTGGCTGCGCAGATTCAGCAGTTCCTCCTGGTCGTCTCCGCGGTCGTTGCGCCGGTCGATCAGCTGTGCATCGGCATCCCTGTCGGCTACGGTCTCGGCCTCGGTGCTGGGTTCGGCCTCGGTCGCAGGATGTGCTGATGCAGGTGCCTGCTCAATACTGGCGTCTTTGCTTTTGAGCCGTTCCTCCAGCTGATCCTGGGCCTCCTCAATCCGGCTCAGCCGTTCCTCCATGTAATCCTGCTCCCACTCCATAGTCTGCACCTGCAGGTCCTGGAAGTCCTTGGGGGAATACTGACCGATCCGCGACTTGAGCTTGGCGATGCGGTGGTTGTACTGCTTGATCACGTGCTGGATGGCCAGCCGGTTCTCGTCAGTGATTCGGCTGGAAAGCTCCCGGACTGTGCCTCTGAGCACCTTGATGGATTTTTCGACCTGTTGGGCCGGAACTTCGCTGCTCTGTGAAGGGGCCAGCAGCGGCAGGGCGAAGTTGGCTAGCACCAGGGTGACGATGATGACCCCGGCGGCCACGAAGATCAGCTCGCTGCGCATGGGGAAAGCGGACCCGTCGTCGGTCATATAGGGGATGGTCAGGGCCAAGGATAAGGTGATGGTCCCCTTGGGTCCGCCGAAGGTCATGACGGCCGCCGACCTCAGGAGCTTGGATGTGATCCTTCGTCTGCTGCCGGTATCATGGTCCTTGGTGAAGATCAGGACGCTGGCTGTCCAGAGGAAGCGCAGTGCAATCACGGTCAGGCAGACCAGGGTGATGGTGGCCACCAACATCCAGTTGCTGACCCGACGGTCTCGCCAGCTGGTGCCCATGGCCGCCGGCAGCAGCATGCCCAGAAGGACGAAGACCGCGCCGTTGAGACTGAAGGAGAGCACCTTCCAGACGCTGGATGAGACGATGTTGGCCTTGGATGTGTTGGGGCCTACTCCGGTGTGGTCGAAGCGAACCAGCAGCCCGGTGGAGACCACGGCCAGGACCCCGGACACATGCAGGATGTTCTGCCCGACCATGTAGATCAGGAAAGGCAGGAAGAGCTCCAGCAGGATTCTGGTGGTGGTGGTCTCCCAGCCCAGGCGGCGGGCGGACTCAAAGAGCCAGTTGACCACGAAGCCCATGATCAGGCCGAAACCGATGCCGCCTACGAACTCGAGGAGGAACTCGCCCAGGGCTTGAGGCAGGGAGAAGGAGCCGGTCACGGTGGCCAGGATGGCGAACTGGAAGCCGATGACGCCAGTGGCGTCGTTGAAGAGCGATTCACCGGCAAGAATGGAATGTTCGTCCGGTGTAAGGTCGGCACTCTCGCCCAAGGAGGAAACAGCCACGGCATCGGTGGGCCCCAGGGCGGCACCCAGGGCCATGGCTGCAGCCAGGGGAAACATGGGCCAGGCAGCGTGCAGGATGACGCCCACCATGATCATGGTCAGGGCAGCCAGTCCGATGGCCAGGGAAAGGGATGATCGCAAGCCCTTGAGCAGCTCCACCTTGTTGACGGTGTGGGCTTCGTAGTAGAGCAGGGGCGCAATGAAGAGAACCATGAACAGCTCAGGATCCAGCCGCATCCGCGGAAAAATGGGCAGCAGGGCCATGACCGCGCCCAAGGCAATCTGGACCAAGGGGGTGGAGATCCGGGGAATGAATCTGGAGATGAAGGAAGAGACGAGGACGGCAGCAAGTATGCACAGAATGAGGATGAATGTTTCCACGGGCTTCCTTTCCGCCACGCAATCCCGGGCGGGCTGCCGCAGGCCCGACTAGTAGGGTTCATTCGACCGATGAAGGAATCTCCGAGTACAGGGTTGCATGAGGATTGACGTCGCATAATCCATTGTACGGAATCACGGTATCCAGGAACAGCATTAATGGACAATGTGCGCTAAGTTGACACCTCAAGGCGAAATGGTGGACAGACTGCGCTCGCGATAGGCGAACATTTGTGAAAATCCGGCCTGGGGACTCCCGTAAGTGCATGAAGAGCCGGCTCAATCGGTATACTCATGAAGACCGGGAAGGCTCCGAACCTCCCAGCGGGCACTGCTTGCGGCGGCTGACCATGGAGCCCCATCTCTTGACCCCGGGGACTTGCGCGCACGCTATTGTTTCCCCGATGCTTTTGGACATCCCCCGGTCCAGAAGGAAGATTGCGAGAAAGACTGCAGAGGGTCGCATGCGGGGACAAATGACCGATCCGGTTTGGAAAGGCCAGGTTGACCGATGACATCATCCATGACATCTACAAGCATTAAGAATCAGAACGCAGCGGTAGCAGGGACTGACATGCGTTTCGACGACACCGATTGGCACAGCCTGGAGACCTCGGCTGTGCTGGAGACCCTGCGCACCGGGGACCAAGGTTTGGATACGCAGGAGAGCGCACGCCGACTGGAGATCTTCGGGCCCAACAGCCTGGCCGAGGCCCAGGCCAAACCCCGTTGGAAACTTTTCCTGGAGCAGTTCGCCGGCCCCCTGATCGCCGTTCTGATGGTCTGCGGCATCATCACCATTTTTCTGCAGCACTATGTGGACGCTGCGGCCATATTCCTGGTCCTTTTTCTCAATGCCATCATCGGCTATGTGCAGGAATCCAAGGCGGACAAGGCCGTGGAGGCCCTGACCACCCTGTCCACCCCCACCACACGGGTGGTGCGCCAGGGCAGGGTGGAGCAGATTGACGCCGACCAGCTGGTTCCGGGCGACCTGGTCCTCCTGGAGAGCGGCGACCGCATCCCCGCCGATCTGCGATTGATCGAGGCCCTTCACCTGCGCATCGACGAGGCCATGCTGACGGGCGAGAGCGAGGATGCCAAGAAGAATACGGATCCCGTGGACCGCGATGCAGCCCTGGGCGACAGGCGATGCATGGCCTTCTCGGGCACCATGGTCACCAGCGGCCGTGGACGCGGGCTGGTGGTGGCCACCGGTTCCGACACCGAGCTGGGCGAAATCAACGATCTGGTCCATGTGTCCAAGGGCCGCACGCCCCTGCAGCGAATCATCCACCGCACCGAGGTGGGCATCGCTGTCGCCGTCATTCTGGTGGCCATCTTCGTCTTCATCGGCGGAGCCATTCTCAATGGCGACGCTACCGGGGCCTTCCTGTCTGCGGTCTCCTTGGTGGTGGCCTCCATGCCTGAGGCCCTGCCCATCGTGCTGACCGTGGCCATGGCCTTGGGAGTTTCTAGGATGGCCGAATACCATGCCATCGTCCGCTCATTGCCGGCCGTTGAAACCCTGGGATCCATCACCGTCATCGGCTCGGACAAGACCGGCACGCTGACCCAGAACCGCATGACCGTGGAACAGTTCACCCTGGGCGGCGGCCAGCCGATCCCCGTAGAGGGCATGGACCTGGGCGCAGCGGCCGTATCCGACGACGACCGTATGCGTGGTCTGTCCGCCCTTGCTCGGGCTGGGGCTCTGACCAACGAGGCCCACCGGCAGCCGAATGAACAAGGCGGCATCGAATACAGTGGCGACGCGGTCGATATGGCCATGGCCCGCCTGGCCGACCAGACCGGGGCTGTGACCACCGAAGACCTGGACGCTCCTATCGTCATGGAGACCCCCTACGAGCCGGAGCTGCTCCACTCCATGACCATCCGCCGCAGCCCGGACGGCACCCTGACCCAATACGTCAAGGGTGCCCCCGATGCGATCATGGCCATGAGCCGAACCATGCTGGACCCGGATGGCCAGGTCGTTCCCTTGGACACCCAGGCTGTCCACAAGTCCTACGAAGCAATGGGCTCCCAGGGGCTGCGCGTCATAGGCGTGGCCAGCAGGGTCCTCTCCTCTGACCAGGATCCCGCCTCCCGCCGTCGACCTGACGACCTGACCTTCCTGGGGCTTGAAGGCATGCTCGATCCGCCCCGACCCGGCGTGCGCGAGGCCATCGCCGAATGCGCCGGGGCCGGCATCCGCGTGGTCATGATTACCGGCGACCACCCGGTGACCGCAGCCGCCATAGGTCGTCGCCTGGGTCTGGAGCATACCGACCAGGCGTTGACCGGCAGCGAGATGCTGGAGATGAGCGACGAGGTCCTCCGGGCCCGTCTGCGTGAGACCTCCATCGCCGCCCGCGTCTCCCCCCAGGACAAGCTGCGCATTGTGGAAGCCCTGCAGGATGAGGGCCATGTGGTGGCTGTGACCGGCGACGGCGTCAATGACGCCCCAGCGCTGAAGGCTGCCTCGGTGGGCATCGCCATGGGCCGCTCCGGCACCGACGTGGCCCGGGAGGCCAGCGATGTGGTTCTGACCGACGACAACTTCGTCACCATCACCCAGGCTGTGCGTCAGGGGAGGGTCATCTTCAAGGCCATCCGCGGGTCCGCCTACTTCCTCCTGTCCACGGCCGCAGCCGCCATGATCGCCGTGGGGGTCAATGTGATTGCCGAGGAGCCCCTGCTCTTCCTGCCCCTGCAGATGCTCTGGATCAACTTCGTGACCAACGGCGTCCAGGACATAGCCCTGGGATTCGAGCCGGGCAGCGGGGACGAGCTGGAGTCGCCCCCGCGTTCGTCCGGAGAGGGCTTGCTCTCGCGAGTGCTTTGGGCACGGCTTGCCGTCTGCGGGCTCTGGATGGCCACTTGCATCCTGGTCCTGTTCCGCCTCAACATCAATGCAGGGATGGATCTGGCCCACGCCCGGACCATGGCCCTGACCTTATTGGTCCTCTTCAACTTCTTCGTCGCCATGTCGGCCAGGTCTGAGAACAGGCTGATCGTCCAGCTCAACCCCTTGGACAACACCTTCCTCCTGGTGGCTTCGTTCGTGGCCCTGGGCATCCACGCGGGGGCCATGTATCTGGCTCCGGTTGCAAGCGTTCTGGGCATGGCTCCACTGAGTGCAAGCCAGTGGCTCATCTGCCTGGGGATTGGACTGACGGTTCTGATCTTCAGCGAGGGGGACAAGATGGTTCGTGCCTTCCTAGCCAAGCGAGGCATCGACACGTCCGGGCGGCCCAAGGCCCATCTGCACCATGTGCGTCGCCGTATCGCAGGCATGATCAACTGAACTGACCTGTCGGGCTGGACTGCCAGACTGAACCCGTGCAAGAACAGTGGAAGGCGCCCATGGAGGAGGCCCTGCGGCTGGCCGGCTTGGCTGGAGACCGTGGGGACGTGCCCGTGGGCGCTCTGGTCTTGGATGCCTCGGACCGCGTCATCGGCCGGGGCTTCAACCAGCGGCAGGCCCTGGGCCGTCCCCTGGCTCATGCCGAGATGGAGGCCATCGGGAAATCCGACGTGGGCTGGGATCTGGCCGGGTGCACCATGATCGTGACCCTGGAGCCCTGCCCCATGTGTGCAGGGGCGCTGATGGCTTGTCATTTCAGCAGGGTGGTTTTCGGAGCCTGGGACCCCAAGATGGGAGCCTGCGGGTCGGTCTGGGATCTGCCCCGTGACCCGCACACCGGAACAAAGGCCGAGGTGCTGGGTGGTGTGTGCGAACAGGCGTGTGCCAGGATTCTTGCCGATTTCTTTGCACGGCACCGCCAGGGCTGAGCCTGTTTTTAGCGGTGGTTGTGATTGGCCATGTACTGCTGGAAGACCGGGGTAACCTGGAGGGCCGCCCAGATGCAGCGCAGGACGATCAGGCAGAGGTAGGCGGCGAACAGATTGGCGCCCACTCGCGCGCTGACCCCCGAGGCCGCCCAGGTGCCCACAGGTGTGGTCAGAGCGGCCACGATTCCCAGAAGCAGCCCTTGACCGGCGTGGACCAGGTGGTGCCGCAGGTTGGTGAACGTTCCCGACAATGAACTGGGCAGGATGGCCAGCAGGGAGGTTCCCCTGGCGATCAGGTCGCTGGCGCCCAGCAGAGCCAGGGCGGGCACCGCGATGGCTCCGCCGCCGACACCCAGCAACCCTGACAGGGTTCCGATCAGGACGCCGACCAGCAGAATGATCAAGGCCACCACTGGGCTCAGCTGGATGCTGCTCTCCCTTGAGGGCGTGGACAGCAGCTGCTGGGCAATGACTGCCATGAGGAAGCCCACGTAGAGCCATCTGAGGATCACCTCAGGAAGCCGGTCCAGCAGCCAGGTGCCGACCTGCGCCCCAATGACCGTGCCCACGGCCAGCAACAGAGCCGCCAGCCAGTCCACATGCCCGCTCAGGGCGTAAGAGGCCACCCCGGCCAGCGACATGGGGATCATGGAGGCCAGCGACGTGGCAGAGGCCTGCCGTTGCTGCAGTCCGGTCCATACCAGGGCAGGCACTATGATCGATCCGCCGCCGATGCCGAACATCCCCGACAGGAATCCGCTGATCACGCCCACCAGGACCAGGATGGCCAGGGTCCGCCGGTCCATCCCTCCGGCTCCTCTCTGCTCTCTTTGCATGGGTTCTAGCCTATGCCGGTGTTTTTGCCGGGATGGCTGGATGTCCGCTTATGCTCCTATCGGCGTCGATTAGGCGTGGCGAGGCTTTCCACGCTGCAGGAATCCACGCATGCTCCAGTCCTTATGTCCACTATGCGAACGTTGTCCTGGTCCCCCTCTGCCGTCCCGGCATACTGCTTGGTATCCCTCGGGCCGGTCCCCGAAGGTGCGTCGCCTAGTCAGGAAAAGAAGAGGGTGTATTTCGATGCGATATACGGTCATCGGTGCCGGAGCCATGGGCTATCGTCTGGGTGTGCTGCTGCAGGAGCAGGCCGGCCTGCAGGTGGATTTCGTGGATACCTGGATGCCCAATATTGACAAGGTTCACGACCAAGGAGGCGTCTATGTCTCCCGCGATCATGAGAATCGGCATTTGGTGTCCGTTAATATTTACACCCCTGAGGACTACAAGGGCGACCCCGACGTCTGGATCGTCATGCTCAAGCAGATGCAGCTGGAGGCCGTCCTGGAGCGCTGCGCACCGCTCTTCCGCGACCATCAGGTGGTCGTCTCGGCCATGAACGGCTGGGGTCACTTCGACAAGCTGCTCAAGTACTTCCCCCAGGAGCGGATCTATGGTGGCACGGCCATGATCGGCACGGTCCTCAATGGGCCCGGCGACGTGGATTTCATAGGCAAGTCCGGGGCCGGATCCCTGCACCTGTGCGCCATGACCGAGCAGACCACCGACCTGGAGCGCAGGATGGCCGAGGACTTCAAGGCCGCCAACCTCAACCCCATCCTGACGGAAAACTTCGAGGGCACCTGCCTGGCCAAGATCATCTTCAACTCGGTGGTCAACACCATCTGCACCATGTATCAGATCACCATGGGCCAGTTCGTCTCCTACCCGGGCGCCAAGGATATGTCCCGCCAGCTGATTGACGAGGCCTATGACGCCTGCGAGAGGGCCGGCAAGCAGCTGATCCAGACCCGTCAGGAGACACTGGACGAGGTGGACTATGTCAGTCGGGTGAGCAACCCGCTTCACTACCCCTCCATGTATCAGGACATGTCCAAGGGCCGCCCGACCGAGGTGGACTACATCAACGGCTACCTGGCGCGCCTGGGCCGTGAGCATGACTATGTCTGCCGGACTCAGGAGTTCCTGACCCACGGTGTCCACCTGGCCGAGCTGGCCTTCCGTGTTCACCACGAAGAGCAGGTCGGCCAGAGCTGATGTAAACAGCTGCTGAGCGGATTTCCATGAATTACTTTCCCAAGTAAGAAAAACACGCCCTTCCAGACAAGTTAGCCGCGGGTTCTTAGCATGGAGCCTGATTTATCAGCCTCGGCGACCGGCATCGCCGGGCTTATGGCGGAGGTGTCATGGAGGTTCATCGCGGCGGCCCGAGGATGGGGTCTTATCAGAGCAAATCGAATCTGGGGGTTCCCCTCAGGTTGGTTTACATGGAGCAGTCCGAGCTGTCCCTTGCTGCCCTTTTCCCGGGGAGGGGTCTGCCGCGAATAGTTCACTGGGGCGATCCAGTGGCCGATCCGCAGGCCCTTCTGGGAACCTATGACGCTCTGGCCCCGCAGCGGGTCTCAGGAGGACTGGACCTGACGGCCTGGCCCAGCATCCTTCCGACCCAGTCCGAGGCTTGGACCGGACAGCGCCGACTGCGCATCTGCCGCAGCGGTGTTGAGGTCTTTTGCCGCTTCCAGGTGGTGTCAGTCGATTTGGGCACAGCCCAGGTCCGCCCTGACGGCTCCGCCGTTCCGACGCTGAAAGTTCAGGTATGCGACCGGGGCCAGGGCGTGGGGCTGACTTGGCAGTGCCAAGTGCTTTCGTCCGGTCTAGTCAGGCAGCGTGCGGACCTGTTCAACCTGGATAAGGTCAGAGAGCTGGATGTCAACGGCTTGGAGCTGGCTTTCCCCTTGCCGGCCGAGGCAAGCGAGATTCTGACCACCACCGGTCACCACCTGCGCGAGCGCAGCCCGCAACGCCAGCCATTGACCGTAGGCCGTCTGGAGCGTTCAAGCTTGGTGGGCCGGCCGGATTTTGATTCCTCCCTGGTCATGTGCGCGGGTCGACCCGGGTTCGGATTCGAGCATGATGAGGTATGCATGGTCCACTTGGGTTGGAGCGGCAATGGTCTGCTCAGCGCCGAGCGGATTCCTTCAGCTCCCGCATTGCTGGGCGGCGGCGAGATTCTGATGGCGGGAGAAATCGCGCTTCCTCCTGCTGATGGCCATTCCGGCCAGCCAGCGTATTCCACGCCCTGGCTCTATGGTTCCCGGGGCAAAGGGTTGGACCAGGCGGCCAATAGGTATCATGCTTTCCTGCGATCCCTGCATCCCGGGTTGGCCTCACATCCCAGGCCTGTCACTCTGAACACCTGGGAGGCGGTCTACTTCGACCAGTCCTATGACAAGCTGGCTGCCCTGGCCGAACAGGCCGCCCGTATAGGTGTGGAGCGTTTTGTCGTTGATGATGGCTGGTTCCAGGGCAGGCGTTCGGATGAGGCCGGACTGGGGGACTGGTCCATCGATCGGCAGGTATGGCCCGAAGGGCCTAAGAGCCTGGAGGCTCTGGCTGCCAAGGTGCATCAGCTGGGAATGGAATTCGGCCTCTGGTTCGAACCCGAAATGATCAGTCCAGACTCAAACGTCTTTCGCGCACATCCTGACTGGGTCATGTCCCCGGGGCCTTCCCGGCTGCCTGTCGAAGGCCGCAACCAGCAGGTCATGGATCTGACCAATCCCGATGCCTATGGCTATGTGTTCGATGCCATGGACTCGCTCATTGCGCTTATGAGCATCGACTACATCAAATGGGATCACAATCGTTACGTGACCGAAGCCTGCTCGCCCCGGTCGCGACGTCCTGCCATGCATGCGCAGACCGAGGCGGTCTATAGAATCATGCGCGACCTGAAAACCAGGCATCCTGGCTTGGAGCTTGAATCCTGCGCTTCAGGGGGCGCACGCATCGATCTGGGCGTATTGGAATATGCTGACAGGGTTTGGGTCTCGGACTGCGTGGATCCGGTCGAGCGGGCTGACATCCAGCGCTACACATCCTTACTGCTGCCGCCGGAGATGATGGGTGAGCATGTGGGCGATTCCCCGGCCCATTCCACCGGCCGTGCCACCTCGCTCGGTCTGCGTGCGGCCATGGCTTTCTTCGGCCATATGGGCGTGGAATGGAACCTGCTTGCCGTGCCCCAGGATCAGCTGGATGAGCTGGGGCGTTGGATTGATCTTTATAAGCAGTGGCGACATATGCTGCACACCGGTCGTGTAGTGCATGGCGACGCACCCGACCCGGCAGTCCGCTTGGATGGAGTAGTCTCTGCTGGCGGCTCGCAGGCGCTCTACCGCTTCACCCAGTTGACCTCTTCGGTCAATTACCCTCCGCAGCCCTTGGCGCTTCCCGGTTTGGATCCCAAGGCTGATTACAAGATCAGACCCTTGGATGTCTGCCGTGACCTGGATCGGATCGGCAACGGACAGAGCCCTCTGGCCTGGTGGCGTTCCCAAGGCGTGGTCCTTCCGGGCGCGGTCTTGGGCGCTCAGGGAATCCGGCCACCGGTCATTCACCCGGCGGAGGCAGTGATTTTTGAAGCGAGCCGTATCTGAATCCGTCCAGTCGTTTCCTCGTTCATTCGGGCTTATCGGCCTCTCCGGGGCCCTGCAGGTACCGGGCAATTGCTCTGGCCGCCGGTGCTTGGGCCCAGCGGAGCCAGTCGCCGTCAATGATTTTCACGGGAACCTCGACCATCTGGCTGTGGCGGAATGATGCAGTGCCCTTGCGTACGGATTCGACGCACCTTTTCATCAAATAGGAAGTCTCCCCGCCAACCAGAACCTTGTCAGGCAGGGCCACGTTGGCCACCAGAGCGATCAGCACCCCTAGCCGATAACCGGTCAGATTGAGCAGGGTCTCCGCCTGTGGCATGTCCTCCTCCAGGTCTTTGACCAACTCGTCAAGGCTGGCAGCCTGCCCGATGGCATGCGAGTACTGCTCAGCCAGGGAGCCTGTAGTCAGGCACTGGGCGCAGCCACGATGACCTAGATAGCAGCCCGGTCCGTCCGGATCCACCAGCTGATGGCCAATCAGCCCAAAACCCTCATCCGGTGAGGAGACAGGCATGCCGTGCTCGCTCAGGGCATAGCCGATGCCGGATCCCATGGTGATCAGAGCGAAACGATCCAGCCCGATGCCCTCGCCGAACCATCCTTCGTACAGGGCCAGAGCATCGAGATCGTTGAAGACCAGACAAGGCAGATCACATGTATTCTCCATCTGGGTGGCAAGATCAATGGGTTCGCTCCAGTGCAGGAAGGGGGCGTAGGTGACGATCCTGTCTCCCTCCGCCCGACCCCCAAGGGAGATGGCAAGGCCGGAGGGGCTGGGCAGCCCGGCCTGGCTGATCTCGCGCATGCATTCCTGGGCAAGGTCTGACAGCATCCTTACGACCTGGCCTGGGCTTCGCTGTCGAATGTGATGACTGTGGGGCTGGCCGACGGGTCGGCAGGCCAGGTCCGTCGCCGTGGCCAGGGCGGTGCCGCCGTGAAGATTGATGCCGATGAAGGTCTTGGCTTCCCGGCGGATGATCAGAGCCTGCTGCGGTCTGCCTACGCTATTGGAGCTATGATTGCCGTCATCCTGTCTTCCTGGGTCTTTTTTTGCCTGCGGCAGTGTGCGTGCCTCTCTGATGACCCCGCGGTGGGTCAGATCGTTGGTGATGCGCGATACGGCACCCTGGGTCAGGTTGAATCGCCGTGCCAGAGCTACTCTGGAGATCGGGCCGTGCTGGAGGATTTCAACGGCGATGCGGTGGGTATATTGGGAGGCCGTGAACCAGGCTGGGAACGGCCGTGCTTCTCCTAGGCGGTAATCGTTCTCGTGATGGTTTGAGCTCTGGTTGTCTCTGTCGGCCACGGTGCCTCCTTACGGAAAATTGGTCCGACCTGATTGCGGACAAACCCCATGCACTGAACAGCATATCTTAATTACTTTCTTAACGAAAGGAACTCGCCGGGGCTGGGAATGAAATATCCCTGTCCCCTATGCTGGTCCGCAGAATCATCTAGGTCATTGTTGCCCGTGCGGATGGTAAAGGAGCCAAATATGAAGGATATCGGCAGTAGGGAGGGATCCGGGCTTGGTCGAATGACGACCTGGGTTCGCAACGGAGTCGCCTCGCTCCTGGCTCTGCTGACCGTCGTGGCCATGGCGGGCTGCGGCTCAGCAGATTCAGGCCAAGTCACTCTGGACTTCTTCCAGTTCAAGTTCGAGGCCGCCGACCAGTTCAAGGCCATGGTTGCACAGTTTGAGAAGGAGAATCCTGACATCAGGGTGAACATCAATAATTCGGCCGATGCCCAGACGGATTTGCGCACTCGTCTGGTCAAAAACCGGGTGCCCGACGTCATCACCTTCAACGGCGATATCAGCTTCGGCATGTTCGCGGCATCCGGGGTCTTCCATGATTTCACTGACGATCCCTTGGTCAAGGGGCTCAATCCGGGCATGGTGTCGATAGCCAGGAATCTGGTCCAGACCAAGGATCCTTCGGCCAAGCGCCTGTATGGCCTGCCCTTTGCCGGCAACGCCAGCGGGTACATATACAACAAGACGCTTTGGCGAAAGGCCGGGCTTGACCCTGACAATCCGCCGCGCACCTGGTCGGAGTTCACGGCTGTCATGGACAAGTTCAAGTCCCTGGGCATCGAACCTGTGCAGGGCACTCTCTCTGATTCCTGGACCGCCCAGGCCCCCTTGGCGTCACTGGCGGGGACCCTGGTCCCCGAGAGCAGGTACAGGGATCTGATGGCTGGGAAAACCGATTTCAAGACCCTGTGGACGGAGCCGGCTCGGCGCGAGGTCGAGCTCTTCAGCCATTCCACTGGCGACAAGGGCGTCACCTACCAGCAGGGCACCCAAAATATGGCCAAGGGCAAGGTGGCGATCCTTCCCCTGGGAACATACGCCATACCGCAAATCAGGATGATCGAACCGGATGTGGACCTCGGATTCGCCCAGATGCCCGCGAATGATTCCCGCTCCCGGCAGATATTGACGGCTGGCGACGATGTCATGCTGACCATGGGCGCCAGCACCAGGCATCCCAAGGAGGCCATGCGGCTGATCCGTTATCTGATGCAGCCCCAGCAGCTGCGCACGTATGCCAAGGCCCAGACGGCCTTCACGCCGACCAGAAAGGTGGAGGCAGGTGATCCGGCCCTGAACGGGGTTCTTCCCTTCTTCCAGCAGAACCGCTTGGCCGACTTCTGCGACCATTACATCCCCTCTTCCATCAATATCGGCGGCTATCTGCAGACAATGGTCACCAAGGGGGATGTGGATGGCTTCATCGGTTCCATGCAGAACGAATGGGACAAGGTCCAGGCAAGGAACTTCCAATGATGAAAGGTCAGGATTCAGACATGGCACAATCCAAGGTCGTCGGCATCCGTACTGCTGACGGAACAGCCAAGGTCGGGAAACGGCCTTCAAGGTTCTCCAATCGCAAGGTCGACCGCGCTTTCTACTGGATGGCGGTCCCTGCCGCCCTGATTTTCACGCTCTTCCTCTATGTGCCCTTCCTCCAGGGCGTGGCCTACTCTTTTACGAATTCCCAGGGATACGGGCGCTTCTCATGGATCGGCTTCAAGAATTACGGCGCCCTCTTCCGTGACGGCCGCGTGGGCCACGCTTATCTGTTCACTTTGCTGATCGCCATCCTGATCACCCTGCTGGTCAACTTCATCGCCCTGTTCATCTCGGTGGCGCTGAATGGAAAGATCGCTTTCAAGAACGGGTTCCGGGTCATCTATTTCATCCCCTACACGCTCTCGGTTCTGGTCATCGGCTATGTCTTCAAATACATCTTCATGACGCCCCTGCCGGCTCTAGGCAAGGCCCTGGGCATCAGCTGGCTCTCCCAGTCCCTGCTGACCAGCGAGCACTATGCGTGGATCCCCATCGTCTTCCTCTCGGTTTGGCAGGCGGTGGCTTATTCGACCCTCATATATCTGGCGGGTCTGCAGACCATCGACTCGGAGGTTTATGAGGCTGCATCCATCGATGGCGCCAATGAGTGGCAGAAATTCTGGAGGATCACCTTCCCCTTGATTGGTCCATTCTTCACCATCAACCTTGTGCTGACTCTGAAGAATGCCTTCAACACCTTCGACCAGGTGGTGGCTCTGACCGCAGGAGGGCCCGATTCCAAGACCGAAACAGTCACCTACCTCATCTACAAGGGCGGCCTTACCGGAGGCGAGTACGCCTACCAGACAGCCAACGCGGTCATGTTCTTCATCGTCCTGGCTGTGATCGCATTCATCCAGCTGGGCATTTCCAGAAGAGGGGAGAAGATCTGAGATGGCACAGACAGCGCTTATGCAACCGCAGACACCGGCACAATCAGCAGAAAGAAGGGGAAGGCGGCATTGGGGATCCCCGGGATCGCACCTCAAGAGGGTCAACTGGTGGCTGACGGCCACCGTGGCTGTGCTCTCCCTGACGATTCTTGTGCCGCTCTACTTCACCGTGGTCACGGCTCTGAAGACCCCTGCGGAAGCCGGAACCTTCAGCCTGCCCTCTTCCTGGCAGTGGCACAATTTCGCCGATGCCTGGAACAAGGTCAACTATCCCAAGGCCGCTCTGAATTCAGCCGTCGTCACGGTCTGCGCAGTGGCGCTCACCCTGCTGACCAACACCTTCGTGGCCTATGCCGTGGCCAGGAACATGGACAAGCGCTTCTTCCGCTTCCTCTACTACTTCTTCATCGCGGCCATGTTCGTCCCCTTCCCCGTGGTCATGCTTCCCATCGCCAAGCAGTTCGGCAGCTGGCACTTGGACAACGTGCCAGGTCTGATCCTGCTCTACGTGGTATTAGGACTCGGCACCAACCTCTTCATCGCCACGGGGTTCATCCGATCCATCCCCACCGCTCTTGAGGAGGCCGCCCGATTGGATGGCGCAGGCACTTGGAGGATATTCTGGACCATCATCTTCCCCCTTATGGGTCCAATCAATGCGACCATCGCCATCACCACGGCTCTCTGGGCCTGGAACGATTTCCTCATGCCGCTGATTGTCCTGACGGATCAGACCAGTCAGACCATCCCTCTGGCGCAGTATGTCTTCAGCTCCCAGTTCGCCACCAACTATCCGATGGCCTTCTCCAGCTACCTGATGGCTCTGGCGCCCATCCTGATCGTCTACCTGTTCGCACAGAAGTGGGTCATCAGCGGCGTTATGAGAGGAGCTGTCAAGTAGCCCAGCTAGGACAGGCAGTCAGGGCGGCCTATAGTGGAGGTCACAGAACAAGGAAGTCCCAGGAATCCAATCTTCGTGAGGAGGGCCATGACCCAGGAAGAACGCATGCAGCTGCCCGATAGGGTGCGGACCAACGGAGCCGCCCCCAATCCCTGGTGGGCCAACGCGGTGGTCTATCAGATCTATCCGCGGTCCTTCCAGGACACCAACGGTGACGGCTACGGCGATCTGCCGGGCATCACCCAGCGGCTGGACTACTTGGCCGACCTGGGCGTGGACGTGATCTGGCTGAGCCCGGTCTACAAGTCTCCTCAGGATGACAACGGCTATGACATCGCCGATTACCAGGACATCGACCCCATGTTCGGCACCATGGACGATATGGATGAGCTTCTGGACCAGGCCCACCGGCGGGGCATCAAGGTGGTCATGGACCTGGTGGTCAATCACACCTCGGACGAGCACGCCTGGTTCCAGGCCTCCCGCAACAGGGATGACCCGCACGCCGACTGGTACTGGTGGCGTCCCGCCAAGGCCGGCCGCGAACCCGGCACCCCTGGTGCAGAGCCCAACCAATGGGGGTCCTACTTTGGGGGCTCCGCCTGGCAATACGATCCGCAGCGCGGCGAGTACTACCTGCACCTGTTTTCCAAGAAGCAGCCCGACCTCAACTGGGAGAACTCACAGGTCCGGCAGGCTGTCTTCGGCATGATGAACTGGTGGATGGACCGGGGCATCGACGGGTTCCGCATGGATGTGATCGTCATGATCTCCAAGACCGTCGACTCCGAGGGCCGTCTGCCCGGCGAGGACGGATCGGCCATTGCTGACGGTTCTGTAGGGCCCGAGGGGTACTCGTCCTCGGCGCCCTTCTGTGTGGACGGCCCCAGGCTGGACGAGTTCCTCAGACAGATGCGCAGCGAGGTCTTCCAAGGTCGGCATGGCTACCTGACCGTGGGGGAGGCTCCCAGCCTGGCCCCTGCTCGCAGCGGGCAGATCACCGACCCGGCCAACCACGAGCTGGACATGCTCTTCCTCTTCACCCAGACCGAGGTTGACACCGGGGACAGCAAGTGGGACATCCGCCCCTTCCAGGTCTCCCGGCTCAAGGCGGCCATGAACGAGCAGCAGCAGGCTGTGGCCAAGGCCGGGTGGGCCAGCCTCTACTTCGACAACCACGACCAGCCCAGGATCGTCTCCCGTTGGGGCGACACCTCCAGTGATGAGCTGCGCTCCCGTTCGGCCAAGGCCCTGGGACTCCTCCTGCACATGCACCGGGGAACCCCCTACATCTATCAGGGCGAGGAGCTGGGCATGACCAACGCCGGCTTCACCAGCCTGGACCAGTACCGGGATCTGGAGTCCATCAACCTCTACCACCAGCGGGTCGACCAGGCGCACGAGCAGGATCCGGAGTCCATGATGGCCGCCCTGGCTTATATGAGCCGCGACAATGCCCGCACCCCCATGCAGTGGGACTCCACCAAGTTCGCTGGCTTTACGGCTTCATACGCTCCTAAGGAGCCCTGGCTGGCCGTCAACTCTAATAGAAACAAGGTCAACGTCAAGACCGAGCTGCGCGATCCGGATTCGGTCCTGGCCTTCTACCGGGAGCTGATCCGCCTGCGGCACACCAATCCGGTCGTGGCGGCCGGCGACTTCACCCTTCTGGATCCGGATGCGGACCGGATCTATTCATTCACCCGTTCCCTGGACCAGGTGCCGGAGCCCAAGTCGGGACCTGAGGCTGCCAGTGTGCTGGATGCCCTGCCCTGCCAGCGCCTGCTGGTTGCGGTCAATCTGAGCAGCCGCCCAGCCTCGCTGCCGCCTCAGACCGCTGCCATTCTGGGCCTGGATCAGACCGGATTCACCTCTATGGCCCTCGGGGCGGTGGACCCCGACCGGATCCTCATAACCACCTACCGGCCTGAGCAGACAGCCAGCTCCCTGCTGACCAGCCGCCTCTCCCCATGGGAGGGTTTCGTCTACCGACTCTGAGGAAAACTTCGCCGTCGGCATGCTTTCCCGGCTAGAGTGGAAGTCAGCGATGCCCCGTTGTGCCTGTACGGACCGGTTGGGTCCCCGGGTTCCGGGGCGATGGGTCCGCGTCATGGCAAGTCGTGACGACTTCGTCGCGGACGGAAAAAGAAAGCGGGTTGCATGTCTCGTCTGATCATCGTCTCCAACCGTTTGCCCATGTCACTGCAGGCACGGGAGGACGGCTCTTACACTTTGCGCCAGAACGTCGGAGGGCTGGCCACGGCGATCGGCCCCTACCACCGTTCCCATAAGGACAGCCTTTGGATCGGCTGGAGTGGTATCGATCCTCAGAAGTACTCCGAAAAGGAACTGGCTGGGATTCGTCAGGCCTACCGGGAGAGCCGGTGCATTCCCATCTTCCTAAGCAAGGATGAGCTGAACGGCTACTACGCCGGATTTTCCAACAACACCCTCTGGCCCCTCTTCCATGACTTCTCGCATGAGGCGGTCTTCCGTCAGGAGGACTGGGAGATGTACCGCAAAGTCAATATGCGTTTCGCGCAGGTGGTGGAACCGCTTATTCGCAAGGGCGACACCATATGGATCCAGGACTACCATCTGATGCTCCTGCCCAAGATGCTGCGCGAACGCTACCCTGATGCCTCCATCGGCTGGTTCCTGCACGTGCCCTTCCCCAGCGCCGAGATCTTCCGATCCCTGCCCTGGAGTCGAGAGATCCTGGAGGGCGTCCTGGGCGCCAACCTGATCGGCTTCCACACGGTGGACTTCTCCGCCAGCTTCCTGGCTTCGCTGCACAGGCTGCTGCCCGAACTGCCAATCAACCATGACGGCGTGGTCGAGATGCCTGACGGCCACCGCGCAGCCATCGACGCCTTCCCCATCGGCATCGACTACAACCTCTACCGGCGTACTGCCCATTCCAGCCTGGCCAGGGCCATGCGCCGAGGGATCGACGAGGTCTGCGGCAAGTCCCCCCGTCATCGCTACCGCACCTCGGTGACCGCTGAAGGGGTCGCAGCCAACGAAGCCGCCGCGTCGGACGCCAACTGGTGGAGCCACTACATGAAGGAGGACATCCCCGAGTCCACGCTTGCCAAGCAGGCGGCCTCCTCGGTGGGCAGCCGGTCCAACAAGGTCATCGTCTCGGTGGACCGGCTGGATTACACCAAGGGTCTGCCCGAGCGGCTTCAGGCCTTCGGCCGCATGCTGGACAAGTACCCTGAATGGGTGGGCCATGTCACCTACTACCTGCTGGCCACCCCCTCGCGTGAGGTCGTCGAGTCCTATCAGCGGCTCAAGGCCCAGGTGGATCAGCTGGTGGGCGAGATCAACGGCCGCTACTCCCTGCTGGCCTGGACCCCCATCCACTACATCACCCGCTCCCTGTCCATCAAGCCGGTCTGCGGTATATACACGGCTGGCGATGTAGCCCTGGTCACCCCCCTGCGCGATGGGATGAACCTGGTGGCCAAGGAGTACCTGGCCTGCCATGACGGGCGCGACGGCACCCTTGTCCTGTCGGACATGTGTGGGGCGGCCGACGAGCTGACCGATGCCTTCATCGTCAATCCCTACGACATCGACATGGTCTGTGAGGCGCTGCACAACGCCCTGGAGATTACTCCCGAGGAGTCCAAGCGGCGCAACATTCGCATGCAGGCCCGGCTCAAGGTGCGCACTGCAGCCAACTGGTGCGCCTCGTTCCTCGACTCCCTGCGGCAGGTGTCCGCTCCTGGCATGACAGATAGAAGGCTGCGTATGGATCACCACAACGCCATCGTTCGTCAGTGGGACGGCGCCCATCGTCGTCTGGTCCTGTGTGATTATGACGGGACGCTGACCCCGCTGGTTCGCCGTCCTGAGCGGGCTAAGCCCACCCAGGCCCTCCGCCGTCTGCTGACCCAGGTTGGGAGCAATCCCGATGTGGACTTCCTGCTGGTCTCCGGCCGCAGCCATCAGATCATGCAGGACTGGTTCGGCAACCTGCCGGTGGGGCTGATTGCTGAACATGGCGCTTGGAACCGGAACCTGCCTGGCAGCGACTCGGACGAGTGGCAGCGGGCGAAAGGCCTGCCCGACTCCGATACCTGGCAGAAGGTGATCCGGCCCATCATGGATGAATCGGCCACAAGGGTTCCTCGCTCCTTCGTGGAGAGCAAGTCGGATGCGGTTGCTTGGCACTACCGGATGAGCGACGCCCAGGTGGCCGACCAGGAGCGTCAGGATCTGCTCCATCGCCTGCGCGGAGTAGTGGTCGGCCTGGGGCTGATGATCATGGAGAACTCCAAGGTCGTCGAAGTCACCCCCGTGGCCACCAGCAAGGGCCAGGCCATCCTGCCCTTCGTCAACAGCGGCGACTACGACTTCATGATGGCCTTGGGCGACGATGAAACGGACGAGACCATGTTCGCCGTCATGCCCGATAAGGGCTGGACCATCAAGGTCGGGCCGGGCCAGACCAAGGCCCGTCTGCGGGTCAATGACCCGACTGCGGTCACCTTGCTGCTGGCCGACCTGGGCGCCGGAGTAGCCCGTGACTCTGATGAACCTGTGGCCTCCCACGACTTCCGCGATGACCATACCGTGGTCGACGAGGCACATGCCCAGTCTACTGACGACAAGTAGGGCAGGTGATCGCTAGCCCCACCGGTGACTGCTGGTGAAGTTCGATAAGCTTGCGGGCAGCTGGCGGTGATTGACGCTCACCGCAGTGACGGCATGTGATGACCGGGGGCGGATGACCATGGGCTGTAGGTTGCGACTGTTGCCTGCCACTACCTGTCAGCGACGACTGTCGGGAACTGCCGACAACTTTTTCGGGTGTTTAGATGTCCGAGTGCTCACATCTTTTGGTTTTCGATAAGTTTGGGTGTCCACCATGTTGACGGCTGACCCCGTTGGCCGGGCTCGCCGACCATACTTGGAGCATGGATGCCTCAACAATCACTGCCTGTCTCGAGTCCGATCATGCTGCTGATCTGCGTAACGCCGCACGTCGTCTGGAGGGTGTGGCCCGCCACACCCTTATCGAGCAATCCGATGACCTGGGTGCTCGGATAGGCCATCGTGTTCTGCTCAAGCCGGAGAATCTGCAGCTGACCGGATCCTTCAAGATCCGTGGAGCTTACAACAAGGTGGCCTCGCTGAATCAGGACGAGCTGGACCGCGGCATCGTCACCGCTTCCGCTGGCAATCATGCCCAGGGGGTGGCTTTTGCCGCCCGCAGCCGGGGCGCGAAGGCCACCATCGTCATGCCCAGGATCACGCCGCCGCTCAAGGTCGATGCCACTCGGGCCTATGGCGCCGAGGTTGTCCTGCAGGGTGAGGTCTTCGATGAAAGTTCTGATTACGCCCTGGGGATGGCGCGTGATCGCGGCATGACCTTCATCCCGCCCTTTGATGACTACGAGGTCGTCTGCGGTCAGGGGACTATCGCCATGGAGATTCTTCAGGACGTGCCCGATGCCACCGATATCGTGGTTCCCCTGGGTGGGGGCGGGCTGGGCGCCGGCGTGGCGCTCGCTGTAAAGACTTTTAAGCCTGAGGTCAGAGTCATCGGAGCCACCCCGGTTGGATCTCCCGCCTGGCGTGAATCTCTGACAGCTGGTCATGTGGTTGCAGCAGATCAGATGCGTACGGCTGCCGAGGGCGTAGCCGTCAGACGTCCCGGCGATCTGAACTATGCTCTGCTCAGCCGCTATATGGATGATCTGGTCCAAGTGACTGAAAGCGACATCTCCGAGATGATCCTATTCATGCTGGAGAAGCACAAACTGGTGGTCGAGGCAGCCGGTGCCGTCTCCCTTGCAGCACTGGGCCAGTTGGATCTGCAGTCCGATGTCTTCCGGTCCGCCCCAGGGCCGCACGTGATCGTCCCCATCATCTCGGGTGGCAACATCGACACGGTCACCATGGGCGCAGTCATCCAGCGTGGAATGATTTCCCGCGGGCGCATCATGCAATTCGGCGTGGAATTGCCCGACGTTCCCGGCCAGCTGGTCAATGTGGCCACGGTCTTGGCCGATCTGCGTGCCAATGTGATCGAGCTCAACCATGATCAGTTCAAATCCTCTGGCCACTATGACAACGGCGTGCTCTTGGAGGTGACCGTGGAGACCAACGGCCCCGACCACATCACCCAGATTTTGGATACCTTGCGCAGTCGAGGCTTCCAAGTCCATCAGAACTACTGACTTGGTTTCCCGGTCGGAACCAGGCTCCGGTGCCCGTCATCCAGGCTTCCGCGATAAGGATCATGGCCGGGTGAACAGCTAGAATGGCTCCCTATTGCTGAACTTGGCTGATGGGACCCATATGAGCCTGTGGGATCTATCAGAAATCTGCAGAATGTCACTCTGCTTCAAAAAAATAGGCGGAGCAGTCAGCGAATCATCCCTGTCCGGCGATGGTTTTGTCGACGAGTTTGGGCAGCGCCTCTTCGATGGGTTCGTGGATGAGCCGGGTTGCCAGAGAATCATACCGGGTCGAGCCCATGTTCATGATGGTGATCGGTACGCCAGCCTGGGCTGCCGCCGGCACCAGCGAGGCCGCCGGATAAACCTCCAAGGTGGAGCCGATCACCCAGAATTGATCGGCCTGGCTAGCCAGCCTCATGCTCTTCTCCATGGCTCCCTCGGGCAGGGCCTGACCGAAGTAGACCACATCGGTCTTGATGATGCCGTTGCATGGCATGTTGCCTTGGTAGGGCATGGGCTTGTGGCAGTGCGGATCGGGTTCCTGATCAAGCTTGGCCATGATGTCGGCTGTCCGGTATGCCTGACCGCATTTCATACAGTGGGAGGTGCCGATGGTTCCGTGAAGGTTGACGATGACGTCCTCGGAGTTGCCGGCTTTCTCGTGGAGGGCATCGAAGTTCTGCGTAGCCAACAGGTTCAGCATGCCTGCCTGCTCCAGCTTGGCCAGTGCCTTGTGGGCCACTCCCGGTTGGGCCTTCCATACAGGCGACTCCTTTTGCCACCGCCATGAATACTCCCGCTGTTTCCGGTCGCTCATGAACAGGTCCAGGTCATAGACGCTCATTTGATCAGGATGCTTGGTCCAAACCCCGTCAGGCCCGCGGAAATCCGGTATGCCGGCTGAAGTCGAGATGCCCGCCCCGGTCAGTACTGCAATTGTTGTGCTCATACACCCGTCTTACCATCCGTCAACAGAATCCATGATCCGCAAATCAACATAGTGCGTGAATGTGCACCTATATCAATACCGGCATTCATAAGCTGTGGATGATAGAGGATAGAAGACTGAAGGCGAACTCAGCATCGAGCATGACCGTCCATGATCTGAATTCAAAATGACTATTAAAGGATTGTGCTGACACGCCGATCCAGCTGTGGCCTGACCAGCACTTTGTGAATAAAATGTGTGCATGAAGTCGTGAGGGTGCGCTGAAGTTCCTTCTTCGCGGGGCTCAAAGCCAGAAAGTCTCATGCAGCGACACGCCGTTTAAAGGCCTGCTATTGCTTGTTTTGACCGTCCCTGCGTGAGGGCCGAGTTGCGTTTTGGCCGGCTCGTGGTAGGTTTACTTCTTGCTGCCCGGCAGTGATGAGAACTCTTCGGAGGGCTTGGAGTTGTTGGTGTGGTGGTGGTTTGAGAACTCAAGAGCGTGTTTGTGCTACTTATAGCTTTTTGATTGCCAGTCCGATGCCCGCCCGG
>NZ_JAFNMM010000004.1:0-167571 GCF_026537335.1 Bifidobacterium sp. B4081 | reverse complement strand
CCGGGCGGGCATCGGACTGGCAATCAAAAAGCTATAAGTAGCACAAACACGCTCTTGAGTTCTCAAACCACCACCACACCAACAATTCCAAGCCCTCCGAAGAGTTCTCAACACTGCCGGGCAGCAAGAAGTAAACTTACACTAACTTAGGTTGTCCCGCAAATTGGTATACAAAAATATCGGAGGAACCCAATGATTCCGGGGCTTTTACGGCGTGTCGACTTTCATCGACATGTTCCCCGTTTCATCGGCCTTCGCCTATCCAGGAGCCCCGTGCACTCTTCAGCGAGGCTCATACCAATATCTTCAAGGCCTAATGTTAGTAGATTTAGTCGTTCGCAGGAAGTATTTCCACCATGCGGATGAGCGCGTGCGACGAGGCAACCATTGCTTATCAATAGCGTGCTACAGGCAGAGGGATTTAACAGTCGCCGCGAACCGTTCAGGCTCATCCCATTGCGGGCAATGCCCTGACTGGTCAAAGCAGATGAACCGATGCGGGCTCTCCAACCCATCGGCGAACTGCTCAACCAGACTACCCGGCAGATGACGGTCATACCTGCCGCTAATGAAATAGACGGGCGCCCCGAAAGAGGTCCGCCCGCTGAAATCGACCTGCTCCAGCTCAGCATCCAAGCGCGCCCGGGATTGAGCCACCCCCTTGGCTTGGTTAAGCAGACGCGACCAGTTGTAGTACGGCGAGCGCAGGTAGGTCATGATCCGTCCCAGGAATCCGAACAGCATGGCAGCCCCGCCGCGAGACAGCAACTCATCAATCATCAGCACCAAGTCGGCAATCCCGCTCTCCCCGCTGACAATCGAACTGAGCCGGTGGCCTAAATGCTGTTGGGCCCAATTTTGTCTTAACCGAAGAGCGGCATGCATACTGACAACCTGTCCGAGGCCGATGTAGCAGCGGACAAGCGAGGGATAGCGCTTCACCATTTCCAGCCCCAGGACGCTGCCCCAGGAATGACCGATGAGGATCAGGGAATCCTGCCCATAGGCGCGAAGAAGCTTTAGCACGAACTGGTGAACATCTTCGACTATAGAATCGATGGTTACTGCTTCGCCTGGGATAAAAGGATGGTAGGACAACCCACTGCCGCGCTGGTCCAGGTTGATGAAACGGAAATCGCGTTCCAATGCCGCGTTGTACCGCATGGTCAACGGAATGCAAGCATCGCCTGGGCCACCATGCAAATAAAGAATGATAGGAGCACGACGCGGTGCCGGATTCATCGAGAATACCAGGTGCGTGCCATTGATCTGCGTCCTATACAGGCGGGAGCGGCTGGGAACTACCACGGTGCGACCAGTCATGGAATCATTTTATCCATATCTCATCCAGTGTGCGCTGAAATCACCTTTAATGAGATAAAACCTGGCGTATAAGTATATGCACGGTTCGCATATTTCTTGACTCGCGTATCAATATAATTGACTGCTGCTTAAGCATATCTGTAAACCGGCGAATCAATCATCGCAGAAACAGAGCTGGCTTTTCTTCCCTGAAATTGCCTAATCTTCTTTCCCTATCCGATGGTCTTGCAAATAGCTAGCTGCATCCAAATAGTGAGAACGTTTTCTAGGTATCAAGAGCACAATATCAAATAGGATGTGTTTTAGGCAATATAGAGCTTTATGATCTACCAGTGTTTGACGATAGAACGTTTTCATAATATGCTGTTTTATGTAGTGTCGATGATGTCACCGGCAAGAATTCAACAAGAGGGACCAGTAATAAAACGAAAGGAGCCTTGTACATATCAGCGCACCCCAGCCGATTATGACCTTGCTCTTGAGAATCAGACGGCCAACGCGTGAACAATGTAGTTCTCGGCATCACTCAATCGGGTCCTGAACAATCCGAATCGAGCGATTGCTTCGCATTCCGATGAAAGAAACGCATCATGGGAAAATATCAGACACTTATAGCATTAGCGGCGAGCGCGAGCCTGCTGATCGGAACATGCGTTCTGCCAGCGGCCTACGCCGATGAAGCCAAACCAGCACAAGTCCTCAAAGTCGATATGGGCAAGACAACCGGGGACTTCCTCGGCGGAGCCTCAGGAACCCTGTACGGTTTAGGCGACGAAGGATCGCCGACAGATGCCATTCTCGACGGCGCCCGTGTGGATAATTCTTCACAGAAACCGCCAACGGGCTCCCAACACCCCAGCGGGGACGCCCTGGCCTTGGAGCGCCAGTTCTTTGCCAATGGAGGACGAGAACTGGCCGTATACATGCAGGATTATTACCCAGATTGGTCCTATAACCATGGTTCACGCCCGGGAGATGACCGATCATATGTAACCAATGTGCCTGTCAGCGATCCCAGATATGGCACCTACAGCGATCAGTCCAATGGACGTTGGGATTATAGCGAAGTCGTCGAAATCGTCGTCAATAAGATATTGTCCCAATCAGAGCATCCTGACCAATACATCTTCATCCCCTTCAACGAGCCAGACGGAGGCAACTGGTACTACACGGGCGATGATGCCCAGAACCCGCTGTTCAAAACAACTTTCCTGAACGACTGGGACGCAGACTACCAACTGATACAAACCATCTGGCAACAATACAAAACCGGCGAAAAACCAAGCAAGGTGCACCCCACAGCAGCGCATGCCCGCATAGCCGGCCCTGGGGACTCATCCTTCAGGCAGAATAGATCAGAAGCTTTTCTGCGCCACACCAAGGAAGTGGGAACCCTACCGGATATCTTCGTCTGGCATGAGCTGGGCAAAGAAAGCCTGCAGAACTATCGGACCCACTACGCGAATTACCGTGCTTTGGAACACGACATCGGCGTGCCCGCCAGAAAGATCAACATCACCGAGTACGGAGAGCTACGCGACATGTCCGTACCTGGTCAACTTGTGCAATGGATGAGCATGTTCGAGGACACCAAAGTCCAAGCCGAGACCGCCTACTGGAACTATGCAGGCAACCTATCAGACAATATGGCCAATGCCAATGCTGCCAATGCAGGCTGGTGGCAGTTCAAATGGTATGGAGACCTGAGAGGAGATCAAACTGTTCAGGTGGATTCCGATCACCGCGACAAAATCGACTCGCTCCAAGGCATCGGGGCATTGGATACCGCCAACCATAAGGGAACAGTCTTATACGGAGGCGCCAACGACGAGAACGCCGATCAGGTGAAGAATACCGGAGCCAACATTCCAGTGACCGTGCAACTGACGGGATTAGACAAGGCAGGGTTTGGCTCCACAGTGGATGTCGAAGTGCGCGAGAATGCTTTTACGGGACCAGACGGCATCGCTGCAACCCCCCGCGTGGTCAATGCGCTCTCAAATGCTCAGGTACGCAATGGCACACTCGATGTCACCACGACCAGTGTGGACCGGTATGCCTCATATCAACTCGTCGTCACGCCACACCAGGACCGGTCACTTCGCACAGATGACCAATTGGGTCGAAATCTCCAAGTCACAGAAGCTGAACGGACCAAATTATCCGGCGGCGCCCGTGCTTACGACAAAACACCTTCGGGCAATGGGTGGAGCTACTTCATGACGTCCGGCAACGGTGATGTCGGCAACTTCAAGGATGGGGCCACAGCTGACTGGGAAGTCCAAACCTCTGCTGACGGCAAATACAGGCTGCAGGTAATCAGCGGAAACACTGGATTCCCAGGGACTAATAAGGTCAGCGTGGACTCCAAAGCCGTTGGTGAATTAGACTATCACGCCGAACTTGCCATGAAAGATGCTGCGAAATGGCTGTATAGGGGAAGCTCTCAGCTGGAGATGAACCTTACTCAAGGACGACACATCATCAGTATCCATGGATCGACGGCCTTGGATAACACCCTTGACAAGTTCCTCCTTTACAGGATTCCCGAGGATCGCGATGGAACCAGTGATGCCGTAGACTACCCAGCTACGCAATTTCGCCTTGCCGGCGGAGCCTCGCTCGATTTCTCCAATGAAGGCAGTCGCGGGTTCGCCGAACTTCGATCAGGCCATGCTCATGCCTTCATCCACGGCTGGTCCCAGGGATACCACACGATCAAACTCGTCTATCGGGCCGCCAAAGGAACACCGATTGCCCTGAACATGAATGGAAAAATCCTCCCGGGAATCACTGCCGCCTACTCAGGTCTGCAATCGACCAGTCTTGAGGTGGCACTGAGTGAAGGCATCAACAGTCTGGACCTTTCGGGAACAGGCGTGAGTCTACGCGATGTTCAGGTCGCCGCATCCAAGGATCTGCGTCACTCTGCCATCTCCCTTCAGGCAGAGGATCAACAATTGAACGGCGGGGCGAGCGCGATCACTGAGAATTCGTCCAATGCCGAAAACCACCAATACGTGATCGGCCTGGGAAATCAGTTCACCACTGCTGAAAGCGGCCCAGCCGGATACGGCGATCGCACCCGTGTAGTGGTTGAGAATAGCAACAACAGACCAAAGGTGAATACGCACAATCCCGGCATCATGACCATTCCGGCAGGCACGGTTCCTCGTGGGGACTATATGATCGCCGTCAGATTCTCCAACGATGCCTTCATCGGCAGGCACGACTACAACCCGCAAATCGTGGACCTCGGACTGCAAATCCGCCAGGGGGATGGCCACGGCCCCGAACTTGCCAGAGGTTCGTTTAGGTATACCTATTCCGACAGAAGCTTCTTGAACCGCTCGCTGCAGGTATCCACGAATGGAGGGGCCCTATCACTGGGGAACTGGGATCCGGCTGGAACGGGCAGAGGCGCTGTCTCCTGGGGAGTGGCACCGAATATCGACTCCCTGATTTTCTACCCTGAAATCATCGGGACGCCGACATCCGAAGACCTAGAGTCCCACCCATCAGAACCAGGTTCAGTCACCATCCATGCCCCCGGCCTGGCTCAGGGCCGAATGACACTGCGTAAGGGCCAGAAATTGCAATTGACCGCCACAGATTCGCAGAGTTCATCTGATGCCGCCATCACCTGGTCCACATCGGATCCACGCATAGCAACGGTAGACCCCCAAGGCATGCTGTCTGCCCTTGAGGTTGGCAACTGCACGATCACAGCAAGTTCCGGAAGTGCCAGCTCGTCCTTCCGTCTTCAGGTGATTCCGGCGACATCCGCAGATGCGTCGACCGCGAACGATTCAAAAGCTAAGCCTAGGTCGAGCGCGAAAGCAGCAGGACAAAAAGGTCAGGAATTCCGACTTTCATCCACAGGGTCTGCAGTTACGCTCATCCTCCTTACAACCATCGTGCTTGTAGGAACTTCCGTTCTGACCTTCATGATGATCCAGCATTCTCACGGCAAACAGTCATGACATACTGTGCATACTGTGAGGCTTGGTCGAATTAACGGCTTTCCTGTGGCCATTCCCCAGTGCGATAGCCACAGGAAGACCGGCATCGCCGGCAGACACACTTACAACCCGACAGAAACGACACGCTTAATTGACTCGATAACGTTTTCAAATTACTCTGTGTTTTTAGGTATTGACCTTCGTGGCCATAGGGATATGAACATTCTCCAAGACCGCAGAGAGGCGATCAGCAAATAAGCAGGGAAGGTTGTTTGCGGTTATCGGTCACCACGATCTCCACCGACACCCGACTTGGCTGTAATCATATGGCAGAGGACATCATGACACATGACTTTCAATGGGGCAATAATCGTCTATCCTTCTTTTTCCATTGGGATGACGACGCTCCAGTCAGCATAGGTCGGATTACGTCGGATGATGTGGACATGAGGATCGACGACAATCTGCCCCTTGTGGAGATCATGGCCGCTGGCTTCGGTCATTGGATTGCCTGCGAAAGGCTGGTCAGCACTTCAATCGGGGCTGGCATGCGATACGTTTCTCATCATTCTGACAAATCTGAAAACGGTATCAATTCGTTACACGTACGAATGAAGAACCGTACCGCCGGTCTTCAAGCTGACGTGACCTATCAACTTCCTACGAATCAGACCATGTTCCGGACCTTTGTAACAGTGACCAACATCGGAAACCGCCCGATCAGCCTCGAATCAGTCACCAGCTGGGTCAGTCTGTTCGGATCCACGCCCGGAGGGCAGCAAGATGCAAGCGGCTGGAAACTTCTTCATGGCGCTTTCGCCTGGTTGGGCGAAAACCGCTGGCGCTCTGAAAATACCGAGGATCTCTTCCCTCAGCTCTCTCAGGAGCTGACCGGAAACAATCCACGCAACGAGTACAAAGCAATCTCCACAGGCACCTGGTCAACTGGTCGCCAGGCTCCGCTCGCGGTCCTATGCAACAAGAGCCATACAGCCACTTGGATTTTCCAAGTCGAGCACAACGGAGCTTGGCGATGGGAGGTCGGCGACTATACCGTCGATGGATACATGGCTTTATCCGGACCCACAAACGAAGATCACTCCTGGTCAAAATGCCTTGCGCCGGGACAAAGTTTTACGTCCGTGCCGGCATCGGTCACTCTGGCCTCTTCCTTTCAATCGGCCTACGATTCCCTGATCGCTTATCGGCGGACTTTCGGCACGCACGTGGCCAAGGACCAACATCCACTAGTGGTTTTCAACGACTACATGAATACCATCAACGGTGACCCGACCACAGAGAAGCTGCTTCCACTGATCGACAGCGCAGCTGAAGTGGGCGCCCAAGTCTTCTGCATCGACTGCGGCTGGTATGACGATTCCGGCGATTGGTGGCCTTCGGTGGGCGAATGGAAACCCTCCACGACGCGCTTTCCAGGGGGATTCGCCGAGGTGATTGATGCCATCGTCTCGCGCGGCATGGTTCCCGGCCTGTGGATGGAACCCGAGGTCGTGGGCGTGCGTAGCCCTATCGCCGCCGCACTGCCAAACGCGGCCTTCTTCCAACGCAATGGTCGACGTGTGGTCGAACAGGACCGTTATCTACTCGACTTTCGAGCTGATGAGGCTCGCAAGTACATGGACTCGGTAATTGACAGGCTTATCGGCGAATTTGGCATCGGCTACTTTAAGTTCGACTACAACGTCTCTCCCGGAGCAGGCACCGACAATCAAGCCGATAGCCTGGGAGATGGACTTCTAGGCCACAACCGGGCCTACTGTGACTGGTTGGATGCCTTACATAAGCGTTACCCAGACCTGATTCTTGAGAACTGCTCCTCGGGCGGCATGCGCGAAGACTTCATGCAGACCAGTCACTTCCGCGTCCAATCAACTTCGGATCAGCAGGATTATCGTCTCTATCCACCGATCGCGGCATCCTCACCCATGATGACCGTGCCGGAGCAAACGGCCAACTGGGCCTATCCACAAGCTTCCATGAGTCTGGAGGAGATCACCTTCAACCTGAACACCAGCATGCTGGGCAGATTGTTCATTTCGGGCTTTCTCAATGCCATGGGTGAGGACCAGCGCAACCTGATCGCCCAGGCCGTACAGACCTACAAGCTTCATATACAGCCCATCGTTTCCAGAGCTGTTCCTTTTTGGCCCATGGGACTGCCCGGATGGACAGACAAGGCATTGGCCCTCGGTCTTCGCTATGACCAGAGCGCACTGGTGACGGTGTGGGCTCGAGACCCCGCCGGCAAAGAAAGCAATGTGGTTCTATCCTTGCCTGATTTCGCCGACTCAGCCGTTGATGTTCATACCATCTTCCCCACAGGCGAACGCTTCGCACCATGGAAAATCCTTTGGGACCCGAACAATGCCAAGCTGCGTTTGCAAGCGCCAGAGCGTCGATTCACGTCCCGAACCATATTGATCACGAGAAAGGAGGCCCAAGGTCAAAGTCGTCTTTAAGGAATTACCGGCAGGCGTCAACACCTACAAACCGGGGGGTTCCGAGTAGCCATTCATGATGGGCAGAAGGTTCTACGAAGGATCGTGGAACATAGGAAAGGAATTTCAATGAAGATATTCAACACAACACGAGTCGGAGCGGCCATCGCCCTGACGGGTGCAATGGTTTTCTCTCTGGTCGGGTGCTCGAATCCCTCGACTGGCAGCAGTGACAGTGCCGATACAAGCTCTAAGGATTACTGGCCATCGGCAACGCAGAAACTCGACGGGGTTCAGCTGAAAATGTGGGTGGCTCAGAACTCCAACAAGATTCCGCTGAAGGTGGTCTCGAACTTCGAGAAGGCTACGGGTGCCAAAATCGATGTCCAGACCATCCCTGATCCGTACGAGCAGAATGTCCAGACGAAGATCACGACTGGAGATACACCCGACCTGGCCTTCTGGCAGCCCACCAAGTCCATGCTGGCTGGTTTTATCGCCCAAGATAAGCTGCAAAAGCTCGATAATGCACCTTGGGTGAAGAACTACACCCAAGGCATCGCCGATGCAGGTGGCGTGGTGGACGGCACTCGTTATGCGGCTCTTTTCTCCACCCCACCGGTTGAGGGCGTCTTCTACAACAAGGAAGTCTTCAAGAAGGCCGGCATCACCGAGACACCTAAAAACTGGAACGATCTAGTCGAGACTGCCAAGAAGATCAAAGCGGCCAATGTCCCCGGCGTGAACTCCCCCCTGTTCGAAATGGCAGGCTCACAATGGGGTACCCAGTACGCGGTATCCGTCCAACTGGCCGAGGCGGCTCAGAACGGCCTCTGGGACCGCATCAATACCGGAAAAGAGAAGTTCACCGACAAGACTGTTCAGACCGCAGTCGACAACTACAAGCAGCTCTTCGATGAGGGCCTCTATAACAAGGACGCAGGATCAGCCAAGGACACCGACCAGGCTGCAGCGCTCTGGGACGGCAAGACCGGAATGATCATCCAGGTCAATTCGCTGTTCAACGCCGTGGCTGCTCTGGCCAAGAATGATAAACAGGCCTTGGACGAAAGAATCGGATTCTTCCCCATTTCCAAGGATGGGAATGTCGGAACCATCATCCCCGAACAGAACAACGCGCTGGTGGCCTTCAAGAGCAAAGACAGCAAGAAGGAGGCCGCCGCTCGTCAGTTCATTAATTACTGGATGAGCACCGGATACGCAGACTTCGTCAAAGACCAGAAGATCATCTCCGTACTGAAGGGGGTTAAGTCTCCTAATTCGGTTCCTCAAGCCTTGATTGATTCCGCAGCTGCGATCAAGACCGGCGTAGGCTCCATGCAGTCTCTGGCCATAGCCAATCCTGACCTTTACATCAATTTGGCCGATATGGTCAACGGCACGAAGTCGCCCCAGGATGTGACCAAGGCGACCCAGGACCAGTTCGCTCAATTGGCTAAAGCACAGGGGGCCAAGAACTTCTAAAGGCTCCTGTCTTTGTCCTGCTTCCGGCAGCTGCCAGCACCAAGGCAACAGCCGGAAGCGGTCATCATGCACGACATCGGATGGGCATCAGGGCCGGCGCTCCTGATCCTGATGCCCATCTCATGGAAGGAAAAGCAGATAAGTATGGTAAACCATGCAACCGAGGGGGTCACACCTCACGGAGGGCGAAGAAGGAACAGATCGATCACCCCCGTCAATCCCATCAAAACGCTTATGAAGCAGAACTACCCGCTGCAATTCGTCATTCCGGCATTTGTGGTTCTGCTGATCTTCTTCTTCATTCCGACGATCATGAATTTCATCTACGCCTTCACCAACTGGTCGGCCTTTGGCAAGACGATTGATTTCAACGGGGTACGTAATTTCGTCGATCTGTTCCGCTCGGGCACCTTGATGCGAGACCTGCGCATCACCCTGGTCTACGCCATTCTCGTAGCTATATTCCAGAACACCTTCGGGTTGATCCTGGCGGTCTTTCTCGAAGAAGACACCCGCCTCAACAGGTTTGCTCGTGTCATGTTCTTCGTTCCAGTCATCATGTCGGCCCTGGCGGTCGGCTACATATGGCAGGCAGTGCTCAAATCTGACGGCGCCCTCAATCAGATACTCTCCTTCTTCCTGGGACGGACAATCGACCTGGCTTGGCTGGGTAACACCACATGGACCATCGTTCTTGTCGCAGCAATCCACGGATGGAAATGGATGGGCTTGTCCATGCTGATCTTCCTGGCCGGACTCAAGACCATCGATTCGGACGTTCTGGAAGCTGCAAGCATTGATGGCGCCAGCAAAAGCCAGATATTCTGGAAGATCAAGTTCCCGCTGCTGGCTCCGGCATTTACTTTCAATGTCGCCACATCACTCCTGGGCTCCATGAACGGCTTTGACATTGTCCAAGCGACTACAGCAGGAGGACCTGGCGGATCTACGGAAATACTGAACATCTTTATTTGGAGAACCTTCGGTCAGGGACTCTACTCGCAGTCGACAACCATGAGCCTGGTTCTGTTTGTCATGGTGATGATCATCGCCATCCCCCTGATCATCTACCTGCGGAGAAGAGAGGCAAAGATCCTATGACATCGGCAACCTACACGCCGGATACGGCCACCCAGGCCCAAAGCAACACAACCATGAACAAGCGATCCAAAGCCGGCACCATCGTCCATGCAGTACTGGTGGTTCTGGTCATGCTGATACTCTTGGGTGTCCCTTTCTGGCTTCTCATTGTTACAGCCGGCAAAAGCCAGGCCGAGGCGATCCGCCCCACGATGAGCCTGCCCAGCCATTGGCAGCTTTTGCAGAACTTCTCGACTGTCATCACCGATGGCAAAATGATCAAGGCTTTCTTCGGATCGGTGATCGTAACGGTGCCCTCGGTCTTCCTGGCTCTCTTGCTGGGCTCCATGGCATCCTGGGTACTTGCCCGTCGAGCCACCAAGCCAATGACGGTGGTGTATGCCCTTTCCATCTCTGGCCTTGTCCTGCCGCCGGCAGTGGTGACCGTTATGATGCTGCTCAAGATCATCGGCCTATCAGGAACAGCTCTGGGAATGATCGGAGTCTACGTCGGAATCTACCTGTCTACGGTCATCTTCTTCGTCACTGGATTCATCCGGACGATACCGATCTCTCTTGAAGAGGCCGCACGCATGGACGGGGCCAGTCCTATGCGGATATTCTTCACGATCATCCTCCCCCTCCTGGGACCGACGCTCGCCACGGCAACCATTCTGGTCACCCTCTACATCTGGAACGACGTCTTCTACTCGCTCTTCATACTGTCCGGCAAGATGGATCTGCTGCCGCTGAACCTTTACAACGTTGCCTCTGCAGGTCTGTACTTGAACAACTGGCATCTGATCTTCGCCTACATCATTCTGATGAGCCTGCCGCTGTTGATCATCTTCGCACTGGCACAGCGTAAGATCATCTCGGGCATCACTGGTGGAGCAGTAAAGTAGTCCAAAACAAGAGGTCGGACACTGGCGGCAAGGCATCAGCATGACGCCGTCTGCGTTCGACCTCCTCATGTACTATGAAGTGGCCGGAAACTGCTCGGCAGTGGAGGTCGGCCAAAAGGACGGACGAACAGATGCCGGTCCGTCAGTCTGATTCTGCGGGTATGTATTAATCCCATCCGATGGTCAGGCATAAGGCGGCATATGGGTATGGGAGTTGCTATGGCTAGGACAGTCGATCACAATAAACCGGCATCAATCAAAGATGTTGCTGTCCTGGCCCAGGTTTCGGTTCCTACTGTGTCCCGGTACCTCAACAGCCCAGAACGGGTCAGCAAGGAAAAACGCGACAGAATCGCCAAGGCAGTGAAGCTCCTGCGCTACCGCCCCAACCCCATTGCTAGAGCCTTGGTCAAGGAACGGACCAAAACCATCGCTGTTCTATCGACGAATACCACTCTGTTCGGTCAATCGCAGACCATTTTCGGCATTGAGGAAAGAGCGCAAAAGGCTGGATACACACTGAATATCGGAGTTCTGAGCCCAGAGGCGGGCGAGCAGTCGCGCCAGCGCATCCAATCGATTCTGGATCAGAATCCGGCAGGCATCGTGCTCCTTGATTACGATCAGGTTAGCGACGATGCCTTCGCCTACGTGAACAAGGATCTGCCCATCATCCTCATTGCCGGCAACCGGAAATCGGATGTCACTCAAATTTCCATGCAGGAGCGCGACGGAGGGTATGCGGTAACCTCCTATCTGTTGGGGTTGGGACATAAAACCGTGTATCACGTCAGCATTCCCGGCGGTGCTGGCGGGTACAGCCGCCTAGCCGGTTGGAGATCCGCCTGTGAAGATGCCGGGGTGCCGGCGCCAGCACCCATAAAGGCTGATTGGGATCCTGAGTCCGGCAAGCGCATAGGGTCAGCCTTGGGACGAAAACCTGAGGTCACCGCCATTTTCGCCGGCAATGACGAGATCGGCATGGGCATCATCCGAGGCCTCAACGATGTGGGCCGAAGAGTGCCCGAAGATGTATCAGTAGCAGGCTTTGACGATCACCCCATTGCCAAGATCTGGAATCCCTCACTGACGACGATCCATCAGGATTTCTTCAAGGCCGGAGAAAAGGCCTTCGACCTATTGAAAACAGAAATTGATGACATCGATCAAGGGCGGGGCAGGACCGATGACTGGAACAAGCTGGTGGAGCTGCCAGGCCACCTGATCGAACGAGAGTCGACCGGAGTTCCTAGATCGTAGTAACACGAGGTATGGGAATCCGTTCCCATACCACCTGCAAATACACGCCGCAAAACAAGTCAGGTTATGCGGCAAATTCGACAGTTCGCGCATGTACAGCCACAGAAACACGTCATAAATGATTAACTGAAATCGTGGCATAAAGGCGTGTCGATGCAGCTGAAGGTCGCTCGCCCACCCAGGAGGCGGATCACAGTTCAAGCGCTCCGTCTACTTCGTGACCGGCCCATAGTCGTGACCGGGTGAAGCTTCGGCAGAGAACAGAGGAAAGTAGCGAACATGTTCAGTGTCAATCTGAGCGATGTGGTCGCCGTACTCAAGTCGCTGATACCCCAGCTGGTGGTCATCGGCGTCTTTCTGGTACTGGCCCTGCTGATCACGATCGCCGTGAACAAGCACACAGTCAAAAACGTAGCCAACCGAAAGATGATCCACTCCCAGTCCTGGCTGGTGGCCTTCGTGGCTGTCGTCGCAGCCCTGGCAACCATGCTCCTGGGACCCTTGTCCAACCTGATCACCAAGTCCACCAGCAAGCACGAGCTGCAGCCAGCGACCGTTACCGCAGCCCGGAACCTGGCCAAGGACATCCAGCGTGAGTCCGTCACCATGCTGCAGAATTCGGATGGGACACTCCCCCTGAAGTCCGACAAGGTCAATGTCTTCGGCTGGGCCTCGACCAACCCCGTCTACGGCGGCACAGGTTCCGGCTCCATGTCGGCAGACAACCCTACAACCAGCCTGCTTGACGGCATCTCCTCAGCCGGTCTAAAGACCAACAAAGAGCTGAGCGACTTCTATACCAAGTACCGTGCAGACCGCCCCAAGGTCGAAATGTTCGCCCAGGACTGGACCCTGCCCGAGCCCACGGCAGACAAGTACACCAGCAAGCTCATGGATGACGCCAAGCAGTTCTCCGACACCGCTGTGGTGGTCATCGGTCGAGTGGGCGGCGAGGGCGCCGACCTGCCGAAGGACATGAAGGCCAAGGACATCACCTATCACGACAATGACAAGGCCAATCCGGACTTCAAGCAGGGCCAGAGCTTCCTGGAGCTGTCCAAGCCCGAGAGCGACATGATCGCCAAGGTCACCAGCTCCTTCGACAAGGTGGTCCTGGTCTACAACGGCGCCAACACCTTCAACCTGAACTTCGTGGGTCAATATCCGCAGATCAAGTCCGTCCTCTGGTGCCCGCCCCCGGGGCAGGCCGGTTTCACCGCCCTGGGCGAGGTCCTGAAAGGCAAGGTCAACCCTTCGGGCAAGACCTCTGACACCTTCGTGCGCGACCTGACCAAGACGCCGACCTACAACAACTTCGGCTCATTCACCTACACCAATATGGACGACCACAAGGCCACCTTCACCGGATTCACCGGCAAGCCCGAAACCAGTACGCCTACCTTCGTGGACTACAACGAGGGCATTTACGTGGGCTACCGCTTCTGGGAGACTGCGGCCAAGGAAGGCCTGATCAACTACAACCAGATGGTCCAATACCCCTTCGGATACGGCCTGTCATACACCACCTTCAGCCAGAAGATGGGACCGATCCATCATGCTGATGGGAAGATCTCCTTTGATGTGACCGTCACCAACACCGGCGCCAAGGCCGGCCGCGACACGGTCCAGACCTACTTCGATCCCCCCTATACCAATGGGGGCATAGAGAAGGCCAGCGCCAACCTGGTCTCCTTCAAGAAGACCAATATCCTGGATCCCGGCAAGAGCCAGACCATCCCCGTGAGCTTCAAGGACGAGGACATGGCCTCCTATGATGCCGACCATGCCAAGGCCTACGTGCTGGATCAGGGCGACTACGGCATCTCCATTCGTTCCGACTCCCACCGTCCGATCCAATCCGACACGGTCAACATTGCCCATACGGTCACCTATGACAAGAGCAATCCCCGCTCCGTCGACAAGGTCGCGGCCACCAACAGGTTCGACGATGCCAAGGGCACGGTGACCTATCTGTCCCGGGCCAACCACTTCGCCAACTATGCGGATGCTGTGGCGGCACCCAAGAGCACCGAGATGCCCGAGGAGGCCAAGGCCCACTTCTATAACAACGACAACTATGATCCCAAGAAGTTTGACAAAGACAGCGACAAGATGCCCACGACAGGTGCCAAGAACAATGTCAGGCTCTACCAGCTGCGCGACAAGAAGTACGACGACCCCATGTGGGACAAGCTGCTGGATCAGCTCAGCGTCAAGGACATGGACAGCCTGATCGCCATGAGTGGCTATGGCACCCAGGCTGTCAAGGGCATCGGCAAGATCGAACTCACCGATGCCGATGGCCCCGCTGCCCTGAACAACAACTTCACCAAGGTTGGTTCCCTGGGCTTCCCCTCATCCACCTCCCTGGCCTGCACCTGGAACCCCTGTCTGGCAACCCGCTACGGCGAGATGATCGGCACCATGGCCCATGACATGGATGTCTCCGGCTGGTACGCGCCGGCCTTCAACATCCACCGCAGTGCCTTCTCCGGACGTAACTTCGAGTACTTCTCCGAAGACCCCGAGATCAATGCGGTCATGGGGTCCAACGAGGTCGCAGCGGCCCGGTCCAAGGGCGTCTACGCCTTCATGAAGCACTTCGCCATGAACGACCAGGAGACCAACCGTACCAACATGCTGGCTACCTGGGCCAACGAGCAGACCATCCGCGAGATCTACCTGAAGCCATTCCAGGCTGCTGTGGTCAAGGGTGGCGCCCAGGCTGCCATGAGCTCATTCAACTACGTCGGCACCACCTACGTGGCCGCCTATGCGCCGCTGATGCAGGATGTGCTGCGCGGTGAGTGGGGCTTCCGCGGCATGGTCCTGACCGACTACTTCGGCGTCTATGGTTATCAGAACGCCGACCAGTTGATCCGCAACGGGAACGACGCCATGCTGGCCACCACCGAGGTGACCAACCACGTCAAGGACAAGAGCGCCACCTCGGTCAAGGCCATGCGCCAAGCCAGCCACAACATCCTCTATACGGTCGTGCATGGATACAAGTACGCCAATGGCGACCCCAAGGTGCAGACCCCTGCCTGGCAAATTGCCCTCTATGTGGCACTGGTTGTGCTGGCCCTGATCTTCCTGGCTCTGGAGTACCTGGCCTTCAGAAGGTTCAAGGCACGTCGCAGCGCTGTGGATGTGGGCACTCTGAGCGATCTGGCGGACGACGCCCGGCAGACCCGCGCCCAGGATCCGGCCAGCATGGAGACCACACCGTCTGAGGACAGCTCCGACCAAGGGCCGACGGCCTGATCCTCCATCTGAAGCTGATCCGTTCCCCGGCGTACGGACTTATGCACCGTCCGCCGGGGAACGGATCAGCACACCTGTTGGTATATAGGCAACATTCATGCCAGGAAAACGACAGGTTATGCAACCCACTCGTATAGGCCTCGACAGTCCGGGAATTCAACGACCAATCCGAGGCCAATCGTGGAAGCAACGAGGGTTCCCGCCGCAGGATCAGCCCCCGTCACGGAAAAGGAACACTATGGAAGTCAAGGATCTGACAGTTCTGGAACGGGCATCGCTGCTCTCCGGAAAATCCACCTGGGCGACCCGTGCCCTGAAGAGGGCGGGCATCCCGAGCATGGTCCTGAGCGACGGCCCTCACGGTCTGCGCCGCCAGACCGGATCAGGGGACAATCTAGGCATGGGCAAGTCCAAGCCCGCTACCTGCTTCCCCACAGCCGGCACTGTGGCCTGCTCATGGGACCCGGAGCTGGCCAAGACCATGGGCCAGGCGCTGGGCAACGAGGCCAGAAGCCTGGGCGTCAACATGGTCCTGGGTCCGGGTATGAACATCAAGCGCAATCCCCTGTGCGGCAGAAACTTTGAATACTATTCCGAGGACCCCCAGGTGGCCGGTCATATGGCTGCCGGCCTGATCGAAGGCATCCAATCCCAGGGCGTGGCCGCCACCCCCAAGCACTTCGCCATGAACAGCCAGGAGCTACGCCGCCAGGCATCCGACTCCGTGGTGGACGAGCGCACCATGCGCGAACTCTATCTGACCGGATTCGAGATCGCCGTGCGCCAGGCCCACCCCTGGGCCATCATGACCTCATACAACATGGTTAACGGCACCTATGCCAACGAGAATTCCCACCTGCTCAAGGACATCCTGCGCAAAGAGTGGGGCTTCGACGGCATGGTGGTCTCGGATTGGGGCGGCTCCAACAGTGCGGTCGCCGCAGCAGCAAATGGCTCCTCCCTTGAGATGCCTCAGGCCGGATACGACTCCGTGAGACAGGTTGCCAAGGCCGTACAGGAGGGCCGCCTGGACGAGGCCGATCTGAATGCCCGAGCCGAAGAGGTGGCGCGACTGGCCAAGCTGACCTACCACTCTGACATGGATCCTGATGGGAACCTGACCGCAGAACAGATACGGGATCACCATCAGGTGGCACGGAGCATCGCCGAGGGATCCGCCGTTCTTTTGGTCAATCGGGAGGGACGCCTGCCCCTGGCCGCCGGCACCCGGATCGCCCTAGTCGGGGATATGGCCGAGACTCCACGGTTCCAAGGATCTGGATCCTCAAAGGTCAACGTAGCCAAGCAGGAGAGCATGCTGGATCTGCTCAGGCAGGGCAACGGCGACGGCCTGGAGCTGGCCTCTTACAGTCAGGGCTACGAACGGCATGGCGAGAAGAACCAGTCTTTGATCGACCAAGCCGTGGCTGCCGCTGGCCAGGCTGACGTGATTGTCGCCTGCGTGGGCCTGGATGAACGCAGCGAATCCGAGGGCCTGGACCGCTCCCACATGGACATTCCCAGCAACCAGGTCGACCTGATCAAGGCCTTGGGCGCGACGGACAAACCCCTAGTAGTCGTCCTGGTGGCGGGCTCCCCCGTCACCACCGACTGGATCGACCAGTGCGATGCCGTCCTCTACATAGGGCTGTCCGGGCAGGCTGGAGCCTCAGCCACCCTGAACATCCTGACCGGCCGGATCAACCCCTCCGGCCACCTGGCGGAAACCTGGCCCAAGTCCTATGCCGACTGCCCCAGCGCCGACTGGTACCCCGACCCTGCGCACGAGTCGATCTACCGGGAGGGCCCCTTCGTCGGCTACCGCTACTACCTGACCGCCGACGTGGAGGAACGCTTCCCCTTCGGCTACGGTCTGTCTTACGCGCACTTCGCTTACTCCGATCTAACCGTGGACGACAAGGGAGTCACCTTCACCCTGACCAATGATTCGGACAGGCAGGGGGCCACTGTTCCCCAGCTCTACGTCCAGGCGCCCAAGGGTGGCGTGCTCAGGCCGGTCCGCGAACTGAAAGGCTTCAAGAAGGTCAGCCTGGATGCCGGCCAGTCCACCCAGGTCCGTATCGACTTCGATCAGACGACCTTCCGGCACTTCGACACGGCCAGCAACTCCTGGCAGATCGAGTCCGGCGACTGGACCATCATGATCGGGTCCGATGCCCGCAACATGGAGCTGAGCGAGCATCTGAACGTCCAGGGCACCGTCGACCCGCAGAGTCCAGACCCTGCCTTGGGCGCTTACCTGACCGGCCGGGTCAAGGAGGTCGACGATGCCGCTGTGACAGCGCTCTTCGGCCACCCGGTGGTCCGACAGGGCGCCGTCAGCACCTTCGGTGTCAACGATCCGCTCTCATCCTGGAAGGACTCAAGAAGCGTCATGGCCAGGTTCGTGGCCAACTTCCTCGCCAAGAGCGAGAACCGCCACGAGGCCAAGACCGGCAACCCCGACCTAAACACCCTCTTCCTTCTCAACATGCCTCCCAGGGCCATGGCCAAGATGACCAACGGGCTGATTGATACGGCCATGGTCGAGGCCATCGTCCGCATCCCCAACGGCCACCTATGGAGGGGGCTGGGCGGATTCATCGCCGGATTCTTCAGAAACATGTCCGCCAACCGCAGGACCGGAAAGGAGCTCAATCATGAGTGATCAGCACAGCCAACAGGCCGAACAGCCGGCCCAAGGGAAGGCGACGACGGCCTCACAGTGGGCGATTGTGCGCTGGTGGCGGCGGTTCAGCGACCGACACACCACCCTGGCCCAGTTCATCGTCTTCTTCATCCTGTCCAACGGGGTCACCGTCCTGCAGCTGGTGCTCATGCCCGTGCTCAAGGCCATCTTCAACGGCACCTCCCTGGTGGGCACCAACTTCCAGATCTGGCGCATGGGGACCGTCAGCGGCAAGCCCTACTACCTGTTCGACTACGCGGCCGGGTCCATCGGCCACGGCGGCGGGGGCGGCCTGGCCTACTTCCTTGCGGTGGAGATCACCCTGCTGATCGCCCAGATCATCAACTTCTTCCTCCAACGCAACATCACCTTCAAGTCCAACTCCTCGGTCTGGAAGGCGGCTTTCTGGTACCTAGTGGCCTACGTGATCATCACCATCATCGCGGCAGCGCTGCAGGGTTGGTACAAGGACCCCATCTACGGCTTCTTCCAGCACACCCTGAACTGGGGCAGCCTAGGGACCACCATTGCTGATCTGGTCACCATGATCATCAACTCGGCCATCTCCTTCTGGGTCTTCTTCCCCATCTTCAAGGTCATCTTCCGTCAGGAGCCCACCGAATCTCAGGCGAGCGCCCAGTAAAATTCCGGCCCCACTCCCCCGGCTGTCAATGAACCGGCATGCATCGGCAGCCAGAGGGGCGGGGCCTTTTCCTCAAACCCATCATGTACAGTGGTCGCATACAACGGCCGCCGACGGGATTGCGGCAACCCCGCCGACATACCCGCCGACCCATTCTTTTGCGAAGTGATCGTTCATGACAGCTGACCGACCGGCCTCCACGAGACCGCCCGTTCTCACCTTCATCGTCCCCGCCTATAATATGGCCCAGCATCTGCCGACCTGCCTGGATTCCCTCTTGAGCCGGGAGGAGGACGATCTGGAGGTCATCGTGGTCGATGACGGGTCCACCGACGCCACAGCGCAGGTTGTGCAGTCATACCAAGAGCGTCATCCGCAGACTGTCCGTCTGATCAGCCAGACCAACAAGGGCCACGGCGGCGCTGTCAACACCGGCCTGGCAGCCGCCCGGGGTCGCTACGTCAAGGTGGTCGATGCCGACGACTGGGTGGACCCGACCTCCCTGAGTCTGGTTCTGAACCAGCTGCGGGACCAGTCGCGACGTACGAATCCGGTGGACATGGTAGTCACCAATTACGTCTACGAAAAAGAAGGCCGCAAACATAAGCGGGTCATCAACTTCCGCAGCGTCATGGACCCGGGACGGGTGCTGGACTGGAACCATCTGCGCCGGTTCGGGCTGTCCCAGTACATGATCATGCACGCCCTGATCCTGCGCACCGAGGTACTCCGCCAGGCCCACACACACCTGCCCGAGCACACCTACTACGTGGACTTCATCTACTCTTATCAGCCCCTGCCCTGGGTGCACACCCTGCTCTACCTGGACACGAATTTCTACCGTTATCACACCGGCCGTCAGGGCCAGTCAGTGCAGACCTCGATCATGATCGCCCGGGTCTCACAACTGCTGCTGGTCAACGGACTCATGGCCGAGTCGACACCTGATCCAGGGACGGTTCCACGCGGACTTTATCGTTATATGATCCACTATCTGTCCATTAACTGCGTGGTGACCTCGGTCTTCCTTATCCTCTCTCGCAATCCAAGCAATTATCGGAACAAGGACATGCTCTGGCGAAGGCTGGAGCACCGCTCCCCCGTCATCGCCTCCGACGTGCGTTCCACCCTGCTCTGCAGGATGATCAACATGCCGGGCAGGCCGGGCCGCTTGGCCATCCGGCTGGGTTATAAGGCCGCCGAAGCCGCCATGGGCTTCAATTGATCGCCTACCCGAGGCAGGAGTACGCAGAGGCTGAACCAGTGATGCTCGGTGCGCAGGGTTATCTCGCCCTGGTAGCGATGGGCTATGTGTCGAATGGACTTGACCCCGTAGCCATGCAGGCCATCCTCAGTCCTGGTCTTGGTGGTGGCCAGCTCGCCATTGCCCTTCCAATTCAGAGGCGATGTGAAGTAGTTTTCAATGCGGATCACCACGAATTGTCCACGGGCGTACAGGGCCACCTTGATCAGGCGGCGGTCGGATTCCTTGACCTTCCTCAAAGCCTCAATGGCATTGTCCAAGGCGTTGCCGAAGAGGGTGGAGATGTCCATGGGCGACATCCCCTCCAAGAGGGAGCCGTCGGCCACCATGGTCAGAGTGATCCCTTCTTCGGAACAGATGCGCTCCTTGGTCGACATGACCACGTCCAGGATGGGGTTGCCGGTGTGCTGCTGCGACCCATACCGTCCGACCGCAGCCTCCAGCTCTTCGAAATCCTGGGACTTGCGCTCAGGATCCATCTGCGAGCGCAGGGCCGCAATCTGATGCTTGAGGTCGTGGGCAAGCCTGCCCATGGCCTCCAGATTCTCTTTGGATCGTATGTACTCCCTGTGCTGGCTGTAAGCCCGGGCGTTGATGGAGGCCAGCTCGGCACTGGTATGGCTCTCCCGCAACTGTTCCTGCTGGGCATAGAGCGTGGCGAACCCGCACAGGTCCACCAGGGTGCGGATGTAGAAGACCTCCAAGCCAACCCGGCCGGAGAAGGGTGTGTTGGTGGAGACGAAACTCAGGTTGGACATGGCGAAGGTGACCACAGCGATGACTGCGGCTATGAAAACGCTGCGTCCTGGCACGGAAGACTGGGCATTGGCGAAGTTGCGCCGCTCCGCCAGCCAGGCCAGCATGCCTACGCCGCCATAAATCAGCACCAGCAGAATCAGGGAGGGCGGGTCATACAGGCTGTGGTTCGAGGGCCGCATGAAGGAGTCCAGCTGCCAGTGCAGAGAGGCGACCAGCTCGGCCAGGACGAAGGCACGGACCAGCAGATAGGCCCCATCCAGCGCCCCCAACCCCGAAGCCAGCATGATGATGGCGTACATGCAGGCCACGGCCAGGCACATGCTGATGATCCAGAAGGCGATAGGCAGGGTGCCGGCCCAGTACTGGACCCCGATGAGCACGGCCAGACCGGGCAGAAGCACAACCGTCATTCTTAGGCGTGAGGTCCTCACCCCGATGGCCAACAGATAGACCAGGCAACCCAACCACTCGCTGATGGCCGTATAGAGCCGGGGGATATCGGGCAGGGCATTGAGGATGTGGGTGCTGGTCATGGCCGACCCGCCACGTAAGCGGTAAGAGCCGTCATAAAAGACTTCTTGCGTGGTCGACTGACCCGCAGCCGCTGACCGGTCGACATGATGCAGTCCTGGTCCTCCATGCCCGTCACATGGGCCAGATTGACCAGGTAGCAGGAGTTGGAACGGAAGAATCCTCGCTGGTCCAGCTGGCCCTCCAGGTTTTTCAGCGTGCTGTTCGTAGTCAGTGAGGAATCCAAGGTGTGAATGACACTGCTGTGGCGGACGGATTCGATAAAGACAATGTCCTTGAGGGGGATCCGGGTGGATCGGGCACCCTCGGTGATCAGAATGGACAGGTCCACGCGGCCGCGCACCTGGGCGATGGACCGATCCAGTTCCTGGGAGAAAGCGAACCAGGGCAAGGGCTTGAGCAGGTAGGAGAGAGCGCCCACCTCATAGCCGTTGATGGCGTACTGGGGGGCGGAGGTGATGAAGACGATGACCACCGACTCGTCACGATCGCGTACCCGGCGGGCCACTTCGATTCCGTCCATGGGGGTCATCTGAATGTCCAGAAGGAGGATGTCATACACGGGTCGATAGCCGTCCGCAAAAGCCTTGCCATCGGTGAAGACGCTGACCGTCAGTTCTTCCTGACGTTCCTTGCGGTAACGGCTCAGGTAATTGACCATGGTCCGACAGCTGATGGAATCATCATCCACCACTGCGATTCTGATCATCCTGGCACACACTCCTTACCCCGTCGGCCAAGGACCTGTGGCCGCCGTTATCACCGTTCTTCAATGATATCGGAGATATCCGCATGGCAGACCCCGCTTGCCCGAAGCCGAACGCTGACAAGCAGGAGGGTTGGTTTGAAAAAGCAAATAAGTTTGAACTGCTCATTTTTTACCTTGCGAATCTATTCTCACTTGTGGACGGGAACGATTAGAGTCGAAACATGTCTACCTTCGCACCCTCCTCGTCCTGGAAACCGTCCACCTGGCTGGCTCGTCTGATGCTGCTGATGGCCGCGGCCGCCTGGGGAGCCGGATACACCTTCGAAAAGGTTGCCATGGAGACCCTGACCGTGCGCTGGCTGATGGGCATTCGCATCCTCTGCGCCATCGTGATCATGACGCCCTTTTTGCTGCCCCGGCTGCGCAGAACCGGGGCCATACATACCCTGGTACCGGGGCTGATCCTGGGGGTCAGTTACTGGGCGGCCTTCAGCCTGCAGATGATGGGGCTGACCACCATCGCTCCGGGCCGCAACTCCTTCCTGACGGCCACCTACTGCATCTTTGTGCCCTTCCTGGTCTGGATTATGGCCCGCCGACGGCCGACCCTGCGGCACTTCGTCGCGGCCGCCATCTGCATCCTGGGCGTGGCTCTGATCTCGCTGCCGGCCCACGGCGGGGGACAGGGGCTGGCTCTGAGCACTGGCGACCTGCTGACTTTGGCCGGTGCCCTGCTCTACGGGGTCAACCTGGTGATCACTGGTTTCCTGACCAAGAAGTTCGACGCCCCTACGCTGACCTACCTGGAGCTGCTTTTCGGTGACATCCTCTTCCTGGTCTGCGCGCTGATCTTCGATCCCTTGCCCACTGCGGCCGACTTCACGCCCTCGACCCTGGGCTCCATGATTTATCTGACGCTGATCTCGACCCTGATGGCCCAGAATTTCCAGAACATCGCCTTCTCCAGGGTCCCCGCCGCCCAGGGTTCGCTGATCCTGTGCTCGGAGAGCCTGTTCGGTATGCTGGTTTCGGTCCTGGTCCTGCACGAGGAGCTGACAGCCACCCATCTGTTGGGCTTCGCCATCATCTTCGCCGCCATCATCCTATCCGAAGTCAGACTTCATCCCCGCCGGCTATCGAAGGGCTCCTCAGCAGCCGGGTCCTCCCGGTAGACTGTCCCGGGCAAGAGGTCGTAGGGCATCTGCCGCTTGATCAGGTAAAAGACCAGCAGGAGCAGGGCCAGGATGCGCGTTGCAGTCTGAACCTTGCCGGTCCAGGGGCCGAAGACGGCCAGGATGACTGCGGTCCGGCACAGATAGAAGAGGAAGCGGGACCAGCCATGCCGCTGCTTGGTCTCGACGGTCATATGGGTGAAGGTGGCACCCAGCGTCCGTCCCCGGCGGGGCAGGGGTATGAGCAGTTCAAAGATCAGCAGCATGGCAAGATCAACCACGGTCCCGAATACATCCAGAGCGGATGGGGCGATCAGCAATCCGCCAAAGCGGTAGTGACCATCCAGCTGATAGGCGCCCAGACGATGGACCGCATAGGTCACGCCCATTCCCAGAGACATGGACAGAATGGTGGCCAGAAGCAGATCCAGAGCCAAGGAGACGGCTCGGTGTATGAACCCGGGGTTGGTGACCAGCTGGGCAGCGTCAGCCTGACGGGTGGGAACGAGCTTATTGGCCGCCATGGCTACCAGGTAGCCGATCAGAGCGCCTGAGGTGTTCCAAATCAGGTCGTCCACGTCGAAGAGACGGTAGGCGCAGCCCACGATGCCGAACACTCCGGTCAGCTGGGCCGTTTCGATGAAGAGGGAGACCAGGAAGGCAACCGGCAGGGCCAGGATGAAGCGCCAGCGGAAGACCCGCCCCATGATGAAGCCCAGGGGCAGGAAGAAGGCCACATTGAGCAGGATCTGCAACATGGCCATCCGGCCGCCTGTGCTCAGGTCGGTCAGGAACTGCAGGGGATTGAGCTGGGGGGTCAGATGATGGGTGGCGCAGAAGGCGGCACGATCGTCGGGCATGGGCCAGAGGGTGAAGAAGACCAGGGCCAGCAGATATAAGACGGTCAGGTAGGCCGCCATGGCTGCTGTCAGCCTGAGCCGGTGATAGCGGTTGTAGATCAGGGCAAGAATGGGCAGGGTCAGAATCAGCGAGGCCAAGGGCCAGAAAACCAGAGATATGCCAAAGGAGCCGCTGAAGTAGTCCAGGTATGTCGAGAGCACAATTCCAGTCTAAATCGCGCTTAAGCCTATCGACCGATTGACTGTGCCGACGAAGAGGTCAGTCGTCGCCCAGGGTTACGTGGATGCCACCAACCAGGGAGCTGACCAGGTTGTAGAGAAAGGCGAAAATGGTAACCAGAGCCACTACTATGACAATCTCGAAGATAGAGAAAATGGTCACCGAACTCAGAACCGTCCCCAGGCTCAGCACCTGGCCTAGGTCGAAACCACCAGCATCCAGGCCTGTCTTGGAGATGACCTGGGTCAGGTTGTCAAAGAGTCCCATAGCATTGAGCAGAATCCAGAGCAGGGCGGCGGCCACCACCTGAATGATGGCTCCGGCGATGGACAGCAGGAAGGTGACCTTGGCCACAGACCAAGGTTCCAGCCGGGTCAAGGACAGCTGCATGCGCCGGGCCCGAGGCACGTGAGGACGCGTCGTCGAAGGGGCTTTGACCGGAGCGGCAGCCGAAGCTGTGGTTCTTGCGGAACGCCCTGATGCCGTCCTGCCGGCAGCAGAAGCCGGGGGAGTGGCCGATAAGGGTTGGCGGGACTCGCCCTTTTTGGATTCATCAGCCTTGGTCTTGCCGGTTTTGGGTTTTGCTGTACCCTTCTTACCGGTACCGGCCTTGGCCTGCTTTTGATCATCCTGGCTCATCGGCACTCCTTGATCCTTGCATTCATCAGTCCGCGCATACCGCCGCAGGACCTGGACGACTTCTTACGAGGCTACCAGTCTTGTCAGACTGGTAGCGGACCTGCTCAGTCCTCTTGGGCCAGACCTTGGCCGTCGCCGGTTCCGGTGGTGGCGATGGGCTGATCCTTGGCCGCCAGAGGAGCGGCAGAAGCCACGTCAACCTGACCGTCATTCTCCTCCTGGTCGTCGCGTTCGGCATTGCGGGCGATGGAGAGAATTTCGTCACCCTTGTCAGGCTTGGCTAGGGTTACCCCTTGAGTGTTGCGTCCAGTTCGCTTGACCTCGGCCACATCGGAGCGGATGACCTTGCCGGACTTCATGATGGCCATGATCTGGTCGTCCTCGTTCACCACCAGGGCGCCGACCAGGGAACCACGGCCCTCGACCATGGCGATGGCCTTGACTCCGTAACCGTTGCGGCCCTGCAAGCGGTACTCGCTCAGAGCAGTCCGCTTGGCGAAGCCCTCGTCGGTGACCACTAGCAGGTCATCGCCAGACTCACTGGCGATCACGTCCATGCTCAGCAACTCGTCGCCGGGGCGGAACCGCATACCCTGGACGCCTGCAGTCTGCCGTCCCATGGGCCTTAGGGTGGAGTCGTCAGCCGGGAAGCGCACGCTCATGCCCTTGCGGGAGACCAGGATGATTTCATCGTCGGCATTGCAGAGGGCGGCACCCACCAGCTCATCGCTCTTAGGCGCCTCTTGGCCCTCCTCGTCGGCGACGGTGCCCAGTTCCATCAGCCGCACGGCGATCAGGCCACCCTGGCGAGGCGAATCATATTCAGCCAGGCGGGTCTTCTTGACCCGTCCGGTCCGGGTGGCCAGAACCAGATAGTCGGCATCGTCGTAGCCGTGCAGGGAAAGGACCTGTTCAATCCGCTCGCCCGGGCCCAGCTGGAGCAGGTTGGCTACATGCTGCCCCTTGGAGTCGCGGGAGCCCTCAGGCAGTTCGTAGGCCTTGAGCCGGTACACCCGGCCCTTGTTGGTGAAGAAGAGCAACCAGTTGTGGGTGCTGGTCAGGAAGAAGTGGTCCACCACGTCGTCCTCGCGCAGCCTGGCCCCGCGGATGCCCTTGCCGCCGCGGTGCTGGGCCCGGTACTCGTCGGCCTTGGTCCGCTTGACGAAGCCGGAGTGGGTGACAGTGACCACCACCTGTTCGTCAGCAATCAGATCCTCCACGTTCATCTCACCCGAGTAGGGGACGATCCGGGTGCGCCGTTCGTCACCGTACTTGTCGACGATCTCATCCAGCTCGTCGCCCACGATGGTGCGTTGGCGTTCGGGGTGGGCCAGGATGTCGTTGTAGTCGGCGATCTTGCGCATGAGCTCCTCATGCTCGTCCAGGATCTTCTGCCGTTCCAAGGCAGCCAGACGGCGCAGCTGCATGGCCAGGATGGCATCGGCCTGGACCTCGTCCACATCCAGCAGCTCCATCAGGCCGGTGCGTGCTGTCTCCACATCCTTGGAGGCGCGGATCAGGGCGATGACCTGGTCGATCATGTCCAGGGCCTTCAAATACCCCTGCAGGATATGGTCGCGATCCTCGGCCTCACGCTTCAGATAGCGGGTGCGCCGCTCAACCACATCCAGCTGGTGGTCCACCCAGTGGCGGATGAAGGCATCCAGGCTCAGGGTCCTGGGGACCCCGTCCACCAGGGCCAGCATGTTGGCCCCGAAGGTTTGCTGCAGCTGGGTGTGCTTGTAGAGGTTGTTGAGAACCACCTTGGGCACGGCATCGCGCTTGAGCACCAGGACCAGGCGCTGGCCGGTACGGCCCGAGGTCTCATCACGCATGTCGGCGATGCCCTGGATCTTGCCGTCGCGCACGGCCTCGCGAATAGAGGAGGCCAGCCGGTCGGGGTTGACCTGGTAGGGCAGCTCGGTGACCACCAGGCACATCCTTCCACGGATCTCCTCGGTGTTGACCACCGCCCGCATGGTAATTAGGCCGCGCCCGGTCCGGTAGGCCTGCTCGATGCCCTTGTGGCCCAGAATGGTGGCGCCAGTGGGGAAGTCAGGCCCCTTGATGATGGAGATCAGGGCGTTGAGCAGCTCCTCCTTGGAGGCCTCGGGATGCTTTAGGGCCCAGTGAACGCCCTTGGCCACCTCACGCAGGTTGTGCGGAGGAATGTTGGTAGCCATGCCCACAGCGATGCCGGCTGATCCGTTGACCAGCAGATTGGGGAAGCGGGAAGGCAGAACCGTGGGCTCCTGGGTCTTGCCGTCGTAGTTGGGGATGAAGTCAACCGTGTCCTTGTCGATGTCGCGCACCATCTCCATGGCCAGGGGGGCCATGCGGCACTCGGTGTACCTCATGGCGGCAGCCGGATCGTCGCCGGGGGAGCCGAAGTTGCCCTGACCGTCCACCAGCGGGTAGCGCATGGACCAGGACTGGGCCAGACGCACGATGGTGTCATAGATGGCTGAATCACCGTGGGGGTGGTACTTGCCCATGACGTCGCCCACCACGCGTGAGCACTTGTTGTAGCCACGATCTGGCCGGTATCCGCCGTCGTACATGGCGTAGATGACCCTGCGGTGGACCGGCTTCATACCGTCGCGGACATCGGGCAGGGCCCGCTCCACGATCACGGACAGGGCGTAGGACAGGTAGGATTCCCGCATCTCCTGCTGGAGGTCAATGGGCTGTATCCGCTCGCCTTGGAGAAGGCCGTAATCGGTGTTATCCATCTCCTGGGGGCTGAGTGGCTCGCGAGACCCGTCGGGCAGGTTGAGGCCGTCCTGGTCCGAGCTGTTGTCGTTGTTGTTATCGTCTGCCAAAATCGATCCTTAGCTCAAATGGTGAAAAGGGAGGGGCGTCCGTCTCAGGCGTCGATGAAGCGGGCGTCGTGGGCGTTGCGCTGGATGAACAGACGCCGGGGTTCGACCTCGTCGCCCATGAGCATGGTGAAGGTCTCGTCGGCCTGTTCGGCATCATCGATGTGGATCTTCTTGAGGATGCGGTGTTCCGGGTCCATGGTGGTCTCCCAGAGTTCCTGGTAGCTCATCTCGCCCAGACCCTTGTAGCGCTGGATCCCTTCGCCCTTGGGCAGCTGTCGGCCTGAGGCCTTGCCCTCGGCCAGGACCCTGTCGCGCTCGGCATCGGTGTAGACGAAGCTGTGGGGCCCCTTGGTCCACTTGAGCCGGTATAGCGGAGGCATGGCCACGTAGACGTAGCCGGCCTCGATCATGGGCCGCATGTACCGGAAGAAGAGGGTCAGATTCAGGGTGGCGATGTGGGCGCCGTCCACATCGGCGTCGGCCATGATGATGACCTTGTGGTAGCGCACCTTGTCGATGTTGAAGTCCTCGCCGTATCCGCCGCCCACAGCCGTGATCAGGGATTCGATGGTGTCGGACTTCATCATGCGGTCCAGACTGGCCCGCTCCGTGTTGAGGATCTTGCCGCGCAGGGGCAGGATGGCCTGGGTCATGGGGTTGCGGCCTTGGATGGCTGAGCCGCCTGCTGAGTCGCCCTCCACGATAAAGAGCTCGCACTCCTGGGGGTCGCTGGACTGGCAGTCCTTGAGCTTGTCAGGCATGCCGGCCGTCTCGAAGATGGACTTGCGACGGGTGTTCTCGCGGGCCTTCTTGGCGGCTATCCGGGCCCGGGAGGCCTCCATGGCCTTCTGGATGATGGACTTAGCCTCGCTGGGATGGGCGTCGAACCAGTCGCTCAGCCTCTCGGTCATGACCCGCTGGACGAAGGTCTTGGCTTCGGAGTTGCCCAGCTTGGTCTTGGTCTGGCCCTCGAACTGGGGGTTGGTCAGCTTGACGGAGACCACGGCGGTCAGCCCCTCGCGTACGTCGTCGCCCGAGAGGTTGTCATCCTTGTCCTTGAGAATGTTCTTATCCCTAGCATAGCGGTTGATCATGCTGGTCAGGGCAGCACGGAACCCCTCTTCATGGGTGCCGCCCTCGGTGGTCGCGATGGTGTTGGCGAAGGTGTGGACGGACTCCGAGTAGGCGGTAGTCCACTGCATGGCCACCTCGGCGGAGATGCCCAGCTTCAGGTCCTCGGCTTCGAAGTCGATGACCTCGGCCTCCACAGGCGTGGCCTTCCTGACCTTGACCAGGTAGTCCACATAGTCCTTGATGCCGTTGGCGTACTGGTAGCTGACGGACTGGCCCTTCTGCTCCGGGGTCTGCTCCTCGCCCGCCACCTCGTCGCCGGCCTGGTCATTGGGGCGCAGATCGGTCAAGGTGATCCTCAGGCCCTTGTTGAGGAAGGCCATCTGCTGGAAGCGGCTGCGCAAGGTCTCGAAGTCGTAGACCGTGGTCTCGAAGATTTTGGGGTCAGCCCAGAAAGTCACCGAGGTGCCGGTGCTCTCGTCCGGCCCCATGGCCTGATCCTTGGATAGGGGAGCGGTGGGCTTTTGGTTGCGGAAGTTCTGATGCCAGTGGTAGCCCTGCCGGCGCACCTGGACGTCGATCCGGGTGGACAGGGCGTTGACCACGGAGATGCCCACGCCGTGCAGACCGCCTGAGACCGCGTAACCGCCACCACCGAACTTGCCGCCGGCATGCAGCTTGGTCATGACCACCTCGACGCCGCTCTTGCCCTCGCCTGGCACCTCGTCCACAGGAATGCCACGGCCATTGTCATCCACACGGATGCCGTTGTCGGGCAGGATGGTGACTTCAATATGGTCAGCGTACCCAGCCAGAGCCTCGTCGACCGAGTTGTCGACGATCTCGTAGACCAGGTGATGCAGGCCCCTGGAGCCCGTCGAGCCGATGTACATGCCGGGACGGACGCGGACCGCCTCTAGCCCCTCCAGCACCTTCAGATCGCTGGCATCATAATGCTCGGGGGAGAGCGAGTCATCCAGCTGCGCGTCGTCCAGCTGATCCTGGCCCGTCATGCCGTCATCCCGAGGCTTGTCCTCCTCATGCTCCCGGCCCTCTTGCGGGGTCCGGGACGGGTCAGTGTTGAGATCTGCCACGGATAGTCCTTTCTGCACCCCTATCGTCGGCCACTGACAACAAAGCAGCTTCCGTTCGTGGTCGAACAGGGGATCAAGTCATGGTCACCAGGTTCCAAATCGTCCATAAAGGGGCCTTGGAAGCGTTTGACCCTATAACCTATAGATTACCAGCTCTAGGGGACTTTAGGCTTACAGAAAGCTGGGAAGACGGTATTCGTAGATTATGGGTTCATCCATAGGTGTCGCGCACGCCTCGGCCAGGTGGATCGAACCGCGAACGGCGGAAACTGTAGTTGTGGGGGCCGGTCACCCGGATCTGCTTTACCGGCATGCCCAGACGCTTGACAATGGTCGCCTTGAGCTGGGGGACCAAGTAGGCCAGCTGGGTGGCCCAGACCGTGGTCTGCGCCTGGATGATCAGCACGCCCTCCCGGTAGGAGACCACTCTCGAATGGGCGGCGATACCGGGTCCCACCACACTGTCCCACTGGTTGCGCAGCCGGGCCACCTTCAGATGGCTGGTCCACCCGCTTCCGGCAGCCAGACTGGTAACCACGCCTCCCAGTTTGGCTGGGTCGCGGCCTGGCTTGCCGAATGCATACCAAGCCTTACGTGAGTCATCCTCTCGCTGCCGACGAGTGGCCGCCCGTCTCGTGCAGCCTTCGAAGACCAGGGCTGGCAATCGACGCTGGTCCAGGTGCAGGGTCTCGACCATGGGTGCCTTCATGACAGGTCGTTCCCCTCCGGCCCATCCGGCATATCCGAGCCGCCATCGGCCGTTCCCCTGGTTCGCCGCAGATCCTGCATGGCACTGGCGATGGCCGGATCCTGAGCGGCCGGATCGGATGGCTGCAAGGGCCTCAACCTGGACACATCCACCAACCTGGCGCCCTGCAGGGAGGGAATATCGCTGTCGGCGGCCACGGTGATGAGCACCTGGTCCTGCTGGCGGGCAAAGTCGAGAATCTGATCCCTGCGGCCCCGATCCAACTGGGCAAAGACATCATCCAGAATGACGATGGGCTCCAAGGAGCGACGATCCTTGACCACCTGCAGCAGAGCCAGTCTCAGAGCCAGGGCCAGGGTCCACATCTCACCGTTGGAGGCAAACTCCCGGGCAGGCATGCCGTTGAGAGTGAAGGCCAGATCATCGCGCTGGGGACCGATCAGATTGGTGCCCCGGGCCACTTCTCCCGGGTATATCCGCTGAAAGTGACGACTGACAGCCTCGGCAACCTCGGGACCGGTCTGCCTATCGGGTCCGATCTCCTCCAGGGAAGGGCGGTAGGTCAATCGAGCGTCCTGACCAGGTCCTGCCAGCCGACCATACAAATCGGTGAAGGGCTGGTCCAGGACCTCTACCAGAGCCGCTCGTCGCCGGCTCAGATCCAGCCCGGTGCGAATAAACTGCCCAGTCCAGATCTCAAGGCCGGACAGAGCGGCATCGCGCCCATCACCTGAGGCGTCATGGCCCGCCTGAGAGAGCTGCTTGAGCAGTGCAGCGCGCTGCCTGGCCACATGGCGAAAATCCTGCCGAACTTGGAAGTAGTCGGCATCAAGCTGGCTGCCGGCCTGGTCCAGCACGGCCCGCCTGGCTGCCGGCTCTCCTGAGACCATCAGCTGGTCCTCGGGGCTGAAAGTCACGCAGGGCACCTGGCCTACCAAATCACGCTGATAGAGGGACGGCCCACCGTTGATTCTTCCACGGTTGGATCCCTTGGCGGCAATGGTCAGCTCATAGTCGGTGGCGGTCCCGTCCTGCTTCACCCTGGCCCTGATGGTGGCCTTGGACTGTCCACGCTCTACCAGGGGCAGGGAAGATGAAGTCCTATGGCTGCCGCCGGCGGACAGGACCTCGATGGCCTCGACCAGGTTGGTCTTGCCCAGGCCGTTCCGTCCTTCGAGAATGGTCACCCCGGGCTCCAAATCGAGGACGCAATGCTCCCAGGAACGGAAGTGATCCAGAACCAGACGGGAGATGTGCATGGCGATTGTTCCTCGAACCTGCCCAGGTGTCAGTTGTTGAAGCGCATGGGCACAAGCAGGTAACGGTAGTCCATGGACTCTTCGGAATCCTGCTCCTGCTGGCCGTTGAACTCTACAGCCTTGACTGCCGAAGTCATCTTGATGCGGACAAAAGGCTCAGCAATGGCGCCCAACCCGTCGATCAGGTAGTTGGGATTGAAAGCCACTGTGATGTCCTCACCGTCCAGATCCGCCTGCAGAACTTCATGGGCCTGCGCTTCGTCAGCCGTGCCTGCGCTCAGGGTCACCTCGTTGCCGGAGAAAACCATACGGATTGGGGCATTGCGCTCGGCTACTAGGGCCACACGCTTGATGGCGTCGATCAGATCCTGCCGGGCGATGACAGCTTGGATGGGGTACTCGTCTGAAAAGAGACGATCTACTGCAGGGAATTCCCCGTCGATCAGCTGGGTAGTGGATATTTTGCCAGCGTTTTCCACGCCCATGATGGTGGGGTTGTCGGCTTCATAATCCATGGTCACGTTCTGGTGCTCGTCCAGGGAACGGGCGATGTCCCGCAGCAAAGAGCCGCGGATAAGCATGGAGGTGGAGAAGTTGGCATCGCGAGGAGTCCAAGTGAAGCTCGAACGGGAGAGCCTGAAACGGTCGGTGGCGGTCATGACCACCTTGTCCCCAGTGATCTCGGTTTTGACGCTGGTCAGCACCGGACGGCTCTCTTCCCGGGAAACAGCGACGATGGACTGGGAGATGGACTGAATGAAGGTCTCAGCATCCACCTGGCCCATGGGCTCAGGAACGGCAGGGAGGTCGGGGTATTCGCTGTCAGGCATCAGTTGCAGAGAAAAAGTGGATTTGCCCGAGGTAATGGTCATCTTGGATCCCTCGGTTGACAGGTAGGTCTTCTCTGATGGCAGGGATTTTGTGATGTCAGCCAGCAGTTTACCCAGTACCAAGGCTGTTCCGGATTCGTCGATGCCTGCCTCGATGTGGTTCCTCGCCGAAACCTCGTAATCGAAAGCAGAGAGCTTCAATGTTCCGTCAGAGGCTTCCATCCTGATGCCTGCCAGGATCGGCGAAGCCGGCCGGGAGGGGATGATGCGGGTGGTCCATGCCACTGCATCCGAGAGTGCGGATGAATTCACTTCTACTTTCATGGGAGCCTTCTTGTCGATGAATGAACTGGATTCATTCTATCGAATAGGTCGGGTGATGTGGTTGGAGTGAGAGGTGTGCTTGAGTATGAAGGTGACTATTGCATAAATATACATTGAGTCATCGTAATAAGCTTGGTGGATGGTGTGGATAAGTTCTCAGATCCTTGCAATGCAGTGGATAGGCATCACCTGAGTGTTGTGGATAAGTAGTGTAATCGGTGTGATTAAAAAGCCAATTTATCCACAAGTCTGGAGTTCTGCTTAGTTATCCACAAAAACATGTGATTTGTTCGCGGGAGATGCACCAGTTATCCCCGGAAAATCAGTGGGTTATTCCCAAGGTTTGCCCACATTCGGGGATAAGTAGGTGGATATCTTTTTCTGCCGATCCACAGTGGTGTCTGCGTGTCGTATCATTCCTGAGGCTGTTTGAGCCGGACGGTCAGCTCCATGACGTAGTTGTAAATCTCTCGTTTTTCCTGCATCTCATTGGAGATACGTGTATAGGCGTGCATGACTGTGGTGTGGTCGCGGCCGCCGAAGACCTCGCCGATATCCACCAAGGACATGCTGGTCATCTCCCGCGCCAGATACATGGCTATCTGTCGGGCTAGGGCGATGTTCTTGGTGCGCGTGCGGCCGACAATATCGTCAAAGGTCAGATGGAAGTATTTGGCCACCTGGGAGATGATGTCAGTGGGCTTGATCTCCACATCCGTAGAGAAGAAGTCTTGCAGAGTCTGTTCGGCCAGGGCTGTGGTGACCGGCTGATTGTTAAGGCTGGCCACGGCGGTGACACGGGTCAGGGCCCCCTCAAGCTCTCGGATGTTCTCGGTGAAGCGTTCCGCGATCAGATCCAGAACCTCGTTGGGAATGCTGACCCCGTTCATGGAGGCCATCATTCTGAGGATGGCCACCCGGGTCTCCCGGTCCGGAGGTTTGACATCCACAGTCAGACCCGAATCGAAACGCGAGATCAGTCGTGATTCGAAGCCTTTCAGATTCTTGGGGGCCACGTCCGAGGCGATGACGATGCGCTTGTTGGCGTCATGTAAGGCATTAAAGGTGTGGAAGAACTGGTCCAGGGTGGCTTCCTTGCCCCCCAGAAACTGGATATCATCGATAAGAAGCACATCCACCTGCCGATAGCGGCGGTTGAATTCCGCGATCTGGCCCGACCCTTGGGTGGAGTTTTGCAAGGCGTCGATGAATTCATTGGTGAATTCCTCCGAGTTGACGTATCGGACCTTGAGCGAAGGATCCTTGACCAGGGCATAGTTGCCAATGGCGTTGAGCAGGTGGGTCTTGCCCAGGCCTGAGCTGCCGTAGATACATAAAGGATTGAAATCCTGGCCTGACCCTTCGGCCACGGCCAAGGCTACGGTTCGCGCAAAGCGGTTGGAGTCGCCTGGGACGAAGGTATCAAAGGTGGCATTCTTGTTCAGGTGGGTCTGCGGGTCGCGCTCCACTCGGTTCTGGCTCATGGGGAAGCGGGGCACGGTGAAGGCGGGTCGGGATGCGGTCCTCTCTGCCTCGCTCTGCTGGTCGGCATCAGCGCCTGCCGTTGACCTCACAGCGGGGGAGGGCTCGGACAGTTCGGCCTGCATATCCAGGGTCATAGGCACATAGGTGCCCTCGTGGAAGTCATTGACGGAAACAATCGGGGACTTGGAGGTTCCAGCGTTCTCGGTCCGCCAGTCCGAGTGGGTCTCTGAGCCGGGCGATCGGTCGATGCCGGCCTGACGCTGGTAGTCGCTATAGGGATCCTGAGCAGGACCGGGAACCTGACGGAACTCGCCGCTGCCCGGGACAGAGCCAGCCATGGCGGACGCGCGTTGGTCATTCTGTTGATCGGCAGCTTTCTGCTTGGCCATTTGCTCTGGGTAGACGATTTTGATGGCCGGGAACATTTCCTGGTTGGTGACCAGCTGCAATGCATTGAGGAGCGGCTGGCTGAGCGGTCCCTGCACAGCCTCCTGAGTGGCCTTGGAGGAGACCCTGAGAACGATGGTGGTGCCGAAAACCGCCTCGGGGGTGATGTCCTCCAGCCAGCCCTTGTCTCTGGAGGTCAATGAGCTGCTGTAGCGGAGCACCTGCAGGACCGAATCCCAGATTCTCTTGGCCTGGGCAGCGGCATCCAGCGGATCCTGCGCCATCAGTGTGCTCCTCTCTTCTCGACGACGAATTTCCCGGTCTTCCTGCTTCTCTCAGAGTAGACAGTAGCTCATTGTTACACCGACTTTGCGCGGTTATCCACAGGATAGCGTGTTGTATCTACGATGAATGTGAATAACAGTGATGTAATTTGTGGATAAGTAAGGAGGCCTATTCTCCTGCTATGACAGGGTTTGCACAGGGTATGGAGCGGTCCTCACCAGCTGGATGCCGGAAGCCTGTTTGACTCCGTCTCGGCTCATGTGTACCGTGATATAGCTTGACTCATAACGAGCCGTACTCGAGTATGTCTACACACGGGAGCAACGAATTATGAAGAGGACATTCCAGCCCAACAATCGCCGTCGTCACATGAAGCACGGATTCCGCGCTCGTATGCGCACCCGCTCCGGTCGTGCCCTGATCAACCGGCGCCGGGCCAAGGGCCGTCGGACCCTCTCTGCCTGAGTCGGATCCAATCCCTTTTCAGAAGGTGGAACGGCTGAGAAGCCACCGGGAGTTCACGGCGGTGCTCAGGCGACGCCATCGGGTCAGCAGCAGGGATCTGGTCATACATTATTCGATACCTGGATCTGACCGAACAGCGACCTTGCTGCCGGTGACATCGGCTGAGCGCGAAGGGCGGCATGACATCCTGCCTGCAGGCAGACGCCGCATGGGGCTCGCTGTATCCAAAAATGTGGGCAAGGCCGTGACTAGGAATAAGGTCAAACGCAGATTCAGGCAACTTGCCGGATCTAAGGAGGACCTGCTGCCATCCTCCTGTGATCTGGTCATGCGCGCCAAACCCAGCGCTGCCACAGCCACATACAAGCAGCTGGAGGAACAAGTCGACAGGCTTTTCCGTGACCTCATGCGCAAGACCGGGAAGACTGCCGGCGGCCTCGATGCACAGGGACAGTCAGAGCTGCAGCTTGCCGGGTCCAAGCGTCAACCCGTTCAACATGTGGAAGCCAGTGAAGGGTGCAGGGCATGAGTGGCCTGGCCTCCCGGGCTCTGCAGGGTGCAGTCCGCTGGTATCAGCGCCACATCTCACCCCTTTCGCCGCCGAGCTGTCGTTACTACCCGACCTGCTCCCAGTATGCTTTGACCGCTCTGAAGCGGTTCGGGGCCTTGCGTGGAACTATCCTGGCCGTTCTGCGGCTATTGCGTTGCACGCCATTCAACAACGGCGGAATCGATGACGTGCCCCAAAGATTTTCCATCTTCTATCGGTTCTCGTGGTCCACGGCCCATGAGGAGGCCCGGCTGACCCCCATGGCCCCAGACAAGGAGACGGCCTGATAATGTTCCAGAACAACGACACCTTCACTTTCGATACGGGCATATACGGCTTCTTCTACAAGATCCTGTATCCCATCGAGTGGCTCATGACCTACATCATGACCTACTGTCACAAGTTCCTGACCCTGATCGGGTTCCACAAGGGTCCCGGCGTGGCTTGGGCGCTTTCGGTAGTGATGCTGGTGCTGGTCGTCAATCTGTGCGTGCTGCCGCTCTTCATCAAGCAGTTGCGATCCATGCAAAAGATGCAGGCCCTGCAGCCCAAGCTGATGAAGATCCAGAACAAGTACCGCAATAAGAAGGATCCGGCGAGCCGAGAGGCCATGAGCCGGGAGACCATGAAGGTCTACCAGGATAACCATGCCAACCCCATGGGATCCTGTCTGCCCGCACTGGTCCAGGGCCCGGTCTTCATGACCATGTTCTATGTGCTATCCGCTGTGCCCTTCATCGCCCGGGGCAAGCGGGCACCTCTGGGAGCCTTCAACAGACAGGTGGCGCGAGAATTCGAAGAGACCACCTTCTTTGGGCTGCGGATTTCGGACAACTTTATGTCTGCCCAAGGTGCGGGCCGCATAGTCATTGTGGTCTTCATCGTGCTCATGTGCCTGGCCATGTTCTACTCGCAGTTCCATAATGTTCGGCGGAACATGCCCAGGTCGGCCATGCAGGGACAGCAGTACAAGATGCAGCAGATGATGGCCTTCATCTTCCCGGTCATGTACATCTTCTCGGGTATCTACTTCCCCTTCGCCGTGCTGATTTACTGGCTGACCAACAACCTCTGGAATCTGGGCCGAACCCTCTTCCAGGTCCGCCATATGCCAACGCCTGGATCGCCTGCCGCGGAGAGCAAGGAGGAGCGGGATCACCGCCATGAGAATGCCCGCCGCAAGCGCCAGGGGCTGCCCTCCTTGGAGGAGGAGCAGTTGATGGAGGCCAAGCGGCTGGAAGAGGAAGCCCGCAACAACAAGAACGTCTCCCACCAGCGTTCTCAGCCTCATCGCAAACGCCGCGGCCGTTGATGCGACCATTGGCAGTGGTGGCCGGCGTGGTGACCTGGCTTTCGGTCGGGCGAATACTGGAGTAGTCTGCAATCATCACGTCCGTGTATCCTCAATACTGGACACTCGATTGGTGACCAGGAATCCAGTGGGCCTGAGGTTATGAATCGGATGTAAACGCGTGTAAGGAGAGCATAGATGTCTCAGTCTCTGGACCAGGGAAAGACCATCGAGCAACTCAATGAGGAGGCGGATGTCGCCGCCGACTATCTGGAGGGGTTGCTGGACATCGTCGATTACGAGGGCGATATCGAGATGGGGGTGCGCAACCACCGTCCGACCGTGCAGATTGTGGCTGACGACGATACGGATATCAAGCATCTAATCGGCAAGGATGGCGAGGTAGTCGACGCTCTTCAACAGCTGACGCGGCTGGCTGTGCAGCAGAAAATAGGGGAGCGCTCCCATCTGATCGTGGATGTGGACGGCTTTCTGCGGCGCAAGCGTGAGCATCTTCGCGAGCAGGCCCTGGATGTGATCGATGAGGTTCGTGAGACCGGCGATCCCGTCAATATGAAACCTATGAACTCATTCGAGCGCAAGATCGTCCATGACATGGTTCGCGAGGAGAGGCTGAAGTCACGCTCCCACGGTGAGGAGCCTCACCGGTACGTCACCGTCTACCTGAAGGCCAAGAACGAAGACGAGGACCTGCCTGACGAAGTTGAGGACGAGCCAGTCGGGTATGACGTCCCGCGGGACGCGGATGACGCTGATCAGGTCGAGGATTCGGCTGACTACAGGGCTGATGACGATCCTGCTGACGCGGACAGGGAGTGACAGTAGAGCCAAGTAGAGCTATGCTCCGATGAAGTATTTGTGATGTCGGCCTTTTTGGATTGCTCCATTGTTTGGTGCGGCCATACTGTGTAAGTCCGTTTTGTTATCGGTCTGTGTAGCGCTATTCGGCAGGTATGTTGTCTTGTCTGGCTCATGATGGTGCTTAGTTTGCCATGCTGCTTAATTCGGAATGCTCTTGGTTCGTGATCCTCTATAAGAGGCTTCCTTCTATGCTGTTTCCGTTAGGATATTGATGTGTGCCTTTGACGCTCTTTTGTGGTTGAAAACCATACGTTGGTAAATGGGCTGGCTTCGGAGTCCAGAGGTTCTCGATTCTGACAGGGTGAGATGCCGCTTGATACGAGATACAAGACAGTATGACGCTGTCAAGGTCTGTGGCTGTGATTAATTGTGTGCCGAATGCAGATGTGAGGAGTTGAAATGGCTGTTGTGGATGATGAGTTGAACAATAGTCCCCTTTTGAGGCGGGTTCTCGGCGATGCTTTAGTACCCATGCAGCGTTTTCACGACAAGCTCCTACGTGAGGGCGTGGAGAGAGGAATCATTGGCCCCCGCGATGAAGACATTATTTGGGAGCGGCATATACTCAATTCAGCTGCCATTGTGCCTTTTGTGCGTGAACGATTGACTACTGATGGTCAGACAGCGACAGTGGCAGATATAGGTTCCGGTGGGGGCTTCCCTGGTATTGTACTGGCTGCGTGTCTTCCGCAGTGCACTGTGGTACTTGTCGAGCCAATGGAGCGGCGTGTGCTCTGGTTGCAGGAAGTCATTGATGAGTTGCAACTGGTTAATGTGTCAGTGCTTCGCAAACGTGCAGAGGATCTGGCTCCGCAATCCTCTCATGCATCAAATCGGCACAACAAAAAAGGTTCACATAGCCACCGTCATGGTCGTCGCCGAAGCGAGGAAGTGTCTAGTTCCGTTTCTGGCCACGGTTCTTCGACTTTGGTCACCACCAGGAATGGTGACAGTCAGCAAGTTGCGAATGGGACCGAATCCTCGGCTGTGATGGGCGGAGCAAGTCCGGCAAATATGGATTTCGCGCCTTCAGTTCCTCAGAATTTTGATGCCGTGACCTGTCGGGCTGTAGCACCTATGACCAAGCTCGCTGGGTGGACTCTACCTCTCTTGAGGTCAGGAGGTCAGCTTATTGCTCTTAAAGGTCGTTCGGCGCAAAATGAGCTTGATAAAGCTGCTAAAGAGATAAAAAAATATCATGGAGCGAATCCACGGGTTCGTCAAGCCCCTGTTGCACCCGGTCTTGAGGACACTCACGTGGTTCTTGTGGACAAAAGCTAAAGCACGATATTGATAGGACACAATTTAATGACTTCGTTGTCAGCGTCTTTGCACAACAGCGAGATAAGACTCTGCTAAATTAGAGAATAAATTATCAATCTCTAAACAGAGCCTTGTCGAAAATGACCAGAAATGACTGATTCTGTCTACTAGATCGAACCTGCATTTGCCGGACTGCAACTAAAGTGTCTGCCACCTAATCGGAAGGGATGACATGCTCAGTTAAGGAGAGTACAAAGTATGTTTGAAATCCTATATGACTTTTTTAAGAATGGTTTGCAGTCCGAGGCTTTTAACGACTTTGATCCTCCAGTATCTAATCTGTCCGCAGAGCAAAGCCATCATAAGTCACATATGAGTATAATATTTGAAATAGTAAAGCTGTTTCATTTGAGATCAAACACATCGCCCCGTCTCTTCCGACTGCTTTGCTATAAGGCTTATTTCATACTGGTTTTGTCTTTCAAACATTGTTGTGCCGATTGTGTAGGGTTATAGCTTAGAACGGGATATACCGCCAACTTTAGGATGCTTGATTAGCCAACTCTGGTGATGCCGTCCTTTGATACTCAGTGACCTAGCAATTTACCTGTTTCATGTGCTAATTCGTCTTATTTACGCCCGCCCTGCTGTTTCTATTTACAGGTTCCCATTGCATAAGTGCAGTTTGGTTTGTCTAACCTGTGTGTTGATCTGCGTTGTATCTTCATTAATACTCATAGAGCGCTGTCGATCTTTGCAAATGTATATGCGAGTGCTTGATTAATCGGTTAATACAACCAGAAGCAATTTCTAAATCGGTTTCAACGCTGACTATGCCTTTTTGATGTCGGGTATGGAGGGATAGCTGAATTTAGCACAAGAGGCCATCCACAGTTTCTAGTGCGTGCACTAAAGATAGTTTCACGTGAAACATTGCGTAATCAACATCTGTTTTAGTGTGTGGCATGTTGCGCACTTCGCCACTTATAGTGTTACAGATTCACCCATTCACAAAGAGCTGAGGGTATGTTATATACGAGTAAGTCCACACAAGACGGCTATATCCTGCAGCATCTTGTATCTGACATTATTCTGCCTTGCTACTCTGAGTGGATGACTCCTAACTAGAGATCAGATGCAATGTTTCACGTGAAACCATTGACATGGAATTCAATAATCTTGATCACGGGTATTTGAGTATAAATGAAAGGGAATCACGATATCCTCTATATTTTGATTAGAAATGGCCCTTGAACTTTATTTTAGCTATTTTCTTTCAACCATATTCTCATGAAGTATAGTGGAACACCTATCAGTATACTGATGCCGGTTGCTTAACAATGAAACAGATTAAATTCATAATTTTGCGACTAGTGCTGTCCGCTAAATACGTGGTAGTCCTTGCTTGCGTATAAACCACCTTAGAATATAGAGTGGGCAGAACTGAGACACCGAACTGTGTAAGCTAACAAGCAAAAATGAGATGGAACTTCCTGAACAATTGAGCTGTTTCACGTGAAACACTATCCTGCAGTACAGTTGTATAAGAATTTGTCTATGAGTTTAATTAGACATTTGTAGCAGTGTTATTAAGACTTCTCAGTAGGTGGACTAATCATTGATAATAACTATGAATAGTGCTTCGTGCTGATGAGGCGTAGTTAATTTATTGATACGCGGTTTTTTAAAGTTATGCACAATTGAGACCTGACAAATGAATTATCCACATTATGCTTGGTGAGTCATGATGTGGTGCAGGAAGAGGCAGAATTGCCAATAATCACAAGGCAAAGCTAATAATTTAAGGGGAGGGTCGGTGACAGATCCGTTATTGGGCCTATCCACACTTATCCACAGTTATGAACAGTGACTGTGTGTAACTAGCGATTGGTTCTGACATGTCCAACTAGGACGGGAAAATTGATTTGTTATCAAAAGGAGGATGGTTCGTGACCGCATCGAAGAAGGTGAAACCCGTTTCGAGAAATACCTCGGATATCGGTGAGCAAGGTACGCCGAACGCATCAGGTATGGAGTCGGCAACGGATATTCTGAATCGAATATTCGCTGACGGGACAGGTTCGGTGTCAGGTGCGGAAATGGCAGATCTTTCTGCACGCTATCAGGCTTTACGCCAGGCTGAATTCCCTCATCCTTCAAAAACTCGCTTCATTGCCGTTGCAAATCAAAAGGGTGGGGTAGGGAAGACCACAACTACAGTTAATTTGGCATGCGCCTTTGCTGAATTCAATCAGCGTGTGTTGGTCATCGATATGGATCCACAAGGCAACGCTTCTACTGCATTGGGAGTAGCTCATGAGTCCGGGACTCCATCAACGTATGATGTACTTGAAGGCCGTCTTGGGATTGACGACGTTAAGGTAGTTTCCCCTGAATTCCCCAATCTTGAGGTTGTCCCATCTTCCATTGACTTAAGTGGAGCTGAGCTGGAAGTTGCGGATATGCCCAACCGCAATCAGCTAATGAAAAAAGCAGTTGCTGACTATCTTAAAGTCTGCCATCAGCATTATGACTATGTTCTCGTTGATTGCCCACCTAGTCTCGGATTGCTAGTTCTGAACGCCATGTGTTCAGTCAATGAGGTATTGATCCCAGTACAAGCTGAATACTATGCGCTTGAAGGACTGCAACAGCTACTGCATACCATAGGGCTTGTTCAGCAAAGCTATAATCCTTACCTTGTAATCTCGACAATGTTGTTGACGATGTACGATAGGCGAACACTGTTAAGCAAAGAAGTGTTTGATCAGGTCAAGGAACATTATCCAGAGATAGTGCTTAATACGACCATTCCGCGTTCAGTCAAAATCTCTGAAGCTCCCAGCTTCCGGCAAAGCGTTGTCACCTACGACCCTAAAGGAGCCGGTGCTATTGCTTATGAGGAGGCAGCGTTAGAAATCGCCCAGAGATCGAACCAGGTACTGGAACATATTGCCAATAGAAGACAGGGGGAGTGAGGACATGACAAGCCGTTCACGGTTAGGCAAGGGCTTGGGGGCTCTATTCCCCGCTTTGCCAGGTGAAGATGATGAAAACAATGCTGACAATAATAGTCGGCGACAAGATAACAAAGTACCAAATTCAAGCAATAAGCAGCCGATTTTTCAAGGTTTGGGTGCGGAATCAAATGGACAAAAGCGCCTAGAGAAGGACGACACAACAAAAGGCAAGGCAAAATCAGAAAGAAGTACTCAGCATTCGGATCGTGCTGGCTCAGAGCTAGCGGATTCAGCAAAGTCCTCTAAGAGTGGTCGTAAACGTACCAACGCAGGACAAAAGCGAGTCAGTATTTCCAAGTCAATCGCCGACGATGTTTCACGTGAAACATTAACGTCGAAGAGGACCACCAAGCGTCGGTCTGTTCCCTCCATCAGCAGCTTGGAACACCCTAGTGATTTATTCTTTGGCCCTACGACGACGAATGTTTCACGTGAAACATCGTCGATGATGAAATCGAGTGATGCTGTCGACGATAGGACAAAAGAGGCTCGGCAAAGCGTTAACCGTGCAGTTCCTGTTGGCAATGATACTGAGCTAAATAAGGCAGAAGGCAATACCCAAGAGAAGCTGGAACCCGTCCAAGGCGGGTACTTGGCTGAAGTGCGTGTGGACGATATTAGGCCCAACGCACAGCAACCGAGGCAGATCTTCGATGAAGATGAACTGTTGGAGCTGTCCCGCTCCATCAAGGAAGTTGGTGTATTGCAGCCGATAGTGGTGCGAAGATCGACTCTTGCAGACTATCCAAGAACAACTGGAGATAAAACAACCTCAGTTGTCAGCGCAGGCAGTAAATCAAAAGTTGTTGACGCTAAGACCGGTGCAGAGCGATCGGGACAGCTTTTAAACCAGAGAGACGTGAATCTGCGGCAAACAACTCATTATGAAATCATAATGGGTGAGCGTCGTTGGCGTGCTACTAGGTTGGCTGGCCTAGATACCATACCTGCAATTGTTAAAACGACGAGCGATGACACCATGTTGCGTGATGCCTTGCTCGAGAATCTCCATAGAGTAGCTCTTAATCCTCTGGAAGAAGCAGCAGCTTATCAGCAAATGATCGATGAGTTCGGCTTGACTCAGGACGGTCTGTCTAAGTCAATTTCCAAGTCCAGACCTCAGATCACCAACACACTTCGCTTGTTGAAGTTACCCCCCAGTGTTCAGAAAAAAGTCAGCTCAGGTGTGTTGTCAGCTGGACATGCCCGCGCCTTGCTTACTTTACCGGATGAAAAGTCCATGACTGCTTTGGCAGACAAGATCATCGCTGAGGGATTGTCAGTAAGATCTACCGAGGAACTTGTCGCCTTGCAGACCGGACAGGCGAAGAAGAAGGCAAAAAAGCCTAGAGTAAACGCCTGGGCCGATAGTCCTGTACGCCAGGACCTGGAAAGTCACTTTGATACGAAGGTGGCTATTAAGGGGACTAAAAAGCACGGGAAAATAGAAATCGTATTTTCTTCGCCAGAAGATATGGACCGTATTGTTGGCATTCTCTTGGAGAAGGATCAATCCCCAAATAATGGCAATCGTTCGGGCGATAAAGGCTGGGTTTGATCCTATTCTCAGAATGCGACTGCAGGGGTTGCTTAACCAAACCCTGCCGATAAGGCGAGCGATTGCTTCATAGCTCAAACAGGTCCCGTATGAGCTGATGAGCAATCGCTGCATTTGTCTTAAGATCAGAATGATTAAACCATCATTAGTAAGTGCCAGTCACTGTCCAGATATATCTGTGCTGAAAGGCTGTGCGCAATATACCTATGTTGGCAGACTGTTCGGTTCTGAATAACTGCTAACTGATCAGCCAAGTCGTGTTGTCGGTTAACTACATCCGGTCCGATCGGTATCTCAACTGGTTAGCTGTCATGGGTGGATGAGTGCGCCCAAGTGTGGGGCATGTGGTGAGTCGTTGACTAAGCTGGCTATTTAGTTGGGCGTACTGGAGTGGTTGCTTATGTCTGTGCTGTGTGTCGGCTAAGAGGTAAGTCTCCGCTTAGATGTGGTTCTAGATGAAGCAAGGTTCCTTTCCTGGCAGGGAAGTAGCATACCTAAGCTAGCAAGGTCTGTAGGATTTTCGACGCGGCGTTGGGGGGAGGGCTGGGTTCTGTAATGTCTCCTTAGCAGAGAGTAGTTATATCAGCAGGAGACGATAGAAAAAGCTGTAGGGTCAGTGATGTTTCTGTTGAGCGGGCTATTTCGTCGTAACCAATAGACAATTAAGTGCAACTAAATAAGCTGCTGAAATAGTCGATAAACGAAGTGCCTGGCAATCTTAAACTGCCAGGCACGTAAATTCTTGTTTGCAGGGCGTATCAGGTCTTAGCGGTTATCCAAACTCGTAAGATACTCTTGGGCATCCAAGGCTGCACGGCAACCCATGCCAGCAGCAGAAATGGCCTGACGATAGACTTTGTCGGTTACGTCACCAGCGGCAAAGACTCCGGGTGTGGAGGTCTTGGTTGAACCGCCCTTGACCAGGATATAGCCGTCCTGATCCAGGTCGACTTGTCCATTAAAGAAAGCAGTCTGGGGGGTGAATCCGATGGCAACGAAAACTCCATTTGCTGGAATATTTGACTGCTGGCCAGTTGCTGTGTTGCGCACATCCAAAGAGGTTACACCGCTACCGTCACCGTTGATCTGCGTAACGACCGAATCGAGAAGGAAGTTGATCTTGTCATTGGCCTTGGCTCGGTCCACCATGATTTTTGAAGCGCGGAAGCCTTGGCGACGGTGAATCAAGGTGACAGAAGAACCGAAACGGGTCAGAAAGTCTGCGTCACTCATGGCAGAGTCGCCGCCGCCAACGACCACAATCGGCTTATTCTTGAAGAAAAATCCGTCACATGTGGCGCAGTAGGAAACACCTCGCCCAGAAAACTCGCGCTCTCCAGGAATCTCCAATTTTCGATATTGCGAACCAGTGGTGATAACGACTGCTCGAGTTTGGTATTCTTCACCGCCATCGGTAGTGATCCGTTTGATATCTCCACTCAAGTCAACTGAGACGACATCGTCGTACTCGATCTGAGCACCAAAATGTTCGGCCTGCTCGCGCATCTGATCCATCAGATCCGGACCCAATACCGCTTTTGGGAATCCAGGGAAATTCTCTACCTCTGTCGTGTTCATAAGCTGACCGCCGGGCGTTAGGGCACCAGCAATCACAAGTGGAGCATATCCGGCTCTGCCAAGATAAATGGCGGCTGTGTAACCTGCTGGTCCGGACCCAATAACAATGGCATCATGAACAGTTTGCTTCATAACGCTACTGTATCCATGCAGGATGACCGGGTCACACGCGGTGGGCGAAAAGGGCGCTACTTATCTCACAGTAGGTCTGTTTCTGACAGAAGCAAGTTATTCTTAAACTATGGAGAAAACCGTGATAGTGGCCATCGTAACCAATCTTGGGACGATTCTGGTGCTGATCTGGTTTATGCTCCGAGTTGATCGGTTACTGCGGGAGCATCCTAGTCATCAAACAGACGATAAGAGTGAGGATGACAGCTGGCATAGCTGGCGTTTTTGGAATCCTCCAAGCTCTGATGACAATGAAGACGAGTTGGACGCAGAAAACCTTGTCGCTGATGATGACATGTCATTTAGGTCTACCGACCGGTATGCATCCTCAACTCAGGAAGAACTTGGTGAAAGTTCCTCGCGCGGATCGAACAAGAGCGAGGAAAGCAGCAGAGATGAGTAAGACATATTGAGCAAGGCCGAGGACTGCCCAATTGTAGTAGGGTGCGGTTTTAATCGCTTGTTTGATCTTATGAAGTATGGCCTTTGAACAAGGATGGATCCCCTTGGATATATTAATCCACTGATTTGCAGGGTATCTATGGGCATTTATCTATGAGCCCTAGAGTGCGTGGGGGGAGCAAACCGCGTCAGCAAGATGGCTTAATAAATGAAATCTGATCGGAAGATGTGTTCTCAGCGATGAGGATAGACAAATAGGGGCAAATGAACCGGGAAAACTATGCCGGTGACCGAATGATAATTTGCAGGTGAAGACTCAACCCTCGCTCGAAGTTCTTGCTGGCATAGTTGGAATGGATCGATTCTCGACGCTATAAAAGCAGCAAAACCTACATGCAATTACGCGTACTTTGATAGAAAAACTTGGTATAACATCTTCAGCAAAATCAGGCAGCATCCGTAGTGATTGCAATCCTGCAAGGGTCGTCTTCTTTTTCAGTCGACCATTTCTTTATTCGACTCGCACTTTTAAGGTGCAGGATTCGCTGTCGGTCATAGGCCGTTATACCGTTTGAGGCTCTCACTGGAGTTCGTGCAGTAAGTTGATCACCCCAGAATGTTTCACGTGAAACATTGGATACCGACCGCGATTGCATTCAAGGGTGTGAACGAATATCGCGGTTTCCTGTGAGTTGAGTCTCGGAGGACGACCAGTCATTGTAGTATCGGCAATCCATTGGTCTGCGTCGATTTTGCAAATCGGTTTGGTTGACAATATAAAACCGTGATCTGACTGAACATGCCCTTCGATCAATATCGGCTTTGGCTGAGTAGCAAAAGAGAAGTGGAGAGTACATCAGAAGTGGGGAGCTGGGCATATCGAATAGAAGGCGAGAAATAATCGATGATGAGTGGCGAACAATGAACCACTGCCATTGTATGGCTGGGAAAGAATGCTAATGAGAATCTGGTGCCCGCCCTGTATGCTATCTGCTGTGCCTGTATTGCAATCGGCGTATATTGCAGATCCGCCTGACGCATATTGTACAAATTGCACATCATGCATCAGGCGGACCTTGTACGTGCTAGCCGAACGATAGGCAGAACCAGAGGGGCTTTAAGGTCTCAATCGGTTCGCTTTTGATTCAAAACTGATTGAACCAATGCCGTGTATAGCTCTGGCAGATTGTAGCCAGCGGCCTGGGCTGACTGTGGCAGAAGCGATGTGTCCGTCATACCGGGTGCCACATTGGACTCCAGGAATTGCGGCTGACCTTGGGCATCAACGATGAAATCGGTTCGTGAAATATCGCGGAGCCCCAGAGCCCGGTGAGCGGTCAGTGCGGCATCGCTGACAGCCTGTGTGGTCTTGGCATCCAGTCGGGCTGGAACATAGAACTCTGTCGGGCCAGGTGTGGAGCGAGCCTCGAAGTCGTAGGTGCCTGAGGGAGTCCAGATTTCAAGCGGAGGCAGAACCAGGGGGTGTCCGTCAAACTCGAGGATGGACACAGAGACCTCGGCGCCCGTGACAGCCTGTTCAATCAGGGCTACATCACCGTAGGCAAAGCAATTGATCAGCGCCTGAGTGAGCTGGCTCTGTTCAGTCACCATGGTGCAGCCCATGGCTGAGCCACCCATGGTGGGTTTGATGAAGAGTGGAAGTCCTAGCGAACCTAGAAGCATATCGATAACGGGTTCGACACCCAGCTCGCGGAACATGGACTCGGGCAGCGTCACGGAATGCGGAGTGTGCAAGCCGGCCATGCGGACGACGTTCTTGGCGATGGGCTTGCTCCAGGCGGTCCGGGAGGCCTTGGCCCGGGATCCGATGTAAGGCAATCCGGCCATTTCCAAGACGTCACGGATGGAACCGTCCTCGCCGTTGGCGCCATGCAGCAAAGGCCAGACCAGATCAGGGCGGGTCGACTCGTCGGTCAGGTAGGGAAGGAGCGAGCCATCCATGTCGTGGACCTGGACTGTCCACCCTGCCTCCTCCAGGAATCCCTGAACTCGATGACCCGAGCTGATGGAGACATCGCGCTCATGGCTGAGGCCACCACAGATCACCAGAAGCGACTTGTCAGCACGTTTGGTGGTCTTGCTGGCCAGGGAGGTGACATCGTCCATGGTGACTGGTGTGGCTTCACGGATGGAGCGATGTGAGGTCCGCCCGGCTTTTTTGGCCACTTCGCTGGCACCTGTGGCTGAAGTGGTGGCCGCAGTGCTGGTCGGACTTGCGACCGTGGTCGTCTTCGTGCTCGCGATTGTCTTGGCCTTGCCGGTTGCCACGGTTTTGCCGCCGGTCTGCTGCCGAGGTGTCTTGCTGTGCTTGGCCGCCATGATTCAGCCCCTTTTCTTGTCGTTGTCAGGCTCGAACAGCCGGACGGTGGCGAGTTCGTTCTCGATGACTGTGGACAGTCTGCGTATTCCTTCCCGGATCCGATCGGGAGTGGGGTAGCAGAAGGACAGGCGCATATGATCCGCGCCCTCCCCATTATCGTAGAAGGCTGTGCCTGACACGTAAGCTACCTTGGCGGTGATCGCTCTGGGCAGCATGTCCTTGGCGTTGAGCCCCTGGGGTATCTTCAGCCAGATGTAGAAGCCACCCTTGGGCTTCAGCCATGAGCAGTAGGGCAAATATTCCTTCAAAGCCTCGTCCGTGGCATCACAGCGCTCCTTGTACATTCCCCGGTAATCGTTGATCTGCGATTTCCAGTCGAAGTTGTCCAGATAGGTGGTGATGGTCATCTGGCTCATGTTGGAAGGACAAAGGATGGCTGACTCGTTGGCCAGAACCAGCTTCTGTCGGATGCCAGGAGGCGCAACCATCCAGGCCACGCGCATGCCCGGGGCGATGATCTTGGAGAAGCTGCTCAGGTAGACAATGCCCTCGGAATCGTAAGAGCGCAGGGCCGGATAGGTCTGGCCGTCGAAGGCCAGTAGTCCATAAGGATTGTCCTCGACAATAAGCACATGGTACTTTCTGGCGATCTCGATGACTCGCGGCCGCCGCTCGACACTCATGGTGGCGCCGGCGGGATTGTGGAAGTTGGGCACGGTGTAGAGGAACTTGATCGCTTTGCCTTGACGGCGCTGTTCAAGAATGGTCTCTTCCAGAGCCTCGGGAATCAGTCCGTCTCCGTCCATGGCCACGTTGACCACATCGACCTGGAAGGACTGGAAGACGCCCAGGGCGCCCACATAGTTGGGTGCCTCAGCCAGCACCACATCGCCCGGATCGCACATGATTCTTGTGATCAGGTCCAGTCCCGACTGGGAGCCGTTGACGATGACCACGTCATCCGGCTGGACGTCCTTGATACCTTCCAGCTCCATGATGGGCAGCACGTCCTCGCGCAGATGGGGATCGCCCTGTGCTGACCCATACTGCCAGGCCACTTGGCCCTTGCTCCGTAGCATGACGCCAAGCTGGTCGGCCAGTTTATCGAAAGGCATCCGGCCCAGGTAGGGCATGCCGCCGGCCAGGGAGACCACTTCGGGTCGATTGGCGACAGCGAAGAGGGCGCGAATTTCGGAGGCGCGCATCTGCTCGGCTCGTGCTGCATAGGAGCTATACCAGGGATCGTTCTTGATGACCTTGGGTGCGATATTGGGATCATCCGCCATGACTGACTTCCGCCTTCCTGCCGCCGTTGTCTAAGGAAACTGTATTACCTGCAAGGGCTTTGTTGGAGGAAAAATCCAACACATTACCATTTCGGTACACCCATGGTCGGAACCCCGCCTGGGATTCCTTCCCATTTTCCAGGAACTTTCAATCCTAGCTGCTTTGAGGATCGGCAACAGCAAGACAGCAGCAAGAATGGACAGCCAAGTGTTCCAGCCAGGGACGTGTGGAGGACCTGCTTAGAAGGCCTGGACGGACGTGAAGCGTAGGGAGTTGCCCGGCATGCCGTCCATGGGCACCCAGACGACCAGATCCTGGGTCGTGACCGGCTCACGCAGGGTGACCTGGGTGGTGCCCGAGGGATCGAAGCTGAAGTCGGCCAGCGGCTGCCCCTGGTTGGGCTGGGCCGCTGTGGAGTTCGCGTAGATCTGGGCATGGCCGCCGCTCTGTGGCATGACGATGGTCAGGCGGGAGACTTCCTCCGGCTTGGTCAGGTGCATGTACCATCCGAAGCCCTGCAGGCCGGCGGGCTTGTTCAGGAAGAGCTGCCGATCCGACTGATAGGCTGTGGTGTTCTTGGGCTTGGGCGGATTGGGAACCTTTTTGGCCACCTTGTCAGCATGGCTGACCTTGTCGGTACCAGCCTTGGCCTTGGCCTTGCCATTGTTGGTAGTTGTCGCCTCCTCGTCCCCATCAGTCCTACCGGGGAAGGGGACGTTGGACATGACCGGCCAGCCGCCCTCCTCCTTGCCGACGTTGGGTCGGGAGCCGGAGATGGTTGAGATCGCCCACACCAAGGCCACTACGATGATTGCGGCCGCTACGGCAATGACTACGGAGCGAGTCGTGAAACGGCCGAATAGACGCGTGTCGGCCATGTCTGTCTCGTCATCCAGATCCTCGTCTTGGCTATCGTCCGGAAGTTCCGAATAGGTCACCGGCGCTGGCATGGAGTGAATTTCGGGCGTGAAGCTGGGGGGCAGAGGCTCCATGACCGTGGTCTGCTGCTCTTCTTCGTCAAAATCGCGCTTCTTGGAGGATCGGGGCGCTCGTTCGGCATCCTGATTCGAGTGGTCATTCTGCCGCTCTTCGTATGTCTGATCGGTCGAGCCGCTGGCCACGCGTGCATGGGTTCTGTCGTGTGCCTCGGCGTCATCCTCGCGCCGGGCATGTGATTCTCCATTACTCTGTGGGACGGTCTGTGAGGCGGTCCGGTTGGATGCTGCCCTGGCCTGACGACCGCCGGTCTCATGGCTTTTCTTGTCGCTGGACTTGTCGAAGTCCCACTGGGTGAAGCCGCGCTCCACGGGGTTGTCGGCGGTCACGCCGCTGCCGCTGATGGCCTCGGGCGGCCGATGCTGATCGTCTCCCACGGTCGGCATCCGCCCGGTCACTGCCTTGGACTCCTCGTCATTCAAGGCAGCGGGCCTGGCAGTCGTCGTCCTGAGTGCGCTCACATCCATGGCCGCGGTCTTGCGGGAGCGGCTGCTCAAGGAGCGTAGCCGTTGACGTTCGTCGAAGAGCGAGAAGAGGTCGGTGTCCGTGTCTTCGGGATTGAGCATCTCGATTTCGCTCCGGCCGGGGAAGAGCAGTTGGTTGGTCTTCCAGTGCGGCTCATGATGGGTCACAGTCTGTGCGGCAGGCAGGGCTGAGGAGGTCAGCCCATCGGGCAGGGGCAGTACATCCTTGGGATCCACCGGTCTCAGAGCCACGGTCTCGATGGAGGCGCGGCCGTCCATCTCAGGCCAGATCAGATCGCTGTCGGTCAGCTCCTCGGGAGGGATCCAGGGGCTGAGCAGTGCCGACAGCTCGGCCAGGGTGACCAGGGGCACTGGCTTGGCCCCCTGATCATCAGTCAGTCCCAGTCCGCGCATGCAGATGATCCTGAACTCTCCGGGTGTGTGCTTGGGAAGCTCTTGTAGGCTGGGCTGTCGTCCGTCTTGGTCGGGTCGGCGGGTCAGCATGGCGTAGAGCACGCCAGCCAGTTCGCGTATGGCATGCTCCTCGTCAGCCAATCCCGTCTCGTTCGGGACTGACGGGTGTGCGATCATGGGCGAGATGGGGGCATCGGCCAGGGTGATAGAGGCCGGCGCCAGCCTGATGGTACTGGTTGAGACTGCATAGTCGACCATGCCGGCGGCATGCAGGGTACGCATGGCCTCGGTGACCTCACCCATGATGGTGCCTATGGCCCGGTTGCTCAGCGTCTCGCCGGCGGGCCCGTGCATGTAGTCCCTCAGGGACATGCCGGCATCGGGAGCGGTGACGATCAGGGAGACCCCATCCCTGGTGTGCAGCTGGTAGACCGGAGTGAATCGGTGGTCCTTGCTCAGCGCCAGGCCGGAGGCGTTGACGTTGATCAGATCCGTGCAGGTCGAATCGCCGGCGATAAAGAGCTGGCAGTCCCTGTCCAGCACCTTGTCCTTGGCCCGCCAGACGCTCAAGCCGTTGGCACGGCGGAGCAGGGTGACCAAGGTGTATCTGCCGAGGATGGTGTCTCCGATATGCGCGTTCATGCTTGCCGAGCTCTCATCAGAAGTGGGGCGTCGCCTGTGGTTGGCGACGCCGTGGTGGACCGTGCTGTTCCTAGGCACAATTCTAACGGGTTGCGGGGCCGGAGGGGCTGGAGGGGGCCCGGCTGTCGCGGATTCTCCATCAGTGCCGGGCTCGCGGGTCTCTTCGAAGTTCTCCAGAGCCGTGTCCATGCCAGGCTGGGTGGAATCAGGAGAGGAGGAGTGCACCACCCTGACCGAGCGGTCGGCCAGCCGGGAGGGCCGTCCGTCCAAGGCGTCCAGGCTGCGGACCGGGTGTCGGGCCGTCCTGCCCAGACGGCGGGCCAGGTCGATCATGAGCTGGGTGAATTCCTCGGTGCGTAGCGCAACCAGGGTCACGGCGTAGATGGCCGCTGTCAGCAGGGTGATGACCATGCAGATAAAGAGCGCCTGCACCCAGCTCATGTGGCCCTGCCGGTCCTGGACCCAGGCGCCGACCAGGCGGGTCAGTGGAGTCTTGACCGTCAGGGAGGCCGCCAGTGCCAGACCCGCCGCTAGGAAAGCCTTGGCGTAGGTGCCAAGGATGCGCCGACCATCCAAGTATCCCTGGAAGGGTCTGCGCAGCATGCCCGCCAGCATGGGGAAGCTGAGGATGTTGCTCAAGGACAGGCTGAGTCCCACCAGGGCCGCCCAATAGCGGGGAGGGGCCAGGCGGATGGCTGCCAGGACCAACACCACCTGGATGGTGTTGGAGACGGCCGCGAAGATGAAGGGATGCCTTCCGTCCTCGAAGGCGTAGAAGGTGCGCTGAATGAGCAGGAAGGCACTCATGGGCACCAGCCCCAGGGACAGGCCTATCAGGGGTCCCGAGATCAGGACTGCCTCGTGGACGCCCACGGAGGGCAGCAGGGCACGGGTGATGGGCACAGGAATGGCCAGCATGACCGCAGTGAAAAAGAACATCATCAGCCCGACATTGCGCAGGGCCTGGCTCAGATCCTCGCGGGCATCCCCAATGCGGCCGTCCGAAACCGCCTTGGACAACTTGGGGAAGATGGCCGTGCTGACGGAAACGGCCACCAGGGAGTATGGCAGGATGAAGAGGGTGTAGGCGTTTTGGTAGGAGCCGTTGCCGGCGATGTCCAAGGGGTTGCCCTCCAGAGGGGCGCCATTGTTGATGCGGGCGTTGATTACGTTGGCCAGCTGGTCGATGACCACCACACCCATGCTCCAGGCCGCCACCGAGCCCATGGATCGCAGGCCGATGCCCCGTAGGCCCCAGCGTGGTCGATAGCGGAAGCCGCTCATGATCAGGGGGATGAAGAGGACCAGCGCCTGGAAGGCCACTCCTAGGGTCCAGGCTCCGGCGGTCAGGGCCACCTTGCCGTTGTCCCAGAAACCCACCGGCTGGCTGCGGGCGTTGCCGAACAGGAGGATGAAGACCAGGAAGCCAAGGCAGCTGATCAGATTGGCGCCCACCGAGCTCCAGGCGTATGCGGTGAAACGGCCCTTGGCGGCCAGGATCTGACCCAGTACCGTGTAGAGCCCGTAGAAGAAGACCTGGGGCATGCACCAGAGGGTGAAGGAGTTGGCCAGAGCGCGCTGTGCGGGGTTCCATTTGGAGTTCAGATAGATGGTGGTCAGCACCGGGGTGCCCAGCATCAGCAGCAGGGTCAGCAGGGCCAGGAGAACCATGGCGACGGTGATCAGCTTGTTCAGCCGGTCAGCCGCGTCCCTCTCCTTGAGGGTGCGTACGATCTGCGGGACCAGGACGGCGTTGAAGATGCCGCCCGAGATCAGGGTGAACATGACCTGGGGGATCATGGCGCCGGTCTGGTAGGCGTCGGCTGCGATCCCGGTGGTGCCTATGGCGGCTGCCAGCAGGATGGTGCGGATCTGCCCGGTCACCCGGGAGGCCGCGGTGCCCGTGGCCATGATGGCGGAGTTGCGCCCTACGGAGCTCATTCGTCCGGGTCCTTCGTGCGGTGGAACTGCCGCCAGAGCCCCAGGAGCCCAAGGAGCACGGCAAAGACAATGATGAGCAGGCCGCTCATGTCGCTCAGACGCAGATTGCTGGTGATCTGAGCCCGGCGCATCTGGCCGAAGGGACGGCCCTGGCTGTCCAGCAGGCCGATGTCCACGTTGGCCCTGCCGGCAGTCGCCACTCTGACCTTAAAGGTCACTTGGGCCTCGGATCGGGCGGGAATGACCACATCCGCCAGGCGCGAGGTAACGATCTCCATGGAATCGGTGCGAGCGCTGATGCGGGCGTGGACCGGGTAGGGATGGCTGTTGCTGACGGTGACGGGCATGGAGGCCGTCTCGCTGACCACGTTCAGGGACTCGCTGGGCGTGATGCTGATGCCGTCCAGGAGCCGGTGGGATATGGCGCCGGCCTGATCGGCTAGGCCGGCGGCGGCTGTGGTTCCGCCCAGGGACTTCAGGGCTAGATCGTCGTGGGCGGCGGTCAGCCGGTTCAGCCACTGGTGTGGATCCTTGGGCTGGCGGGCCGTGGTGTCAGCATCTTGTCGGGCCAAGGCCTGGCTGTCGGCCTTGCCGGCCGTGGCGCTGGCAGAGGGCTGGGCGGTCTGCTGATCATCGGCCAGAATGGAGGAAGCGAACCGGTCGATGTCCGCCCTGCTGGCGATCAGGGAGTCCAAGGTGGCTGCCGAGCTGTCGCCATGCTTGGCGCCGCCCTGACCGTCATCGGCTTCGAGGGCCTTGAGCAGGCCGGATGAGCCGCCGGTGAAGTCGGGTGCTCGCATCAGATTGTCCATGGGTTCCAGATGGATCCAGGGAGCGTGCTCCAACTCGGTCATGATCCTGTCCGCATGCTGAGTGTCCTGATCGGCATCAAAGCAGACCATAAGGGAGCGCTCGGCGTAGGGCTGTTCCATCTGATAGAAGGCGCTCTGGGCCATGAAGCGTGCCGTCTGCCCCGCCTGGGTCTGCTCCCCGGTGGCCCGCGTGGAGCTGGGGTTGCCCCTTGCCAGGTTGCTGAGTTCGCGCTGGGCCGACAGGACGGTCACCCGTCCGGCCTGGGTGTCGATGGTGTACTTGCCGGTGTGGGCGGATGTGCCGGCTCCTACCTCGAAGCCCTGCGGGGCAATGACCGTCTGGTAGCCGGCGCGACGGGCTGCAGCGATGGATTCCATGGTCCACTCCTGCATGCCCTGCCAGGCGTATGTGCCGGAAGCGGCATCAGGATAGAGCTTGGCTGCGGTCTGGGCGTTCCAGGACTCGGGGGTGACCCCGGCCTTGGCGTAGCGATCCTGGTTCTGGGAGGCGTATCCGGTGATGTCGAAGTCGGCTGGCTGGATCAGCCCCTGGATCTTGGGACGGTTGGCGAAGGCGGACAGGTAGATCGGATCGCCCAAGGCCTGCAGGGACCCGTGCTTAGCCAGCAGCTGGCTCTGATCTTCCTGGCGACGGTCCCCTTGACGGGTCAGTGTCACGCTCTGGTCTTTATTCTTGCCCGGGCCTGACTCGGATTCGGTACCGGGCTGGGTCATCAGCGCTGTCATGGCCTTGTCGTCAATGTTCCAGTCCGAGGAGATCAGCGGCATGACCATGGTCAGAGACAGTGCAGGGGTGCCAGCAGTGGGCAGTCCATCCCATGTCCGGGTTAGAAAGGTGAACACGTCGCCCAGAACCCGATTCTGACCGTCGCTTAGGGAAAGTCGGATGGGTTTGGGCCCCCAGCTGGTCATCTTCTTGATCGCGCCTTGGTCAGCCGGCACATTGACTGAAACCTCAGCGCTCTGCCCGGCCGGGATTGTCGGTACGGTCTGTGTACCCAGCACGTCCGGGGTGGGGATGCGGGCGTGGCCTTCGGACCAGGCCTGCATGTCGGCCCGGGAGCTGAAGGAGTACAGAGCGCTGGTGGACACGCTCAGATGGGTATTTTCCATAGGCTGGTTCGCGGTGTTGGTCACCGTAGCGCGCAGGGCATAACCGGATTTGTCAGTCACCACAGGCGTCGACCAGCGCAGAGCCACCTCGGCCGAGTTCTGATGATTGGGGGCAGCCAGTGCCGGTGTTGGTAGCCAGGGAGTCACCACCAGGGCTAGCAGGAGGACGATCGCCGGTAGGATTCGAGCCCACCCGGCCCATCGATTGAAGGCATGGGTGCGCTGGCTGGTGCGCCCGCTCGGGCGCAGGGGGGTCTGGATCATGGCTGTTTTTTATACTTCCTCGCGTAGAGCCAGGCTATTTTACGCTCATTAGGATAACTGAGCACCGAGGTCAGGTCGGAAAAGTCCACCCAGATGGCATCTTCGGCCTCGTGATCAGGGTCGCCCTCCACGCTCAGGGATCCGCCGATCATCCGCAGGACGAAATGGTGGACCAGCTTGTGGACCCGTTGGTTGGTCCCGGTGAACCAGTAGTCGATGGTGGCGATGGAATCGGTCACCTTACCCAGTATTCCCGTCTCCTCATGGACCTCGCGCACCGCCGTCTGCTCGGGTGTTTCCCCCCTCTCGATATGCCCCTTGGGCAGGCACCATTCCAGGTGGCCCGAGCGGGAGTGCCGGGCGATGATGGCCACTCGGTCATGCCGATCGAAAATCAGCCCACCCGCCGAATATTCGCGCACCACCGGTAGCTCCTGGGCATCCAGGGAGGCAAAAGTGGAAGGACCGGAATCGTGTTTGTGCCGGGGCATGAGGGCAGGCGTGGGAGCGTCATCCTCGACCTGTATGCGCTCGCGGACCTGCGGATCCAGACGTTCGCTTACGGTTTCCACAAGATGGCCCCGACTCTGCTGGCCGCGGGCATGGATGTCCGCAGAGTCGGCGCTATGTGCAAGCATGCGCGCCATGTCCGCGGGCGTAATCATACTCCAACTCTACGTAAGGTAATGTGCAGGTGGGGTAACGGTATGCTAGTAGGCGCATCAACTCCGTAGGAAAGGGTGAGCGTGGATTTCCAAGTCTGGCCGGAGGCCATCGAGCTCGGGCGCCTTTTCGCCGAGCAGGGATTTGAACTGGCGTTGGTAGGGGGCCCTGTACGCGATCTGCTCCTGCGCCGGCCCTCCCACGACCTGGATTTCTGCACTTCGGCCAGGCCCGAGCAGTTCGAGCCCATCCTGCGTCACTGGGGGTCGGGATTCTGGGACATGGGGCGCAAATTCGGCACCTTGGGCGCTCTTCGGCGGCGTTCCGACGGCACCGAGGTCAAGGTGGAGGTGACTACCTACCGGCGAGACACCTATGATCCCAACTCCCGCAAGCCCGAGGTGGACTACGGGGACAGTCTTGAGGGCGACCTTTCCCGGCGTGACTTCACCGTCAACGCCATGGCCCTGCGGGTGCCCGATCTGGTCTTCGTGGACCCCTACCGGGGGGCCAACGACCTGGCTAAGCAGGTGCTGCGGACCCCAGTGGATCCCCGCCAATCCTTCGACGACGACCCCCTGCGGATGATGCGGGCCGTGCGGTTCGTGGCCCAGCTGGAGTTCACCATCGCTCCGGAGACCGCAGAGGCCATCACCCGCATGACCGGCCGAATCAGCATCGTCTCGGCCGAGCGGATTCGCGACGAGCTGACCAAGCTCATGCTGGCCAATCATCCCGTCCAGGGCATCGAGGCTCTGGTGCAGTCCGGCTTGGCCGACATCGTGCTGCCCGAAGTCCCGGCCCTGCAGCTGGAGATAGACGAGCACCACCGGCACAAGGACGTCTTCGAGCACACACTGATGGTGCTGGACCGGGCCATTGCCCTGGAGACCGGACCTGACGGACCTGTGCCTGCCCCGGATCTGACCCTGCGCCTGGCTGCCCTGCTGCACGACATCGGCAAACCCGCTACCAGGCGCTTTGAGCCCGGCGGCAAGGTCAGCTTCCATCACCATGATGCAGTCGGAGCCAGGCTGGCCCGCAAGCGGCTCAAGGCCTTGCGCTTCGACCACCACCTGATTGCTGACGTCTGCGACCTGATCTTCATGCACCTGCGTTTCCACGGCTATGTGGACGAGCGGTGGACCGATGCGGCCGTACGCCGCTATGCCCGGGAGACCGGGCCCCTTTACGAGCGGCTCAACCGTCTGACCCGGGCCGATGCGACCACCCGCAACAAGCGCAAGGCCCAGGTCTTCTCCTCCGCCATGGACGAACTGGAGGACAGGGTGGCTCAGCTGCGTCGGCAGGAAGACCTGGATGCCATCCGGCCCGACTTGGATGGACGACAGATCATGCAGATCCTGGGCCTGAAGCCCGGCCCCCAGGTGGGACGCGCCTACCGGCACATGCTGGACTACCGCCTGGATCAGGGCCCGGTCGACCGGGGGACGGCTGAACGGGAACTGCGGCAATGGTGGCAGAGTCAGGGCCAGGCCTGATTTGGCCTAGCTCTGACTGAGTATCCCTGGTCTGCATTCTGCGGGTTCGGATGCCGCCGTCTTATATGTGGAAGATGCTTGCATGGTCATCAGGTGCCAGGGTGGCATTGGCTGTGATTATTGTGTGGTTGTTTGCTGGCGGTGTGTGGTTGGTCCGGCTGGTGTCTGGTTGTGGTTTGTAGGGTTGATGGGTGTGGTGGCGGTCCCGTCGTGTTGGGGGTGGCGGGGCCGCCTGTCGGCCTGGGCCTTCTTGGGGGGGTGTGGCCCAGGTTGTTGCTTACTCGTGTGAGGTGTTCATGCGGCTGTGCGCGCCTGCTGTCTCTGGCTTTTGGCTGCTGTGGCGGCTCCTGCGGCGAGCAGTCCTGTGGCGAGCAGGATGAGCATGCCGTTTCCTCCGGTCAGGGGCAGGCTGGCGATGGACAGGTACCGGTAGGTGTTGCTTGTGTCGGTTTCTTGCGGCATGCCGTCCTGGGTCCAGTCGATGGCCACAGGGACGGGGCCTGGCGTGTAGGCGGGCGTGGTGGCGTTCCAGGTGCCGTCGGGGTTGGGCGTCAGGTTTTTGCCGGCGGCGGAGCAGACGCCTTGCTGCCGGGTTTGGTCGAAGCAGATGCTGGTGGCTTGCGGTTTTCCGGGGAAGCCGACCGGGCCGGGCCGGCTGGCCGGCCAGGCTTCAGCGGGCTCGCGTCCCAGCTGGCCGTTGCCGTTGCTCCCCCAGGAATACAGGTTGCCGTCCGAGCCGATGGCCGCGGAATGTCCATCGCTGGAACTGTAGCCTAGGCTGGCTTTTTGCCAGGTGAATCCGTCTGGCGCGCCTTGGGGCTTCTGGACCGGGGTCGGCGTGTGCTTGTCGACCTTGGTGCCGTCGCCCAGCTGGCCGTAAGCATTGTCTCCCCAAGTGTAGAGGCTGCCGTCGGAGCCTAATGCTGCGGAATACCACCTGCCTAAGCTGACTTGTTTCCAAGTGAATCCGTTGGGGGCGCCTTGGGGCTTGCCGATCTTGACTGGCCTGGCCTGGTCGGTGGTGGTGCCGTCGCCCAGCTGGCCATAAGCGTTGTATCCCCAGGTGTAGAGGTTGCCGTTGGAGCCTATCGCTGCTGAGTGGCCGCCCATGCTGATCTGTTTCCAAGCAAACGCGTCAGTAGCCCCTGTGGGTTTGTCGACCAGGCCTGGTCGGTCATATGGCGTGATGCTTGTGCTCCTGCCCAGTCGGCCGGCATCCTCCCATCCCCAGGTGTAGAGGTTGTCGTCGGAGCCGATGGCCGCGCTGTGGTCGCTGCCCATGCTGATCTGTTTCCAGGTGAATCCGTCTGGCGCGCCTTGGGGCTTGCCGATCTTGACTGGCCTTGTCCGGTTGGTGGTGGTGCCGTCGCCCAGCTGGCCGTAGTAGTTCCTTCCCCAGGCGTACAGCTGGCCGTCGGAGCCGATGGCCGCGGAATGCCGGAAGCTTGAGCTGACCTGTTTCCAAATGAAGCCGTCTGGCGCGTCTCCGGGCTTGCCGACCATGACCGGCGTGCTGCGGTTGGTGTTGGTGCCGTCGCCCAGCTGGCCGTACTGGTTGTCGCCCCAGGCGTACAGCTGGCCGTCGGAGCCGATGGCCACGGAATGGTATTCGCCTGAGCTGGTCTGGCTGAATCTGATGCCTCGCTGTGCGGGCGGGGTCAGGGTTAATCTGGTGCCGCCGGTCTCGGGTCCTTGGGTGGGGCTGATGGTCCAGTGCTGTGTGTCCGTCCTGGTCCACCGGGCGGTCAGGGTGACTTTCCCGGTGACGGGCTGGGTGAAGTCGTAGGCCACATTGTCCTGGAACCAGCCGTCGAACAGGCAGCCGTCGGCCTTCGGGTCCGGCTGGGGGCGTTCCGCCTGCCCGTCCTGGGTGACGGCCTGGCTGGGGGGCATGCCCGTGGGGGCGGGGCAGGAGCTGTCCTTGGAGGTGAAGCCGACCTGGTATTTGGGGGCGATATATATGTATTGCAGGTGCGCGTCCGGTTGGGGCCCGTTCCTGTTCCAGACGATGGTCACGTCCACGGTTCCCGGGGCATGCGCGGGCGTGGACACCTGCCAGGTGCCGTCAGGGTTTGGCGTGATCCCCATGGTCTTGGCCTGGCCGAACAGGACACTGGTGACCGTCGGCGCTACGGGGAAGACGAGTGCGACCGGCGTGTTCCGGTTGGTGGTGGTGCCGTCGCCCAGCTGGCCAGTGTTGTTGCGCCCCCAGGCATATAAGTTGCCGTCCGATCCCAAAGCTGCGGAATGAGTCTCGCCTAGGCTGATGTGTTTCCAGGTGAATCCGTCGGGTGCGTCTGTGGGCTTCCGGATCAGGGTTGGCCTGCTCCGGTTGGTGGTGGTGTCGTCGCCCAGCTGGCCGCTGCTGTTGCCTCCCCACGCGTACAGGTTGCCGTCGGAGCCAATCCCTGCGGAAAAATTGTTGTTTAGGCTGATTTGTTTCCAAGTGATCCCGTTGAGTTTGGCTGGCTTGTTTCGGTCGGTGGTGGTGCCGTCGCCCAGCTGCCCGGAGTCGTTTCTTCCCCAGGTGTAGAGGTTGCCGTCGGAGCCGATCGCTGCGGAATGAAACCAGCCGAGGCTGGCTTGTTTCCAGGTGAATCCATCGGGCGCGCCTTGGGGCTTGCCGACCAGGCCTGGCCGGTTGGCGGGCGTGATGTTCGTGTCCCTGCCCAGCTGGCCGTTGCTATTTCTTCCCCAGGTGTAGAGGTTGCCGTCCGAGCCGATGGCTGCGGAATGCCAAGCGCCTAAGCTGACTTGTTTCCAGGTGAATCCGTCGGGCGCGCCTGCGGGTTTGCCGACCAGGACTGGCCTGCTCCGGTCGGTGGTGGTGCCATCTCCAAGCGTGCCGTTGCTGTTGTCTCCCCAGGTGTAGAGGTTGCCGTCCGAGCCGAACGCCGCGGAATAATAGCTGCCTAGGATGGTTTGTTTCCAGGTGAATCCGTTCGGCGCTCCTGCGGGCTTGTCGACCAGGATTGGCCTTTTCTGGTTGCTGGTGGTGCCGTCGCCCAGCTGGCCGCTGCTGTTGTTTCCCCAAGTATAGAGGTTGCCGTCGGATCTGATGGCAGCGGAGTGAAAGCCGTTCAGACTGATTTGGCTGAAGCGGATGCCTCTTGGCTTGGGTGGGGTGAGGGTGACCTTGGTGCCTCCGGCTGCGGGTCCTTGGGTGGGGCTGATGGTCCAGTGCTGTGTGTCCGTTCTGGTCCACCGGGCGGTCAGGGTGACTTTCCCGGTGACGGGCTGGCTGAAGTCGTATGCGACATCGTCTTGGAACCAGCCGTCGAACAGGTACCCGTCCCTGGACGGGTCGGGGCTGGGCCGGCTGGCCTGCCCCCCGTCGGGGATGGTCTGCCCGCCGATGCTGCTGCCGCCGGCCGGGTCGAAGCTGACCGTCCAGGTTTGGGAGGATTGGGCCTGCGGCCGGCTGCCTGTGGTGTCGGTCAGGCCGGTCCTGGCGGGCGCGGCGGCTGGGCTTGGGGTCGTGTGGCTCAGGGGTGAGGACGTGGCCAGAGGCGAGGATGACGATGCAGCCTGCGGGCTATCATCCCTGTAAGGGTTCTCCCCCTGCTGTTTGTCCAGGGTAGCGGGCACGGCGGTGCCGTCTGGGCTGCTGGTGCCCCCAGCCAAAGCGGGTGTACAGGACAAGGCGAGAAGAAAGGCCAAGGCGGCTACCATGCCCAAACGCTGACGCATGATGAGCTGACTCCTTCCTTCGCAGAGCCTGCTACAGCATTCCCCCGGACATCGCACTCAAAACTGTAACAAGCGCGCGAACACCCACAACCCAAAGGCGTTGCACCGACTACCATATCACGCGCGCAAACATCCCTCCCTGCCGCCGGGTGTCACCACGCCTGGTGTTGTGCCTGTCGTTGTACTACAAGCGCAAACGCCTCCGGTTTATGGTTCCGCAACAGCCGGGTCCGTGCTCCTGGGCGGTATGCCAGGCCAGCAACATTGCTGCGGCGTCAGGCCTTGGGAGCCTTGGGCAGGTTTTTCAGGGAGGAGGGGTCGGCCAGGCAGCCTTTGACGGCTTGGATCCTGCGGCCAACGCCCGAGGTGCTGTCCTCGTCGTTCAGATCGGTGAAGGTGGCCCCGATGACCACGTCGATCAGATCGTCGCCGCGGTCGTCCATGACCAGAACGGCATCGTTGAATTGGGACCCCACCGTGTAGCCGCGATCAATGGCCGAGGCGCCAAAGCGTATCTGGGTGCGCGCTGTCTCGGTCTTGCCCGGATAGTCTGCCACATCCTGCATGTTGAATCCCCGATTGCGCAGGGCCGACGCCAGGGCAGTGGCCAGACCGGACTTGTTGGTTCCGTTGAGCACCCGCACACGGATGTCGGGGTGGTTGACCAGCTTGGACTTGTCGGGCGGACAGGGCACGGCGACCCCATAGTTGGGTTTGGCGATGGTGGCGTGTTTGGCGGTATGCCCGATGGATCCGAAGATGATCAGACCACAGATGACCAGGATGACCACTAGGGCGCTGACGGCTATAGTGAAGACCATCTTCTGCCGCCGTCGTACGAACTGCCTGCGGGCCTCGCGTTCGTCGAGTGGTTCGGGATTCGTCATGTTGCCTACTCTACTGTCCATGGGTGACTCGCAGGGGAACCATCCTGGGCAGGACTGGCGAGTCAGCCTCAATGATTCTGTCCACGGCATTCTGCTCCCGCCAGAGTCTTATCAGTGTTGCCGCCTGGTCCAAGTGAGGAACCATAGCCACCACCGATGGGCCAGATCCCGAGACGAAAGCTGGCCCTGCCCCTGCCCGCCGGGCCAGATCCAGAGCCAGGAGCGAGCGTGGGTGAAGAGCGCAGGCGGTTTTTTGCAGGTCGTTCAGGTCGCCGGGGCTGGGGCCGATCGCGTCGAAGGCCTTGTATACCTGGGCCGTGCTCAGCTGATCTTCATAGGCGCCGATCAGCAGGCGACCGGTCAGTCCGGCATTGCGCAAGCTTCGAGCCTCTGCGCCAGCCGGATCCAAAGGCTCCAGAACCTGGCCGAAACCCGAGCCGTGGCTGAGACCACCATGCAGGCAGAAGGGCAGGTCTGCGCCCAGCCCGGCGGCGATCTCATCCAGTTCAGCTGCGCTCAGCCCGAGCTCCCAGAGCCGGTTCAGGCCCAGCATGGTTCCGGCCGCATCCGTGGAGCCCCCGGCCAGACCGGCACCCACCGGTATTCGCTTAATGATGCGGATGTCCGCATCCGGCTGATGCCCGGTGGCCTGGGTCATGGCTAGGAGGGCCTTGACGGCCAGGTTTGCATGGGGATCGGCGTCATTGTCAGCCAGATCACCCAGATGCTCGCCTTCCATGTGCAGCCTGAAACCGCTGCCAGGCTCTCTTGGACGCAGCTCCACTCTGTCAAGGATGCTTACGGCGCTGTAGATGGTGTCCAAGCGGTGACGGCCACCCCAGTCCGCTCGGGCGGGTCCTACCCGAAGTAGCAGGTTGATCTTTGCCGGGCAGTCCAGGGCGATCCCCTCCCTGCCGACGGCCGGGCTCACGCGGCCACCTCGCGGTCGGCCCGCTCCAGGGCGGCGAATTCCGCAATGGTCATGGTCTCTCCACGTCGGCTCGGATCGATACCTGCCGCTTTGAAGGCCTCGGGAGACACCAGGCCCTTCAGGGCAGCATGCAGGGTCTTGCGGCGCTGGCCGAAGGCAGCGTCGATCAGAGCGAAAACCCGAATCCGCGTTCGCTCGTCCTCGCCGATGTGTCCTTCCTCGTTACGGACAAAGCAGACCAGTGCCGAGTCGACATTGGGAGCGGGCCAGAAGACGTGACGTCCGATCCTTCCCGCTTGGGTGGCACGGCCGTACCAGGCCAGTTTCAGGCTGGGGGTGCCGTAGACCTTGGAACCCGGGCCAGCCGTCAGACGATCCGCTACCTCCTTCTGGACCATGACCAGGAACCGGTTCAGATTGGCGAACCGGGCCAGAAGGGTCAGGATGATGGGAGTGGCCACGTTGTAGGGCAGGTTGGCTACCAGGGTCAGGTCGGCGGTTCTGCCCGCGTCGCCTGCCAGCTGAGGGGTCAGGGTCAGGGCATCCCGGTTGATCACGGTCAGCCGGTCCAGGGCTTCCGGCATGCGTTGGCTGACGGTCTGAGGCAGGCGCCGGGCCAGCCCGGAGTCGATCTCGTCGGCGGTCACCAGACAGCCTGCCTCCAGTAGCCCCAGGGTCAGGGATCCCAGACCTGGACCCACCTCCAAGACGGACTGACCGGGCTTCACCTCTGCCAGGCGGACGATCCTGCGGACAGTGCCTGGATCGATGACGAAGTTCTGGCCCAGGCGCTTGGTGGGATGGATGCCGGCCTGGTCGGCAATGCGTCGGATATCGGCGGCGCCCAGAAGGCGGTCGTTCTCGGTTCTCGTGTTCATGTCGGTTCGCTGCTCGTGAATGTAGTAGGGAGTCAGTACCAGTTGTACTGTTCCGAGTGACGCCAGGCCGTGCTGGGATTCCCGTATTGTTGGGCGATATACCAGAGGCCCCAATCGATTTGGATGGCAGCATCGTCATGCCAGTTGGCACCGAACTTACTCATTTTAGAGCCCGGCAGGCTTTGGGGGATGCCGTAGGCACCGGAGAGGTTTTCGGCATCCCATTGCCATCCTGATTCTTTGTTCCAGAGTTTCACCAGGTCTGCGAACTGCGAACCTGTCCACCCGCGCTGAGCAGCTGCGCCCGAGGCATAGGTCTGGGCAAGCTCTGCGCTGGCATGCCAGAGGCCGCTTGGAGATGGACTTGGTGCTGGCGACGGGGCTGGTGTGTTTTCGTTCTGGCTCGGGGGGTCTGGTTTGGGCGTTGTATTCGAGCCTGATGGTTGTGATGTCTGCGAGGGCGTGGTAGTTGTCTTTCCCGACTGCGCATCCTTGCTTGGCGAGGAGCTTGGAGAGGAGGTGTCCTTGGCGTGATCGGACCCCTTGTCCTTGGACTGCTGCCCGCTGCTCTGCCCCTCCTTTGGCTTGTCGGGGCCGACGGCCACCACCTGATCCACTGGCATGGCCACGGTCTCCTCCTTGACGACCTGCTCCGATTCTGCCTGTCCGTCCACATAGGTGACCTGGATGGTCTGCAGACGCTGGCCGGCTACGCCCTCCTGTCGGATATGGGTCTGGCCTGGCGCCAGGTTCGGGTCGACCACGGTACGTGTGGCAAAGGCCAAGGGGATGGTCTTCTGGGTGTTCCCGTGGGTGACCCGTCGGACACGCAGAACGGTGGCGCCCTGGTCGTGCTCCACGCTGACGCGGTCCTCCTTGCCCAGCACGATGCCCTTGGAGTCCAGGATGGAGGCAGCCGGAAGCTTGCCGTCAGGGGCCACCGAGGTCTTCCCGTCGGCCACGACCGTGACCGGCCCCGCCTGGTTGATGACCAGACCGCCAGTCAGCTGGTTGTAGACGTTGCCTATATCCACGGTGACCTTCATGGCCTGCTTGCGGTTCTCCTCGAAGAATCCCAGCAACTGGTCCATGCTGGTGGCTGTGGTCCAGAAAGGCACTCGCTGGCCCTGGATGACGATGGTGGTCTGATAGGCGGAACGCACAGTGACTGCCGCATGGTTGTTCAGCTGGCCTCCGGAGGTGGAATCGACCAGGTCGTGGGTCTTGACCTTGATTCCCTGCTGGCGCAGCAGGCCGTCCACGCTGTAGGCGTAGGTGGTCACCGTTTTGGTCTGCCCGTTGACGCTTAAAGCCACGCTCTTGCGTGCAGTGATGCCGAAGGCCAAGGCCATGGCCAGAACGACCAGGATCGCGCAGGAGGCCACGCGGATCCTTCTGAGCATGACAAAACGCCGCGGCGTCCAGCGTCTGGCCATGTGCTCGCCTCCCCGTTCCTGCCTTGTCTGTACCTGGTAATTCTAGCGGCGCGGGCATGGAGCTAAGCCAGACAATCCGCAAGGTCGGGCAAACATCCACATTTGTTACAGATGGGTGGCAACAAAAAAGCCGACCTGGCCGTCATCGGTCAGTCGGCTTCTCAAGACCCGGGCCTTGGGCCGGCGGATCAACGTCAAGAGGACGGGAATGAAGGGGAATGATCCCGTCCTCGAATACGAACGGAGATGGTTGGGGAAAAAGCTCCGTTCGTACTTCGGAGAACGAGCCTCCGAAATGACTTACTCGAGGGAAGTATTTGTAATTATCCAGGTAATGTCCATTATTATAGCCTGTCCCGAGACGAAGCTGAATATGTGGAATAGGGGGTTCATTCCTGGCGTAGAGCCTCCTGTCAGAGTCGAACTGACGACCTGCCGCTTACAAGGCGGCTGCTCTGGCCAACTGAGCTAAGGAGGCGGTCCCGGTGGTCCATGACAGCATTCCAGGCCGCGGTACGGAATGATATCCTACCATCACCGTGTCCCCAAGGGGACGCTGGGCGCGAAATTCTTCTCGACCTGTCCGGTTCAGTTCAGCGAGCGCGGTTGGCCGGAGGCGCCGATGGCCGGCATGGCACCCTTGACGCCCACCTTGGACTGGTCCAGGCCCAGAGTCTTGAGCAGGCCCGAACGATAGTCCAAGCCCGCCTGGGACAGGTTGCCCAGTTCCCAGTAATTGCCGTTGATGCGAACCGTAGGCGTGGTCATCTGCCCCTTGTTGGATCCGGAGGGATTCCAGAGCTCCTTGCGCAGGGGCGTATAGGCATCCATGGCCTTGATCCAAGCCCGGTAGTGACCCTTGACCGCCTGATCGGCAACCTTGGGATCAACCCCGGCCTTGATGGCCTGTTGGCGGATCTTGTCGTTGCTGATGGGGTGATAGTCGGACTCATCCGGTTGGAAGTCCTTGGCGTAGAGATTGGCGATGAAAGGCAGCAGGTGGTCGGGGTCGTGCTGGGCCACGTAGATGGTGGCCGTGCCCGTTCTGCTCGAGTAGTTGTCGGTGGAGAGCCGGTCCATGAAACTCATGGGGTAGATGACCAGGTTGATCTGCCCGGCGTCCACAAGACTGGTCAGGGTGGAGTCCAGCCCGCGATGCAGGGCGCCGCAGCCTGGGCACATGAAGTCCATGTAGATCTCCACGGTCGGAGCCTTGGCCACCGGCTTGCCCAGCCCCTTGGAACTGATCAGGAAGCCGCCTTGGTCATTGGCGGCCGAGGGCTTTTCCTTGACTCGTGCGACGGCCTGACGGGCCTGCTCCAGGTCCTGGGTCTTGACCGGGCGATGGCTGCGCCAGTATAGGAATCCGCCCAGAGCGATCAGTGCGATGAGCACCACGGTGACGATGACGCCGATCATGGTCTGCTGGCGGCGCTCCTTGGCCTCCTGGAGCCGCCGGGCCTCTTCCTGGGCCTTGAGCGCGGCCTTGCGGTTCTGCTTGCCCTTGGACATGACCTGGATCCTTTCCTTGGCATACTGAGCATAGTGTAGCCGCCAGGGGTGGAGGTCGGTCTTAGGCGCGCAGGAGGTGGATGGGGGCCCAGTCCATGGAGGGCTGGGCAATCAGCCCGGCCAGGAGGACGGCAGTAATCAGCAGCCAGATCAGGAGCAGAATCCACCTGCGGCAGGGGCTGCTCGGCGCCTCGGGATCCTGACGACCAAGGGGAATACGGCCCGCTGCCAGACGTAGGACCATGTTGCCGCTGTTCGCTTTGGGGGTTGAACGGTCCTGTGTGGGCAGGGTCGCCAACAGCCATCCGGCCAGCGTTGCCAGGGCCATGGCCAGTCCGCCGACAGACAGGGGCCTGGCCGCTGGCAGGGGGAAGGTCAGCAGATGCTCGCCTAGGGTCAGGCCTGCGCGAACGGTTGTGAGGGCGCCCGCCCAGGTCAGCGGCAGGGCGACTAGGACTTGGACAAGGATCATGCCCGGCAGGCGGAGCAGGGCGGCTGCCAGGCCCTTGAGCAGGTGCCAGGGAAGGGCGGCTGCGCTTAGCAGACGATCGGTGCCCCGCCGAGGTCCGTTACGGCGCAGCTCGCGTTCGATCTGGGCTTTTATGCTCCATCCGGTAGTGCTCAGGGCCCAGAGGAGGATTCCGGCGGTCGCCAGAGCCGAGACCGGGGCCAGTGCTGTCAGCAGGGCGGGAAGGATTCCCAGCAAGACCAGGCAGGGAGTTCCCGCTTTCAGGTAGCGCAGACGTCGCATCTGGGCGGGAGGCTGGTCTCCCAGCCAGTGGGCGTTCGCCTCGTTGCGGTATCCGCTGGGCAGGGGCTGTGCCGGCGGTAGCGAATCCTGAGCGGCGGTGGCTTGAAGATCTTGGCGATCGGCTAAGGGTTGCCGATCCTGCCAGGTCTGTGTCTGCTCTTGCTGCTCCTCGGCTGCAGGAAGGGGATCCAAGAGGCTGATGGGCTGCTCCGAGTCGGGCAGGAGGGTCGTCTGTTCATCTGCTTCGCTGTCTGCGGGGGGTTGTGACCAGGCCGTCCGCGGACTGTCTGGATCGGCCCGCGCGATCGGCGGCATGGGCATGGTGGCCGGCTCAACGACCATGGTGGGGGAGTCGGCCTGCCCCTCAGCTTCCGAAGAGCCGCCGCCAAAAGGGCGCATCGTCTCCTGGCTGCCCTTGCCGGTCTGCTGCCCTCCCGCATCATGGTCGTCTTGCTCACCCTGCCAGGCCTGCGGATCCATGGCATCCCGACCGATGGCCTCCAGGAGCTCCTGAGGTGTGCAACGCGCGCCTCGATCGGGGGAGAGGGCCGAGCGCAGGGCTCTCATGGTGCCCATGGGTAGCCCGGACAGGTCAGCATTGCCTGAGGCCTCCCGCTCCAGGACCGCCATCATGGGTTTGTCGCCGAAGACCGCCCGTCCGGTGGCTGCATAGGCCAGAACGGCTGCCGTGCTCCACCAGTCGGTTTCCTGGTCGGCCTCGGCTCCATCGATGATCTCCGGGGCGATGAAGCCAGGGGTCCCCATGACCAGCCCGGTCCGGGTCACGTGGCTCTGCCCCTGGCCCATGGCGATGCCGAAGTCCACCAGCACCGGCCCCGAGACCGAGATCATGACATTGGTGGGTTTGATGTCCCGGTGGACGATGCCCGCCCGGTGGACGGCTGCGACGGCATCGGTCAGCTTGTGTGCCAGCCGCTCCAGGTCGTCGCCCCGATAGGGACCGTTGACAGCCACGTCGTCGTGCAGGTTGCGCCCCTCGATCAGCTCGGTCACGATGAAAGCCAGAGCATCATCAAGTTCCATATCCACGATTCGGCAGACGCCTGGATGACGGATCCGTTGCAGGGCCAGGGCCTCGCGTCGCAGGCGCTCGCGTGCCGAGGCGCGGTCACGTTCGTCGAGGCTGTCTGACGAGATCTGGTCCTCCTCCAGGGATTCCCGTAGGATCTTCATGGCGTAGTCCTGGCCACCGCCATCCCGGGCGCGCCAGACGGACCCCATGGCGCCGCCGCCCAGGGGCTCAATCAGGGTGTAGCCCCCGACCAGCCGTCCCGGCCCCAGATCCAGTCCCTCAAGATCACTCATGCTTCCCATTGTGCTCCGACTCGTTGAAAAGGGCCTGATTGCGGCCTCTGCCGTTTCCTCGCGTCCGTGATCGTCGCAGATGGCTCGACTGCCGGCGGCATAATGCGTAAACAGGCGTTGATACAATATTCTCGGCTGGGAAATATGCAAAGCAACAGAAAGAAGGGGCTTCATGGAAGCTTCGCGCTTTGAAAAAGGATCTAAAGCTTTGGCTGCCATTGACGGCAAGGGAGGCCAGGCTGTCATCGACTCTCTTCAGGATATAGCGCCGGACCTGGGTCGCTGGATTGTTGAGTTCGCCTTTGGCGACATATACACCAGGAAAGGGCTCGATCTTCAGCAACGTGAGCTGGTCACGATAGGCAGTCTGGTTACGCAGGGTGACACGGCTCCGCAGCTGGCTGTTCACATACGGGGAGCTCTGAATGTCGGGCTGAGCAAGGAGGCTGTGGTCGAAGCCATACTCCAATGCGCTCCCTACGTGGGATTCCCGCGTGTCATCAACGCGATCAACGTGGCCAGGACGGTCTTCGAGCCCAGCTCCGAAGTTTCCGACAAGACCAAGGATTGAGCCGGCAAGGGTTCGCACGCCGAATTCAGTCTTTGGTGTATAGTGGGCACTGGCTCAAGGGAGAGTTTCTCTTAACCAAAAATAGAAAACCGTCGTATGGTCATGCCGATGTCGGTGTTGGCCCCGGGACGGAAACCACAGTGAAAATCAACCCTTCACTACGGATCGTTCGGCACGTACCTGCCGATGAAAGGATGAACAATGGCAGAAGTGGTATTCGACCACGTCACTCGTATCTACCCGGGCAACGATGAGCCCTCGGTCAGTGACCTCAGTCTGGACATCAAAGACGGTGAATTCCTTGTTCTGGTAGGGCCTTCCGGCTGCGGAAAGTCCACTACCCTGCGCATGCTGGCCGGCCTGGAGGAGGTCAACAAGGGCCGCATCATGATTGGCGACAAGGACGTGACGACCATGCAGCCCAAGGACCGCGACATCGCCATGGTCTTCCAGAATTACGCCCTTTACCCCCATATGACCGTTGCCGACAACATGGGCTTCGCCCTGAAGATCGCCGGCACCCCCAAGGATGAGATTCGCCAGCGGGTGGAGAAGGCCGCCGAGGTGCTTGATCTGACCGAGTACCTGGACCGCAAGCCCAAGGCTCTGTCCGGTGGTCAGCGTCAGCGTGTGGCCATGGGCCGCGCTATTGTGCGTCAGCCCAAGGTCTTCCTGATGGATGAGCCTCTGTCCAACTTGGACGCCAAGCTGCGTGTCCAGACCCGTACTCAGATTGCTGCTCTGCAGCGTCAGCTCAATGTCACCACCCTGTACGTGACCCACGATCAGACCGAGGCTCTGACCATGGGCGACAGGATTGCCGTCATCAAGCTGGGCGTCCTGCAGCAGGTGGGCGCGCCTACCGAGCTCTACGATCGGCCCGAGAACGTCTTCGTGGCTGGCTTCATCGGCTCGCCCTCCATGAACATCAACATCCACCCAGTGGCCAATGGGCAGGCCAAAATCGGCGAGGACACCATCAGCCTGCCCCGCGAGGCTGTGGACAAGCTGACCCCCGAGGACCAAGGCAGGATCGTCGTCGGCTTCCGTCCCGAGGATGCCTCCCTGGCTGGTGCAGACGAGCCTGAAGCGTTCTCTCTGAAGGTTGCCAATGTGGAGGATCTGGGCTCCGACGGCTACATCTACGGCAACATCCTGACCGACAACAGCGTGGCTGAGCAGGCCATCGTCATGTCCGACCAGAACAAGCTGACCACCATCCGCGTCAACCCGCGCGACCTGCCCAGGGTGGGCGACGTGGTCAAGATCCACATCGACCCCGCCAAGATGCATCTGTTCTCCCCGGCCAGCGAGCTCCGGCTGAACTGAGCGTCCCTGCGACCCTGTGGCTCGGCCATGGTTTCCCGCCGATCCACAGGGCCCGTATCGATTGTTGATATCATTTTCCTTCCTCTCCTTGTTGACCGGGTGACCAGGAGCCCCGCGCGGCGGATCCGTGCGGGGCTCTTCCCGTATAGGATGGGCGGCGATGGGATGGATGAAGCATGACTAGCGTGAACATCAACCGGGCGACGGCCTCCTCTCTGGACCCTCGCGCCATGAAAGCCACCTCGATAAAGACCACGGCCGATCCCTCCTCCGAGCAGGAGCCGGCCGCCCTGCACATCACGGCCACCAGCTCCAACCCCAGGATGTTTACCCTGCCCTGGGAGCGGCCGCTGGCCACCTGGCCCCGGGATCTGCTGGCGAACCTGCCCAGAGGTATCTCCCGGCACGTGGTGCGCTTCGTCCACGTGGGCGATGATGTCTACGCCATGAAGGAAATCACCCAGCGGGTGGCTGAGCGTGAGTATGAGCTCCTGCGCAAGCTGCAAAAACTGGAGCTGCCCACGGTCAATCCCATCGCCGTGGTCACCGGTCGCCACACTCGTGAGGGCGAGCCTCTTGAGGCCATGCTGGTCACTCAGCATCTGAAGTTCTCGCTGCCTTATCGCGCCCTCTTCGCCCGCAATCTGCGTCCGGATACGGCAGAGCGTTTGATCGATGCCCTTGCAGTCCTCCTGGTGAGGCTCCATCTGGCAGGGTTCTACTGGGGCGATGTCTCCCTGTCCAATGTGCTCTTCCTGCGTGATGCCGATGCCTTCTCGGCTTTCCTGGTCGATGCCGAGACTGGTGATCTGCACCCCAGCCTGACTGACGGTCAGCGCGAGTATGACATCGACCTGGCCAGGACCAACATCATCGGCGAGCTCATGGATTTGGATTCGGGCAACCTGCTTGCTGGCGAGGTGGACGAGGTCGACGTGGGCAACCGGTTGGTGGACCGCTATCACTCCCTCTGGAGCGCCCTGACGGACGTGGACAGCTTCGACCCGGATGAGATGTGGAAGATCGAGCGCCGCGTCAACCGGCTCAACGATCTGGGCTTTGACGTGGACGAGCTGGAGATGAAGACCGAGGAGAACGGCAACCGGGTGCTGGTGCGTCCAAGGGTGGTTGATGCCGGCTACGCCTCCCGCAAGCTGCTGAGGCTGACCGGTCTGGATGTGCAGGAGAATCAAGCCCGGCGGTTGCTCAACGATCTGGATGCCTACCGGGCATCCACCTGGCGGCAAGGCGAGGACCTGGAGATTGTGGCTACCGACTGGATGCGTGAGGTCTTCGAGCCAACCGTGCGTATGATCCCGCCGGAATACCGCTCTCAGATAGAGCCGGCCCAGTTCTTCCACGAGGTGCTGACCCACCGCTGGCTGATGGCCGAGAAGGCGGGCCACGACGTGCCCATGGCCGAGGCCGTGCAGAGCTACATTAGCGACTCACTGCCCGAGTACCGGCTGGACTCCGAGGATATGAAGACCATCAACGAAGAGGCGGATGCCGGGGTGGTCGATGACGAGATGAACTGGCAGGGCGCCCATGCCCAGGCTGGCCAGGGTAAGCAAGCCACCCGTGATCAGAGCGACAAGGATGCAAATGGCCATGAAGTGAAAGGCCACGACGCAGCTAACAGTGGGGTGACTGAACAAACCAATGTTGGAGGGCAGACCAGAGCGGGCACTCAGGAGGACCGCGATCGGGCAGGCGAGGAGGTGCCGTCGCAACCAGTCTTTGAAGACACGAATGGCGGTCGAAGCTCGCTGAGATCGGTCTACGCCCCCGGCAGCCTGGATGCGGCTGCCGACCAGGATGACCAGGATGACGCGGTCTGGGCCTCCAGCTGACTCTTGAGTTTGTGCGGCAAGGGTCCGCTGCATGCTGGCCGCTGCACGCAGACTGTTGCCGCTTGGGACTGTTCGTCTTCAGATTGCCGGTGCCTACCTAGGGCTATTTGGCTTGGTGTGCGGACCGTCGGCGTGCCATGGCTACGGCGTAAAGGCTGATGCCAGCTGCAACCGAGGCGTTCAGGGATTCCACCGAGCTGGAGATGGGGATGGAGGCCAAGGCATCACAGTTCTCCCGGACCAGGCGGCTCAGCCCCTTGCCCTCGGATCCTAGGACCACCACAAGAGGATCAGTCTCGAAGCCAGTCTCGCCTACTATGGCGCTGCCTGCGCCGTCCAGGCCAACCGCATAGTAGCCGCGTTCCTTGAGCCCTTGAATGGCCTTGGTCAGATTGACCACACGGGCCACGGGCAGGTGGGCGGCGGCTCCGGCAGACACCTTCCAGGCCGCAGCTGTGACCGAGGCGCTGCGGCGCTCGGGCAGAACCACTCCCGAGGCTCCGAAGGCTGCGGCTGAACGGATCACGGCCCCCAGATTCTGCGGATCGGTTACTCCATCCAGGGCGATGAACAGCGGGCGGGCGGCAACCTTGGTCTCCTGGTCGGCCCCGTCTAGGGCGGCTGCGTGCTTTTCGGCCCTGTCGACCAGGCTCTGCAGGGAGGCGTACTGGTAAGGCTGCACCTTGAGGACCACACCTTGGTGGTTGCTGGACCGGGCGATGCGGTTCATCTCCAGGCGGTCGGCTTCCAGCAGGTTGAGTCCCTCCTGCCCGGCCAGCCGCACGATCTCTCTGGTCCTGTCGTCATGGTCCATCCGGGCGGCCAGATAGAGCTGGCTGGCCGGGACGCCTACACGCAGGGCTTCCAGGACTGCGTTGCGGCCGATGACCAGATCGTCGGAATCAGAGGTGAATCGGTCGGCCCGGCGGCGGGCAGCCAGACGTGGATCGGCCGCTTGTCTGCGCTGAGCCGCCTGCCGGGCCTTGTAGGCCTTGTGGTAGACGCGATCCTCAGCCTTGGGGGTAGGCCCTCGGCCGCGCAGTTTGTTGCGGTGCTTGCCGCCCGAACCCTTGGTCGGGCCTTTCTTGTTAGCCATGCTCTCCATACTAGGGGCAGGCGGAAACCGGCCGGTCTGCCAACCAACCTCGCATTCCTGCATCCACGCGCCGAAAGGCTGGGTGGAGCGTCTGCCGTCGCCACGTGCCCGTCGGTACCGGCTTAGTCAACGGCGGCCATCAGCTGCAGTATGGCCTGGTCGTGCAGTAAGGGTGAGACAGCAATGATTCGGTTGGAATTATCGTCCTTCCCGCTGGAGATATTTTCCGTCTAGGCATATAAGGCGGTTCAACCCAGGGCGGCCACCTGTTCGAAATCGGGGAAGTCCAGCCACTCGACCGGTGACTGGCCTTCCCGGGCTGGGGTGACGGCGACGTGGGTCATGGATGAGTTCCTCGATGCCCCGTGCCAGTGTCTGACGCCTGCGGGGCAGAAGACCACATCGCCTGGCTTGAGCTGCCGAGGCTTCCGGCCCTCTTCCTGCTCCCAGCCCAAACCGGCCGTAACCAGGAGGAGCTGGCCATGTGGGTGGGTGTGCCAGCGGTTGAAGCAGCCGGGGGCGAAGGTGACGTTGCCTGCTGAGCATTCCACATCTGGTTCGGTCAGGTGGTACAGCCAGGCATGACCGGTGAAGTTGGGGCCATCGGCAGGGTCCCCCAGGGGGTAGGGGCCGGAGTCGGGCAGGGCGTCCGCCTGGTTCCTGGCCTCTGATCGGCCTGCGTCCGCCGCTGTTTCCTCATCGCCGAAGATCTCCTTGGCCAGGTTGAAGGCGCTCCAGGCCTTGGGCCAGCCGGCGTAGAAGGCCAGCTGGGTGATCAGTTCCACCATCTCGGATTTGGTGACCCCATTGCGCTTGGCCAGATTCATGTGGCTCTGCAGCTGGGGGAAGAGGCCCATGGCCATCAGCCCGGCGCAGGTGATCATGCTCCGGTCGTGGGCCGAGAGTTCCTCCTCGCGGGACCAAACCTGGCCGAAAAGCACATCGTCATTGAAATGGGCGAAAAGGGGTGCGAAGTTGCCGAGCTGATCGTGCCCGGCCGTCTGCTTGATTGTCATGATGGTTCTCCTTCTTTCATGTCCGCCGTCGTTTTGGCATATCGGCGATATCCGGGTCTTTGGGTTGCTGCAGGTCAGAGCACCTGGATGTTTGGAACGCCGTCAGCCCACCCAGACCGGCCTGTCGCCATCGGTGCCTGGTCGGGATATCCCCAGGCTGGCGCGGCTGTGTTCGGCAGGGCCGGCCAGGATCTTTTCAATCAGGTCCGCTATGGAATTCCGGGATACGGTCGTCCCCCTGTACGGCTGACCCTTCTCGGTCAGTTCGTAGTCCCTGTCGGGCTGGTCATCCATATAGGCGGCTCGGATGATTGTGTAGTCCAGGTCGGAATCCTCGATGATCCGTGCCGCCCGGCGGGTGTCCTCCATGACCTCATGACCGCAGGACTCCTCGACCCACCGGCCGAATTCGCCCGGCACCTCATGGTAGAGCCCGAGTCCGGTAATCCAGATCAGGCGCTTGACCCCTGCCTGGTCCATGGCCCGGACCGTCTTCTCGGCCATGGGTTCGAATCGGCCACCCAGGTCGGCGAGGACCATGGTCTGGCCCTGCATCGCTTGGAGAAGACGGGGGTAGTTGTTCACGTCCCCTTCGGTGATGGTCTCCCTGGATGGGTCGAGGACGGGAAGTCGGTCGGCGCTGCGCAGGTACTCGGTCAGGCGGGTGTCGTCCTCGCCGGCCAGCAGATCCTTCCGGACCAGGCGGGCTATACGACCGTTGGCGCCCAGTATCAGCAGATTGGTCATGGTGCCTCCCGATGGCGTGTTCTTGAACTCCATCTATACGCCTTGAAGTGGGCTTGAAGTCAAGAGGCCTGCGCAGGTGAAGGATTCGTCTCAAAGCGAGAGTCGGAACTGGAGCTTATGCGGGCGTCTGTGTAATATCTGATACCAACTTGGTAGATATCCACGCAGCGTTTCGGGTTTGGCCCCTTCCGACTTCGTTCGACAGGCCCCCGAAGCGTTGACTACTCCGTGGCATGAGCAGGAGAGTGGTATGGTCAACCAGCGGTTCCAAGCAGACACAACCTCTCGTAACAGGCGGAACTCCGTCCGGACAGGGGCATCCCTTCCCTGATGGGGCCGCCTCGGTGGCCCCGGCCGGCCAGGCGGCGACCGCCCGGTCGGGGAATTCCGATGCCCGACTGGATGATCCATCGGTGCTTGAGGCGGATCAGGTCTGCAAAGCCCTGAATGTCGATCCGGCCCACGGGCTGGATGAGGACGAGGCCGCCCGGCGGCTGGGGAGGTTCGGCCCCAACGAGCTGGCCGGCGCCCCTCCGGTGCCAGCCTGGCGCAAGTTCCTCCAGCAGTTCAAGGACCCCCTGGTCTACCTCCTCCTGGCCGCCACGGCCATATCCCTGGTGGCCTGGGTGGTGGAGCGGTCCCACCCCTCGGCCGGTGGGGGTGAACCCCTCCCCTTCGATGCCATCGTGATTGTGGCCATCCTGCTTCTCAACGCATGTCTGGGTTATGCCCAGGAGGCCAAGGCCGAACGTGCCGTGGACGCCCTGGCCAGCATGACGGCCCCCCACGCCTCCGTCCTGCGTGGGGGGCAGGTGGTCAGTCTGGAAACCAGCCGGATCGTTCCGGGTGATGTGGTCATTCTGGCCGAGGGCGACACGGTCAGTGCGGATGGCCGCCTCCTGACCGCGGCCGGCCTACGCGTGGCCGAGGCCTCCCTGACCGGCGAATCCCTGCCCGTAAACAAGCGACCGGCCAGGCTGAGCGGGACCACCGCCCTGGGTGACCGGACCAACATGGCCTTCAACGGCACCGCAGTGACCCAGGGCACGGGCCGGATGGTCGTGACCTCCACCGGCATGGGCACCCAGGTGGGCCGCATCGCCAGTATGCTGGCCAACACCGAGGAGGAACCCACCCCCCTCCAGAAGGAGATGGCCCGGGTTTCCAAGATCCTGGGCCTGGCTGTCTGTGTCATCGCCGTCCTGGTCCTGGCCGTCCTGGCCGTCATGGAAGGCTTCCATACCATCCAGGACCTGATCGACTCCCTCCTCATGGCGGTCTCCCTGGCCGTGGCGGCCGTCCCCGAGGGGCTCACCGCCATCCTGACCGTGGTCCTGGCCCTGGGTGTGCAGCGCATGGCCAAGCACCATGCCATCGTCAAGAAGCTCAGCTCGGTGGAGACCCTGGGGTCGGCCTCGGTCATCTGCTCCGACAAGACCGGCACCCTGACCCGTAACGAGATGACCGTGGAGCGGGTCGTGGTTCCCTCCGGGCAGGTCAGCCTCACTGGCACCGGGTACAATCCTGAAGGGTCGATGACCCGGGTGGCCTCGCAGGGGCCGTCGGCCGATACGGATGTGGACCCCTCCCTGGTCGACGAGGTCATGCAGACCCTGATGGTCGGGTCCGTCGCCAACGATGGAGGTCTGCGCCAGGAGGCTGGTGACTGGTCCGGGGCCAACCACGGCTCGGGCTCAGGTCCCGGATCCGGCTCGGACTCAGGTTACGATTCCGGCTCGGGTTCCAGCTTGGGCTCGGCTGCTGCCGACACCCGGGCGAACGGGTACGACCGTCTGGCCGAGATCCCCTTCACCTCGGAGCGCAAGCTCATGTCGGTCCTGGCCCTGCCCAGGCAGGGGACCGGCGACTCCCCCCATGCACAGGGTGCCCGGCTCTTCTGCAAGGGTGCCCCCGACGTTCTGCTCGGGCGTTGTGACCGGATACTCCAGAAGGGCCGAGTGCGCCCTCTGACCGACGGGGATCGGGAGGGAATACTGGCCCAGGTCAGCCACCTTTCCGGTGATGCCTACCGTACCCTCGGGCAGGCTTACCGTCCCCTGTTCATCCGAGAGCTGGCCGACCTGGCTGACCCGGATACGGGCCGGTCGGTGGCCGGAGTCCGTACCGAGGCCCAGGGCCAGCCGACAGACGCACTCGCCCTATCGGCAGATGCGGTGGTGGAAAGGGGCGAGTCCCTGGAATCAGGTCTGATCTGGACGGGCATGGTCGGCATCATCGACCCGCCCCGTACCGAGGTTCGCCAAGCCGTGGCACAGGCCCACAAGGCAGGCATCAGGACCGTCATGATTACCGGTGACCACCCTCTGACCGCGGCCAGGATCGCCGGTGACCTGGGTATCATCGAACCCGGTCAGCCCGCCTGCACCGGCGACCAGCTGGATGCCATGGACCAAGACCAGCTGAGGGAGACCACCTCCAAGGTATCGGTCTATGCGCGTGTGGCCCCAGAGCACAAACTCAAGATCGTAGACTCCCTTCAGTCCCAGGGCCGGGTCGTGGCCATGACCGGCGACGGCGTCAACGATGCCCCGGCCGTCAGGCCGCCGACATAGGCGTGGCCATGGGGATCACCGGAACCGAGGTGACCAAGGAATCGGCCAAGATGATTCTGGCGGATGACAACTTCGCCACCATCGTCGAGGCCGTGCGCGAGGGCCGCGGCATCTTCGACAACATCCGCAAGTTCCTGCGCTACCTGCTCAGCTCCAACATGGGTGAGGTCTTCACGGTCTTCGGAGGCGTGGTCTTCGCCGGACTTCTGGGCATCTCCCAGCCCGGCAGCCTGGGCGTCACCGTCCCCCTCCTGGCCACCCAGCTCCTCTGGATCAACCTCCTGACCGATGCGGCCCCGGCCCTGGCCATGGGCGTGGACCCCCAGACCGACGACCTGATGGACCGCCCGCCCCGCAGGGTGAGCGATCGGGTGATCGATCGGGACATGTGGATCGACATCATCTACATCGGCCTGGTCATGGCCCTGGTCACCCTGATCGGCATGGACATGCACCTGAGCGGGGGGCTCTTCACCGACCGTTCCCTCCAGGCCATCGGCCATGAGGCCCAGATGCGGGAGGCCCGGACCATGGGCTTCACCATCCTGGTCTTCGCCCAGCTTTTCAACGCCTTGGCTTCGCGCTCGTCCCGGAAGTCCGCCTTCGTCGGCCTCTTCAGCAATGCCTGGCTGTGGGGTGCCATCGGCGTCTCCATCCTCCTGCAGATGGCAGTGATCTACCTGCCCTTCCTGGGCGAGGCCTTCGGTACCGTGCCCCTTCAGCCCCAGGCCTGGCTGGAGTGCATCGGCCTGGCAGCCTTGGTCCTGGTCGCCTCGGAGCTGCGCAAGCTGGTCATGTGGGGTGTTCGCAGGTTGCAACACGTCAGGTGAGGAGTTTGCACAGGCTTTAGCGGTTTCCAATGTTGCGTCCGAGGCGAAGAAAGTCCCCCATAGCCAGCAGGCCTATTTTCACAATGCTCTTGATATTGATGGAGTTATTGCCACCTTGTCGGGGATTGAAGGTGATACCGATAAAGCGAACCCGCTCATGGAAGAAGGCAAAATAGTTAGTTAGCATGACAGTGGGAAGATTATAATGGGTTGGTAATTATCCGATGTACTTCTCTGACAGGGACCCTTTCATAAAGCGGAACGGCACGTAGGAATCAGGTATTCTTACCCCCGAAAATTACCTAGAGAATGAACCGAAGAGTATTCTCGACGACCTTGCGCATGCTCCATCTTTGCGCTGCGACCGGTTGCCGATAACCGCATCATAGTGGGTTCGCTGTTGCCAGAAACTTTCAAATTCCAGTGGATTGGTCTGTCCATCGGAATCGGTCTGGGAAATCTAATCAATGTGTTTGCTGATTGCATATGGGTATCCATAAAGAACGGTATCCCTGCATCCGCCGTTACTTTCGTCAGGGCCACCAGCAAGGGTAGCGAAGAGTTGCGGTTCTTGATTATGAAGGGCGTCGTCGTAACTTCCATCGTCGATTATCACTAATCGGAATTTGCCATCAGCATTGTGTTTCTCCGCAATCGGATACCAATTATCAATGATCTTGTTGATGTTTGGCCAATTCGTTATAAACCGGGGTAATAATAAAGAGGTCATTCACCGAGTTCTCTTTCTTCCCTCAAGGATATTAGATTAGAAGAGGCATGCGAACCAGGAAGGTTGTCCTCGATGGTCAGATGCTCTCTAATAAAGAAGTGCTCCAATTTATCTGACTTCATGAGTCATGCCATCACATACTAGCCCTTTCCGCCTGTTCCCCGAGTGCAGCATTATCTAGCCTAAATACGATTGGATCTCTTAGTATGAGCCCCGGTGCTTGAGGACGGCCACGAAGGTCTTGGCTAATATGGCCAAGTCTCCGGTAATGCTCCAGTGCTGGATATATGAGATATCAAGTTGCTCGGCCTCTTCTCTCGACAGGTCCGAGCGGCCCGAAATTTGCCAGGGTCCGGTGATACCTGGCTTGACCAGCAGCCTGGTTGAATAGAGCGTGCCGTAAGTAGCTACTTCGTAGTCCCTCTGCGGTCGTGGTCCTACCAAAGACATGTCACCTTTCAGCACATTGAAGAACTGAGGGAATTCATCAATGGAATATTTGCGGATGAATTTCCCGACTTTCGTTACACGAGGATCCTCCTTGACCTTAAAGAGAGCATCCAGGCTTTGGCCCTCCGCTTGTGCTACTTGCGAATCCAGCTGGTCGGCATTCAGACACATGGAACGAAGTTTGTAACAATCGAATGGCACTCCATTCAGACCGATACGTTTCTGTTTGTAAAATACAGGACCGTGGTCCTCGTGTTTGATTGCCAATGCCGCCGGGAAAATGATAAAGGGAGCCGAGACTATCAAAGCCAATGAGGAGCCGACAATATCCATTGCCCGCTTGACGAAACGCGTAGAGTTCGAATATTGCGGTAAGCTGGCCACCAAAATAGGCTGTATGCCGGAGTAGTCCAAATCTATGCGTTGAGCGCCAATGTCTGCCACGGAAATAGAGAGGGCAAATTCTATTCCAAGGGATTCCACGGCAAGGGGGAGGGCATGCATAATCTTGTTGTCACGAGTGATGACATCGGCAACGATAACAATCTGAGCTCCCAACAGCTTAACTGAGCGCGGGAAGTGCGAATTAAAGGCAATTACTTTTGGTCCGGTGGTTTCGCTGTCTTGTCTCTCTTCCGAGAGGTATGGCACGGCTATGACATCACCATCATCGGATTGGGGATCAAGAGCTACCGGGCAAATAGCAATGGGTTTGTAACCATTGGCATGGGACGAATCCAAGGTGGACAGCATTTCGTCAATGCTGGCAGGCGAACCGACGATAACTGCGTTGTACTGGCATCGCCCATGCAGACGGCACCTGTGTAGCACACGCCTTAGTAGCCACCGCGTCACGACATCGAGTGCACAAGCCAGCATGGGTACAGCGATGACAAGAATCCGAGGGAACTGCAAATTGAGCATATACACGGCACAACTGGTAAAAATGACTGTCAGTATGCCGGCATTGAATATCTTGCTGTACAGACCGTAGCCCTCGGACATGACATGCCTGTGGTAGGTTCCGCAAACCAGGAGACAAGTGATCCACGTTACGCACTGTAGGATAGTGAATTGCCATATAGGAATTCTATTTTCTAGAGATATCAACGATGATGGTTTAATTGTGGAGCAGACTCCAAGGGAGAATAGCATGTTGATGATATCGACGAGAATCAGTGTTGCCACATAAAGGGGTCGCCACAGGGGCGTAAGTGATAGTTGATTGATTTGCGGATGAGCTTGGCCCGTGGTGTCAAAAGGAGAGTTGATGAAGAGCAACCGAGTAGTACTTGCTGGCTTAGAAGTAAAAGAAGGTTCCGTCGAGTCGGCTGATGAAGTTCGTCGCGCGGAGAAATCTCCGTGATCTTGGTGACTTTTCCTATCCATCCCTAGTCTGTTCTCCCTTTGAACCAGCTTTGTTTGGGGTTCACCACCTGACTGCCGTTTTGATTATGCGACAAACATGTTCCGAAAGCCAAAATAAATTTATCATATGGTGTCTGACCCCTCAAAATTATGTACCAGTTAACCGTGTTAATGAGATTGGTGAGTAAGTAAACAATCCGGTCACGCCACAGGAATCTTAGCCCAGGTGTATTTTTCGTATTGTTGTAGTACTACAGGGAACCGAACAGATTGAGACTGGTGTTATGGCGGTAAAATCCATAAAAGTCAACGCTATTCTCAATGGTTTCCGAAACCTGTTGAATGTTGTTTTCCCCCTCATCACTTTTCCGTATGTCTCCCGGGTTCTGTCGATTGATGGTCTTGGACGTTACAGTTTCTCGTACACTTTCGTCAATTACTTTGTGCTCATAGCCTCTATGGGCATTAATAACTATGCGATTCGTGAGGGTAGCCGCAAGCGGAACGACAAGGAACAGATCAGCAAGTTCTGTAGTCAGATTTTTTCATTGAACATGTTGGCCACAGTTGTGGCCTACGTTTTGCTTTTTGCTTGCCTTTGTCTGTTTCCTGCATTGAATAAATACGAAGTTTGCATTCTCATCTTTAGTATTTCCATGTTCTTCACGACGCTCGGGACCGACTGGCTTTATACGATTTACGAGGATTTTGCTTTTGTTACCGCTAGGACTGTAATTTTCAAGCTAGTGTCCCTTGTTCTTCTGGTCCTGTTCGTACGACACGAGAATCAGTATCTGGTGTATGCCGGCATTACGGTGTTTTCCAGTGTTGGGGCTAGTCTGCTTAATTTCATTTACGCCCGTCGACTATGCAGAATTCGGTTCACCATTCATATCGACATCAGGAAGCACTTCAGACCGGTCATAATTCTATTCGCTTACAGCATCGCTGTGGCGCTATTCGGTAATATCGGAATGACTATGCTGGGCTTCCTCCAGGGGACCTATACGGTGGGCATCTTTTCTGTTTCGGTAAAAATCTATGAGGCTGTAAAGACCGTATTGTCGGCTGTGTTAATGGTTTCGGTTCCCCGTCTTTCCATGTACTTAGGGAACAAGCTATTCACTGAATATCGTGAGTTGCTGTCTAAGGTATTCAAAATGCTGATCCTGTTCACCACCCCGACAATGATAGGTCTTCTGTCCATTTCGACGGATGTAGCCGTTCTCCTTTCGGGGCAACGATATGCCAGAGCAGGGCAATCACTGGCCATACTGAGCGTCGCCCTTCTGTTTTCTGTGTTCGGCTGGTTTTATAATGAATGTATGCTGATTCCGGCCCGCAAGGAGCTTATCGTGTTGTGCTCGACCTTCCTGGGCGCCGTAGCGAGTATGTGTCTCAACTATCTGCTTATTCCTGTATGGAATGAAAATGCCGCCGCCTTTGCCACTGTTGTGGCTGAATTCATACAGATGATTATCGGTGTTCTGATTGGCAGGTCAATAGCACGGTTGCAGGATGTGCGAGGGCATCTGATACAAGTGCTGGTGGCCTGTGTGCCGATTATCCCGCTTGCACTGATCATTCATCAGTTCGTTGGTTCGCTCTTCCTGAGAATCGTGCTAACGGTGGTTTCTTCCGTTTTTGCATACTTGGGAATACTGCTCGCTTTGCGTAATGATATGGTTCTTGCAGAGTTGGCTTCCGTGAGAGCAAGATTGCACATCCGATGAACAAGGGACAGGAAGAGTGAACCCCAAGATATCTGTAATTGTTCCGGTCTATAACGTTGAATCCTTTATAGCCGAGTGTCTGGAAGGTTTGGTAAACCAGACGCTGCACGATATTGAGATCATACTGGTGGATGATGGTTCGACCGATTCATCTGGATCCCTCTGTGAAAACCTGGCACTTGGGGATGAGCGCATTCGTCCCTTCCATACTCCCAACAGGGGTCTTGGGGCAGCGCGGAATTTCGGCGTAACGAAGGCACGGGCGGAATTCGTCATGTTTGTCGACTCTGACGATATCGTCACCAAGAACTTCTGTGCTGGTCCATACCAGTTGTTGACTAGGCTGGATGCGGATATCTGTTTTTTCAAGCTTGCCGGATTCGACGGAGACTCATCGGTAATAGGTGAAGCAAACAATACGTCACCGACTATTCCGACCGGTGAACTGAACCGTGAGGAGGCTATGAATCTGCTGTTTGTGGAGGGAGTTCGAGACTATGCAGTGACCAAGCTGGTCAGGAAAACGCTTTTTGACTCCATCCACTTCCCTTCGGTTGTGGGTTGCGAGGATATGGCTACCTCTTACCGGTTGGTTGAGGCAGCGTCACGAATCGTTTCGCTTGATGAGACTCTATACTATTACCGCCGGAGGGAGGGGAGCTTATCGCTGCCGGTCTCATGGCAATCCAAGCGGTCCAACACAGTTGACGGCCTTTCAGAGAGATTGATACGCCATCGTTGGTTTGCCCATCATCACCCGGAGGTCCTCGAAAAGGACTACCAAACGCTGTATACAACGGCGATTTCGTACTGTGCCTGTCACGGTGACTGTACAGATGGGCCGCTCTTTAAAGAAGCTCTTGATTTGCTGTCTTCGAATAGTCGGCCAGATGGATTGAACCGGAAACAAAACCTGGTGGCTTCGGTTGCGCGCAGCAATCGAAAAGCCTTTGTTGGGTTATGCAAAATCCTCTATCTGTTAAGGCGGTCATAGGTTTTCCGTTGGTCGAATGCCGGGCTCGGCAATGATAGACTGTATACCGCTTGGAGGACGCAGGTTCGCCCATGCCGGCGGAAGAACCTTGGCAGGAGGATAGTGGTATTGCACGCAGCACTGATGAATGGCGCGGAAACCAAGTTGGTGTCCGTTTTGATACCTGCCTATAATGTACAGAATGATATTGCCGATTGTTTGGCCAGTGTGCTTCGTCAGACTTATCGAAAGTTGGAGATAATAATTGTTGACGATGGATCTACAGATGATACCTTGTCGGTCTGCCGGCATATCGCAGATCAAGATCCACGTGTAACCGTATACGCACAGACAAATAGAGGGCTCGCTGAGACCAGGAATGTTCTCCTTTCCCATGCCCACGGCGGGTATGTCACCTTTATAGATTCAGATGATTTTGTTGATGATTCATATGTTGAAACACTACTTGAATGGCTGGTTGTCAATAAGACCGATATAGCCATATGCGGTCGTTGCGAGGTTTACGGTTCTCGCACAATCCTTCGGCCCAAACCGACCTATTCCAATCGGCGGCTTTCCGCTTTCATGGCCATTCGTGCCCTGAACTGCTTCAACTCTTTTGATGTCAGTTCGTGTGGCAGAATCTATAAGCGAAAGATATTCGCAGATATAAGATACCCATCGGGGAAGACATCAGAAGATGCCTACGTGACCTATCGTTTGATTGATAAAGCTCAGTCTGTATATTACAGGGATATTCCTCTGTATTGTTACCGGCAACGCGAAGGTAGCATTTCCAGAAACACTGTTGTGCATATGGATTACGCCATGGCGGCGGACCAACAGGCTGATTACTTCCGGGATAGGGATCCTCGGCTGTTCCGTGTCTGCCGTGGCTCCACAGCCATCGCACGGATGGCTATATTCAACCTGGTTGTATTGAGGCGAATCACCATTTCCCTGGAGCAGAGAGGGTTCCTCCTCAAAGGTAATATCCGCCGCTTTCCGTATGTCCTTTCCAATCGAGACATCAGCGCTTGGAAAAAGATACAAGTGGCGATTTTTGCCTTTTGCCCGCCTCTGTATGCGTTTCTCATTCGGGAGTTGAAGGGTCGAAGGACTGAATAAGGGACTCACACAGTTGCTCTTATGACAAGCGGCATGGAGATGCGTACTCAGCTGGGTTTGTATACGATCACGACTCCAACCGTGTCGTCCACTTTCTCATACCGGTTCTGCTGAACAAACCTGGAGAGTTTCTTATAATCCGTTGCTCCCTCGGAAAAGGATGATGAGCTTCGGCTTCTCCGCGTCTAGGCCCTTATAGAAATCTCGGGACAAAGTAGGGTCAACCTGTGTGATGGGGTCCTGATAGGAATATATTGACGCTGCAAGTCTGTCACTGAGGAGATACATGTTATTCCAATTACCGCATACCAGGATACGATCGCTCGTTTTGGAATTGTCTTGGATGGTTGCAGCTATTTGCTTATCGATATCGCTTATGTTGTCTTGCCCCCTGTTGATGAACGACGCCTTGGCTGTTGCTAGGCCCGAAAACCATGAAGGTATGACCAGGATGAGAACCAGGTAGGCCGCTACTGCGATTCTTGCCATATCAAGTCGGCTTGCCGAATCCTGAAAAGCCAATACCAGGGGATAGACGATACCAGGAATGAGTACCGTACTATAATAGGCGTATTTTTGACCAAAAACACACACGAAGTAAAGGCATACAATCAGGTAGATGATATAGAGGCAGTCGACGGCTTGCTTCTTTCTGGCTGCTCGGTAAAGCACAATCAAGCTCGACAAGAGCACAAGGACCCGGCTGGAGAAAAAGATAAAAACAGAACTTCGAGCTCGTAATGCTTCCCACTTACTTGTAAATGAGGAGTACCGCATATCGAAGGCAATGTAGTCAGAGAAGAAAGCCTGAAGTGCTCTAACCAACACATGACAGGAAGAAGAACCATCAGGCATCCGAGAAGGAAAAACCAGAACAGGTCAAGAGTTGTCGACCCTGGTGGTCTCTTAGCGATAACACGACAACGCCGATGCACATTACCACCCATATGGCAATCATGTTGATGCGCAACAAAAGGACGGCTCCCATGCTAATTCCGCACAGGACCAATCTGATATTAATGATTTGTTGATTGATGAAATAATCTAAGAAGATATAGATGGCTGGGGCGATAAAGGGCATTGCATATTCTTCAGTAAGATTGCCCTCAAAGAAGACGAAGAAGAGCGAAGAACATAGTACGATGATCAGTATCGATGTCTATGGTTTGCATATGAGCTGTGCGATACGGTACATGATGATGAAAGTAGCGACGATTGTCAGAAACTCAAGCAGCCATACTCCCCACTTGTCCTATAGTACGCCCATATGCGTTGATGATATAGAAGAGTGGACCTTTGTGATCAAAAGTGTCCTGATAAGGATCTGACCAGCAAGAACTGCCTGGCCTATATAACAAAGACGCTGGAGTCCCTGCCCGGAGCTGTTCTTGCCCAGATGTTTATAGGGCATTGGAGCAACAGAGAAATCCCGGAATGATAAGAATGATGTGCATAATAGCGATTTTTATATAGAGGCGAACGACGCTGTCGTTTGTTTCCAAGCTGACGATTCCTCTTCCTGTAATGGGGGATATGGGTTGATGCTCTGCCATTGCGTTTGCTCTTAATAAGTTGGGTGATAGTTACTAATCAGGTGTGGATAATACAGCCGATATGGGCTGATGCCAAACCACTTCTGCGGTACGAAAAGGAACGCGATGAAGAAGAGTACCAGGGCTACTGTGCACAGTACGCGTGTAATTCTGGAGATTCTGGTCTCTCGCGTATACATGATTGCCGCAGGCATGATGATGGTGATGAAAGGTAACCCTTCGTACATAAATCGATAAAAAACATTGACGAAAAGAACGGTCACTCCGACTAGAATGCCTAAACATGAGCCGTACACGGCCATGTTTTTTAGCAGGTAAACCTGGTCACGGGCTATTCGCCCATCTGAATCCTGTGATCGGTGCTGTGCGGTTTGTCCATGACTAAACGCACAGGTGGAAACCCTCCCTGTCAGTCTCTTTTCATAAGTGGAGGTGAAGCGACCGTCTCCGGACAGGAAGTGCACCAGTAGAATGCCGAAGAACGCAACCTGCAAGGGGGGCATTACTCTGCCGGGTTTCAGGAATTCTGCACCGGCAGCTGATGTGACGTATCCGCGGTATTTCGGAATGAGCGAGAATATAACCGGTAATAGGTTTCCTGCTAGAACAATCAAAGCTGCCGATACAGCCAAAATGATTGTGGTTACTTTGACGGATGGCTTGACCTTTGATAAGGCGAAAATGGGAATAGTAATCAGGGCTGTTGTGTGGAAACAGGCAGCTACGAGTACGATACCTACGGCCAGCCATGAATTCCCTGTTTTGTATAGTGCATAGATGGCGAGGAAGATAAACGCTATTGACAGACATTGTCTCATGGCTGTCAAAGACATGAAATATTGCGTGGTGAGGTAGTACACACAATATACCATCGAGGGTCTTTCGCATATCAAGTAAATGACCACGAAGGGTATGAACGTGATAATCAATGAGGAAATGATGATGAGCGCGTGGGCAGGATCCTTGAAGAAAGCACAGATTTGCATAAGAAGCATGAAGCCCGGCTCGAAATTCGAATATATGCCCTTAGCCTTGAATTGTGCATAACCAAGGTTTTTCAAGTCGATAGTAGCGTATACATAGGATGCGGTATCCGTGCCGATACTTGTATCCCTTAGTGCCGCGATGAGCGTTGTGGGTATCACGGCGCATAAGAACTCCAGGGCTTTGCGCTGTCGCTCAGGTATTTTGTAGAAAAAAAGGGAACACGCCAAAAGCCATATGAATAACATATAGTAGATGGCCATAGGTGATAGAACCCTCTTTCCCGATTGACAATGCTTCTTACTTATAAACTCTTTACAACATTTGCAGGTAATACCGTTGCATAAGAGCGGTATTACCTGCAACATCATAACCCGCTTGTAGAATCAATTGGGGAGCCTCAGCCCTATTTGACGAATCACAGAGAGGCATATCCAAAATCAATCTAGCCCAATTTGAGGGGTCTTGGTTGATGGTTGCGAAGTGCGCGTTCGGTGTGAGCTTGACCTCCTGTGTTACGGAGCTGGAAAATATACAGGGAAGTCCATTGCATTGTGCTTCAACACCAGTTAAAGGCAACCCCTCAAATACCGAGGGCAGAAGAAATATGTCAGCGGCACTGTATAGCGGCTCTGGTGAATTTGAAGGGCAAATGAATCTCACCTTTTCCGTCAGCTTCCGTTCGCTGACCTCACTCTGTACTGCTGATTTCGTATCCCCTTCGCCGACCATGATCAAAACGACATCCGGATGGCTTTTCACCAGGGCTTCCAGGATATCTATGAGATACGGTTGATTCTTTTGTTGCGAAAAACGCCCTATATGGCATAGGACCAGAGTATTTTCATCAATGCCAAGTTCATTGCGCATGTCATGGCGCGCGTCGGCATTGAATGTGAATCTCTTTGTATCAATGGCGTTTTTCATTAACCGAAATGGGTGATGTCCATAGTAGTACCGTCCTGCCAATTGTGAGCATGCCAGCAATTCTGTTGCATTGCGCCAGGATTGCTGTATCAGTGCTTTTCTGACATACCCGCGGGCGTTCCTGATATAAGACGATTCGTGCGCATGAATCAGACGATGCGGGATACGGGCTTTTTTGGCCGCTGAAAGGTAGAACAAGGCGGTTGTTCCCATATGACCGTGCACAATCTGATATTCATCATGATTCTTGAAGAAATGGTTCAATGAACGCTGATACTGAGCAATTTGAGTCTTATGCTCCATGAAAGGAATGCGATGTATGGATCCGCCGAGGTCGCGAATTTCCGAATCGAAGGCGCGATCCGTGGAGTAGTGCTCAAGAAAGTCAAATTGGACGACGGAACGGTCAATGTTCCGGTACATGTTCATGATATAGTTTTCCAAGCCTCCCTGTTGCATATTGGGAACAACATGAAGCACTTTTATGGGTCCGTTAGGCATTGTCCTGTCTCTTCCTTAATACATGCGAATATATATATGAGCGTAATGTGTTGGGGATAAGGCAGACTGCTGCATGTGGCAGAGCGGTTAGGCAGAAATCCGCCAAGCTAAAGTACCCTTTCCGCCACTGGTCGTACTTGAAGTGCAACATGTCCCGCATGTACCTTCTACCGCCGCGTCTTGCGTAGAAGTCTTTACTGACACGCATGGCCACCAGGACTTGATTCACATTGGCGGCACGATTCCGATTATCAAGTAGGCGATTGAAAAGTTCCCAATCCTCAAAAAACGGATAATCAGATGAATAGTTGCCAGCGGCCAGGACTGAGGACCTCTTGTATACGATACTGGGGTGTCTGAAAGGGTTCCGCCGGTGTGAGTACTTGCGGATGTCCGAATCTGTCACAGGCAAATCGGTGCGAGCGATGGGTCGGTCAGGTGAAATAACGAATTCCGTGACTTGGGTCCCGACCATATCCAGATCGTTGGCTTCCATAAGAGTCAGTTCGTTTTCCATGCGCGCAGGGTATGAGTAGTCATCAGAATCCATCCGGGCGATGACCTCATTGCGGCACTTGGGCAATCCAGCTGCCAGAGCGGGTCCCAGGCCTTTGTTCTCAGGTAATGCAAGAATCGTATACAAGGCGGGATTCTGTCGTCGTTGATCTTCTATAATCGTCTGCAGGGTTGCCGGGAGTGGTCCATCCTCAACAATGAATATCTCATCCGGAGATACGGTCTGATTGAGGATGCTATTTAGCGCAAGCATCAGATGGTCGGCTTTTTCGGCACAGTAGACGCTCATGAGAACACTGTATGGTTGGTGTGTTTGTGACATGCCTGTCTGTCCTTAAGACGATATGTCCGGTTGGTTTCCGGGGGAAGTGTACGCTTCGCCTCCTTCACCTCTGTGCATTGCAGGATGGCGGTCCGTAGGTAATACCGGTATCCGACCAGCCCATCGGTGTCTGGTCCAATGTGAGGTCGGCTGTTGCCTTATCGGAGGTGTTGACGTCGAACTCATAGACTACCGATTTGCCGGGTGCAACGGATGCGGTGCCCATATAGAGTTTTTTGCCGTTGAGTGTCGTCTGTTGCATGGCTGATGCCCCACCGTCACTTTTGAGATTCGATATGGAACCTCCGGCGGGTGGATAGATGAGCATTTTTTCCAATGATGTCCCCGGCGAATCGAAGGGTTCGTTTCCTCCAAGTATGTACCAATTGCCACTGGCGAGATCGTTCTTTGGTATGTTATTGGTCATACGGAAGCGGACGTGATAGGTCTGTTTGCCACTGGTTGCACAGGAAGTTCTGGTTATTTCGGTTGAACGGTGCAGATACCAGTCTAATTTCGACGGATTGTTCTGATTCAGGTAGATGCCAACTTCAGGATCCTCCTCATTGTTGGGGGCATCCTTTGCCAAGTCTGCCCCCTGGAAGTTGGCGGCTTCTTCCGCGTGGAACGTATAGGCGTACAGATGTCGCTGTTGAGCCAACGGTTTGATGATTTTCGAAAGTGCAATCAGCTTGCGGGTATCCAACTTGGTGAACACGTTATTCATGGCCTGGCGCGCCACGGAGGACAAGACCTCATCCTGCTGTGAAATCGGAAACGATTTATATATGTCGTTGAGGAAAAACTGTGCGGTGTTATCGCCCGTAAGGGTCAGTCCATTCGATAGCTGGATGTCACCGCTGATCTTGATGACCTCCTGAATGAAGACGGGGTCTATCATGAGCACGCCGTCGACCTTGCCCGCATAGGGAGATTGTTGCCAACGTGCGTTAATCGCCTGAGCACTCTGCGAAAAATCAGGATAGGCTGTCAAATCGCGGATATCAAAGCTGAAAGACAGGGGGCTGGAGAAAATCTGTCTCGCATCTTCAGGGCTGCCTGCTCCCAGGGGAATAAACTCTGAATTGGGATGAAAATCATTGACTACAACCTTGCCGTTATCCGCGGTCATTGATCCAAGAGAACCGATTAGTCCGCCACTTGAACGGGTTTCAGAAGGAGTTTGAGCAACTATGATATAGGTACGCGGCCCCTGACTTCCCATGAGTTGCGGAAGAAAGTGGACTGCACTGTTCATGCTGTTGGCCAGATCCGCCATGGAGCTGAAGTGGTCCGAGGCGCTTTTGCTGATTTTGTCCAGTTTTCTGATGCGTGATTTCGGAAGAGTCTTCAGCCTTTCGGCTTGAGCGTTCATGCCATCACTAATTTTAGTAAAACTCTCACCGGCTTGGGTGATGGGTTGAAGATTGAACCGTCCATCAACCTGATTATAGCTGGCGGTCAATAACCGATGTGTTGCATCCGATAAGAGAGGCAGGGACTGGTGCGAGAAATCATCAATCACGTCCACAACTTCCTGGAAGTTGCGGACGTCCTCACCAACCAGGGGTAATTTGCTTGTTGCGTTCCACAAAGTGCCATGAGCGATTTGCCTAGCTGCGGCAGTTTCCTCCTGCATTTTCGGAACATTGCGATTCATGGAATCCGGGTCGTCGAATAGGGTCTGTTCCTTGATGTCCGACACAAATTCCATTGCTTTATTCTCATGTGCTTGAATTTGCATGCCATCTTGGTAGAGCTTGTAACCCAAGCACGCGCAAAGCGCCATAAGAACTAGGAATAACAATATAATCACTACGAGGGTATTACGAAGATGATGGGTCTTTCGGCCTGCTCTCGGATTACGGTATTCTTGTTGCAGATGCGCGGGGGTCTGCCCCGTGGCATTACTGCCATTCGAACCGATGATTCTGGGCATAAAGCAAACTCCCAACCAATGATGGGCTTCAGTAAGTTACTAATTCATCGTAATCCCATGCAGGCTGTTAGCGCTTGACTAGACAAGTATTATCCATATCCCACATATTCATTCCATCGAAGACTGCAGGCCTCAGGTCGGGTTTGAGTTCAGTCCGACACGTTGGCCTTGTAGAAGTTGACGAACGAACGGGAGGGGGTCGGACCGCGCTGCCCTTGATAATGGGATCCGTTGTGCTTGGACCCGTAGGGGTACTCCGCCGGCGAGGAGAGCCTGAAGAAGCACATCTGGCCGATTTTCATGCCGGGCCAGAGCTTGACCGGCAGGTTACTGACGTTGGAGAGTTCCAGAGTGATGTGGCCTTCGAAACCGGGGTCCACGAAACCGGCCGTTGAGTGGGTCAGAATACCCAGTCTGCCCAAGGAGCTCTTTCCTTCCAATCGTGCGGCCAGGGTGGAATCGAGCTTGACGTACTCCCAGGTGGATCCCAGCACGAACTCGCCAGGGTGGAGAATCCAAGGTTCCCCCTTGGCCACCTCGAACTGCTCGGTCAGGGCACCCTGATCCTCGGCCGGGTCGACATAGGTGTACTGGTGGTTGTTGAAGATACGGAAGTACCTGTCCAGTCGCACGTCAATACTGGAAGGCTGAACCATTTCAGTGGTCCAAGGGTCGAGATCTAGGTGTCCGTTTTCGTGGGAATCCAGAATGTCATGGTCGCTGAGCAACATGCCTATTTGATCTCCTTATGGTGATGGGGAGAAGCACCCCAACTACGAGGGCGATTCATCTGTTTTCAGTCTACAACCTGGCATGGCGGGATTCCTTGCCGGGATGCCCCCCCCCCCCCGCGTCTGTTCTCAGCGAATTTTCAGGTAACCCCATCATCCTCTTAAGGTGCACGTTGTTTACTGTGATTGTCGGCAATTGACAAGGTCGACCTGGCGTTGTCAAGACGGCAGTATAACTGATTTCCCTTTCTTCTCTCTCGCCCGGCGGATTCGATTCCGCCGGGTTCTCTTTTATATCAGGATTGCATGGCCCGTCGATTCTGCGACCATGAGATGATTCCTGCCTGCTGTCGGCTTGTGCCTCTGTGCGTACGGCGCCGGACCGGAGTAAGGCACCGGAGCCGGAGATCGGTTCGGCGGGCATAGAGAAAGGCCCCGTCGTTATGGCTTGACGGGGCCTTCCTTACTTCTGGGGAGGGGTGGACGTTGTCTCGTCACATCCGGCGGCTGAGGGAAGAGGGGGATATCACAAGCCGGATGTGAATCGACTTCCACTTCCTCCCCGGTCAGGCGGTCGGATTCCGGTATGATGCGCGGTACCCGGCCAAGTCTTCTATGTTGATTCCCTTGAAGGGGCTCACTGATCCTCCCTGGGGGCCTGCGCCGACATGTTCCCGTGAAAGACCAGGACGATGACCAGGGCAAGGACGGCGGTCAGTCCCATGACCCAGAACATGTTGGACGCCTGGGCGTGGGTACCGGGCTGGACGCCCAGGAACCCGCGGGAACCGAAGCTCTCGTCGGCCATGAGACCGCTGTAGACGGCCATGCCGATCGAGGCCGAGGTGTTCATCATCAGGTCGCCGATGCCGATGCCGCGTCCGTTCTGATCCGTCGGCAGGGTGGCCGAGAAAGAATCGTACAGGGGCGTGTATGACATGGTGATACCTGCGATGAAGACGCATGCCAGGACGGTCAGGGTCCAGAAGCCCGAGGAGATAAAGATGGCCGATCCGAAGCTGCCAGCGATCATCAGGATCGCGGAGAGGACCAACATGGGGAGCCTGCCGATGGTCGAGAGGATTGTTCCGGACAGGCATCCCACCAAGGTGGCCACCAGGTAGACGATGGTCAGGCAGATGGAGACCTGGCTCAGGGAGATCCGGTAGATCTGGTCGCCGATTACGTTGTAGATCGGCACGCAGGCGAAGTTGAAGAAGTAGAAGATGAAGAGGGCCAGAAGAACAGACATGTAGGCCCCGTTGGTCACGAACTTCCTGCTCAGGAAGGGGTTGCTGCCCTTCCAGACGTAGACTGCGAAGACGGCGATCAGTACGGCCAGGACGCCAAGCATCCAGGTGGCGGGGAAGGAGAAGTACACGGCCACGAATCCGGCGATCAGGGCAAAGATGGCGATGCCGAAGGCATCGATCCGTTCGCCCTTGACGCTGGTGTCCGGAGTGTTCTTCAGGACCTGGGGAATCAGCAGGACGGAGATCAGGGGGACCAGGAAGAGGTACTTCCAGTCGATGGAGGTGATCAGTCCGCCGGCGAAGATGCCCACGGCCGAGGAGGCGTAATAGACCGCGTTGAAGACGCCCAGGTAGAAGGCTCGCTCCTTGTCGTTCAGGTACTTCATGGCCATGACCAGGAAGACTGATCCTGCCACCTGGCCGCCCGCGGTCTGGATCATCCTGGCCAGGACCACGGCCCAGAAGTTCGAGGCGCCCAGGAAGCCCAGAAGGCTGCCGATGATCAGGGCGCCCACTCCGAAGAGGGTCATTTTGCGCGGGGAGATGTAGTCGCAGAGCGTCCCGTAGAGCATGCAGACCACACCGAGGACGATGCCGGGCAGGGTACTGATCAGGGAGGCGTTTGCGGACATTCCCAGGGAGTCGCCCACGTTCTGGAAGACCAGGTTGAAGGCCTGGATCATCAGGGTTCCCAGGAGGAAGATGGCCAGGAGGGCAGGCAGGGCGCGTTTGGTCCTTGCCCTGTTGTCATCGGCCTCGGTGGCTGGGATTCCGGTGGTTCCGGTCGTAACGGTTTCGGTCATCGTATGCCCCTCCTATTGTTCGATCCGCTGTGTGGTGACCAGGGTCCTCAGCCTGTCCACGAACTGTTTGGTGAAGCGCTCGGCGTCCACCGAGAGGGCCACCTTGGTGTTCTTGGTCTCGTCCAGGAGCCTCTTGGGGTCTCCGATTGTGCGGCCGCGCTGAGGGCCCTCGGTCTCCACCATCAGGTTGGTGGCGAAGGTGGTGACCAGGGTGGGGTCGATGGCCACGGCGGCGGCCAGGGGGTCGTGCAGGTTGCAGCCGCCCAGGAAGACCCCTTCCTCCTGCTCGCTGATTCGGATGTAGTAATCCGTCATGTCGGCCAGGAACCTGCCTGCCTCTGTGCCGGTGCGGCGCAGGGAGTCGGTGTCCTCCTGGCTCATCAGGACCTGGGTGGTCACGTCCAGGCCGATCATGGTGATGTCCGCCCTGGTGGCGAAGATCTTGTTCGCCGCTTCAGGATCCTGGTTGATGTTGGCCTCGGCAAAGGGGCCCACGTTGCCGGGCTGGGTGAGGCTGCCGCCCATCATGACAATGGTGATCTTGTCGATGATGTCGGGGGCCTGCTCCAGGGCGGCGGCGATGGTGGTCAGGGCGCCCGTGGGTACCACGGCCAGCTCGCCCTTGGGGTAACGGCGGACTGCGTCGATGATGAAGTCCACCGAGCTCTGCTGGCTGGCCTGCCGATCGGTCTGTGCTGGGATTTCAACATTTCCAGTGCCGTTGGCCCCGTGGAAGATCTCGGAGTCCGGCGGAACGCTGAAGGAGTCGGTCGTGCTGGGGTGGTCGATCCCCTTGAAGACGGGGATATCCTCCCTGCCGTACATGGCCAGCAGCCGCAGATCGTTGTCGACGCCTTGGTCGAGCACCACGTTGCCGTAGGTGCCGGTGATCCCGATCAGTTCGGCATCCGGGGAACCCAGGACGTAGGACAAAGCCAGCGTGTCATCGATGCCAGTGTCCAGATCCAGAATGATCTTGCGGACGGTTTCCTTACTTGCTGACACGTTGGTCTCCTTCCCAGAAGGATGGGCAGCACCAACCTTCTGCTTACCTATGTCGTGCCTTCCCTAGGCTGATTCGTTACTGCTGTGAAACAAACAACCTGTTTGATGTAACGTTTCATCAAACTGTACGGAGCTAAACTACCCGCGGCTTGGAGGCTTGTCAAAGTGCGTCGTGGTGTGTTCGCCATCAGGGCAGAGACCTGCGATCTATCGGTGGTGTCTGCGGCAGCGGGTCTTTTGCCGATTTTCCTTGCAGCCGACGATAATGAGGGTATGACTTTAGCGACTCCTGAACGGTATGTGGCGATGCTCGATGCGGCCAGACGGGGGTCCTACGCCTATCCCGCCATCAATGTGACCAGCACGCAGACTCTGAACGCGGCCCTGCAGGGATTGGATAACGCTCAGTCCGACGGGATCATCCAGGTCTCGGTGGGAGGTGCCGCCTACCTCTCCGGACAGCGCCTGGCCGACCGGGTGGTTGGTTCCATCGCCTTTGCCAGATTCGCCCATGAGGTGATCGCCCGCTATCCGAGCATCACCGTGGCCCTGCATACGGACCACTGTGCCCCGAAGTACCTGGACGAATGGGTTCGGCCTCTGCTGGCCTACGAGAAGGACCAGGTGGCCCACGGTCAGGATCCACTCTTCCAGTCGCACATGTGGGACGGTTCCAGCCTGTCTCTGCGGGAGAATTTGGCCACGGCGGCAGAGCTGCTGGAGCAGTCCCGGGCCGCCCACACCATTCTGGAGATCGAGGTAGGCACTGTCGGTGGCGAGGAGGATGGTCATTCGGCCGCTATCGACCAGCGGCTCTATTCCTCGCCCGAGGACGGTCTCAAGGTGGTTGATGCCCTGGGTCTGGGCGAGCGCGGCCACTACATGGTGGCCTTCACCTTCGGTAACGTGCACGGATCCTACAAGCCCGGTGTGGTCAAACTGAGGCCCGACCTGCTGGGGCAGATCCAGGCCAGGACCGCCAGAGCCGTATCCGAGGGAGAGGTTGGCGGCATACCCTCCCCGGGCTCCCCTGCCGATAAGCCCTTCCTCTTGGTCTTCCATGGTGGTTCTGGTTCGCAGCCAGAGGAGATCGCCTCCGCCGTCGCTCATGGCGTGGTCAAGATGAATGTGGATACCGACACCCAGTACGCCTTCACCAGGGCCGCGGCAGGGCACATGTTCGCTAATTACGACAAGGTCCTCAAAGTGGATGGGGAGGTCGGCGACAAGAGCGAGTACGACCCCCGTTCCTGGGGACGCCAGGCCGAGGACGGGATGGCGGCTCGTGTAGTCGAGGCCTGCCAGCAGTTGGGCAGCGCGGGACGTGCCATGAGATGACTGACAACCGGCCGTACCAGGAGGATCTTGCGGGCGTGGAAGCCACGATTGGCTGCTGAGCCCGTTCAGGCCTTATGGCGCCTGGGTCGGTCGGTCTTGCGCTCCATACGTAGGGTTAGGCTCGTCTATGGATGGTCTGCCGTCATTTCCTTGGATGGCGACCAGTGGATAAGGAGCATCGTATGCCTGGAATCGTGATCGTTGGGGCCCAGTGGGGCGACGAGGGCAAGGGCAAGGCAACGGATCTGATCGGCGAGCATATGGACTATGTCGCCAGGTTCAACGGGGGCAACAATGCCGGCCATACCGTGGTCGTGGGCGACCAGGAGTACGCCCTCCACCTCCTGCCCTCGGGGATCATTCACCCGGCCATCACTCCGGTCATCGGCAACGGCGTCGTGGTCGACCCGGCCGCCCTCTTCGAGGAGATCGACGGGCTCCAGTCCCGCGGCGTGGACTGCAGCCGGTTGAGGATCAGCGAGTCTGCGCACGTCATCGCCCCCTACCATCGGACACTGGACAAGGTGACCGAGCGCTTTCTGGGCAAGCATAAGATCGGCACGACAGGCCGTGGGATCGGCCCGGCCTACGCTGACAAGATCAACCGTGTGGGCATTCGCGTGCACGACCTGTTCAATGTCGACCATCTGCGCGACAAGGTGGAGGCCAGCCTTCATCAGAAGAATCAGATGCTGGTTAAACTTTACAACCGCAGGGCCATTGAGGTGGAAGCCACCGTTGAAGAGCTGGCGGGATACGCCGAGCAGCTCAAGCCCTACGTGGCCAATACCTCACTGATGCTCAACCAAGCCCTGGAGCAGGGCAAGAACGTCCTCTTCGAGGGGGGACAGGCCACCATGCTGGACGTGGATCATGGCACCTATCCCTTTGTTACTTCATCCAACTGCACGGCCGGGGGCGCCTGCACCGGTACCGGCGTGGGCCCGACCAAGATTGACCGGGTGGTCGGCGTGGCCAAGGCCTATGTGACCCGCGTGGGCGAAGGGCCCTTCCCTACGGAGCTGGACAACGAGCAGGGCGAATGGCTGCGCCGTCAAGGCCACGAGTACGGGGTGACCACAGGCCGCTCCCGCCGCTGCGGCTGGTTCGATGCGCTGGTCAGCAGGTATGCGGTGCAGATCAATGGCCTGACCGATATCGTGCTGACCAAGCTGGATGTCCTCTCTGGCCTGGAGACCATTCCGGTCTGCGTGGGCTACGACATCACCCGGTCCGACGGCTCCCGGGTCAGGGTGGATCAGATGCCCGTGGACCAAGCCGAGTTCCAATCGGCCCAGCCGGTGTACGAGGAGCTGCCGGGCTGGCGCGAGGACATCTCCGGTGCCAAGGGCTTCGAGGAGTTTCCGACCAAGGCCAAGGACTACATCCACCGCCTGGAAGACCTGTCCGGCTGCCGCATCTCGGCCATCGGCTCGGGCCCGGGCCGCGACCAGATCGTGCAGATCCATCCTCTGATCGACTGAGGAGGTCCCCCATGGCTCTGCCCTGCCTGACCGCTTTTCCCGGGGCGGTGGGCGCGGGAATCATCATCTCTACGGACAGGCCTCTGGGAGCGCGGTTGCACGGTGCCATCGCCGATCTGATCGAGGATTACGAACGTGCCCTGTCACGGTTCAGGTACGATGCCATGCCTGCGCAAATGGCCCAGGCCTCTCATGGGGGCAGGTTCGTCTTCCCTGACTACTGTCAGGGGCTCTTTGACCTATATGACAGGCTGTATTCCGCCACCGACGGGGCCTTGGACCCCATGGTGGGCGAGGATCTGACCCGTCTGGGCTACGGCCGACAGCCCACCTTCCGGCTGCAGGCTGATGCCGCCGGACATTTGGGGCAGGTTCATGGGCGACCGACCTGGGGTGATGACCTCAGGCGCCAGGGTGCTGTTCTTATGACCGCTGGTCCGGTCAGCCTTGATTTCGGGGCAGTCGGCAAGGGCTATCTGGTAGATCTGATTGCCGACCTGCTCGAACCTCGGGTTGATGAGTATGTGATTGATGCCGGTGGCGACATGCGTATGCGGACCTCTCGCCCGGTCTCCATCGCCATGGAGGACCCCGCTGATCTGTCTGCAGGCGTGGGTCGGATCGAGCTGTCCTGCGGCTCCTTGTGTGCCTCGGCACCCAGCCGTCGCCATTGGACCGACCGGTCCGAGGATGCTGCAGCGGCGGGATTGACAGCGCTTCACCATATTGTGGATGCCATCGATGGTCGTCCGGTCGACCGCGTGCTGGCTTCCTGGGTAGTGATCGGCGAAAAGAACAACGAGTATCCCACGGGCCTGGCTGACGGGCTGGCCACCGCCCTCTTCCTGGTGCCGCCGGATGCGTTGGCGGCCCGGTTCCCTTTCTCCTGCGCCCTGATGTATGCCGACCGACGGGCTGTGATCTCCCACGAATTTCCAGGTCGGTTCTTCATGGGCTCCAACATCCATCCGTCCACATAGTGGACCTGTCTCGTTGAGCAAGCCGATGCCAGGCCTATGGTCGGCACCAATGCAGATGTGCAGAGCACACATCCAATTCGTGAATGATGAAGGGAGGTTCGCCGTGATGACCAGCTTGACAGACACCCGCCGATTCGGCACCGTGTCCGCACGAATTATTAGCCCGTCCTCACCGGCGGACTGACTCGACAATCTTCATTGTTCGACCCCGTCGGAAGGCGGGGCTGGACGCATAGGCTTCATCGCATCAGACCCTGCCGACAGCGGGGTTTTTCTATAAGGAGATGAGATGAAGTGACGGCAAACGACGTCAGTGTTGCTTCCCCGACCCCGGCAGCGTCCGCGTCCGGTAGCACCCGTGTGACCCGCAGCTCGGTCCGCACAGTCATCGGGGCCTCCATGGTCGGCACGGCCATCGAGTTCTACGATTTCTACGCTTACGGGACGGCTTCGGCCAACTATTTCCCCAAGCTTTTCTTCCCTAAGACCGATCCGACCGTGGCCCTGCTGGCATCCCTGCTGACCTTCGCCATCGCTTTCATCGCGCGGCCCTTGGGGTCCTTGGTCTTCGGACACTTCGGGGATCGTCAGGGGCGCAAGACCACGTTGGTGGTCTCCCTGCTGACCATGGGCTGCTCCACAGTCCTGATCGGCGTCCTGCCCACCTACGCCACCTGGGGGCTCTGGGCCGTAGTGGTCCTCTGCCTGTGCCGGTTCGTGCAAGGTATAGGCCTGGGCGGCGAGTGGTCCGGTGCAGCCCTGGTGGCCACTGAGAACGCCCCGGAAGGCAAGAGGGCTCTCTACGGCTCCTTCCCTGAGTTGGGCGCTCCCATCGGCTTCTTCCTGGCCAACGGGACCTACTTCCTGCTGGAGATGTTCTGCACCCCCGAGCAGATGCTGAGTTGGGGCTGGCGTGTGCCCTTCCTGCTCTCCGCCATTCTGGTGGTCGTAGGGCTGGCTGTGCGCGTTTCCATGCAGGAGACACCCATTTTCCAGATGGCTGTGGACCAGCAGAAAGTCGTCAAGACTCCTCTGCTGGAGGTCTTCCGCAAGAGCTGGCGCCAGGTGCTCCAGGCCACCTTCCTGGTCGCGGTCACCTACACCCTCTTCTACACCCTGGCCACCTGGTCCCTGGCTTACGGCACCAAGCCCAAGTCCCAGGGCGGCGGCGGACTGGGCTTCACCAACCAGGAGTACCTGCTCATGCTCATGGTTTCCATCCTGGTCTTCGCCCTCTTCATCGTGCTGGCCTGCGTCTATGCGGACCGCATCGGCCGTCGCCGGGTGCTGATCGGCAGCTCCGTCATGCTGGTGGTCTTCAGCCTGGTCTTCCCCTACTTGCTCATGGCCCACCACAACACCTTCCAGGTCATGGTCTTCCTCTGCGTCGGGTTCGCCCTGATGGGCATCGCCTTTGGCCCCATCGGTGCCTTCCTGCCGGAGCTCTTCGACGCCAACGTGCGCTACTCGGGTTCCGGCATCGGCTACAACTTGGCAGCCATCGTGGGCGCGGCCTTCGTGCCTACCATCGCCACCTGGCTCTCCTCCCACTGGGGAGTGCGCTCGGTCGGGTTCTACCTGGCCGTCATGGCGGTCTGCTGCCTGGTGGCAGTGCTGACCTGCCACGAAACCAAGGATGTGGACTTCACCAAGTAAGCCTTGGGATGCATCCCGCTGGCCGGTTCTTTGAATCGCGCCGGTGTCCAAACAACGAATTGCGGACAGTCCATCTGGCCATATCACGAGTATGGTTGGAGGCATACCGTATCCATTGGGTACGGATCGGGGTCAAGGACAAAATCCGTCGCCCCGGTCGAAAGAGCATCGTCCGCCTGGAACAACGACAGGAATTCACAGTATTTTGCGTTCCCCGGCCTGGGAGAGCCGGTCCGGTTGGACCGCACATAAAGGAGTGTAGATAATGGCAGCACAGATCTGGTATGAGAAGGATGGGGACCTTTCGGTTCTGGATGGCAAGAAGGTGGCCATCATCGGCTACGGTTCCCAGGGACATGCTCATGCGCTGAACCTGCGTGATTCCGGTGTGGACGTTGTGGTCGGCCTGCGTGCCAACTCCAAGTCGGTGCCCTTCGCCAAGGAGCAGGGCCTGGAGGTCAAGACCGTGCCCGAGGCCACCAAAGAGGCCGACATCGTCATGATCCTGGCCCCCGACCAGTACCAGCGCAACATCTGGCGGGACGACATCGAGCCCAACATCAAGGAGGGTGCGGCGGTCGGCTTCGCCCACGGGTTCAACATCCATTACGGCTACATCAAGCCCAGCGCCGACCATCCGGTCTTCATGGTGGCCCCCAAGGGTCCGGGCCATATCGTCCGCCGTGAGTATGTCGCTGGTCGTGGCGTGCCGGTGGTCGTGGCCGTGGAACAGGATCCGCGCGGCGACGCCTGGGACATCACCCTGGCCTACGCCAAGGCTCTGGGCGCCCTGCGCGCCGGCGCCATCAAGACCACCTTCAAGGAAGAGACCGAGACCGACCTCTTCGGTGAGCAGGATGTGCTCATGGGTGGTGTCAACCACCTGGTCGAGGCTGGCTTCGAGGTGCTGACCGAGGCTGGCTACCAGCCCGAGATCGCCTACTTCGAGGTCTGCCACGAGCTCAAGATGCTGGTCGACCTGATGAACGAGGGTGGCCTGAACAAGGCCCGCTGGTCCTGCTCCGACACCGCCCAGTACGGCGATTTCACCTCCACCGTGGTGGATGAGTCCACCAAGGACAGGATGCGTCACCAGCTGCAGCGCATTCAGGACGGCTCCTTCGCCAAGGAGTTCATTGACGACCAGGATGCCGGCGCCCCCAAGTTCAAGGAGCTCCAGGAGAAGTTCTCCCACGAGAAGATCGAGGAGGTCGGCCCCAAGCTGCGCGCCATGTTCTCCTGGAACAAGGACGTCAAGGATGCCGATGAGGCCCAGTCCTTCACCGGCAAGATCGCCCGTTCCCAGGTGCAGTGACCTCTAGGTTCTGAGCATCAGCTGCCATTTTCCTGGCATCGCCGCAGACCAGCATTCGATACGAATCTGGTCTGCGGCTTTTTTATTTGAGGCATCGGGGTTCAGTGTCGAGCCCCTGTTGCATGGTTCCTCGATCCATACAGTAGGGGGAATGTCTGCCGTTCGTACTCGCTAATACTGAGAATCTATTGTTATTGAATCGTTATTCTTTTCAGGGACAGTGGCTAATCGCAGATGCCAGAATGGATTTTTGCATAGGTGTTGACGTGATGATCAATTATGAGTCATGACCTATCTATGAATACTTGTCGCGTCGACTAAACGGCAGTCATCGAAGCCAAGCCAGCAGTCGACATGACACTGCAGACGGGATTGCGGTATCCCGATGAGCCAAAGGTGGTGGAGTGCATGAAAAAAATGAAAACATTGGTGTCGGTCATGGTGACCCTGCCGATGTTGCTGTCCTTCGCGGGAGGTACGGCATACGCCCTTGAGCGTCCTGAGGCACAAGGGCAGGAAACCAGATCACTGACCCCGGTTGCCTCCTATGACTTTAGCCAGGGAAACTTATCGGATTCAGTCAATGGCTATGCCATGACCCTTCACGGCGGGGCATCCATTGGGGCCTTCGGAGACCGAAACGGGAACGAGGCCCTGAATCTGCAGAATGGTCAGTCGGATGCTTCAAAAAACGTTCAATATGCTCAGCTGCCTTCGGAGATCTTCGGATCAATAGGCAACGAGGCGACCATCGACTTCGCTGCCAAGTCGAGGCATGCCGACGATGGCAATTACTTCTCGCTGGCTATCGGCAAGGATGCTTCGCATTACCTTTTCTTCTATCTGAGCAAGACCAGCGCCAAATTGGCTGTTGCGGACAATGGCTGGCACAATGAGCCCTCCTTCAAGGAGCAGCTCGACAACAATGACGGAATCTGGCATGACTTCCGAATCATCATCAAGGATGATTCCATGGCCCTGCTCAGGGACAATAAGTTGGTGGGAATCAAGGCCAAGACCGGTATCAAGCTCTCCGATCTGGGGGGCTCCACCACCTACATCGGCAAATCCTTCTATCAGGGCGATGCCTATTGGAATGGCGCTATTGATGACCTGAAGATCTACAAGGGGGCCGATCTGGTCATGCCGACTGGGATAACTGTGACCGGAACCGGCCTGGTGAACGGATCCCTGGCCTTGACGGAGAACGATGAGCGGCAGCTGACCGCAACAATCACGCCTGAGAATGCCATCAGCCAGGAGGTGAGCTGGGCCTCGTCCAATCCCTCTGTAGCCACGGTCGATGCCAAGGGCAAGGTCAAGGCTGTGAAGGCTGGAACCAGCACCATTACCGCCACCAGCCGGGCTGGCAGACTGGTCAGTTCAGTCGACGTAACCGTCAAACCCCTGGATCCGGAAACGGCCGCCCAAGATGATGTGGATGCTCTGCTCGCCGGGATTCCGTCCCAGGCGACAGGGAACCTGCCTTTGCTGGCCAAGGGACCTAGACATGATGTTGACGTCACCTGGGCCTCTTCCGATCCTGGTCGTATCAGTCCGACGGACAGTAATTACCAGGCACCAGCCAATGGTGCAGCTGACCCCTATCGGGGCGCCGGAATCGTCACCCGACCCTCTTATGGGCAGGGCGATTCCAAGAAGGTCAGTCTGACGGCCACCGCCAAGGCGGGCAATGGGCGCACGGTATCGCGCAGCGTTGATGTCGTGGTCAAGGAGAAGCCACGGTCTGCGCCGAATGTCGGGTACGCCGCGGTCACTTTTCTCTCTGACGCGGACAAGACCGGAGGAAAGATCGGCGAGGCTCTGTATGAATCGGCGACCTCCACCGAGCGCAACGACTTCTTCTCCTTCAGCCCCATCAACAATGGTGACCCTGTCATCACTTCCAAGACGGACACCACCGGCCTGCGCGATCCATACGTGCTGCGCTCGCATGATGGCGACGAATACTATATGATCGCCACCGATCTGAAGGTCTCGCGCCAGGGCTGGGGTCAGAACCAGCAATATGGTTCGCTGAAGATCGAAGCCTGGAAATCCAAGGACATGGTCAATTGGACGCGGACCAACGCCGAGGACAGTTCGGATGCAGGCATCGTCGTCAACTCCCCCAACCAGGGGATGACCTGGGCTCCTGAGGCATTCTGGGATGACGCGCTGAACGCCTATGTGGTCTTCTTCTCCTCAAGGGCCTATACCGACGGCTCACGCTCGACGGCCGTCACCGGGAAGAAGGGTTCCCCGTACAATATCGTGCGCTATGCCATCACCAGGGACTTCAAGACCTTCACCCCCGCCAAGGACTGGCAGGACACCGGATACTCGCGCATTGACTCCACGGTTTTCAAAATCGGCAGCTACTACTACCGAATGACCAAAAACGAGGAGAACGGTGCCGCAGGATCCTACGTGGTGGATGGCAAGTCCACCTTCCTGGAACGGTCGAAGTGCCTGACCTGCACCACGTCCAGTTCGGATCCCGATGCTGATGAGACCAGCACCTGGCGGTTGCTCGACCAGCGGCTGCTTCCCTTTGAGGGGCCGGAATCCATAGCTCTGAACAAGGATGACGTCAACCAGAACGAAGCCGGTGACGCCATGGTCATCATGGCTGATTCGGGGGGTTATCAACCCTTCATGACCAGCAAGACGGATCTGAGCAAAACAGACTGGTCCCACAGGCTTTCGCAGACGCCGGGATGGTTTACTCAGAAGAAGCCCGGCAAGGGCGTCACCGGGTATGTCACGGATGGTGGCATGCCCACCCCAAAGAGGCATGGGGCTTTCGTGGCCGTGCCTCGGAATGTTCTGGAAGCCATGCATAGGTACACTACAGTCAATCCCTCACATCTGGAACCGGTCGCCTCTACGATCCAGGCTGATTATGCCCCGGACAGCCGCAAGCTGAGCGTGACCGTCAAGGCCGAAGACCAGGGTGATGTGGCTGGCACCGTGAGCATCACGCAAAGCCCGGCATCAAGGCTGAGTCAGTCCTGGACGGCCGATGTGAAACTGGGGGCCGATGGGAAGGCGGCGCTGACTGTGCCGGATGAGGTTTCCGGAGATATCAGAGTCGATTATCAGGGGTACACCGACAAGCTGGTCAAGCCATCCTCGACCAAGGTGACCGGGCTTGTCGCCAAGGCTGCAGACATTGGCGTGCCTGGCACGTCGGATACCCACCCCTCCCAGACATCTCCCATTGAACAAGTCAAGGCAGGAGGTGCTGGGTCGGTTTCACAGGATCCGGGGCTTTCTCAAACAGGTGCATCCGTTGGCGTCATTGCCTTGGCTGCGCTCGCATGCGCAGTCCTGGCAATCTGCTGGTTGCGATCGGCCGGGTATAGGTCGGCATCCAGGCGATGACTGTTCTGACCGGCTGTTCCTATGGGTTTTCGAGGAATGGCCGGCATTGGCAGTCCAAGACAAAAGGCTCCTGGAATCAGCTGTTCTTGGGAGCATTCAAGAGCCACCGCAATGATGTGATGGCATTACACAGGAAGAGGCCCGTTAATGAACGGACATGGAAAGAGGGCCCTGGGGCTGCTCCTAGGGTGTGTAACACTGGCATCGGGGTTGTTGCTGCCCCTTGTCGCATCGGGTGAGGAGGCAGAGAAACCGCTGATCCATTATTCCTTCGACGTTGCCCCCAGCGGCCGGACCATAGCCAACGAGGGCTCTGACGGTCACAGTGACGCCACTCTGGAAGGCGATGCTTCCGTCAAGGATGGTCGCCTCGTGCTGACCGGCACCCAGGACGTAGTCATTCCCACCGGTGCCTTGAAGGATAAGCAGGACCTTACTGTTTCGATCTGGCTGAAGAATAATTCCGGATCTATGAACACTTCAGCGGCCTACATAGGGAACGCAGATACCACCAAAGGGTATTTCCTGCTCAACTCGTCCAACCCTGCGGGGCGGGTCAAGGCGGTAATGACCACGGCGACCGCCAATCAGCCCAACCAGTCCCCATGGGGCACCGAAGTGGGTCCGGGATCCACCGGGGCTCCCTCATCCGGCTCTAAATCCACTGGTGACATGGCCCTGTACACCACAGTCATCAGCGGCTCCACAGGAACGATGAGCTCCTATCTCAATGGCGCTCCGCTGGGTTCTTCCACCTACTCCATACCTCAAGGCGGTCTCGGCAATTACGGGGATCTGGTCGCCTACCTGGGCAAATACTCCTATCCCGATCCCAAGAGCAAGATCGAGGTCGATGATTACGCCATCTACGATCAGGCCATGGATTCCGCTGCGGTCAAGGGGCTCTATACCAGCCAGGCCTTGGAGAAGATCATGCCGACGGTAGCGGTCCCTGCTCAGGCGAGTGAGAACTTCACCCTTCCCACGGATCTCTCGGGCGTGCATCTGGACTGGGCATCCGATTCACCGGCCCTGGCAGTAGCTGGTGACGGGTCAGTCACCGTGAACAGGCCTGCTTCCGGGCAGCCGGACGCGCAGGTGACTCTGACGGCCACTTTCAGCCTGAACGGGGTCACTCGCACCAAGGCCTATCAGGTTTTAGTTCCCCATCTTCCGAGTGATCAGGAGCAGGCGCAGGCTGATCTGGATGCCGTGGGCATTGAGAATGCCGACGATGTGCGAACCAATGTCTCCATACCTACGCTCGGTGAGCACGGCTCCACCTTCACCTGGTCCGTCAAGGATCCGGGAACGGCCGGCGCGGTCATTGTCGATGGCGTCAACGGCTCTTCCAAGACGGTAAAGGTCAACCGTCCCGCCGCTGGCAAGCCGGCTGCAACCGTGGTCCTGAGCTTGGAGGTCAGGCATGGCGACAGCAGGCTGGTCAAGGAGTTCACCCTTAAGGTGCAGCCCATGCCTGCCGACAACTCCAAGGATCAGGCCTATGTCTGGGCATTCTTCACCGGCGAGGGCGTCGGCGGCGAGAAGATCAGTCTGGCTGCATCCAAGGGCAACAATGCCTTGGACTGGAACACGCTGAACAACGGTTCGCCACTCTTCACCTCAAGCAAGGGCGAGCAGGGACTTCGCGATCCCTTCATCATGAGGTCCAAGGAAGGTGACAAGTTCTACATGCTGGCCACCGATCTGAAGATATCCGGACGTCCCAATGCGCCCGGAAGCCTGAGCGGTTTCATGGGTGCCCAGGCCAACGGATCCAAATACATCGAGATCTGGGAGTCGGATGATCTGACCCACTGGTCCCAGGAGCGGCATGTCAAGGTGAGCACCGACTATGCCGGGAACACCTGGGCGCCTGAGGCCTATTACGATGCCGAGATCGGCAAGTACGTGGTCTATTGGGCCTCCAACCTGTATCCGGGCACCGATCCGGCTGAAAGGACCGCGCTGACCTACAACCGGATGATGTATGTCACCACTGACGATTTCATCAACTTCTCCAAGCCCCAGGTCTGGATCGATGTAGACCGCAGGGGTCAGCCCGGCTCGGGATCCATCGATGCCACCGTGCAGAAGAAGGATGGCACCTACTATCGCGTCTACAAGGACGAGAAGACCATGACCCTGCGTCAGGAGAAGTCCAAGGACCTTCTGGCCAAGGTTGCCGGATCCTATCCGACTGCCGCATCCGGTGATGCCAACGACTGGTCCCTGGTCGGGGAGCGCATCGGCGGCGGGCAGGCCAACGGCTACGGCGGTACTTTCAGCGCCGGCGAAGGCCCATCGCTTTTCCGGGCGAACGATGGGGATGTCAACGGATATCAGTACTACCTCTTTGCCGATCAGCCCAATTACCACGGTGGCCCCAACCACTATGTGCCGATGGCCACGAACAATATATCCAAGGCCGACCAGTGGAAGGTGATCGGCGACAAGATGCCCGAGGCCAACTTCCCGACCAATACGGACGGCGGCAAACCACGGCACGGCACTGTCCTGCCAGTGACCAGGGCTCAGTATCAGAAGGTCCTGGAGGCCTATGCGCCCCATGTGGCGGTCGCCTCGGTTCCGGCCATGTCTGTAGAGACGAAGGTCGGTCAGGATCCCACGCCGAATCTTCCTGCCCAGGTGGAGCTGACCAAGGCTGACGGAAGCAAGGAGCAGGTGAAGGTGGCTTGGGATGCCGTGGATCCGTCCTCCTACAACCACCCCGGAACCTTCCGAGTGAGCGGAATCGCTGCAGATGCTTCTCGGATGCCCGTGGAGGTCACGGTCAAGGTCCTCTCCAATGACGCCAGCCTCAAGTCTCTGACCGTGGCCGGCCAACCAGTGGACCTGGCGCAGGCCTTGGCGGGTACTGCCACGCTGGCGCTCGCCGACCTGCATGGACTGACTGAGACTGACATCGCCGCTCTCGCCACGGATGATCAGGCTACTGTCGCCTTGACCTTGGACTCTTCTGGATCAGCTGAAAGGATGCTGACGATCACGGTCACAGCAGCCGATAAGGCCACCACAAGGACCTACAAGGTCAAACTGACCCAGATTCGCAGCGCCCAGCCTGCACCCGACAAAGACAACACTCAGAAGCCGGGGCATTCATCATCCGGCAATCCATCCGGTACTGCGAACCCGCAGGCACAGGCTCGCCCCTCCCTCTCCGCCACAGGTGTGGACCTGTCAAAGGTTCCAAGTCTCCTGCTGGCAGCAAGCCTGGGGCTGGTTCTCATTGCCGTCTGTAGGTTCTTCGTCCGTCGACAGGGGCCGGCAACAGCCATGGACGGAGATGAGCAGAAGTGAAACGATGTGGAAGAATGATCGCCTGGATGATGGCGATTCCGACCGCCTTGGCCGGATTGGCTTTCATCCCTGCAGCAGCAAGTGCTGTTGAAACCCTGCCCACCGAGGATTTGCTGGCCGAGTACTCCTTTGCCAGCAAGCCATCGGACGGGCACACGGTCGCCAATACCGCCTCTGGCAGCGCCTTTGGTGAGGCCCAGGTGCAGAATCCGGGAGACGATCTGTGGAAGGATCAATCGCTGGTTCTTTCCGGTGGGGACTGGAGCGGAGGGGGCAGCTGGGTTCGGCTGCCTGCGGATCTGCTTTCCGGCAAGTCCTCCGCTACCGTCCAGATGGAGGTCAAGGCGGATCCCGACATGCTGAAGAGCTTCCACTTCATGTGGAACATCGGCAACGCCTCCAACCAGGAATACCTGTTCAGCTCCCTCAATTGCGCCTTCGGACGCCAGCCCCTGGTAGGCATCAAGGCGAAGGGGACCGAGCATCTGGTCCAGTCGGGTTCTTGTGCAGTCCGGGCCGACCAGTGGATGTCGGTGACGGCCACCTTGGACGGGTCGGACGGTATGGCCAAGCTCTATGTCGATGGCGAGGAGGTCGCCTCTGGCAAGGTTCCCGTCACGACTGCCGACATTGGCGACCAGAGCCTCAACACCATCGGCCACTCGCCTTGGAAGGATGTGAATTTCAAGGGCCAGGTGGCCAACTTCCGCGTCTACGGCAGGGCTCTGGACGCTGGAAAGGTCAAGAGCATCAGCACTGTCGACGCCAACATCCACAGGAGCGAACTGGTGGACGGACGCATCGATGCCCTGGGCTTCCATGACCAGAGCGTGGACGGCGACTACCTGGCACTTCCCACAGCAGGAGGCACGGTAACCTGGTCCTCATCGGATCCTTCGGTCATCACTGATACAGGTATGGTCAACCAGCCGCCCTCCGGCGCTCAGGATCAAACGGTAACCATGACGGCTACCACCACAGTGCGTGGATTGACCGGCAGCAAGAGCTACCGCATCACCGTAAAACCGAGTACGAAGACCAAGGCCGAGAGGTTGCAGGAGGCGGCTGACGGTTACGTCATCCCGCCCCTGATCGCCTCGGGGACCAAGCTTCCTGTGGCTCCGGATCATACGACTCTGCAGCTGAAGGCCGCTTCCGGCATCTCCATCCAAGACGGGGGACTGGTCTCCATAGCTGGCGACAAACCTGTCTCTGGACGGATCACTGCCACAATCACAGCTGCGGGAGTTGCTGAACCTATTGTCAAAGACTTCGAGGTGAAAGTCCTTCCCAAGTCGAAGGCCAGCACCCTCCTTGCCTACGACCGTAATGCGACCTCGGCGGATACTGCCAACAACGGCGATATCGCGCACAGCATGCATCTGGCCCTCAAGGACGAAGCTTCGGGGCGGTACCAGCCCTACAACGGCAACTATGGCATCTTCTTCCCACTGGGTTACGCCTCGCAGCCCGTCAACCAGAACACCAGGGACTACGCGCGCAGCCTCAAGGATCCCTCGATTTTCATGATGGGGGATGGGTCTTACGGTATCCTCTCCGTGCGCACCAACCGGGGGACGGATGTGCCGGACAGTCCCGGTCATCTGCTTTTTGCCCGGTCTGCTGACCTGCTTGCCTATGAGGAGTCCCCGAATTCCGCAGGCCTGATTGACCTGGGCGAAACCAACGGGGTCAACAGCCCCTACGGGGTCTACGATACGGCGTCCAAGACCACCATGATCGGGTGGTATGACGACAACGGAGTGCCCAAGTACACCAGTTTCGCTGAGCTCAAGGACAAGGATTCCGCGCATGGGCCTGTTCATGTTGGGCGGTTCGCCACAGTCGGCGGCAGCCAACCGGCGTCAAAGGTTCAGGGTATTGATGACTATCGCCACGGTTCGTCCATCGTCATTGATCAGGACCGTGTCAAGGCCCTGCAAACCCGATTCGGTCGTCTGGCCAACACCGGCGTGAACGATTTCAAGGACATCACCGTGACCAAGGGGAGTTCAGCAAACGGATTGAAGCTGCCGAAAACCGCTCGACTGACCTATTCCGATGGTTCCACAGGTTCACTGCCCATCAAAGACTGGGATACCTCGCATCTTGACTTGAACAAAGTCGGGGAATATGAGGTCACCGGCACCATTGGCCAGACCTCCTACAGAGTTCCTTTCGCTGAGGAGCGCGCTGACCCCTCCATCTATAAGTGGCAGTGGAAGCGGCAGGTGGACGGTCATGAACGGGTGGATACCAAGTACCTCATGATCGCCACCAACGACATTGAAGGAGACTGCACCTGGCAGCATGGCAGTCCCCATATGCCCCTGCGGATGGCCGATGCCATCGCCGATCTGGCTGACACCCTTGGCCAGGATTCCGGGTTGATTGATGCCAACGGGTACAACGCCAAGGAACACATCATCCTTAAGGCGGGGGATCCTGATGCAGAGGGGCAGCCGATCATGCACAGCTTCTGGGCGCCCGAGATTCACGAGATCAACGGCAGGTTGACAGTCCTGTTCATGGCGGGATACGGAAACCAGTGGACCAATGGCAAGGCCGTCTATATGCAGCTCAAGCAGGATGCCGGAGGTCATGACCTCGACCCGACCGTTGCTTCCAACTGGGAGCGGCCGCAAGCCGTGACTCGTTCCGACGGGCGTCCCTTGGCCCTTGCCGCTGATGGAAGTGTCGGCATGTCCTTGGATATGAGCTACTTCCAGGATCAGAAGGGACAATCCTATTATGTCTGGCAGCAGTTGGGCGCCACCTATTTGGCCAGGATGAATCCTGCCGACCCTGCTCACGTCACCGCCGACCCGGTGAGGATTGTCGCCCCAGATTACGCCTGGAACGCCACAATCGCCGAGGGGCCTAATGTAACCCTGCACCAGGGCAAGCTCTATCTGATGTACTCCGGTTCCTCGGTCGGCAAGACCTACACCACGGGCATGGCCGTGGCCGACGGATCAGGCAATACCGATCTGACCAATCCAGCCAGTTGGAGCAACCTTAACTATCCCATCCAGAATTCAGGCATTTTCAACGGAAAATGGCAGCTGGGCACGGGCCATGGCATGTGGAGCGAGGACGAGGACGGCAATCAGATCTACGTCTTCCACGCATACGCCAACAAGACGGATGGCTACCGCAACTATTCCGGGCGGGATACTTTCGTGCGCCGAGTACATTGGGCAGCGGATGGTCTGCCTGTGCTGGACATGGATGCGGATGAAGAACTCGCCCACCCTGATGTGAAAGTCCGGGTCAAGGTGGTTGATTCCATAGCCAAGGTCGACAAATCCGGTCTTTCTGCTGCCTTGAAGAAGGCCGATGGTTTGGATCAAGGCAAATATGAGTCCGGTTCCTGGATGGCTTTCACTGCGGCTCGAATGCGGGCACAGGCTGTCTATGACGATCCCGATGCCGACCAGGCTGCTGTTAATGAGGCGCTGAAGGGTCTTCAGGAGGCTGTCAAGGCCCTGGTTCCCCTCAGCAGACCGGGCGGAAACGGGACGCAGGACGGCAGTATAGGACAAGGTACCAGTCTGATCTCTGCCGGCGCCAGCGGGCATGGTCGTCACGACCCTGTCCGTGATGCATCGGTCGGGGGCGGTGGTTTGTCCTCCACCGGGGCGGATGTCGCTGCAGTAAGTTTGGCGGCTTTGCTCATGGTCTCGCTGGCCTTGATGGTGGCCATTCCGGTCAGAAGGTCGATGTCATCGTCGTTGACCTAGGCTTGAGCTTGGCCCGATGGTACCCCGCAGATGGAACAGATCATCTGCGGGGCACTTTTACAAGGTGTCCGCCGTGTCCTGCTGCTTCAGCGGGCGGATTCGGCGCCGGACACGTCCATGTCCTTGAGGCGCACGATCTTGGTGTGGTTGACGAACTTGAAGCCCAGGTAGAGGACCAGGACCAGTACCACGCTGAAGTAGGTCATGGCCATGTGCGACCAGTTCAGGTTGAGCAGGGAGGGGATGTCCTGTCCGGCGATGACGATGACGCAGAGCACCATGGCCAGGACCGGGCCGAACGGGTAAAGCTTGGAGTGGTACTTGAGCTCGCTCAGGTCGTGCCCCTGGAGCTTGAAGGCTCTCCGGAAGCGGAAGTGGCTCAGGGCGATGCCGATCCAGGCGATGAATCCGGTCAGTCCGGTGGCGGTCACCAGCCACATGTAGAAGGACTGGCCGAAGATGCTGGAGGCGAAGGTGGCCAGAGACATGCATACCGTGGCCATCAGAGCTGCCAGGGGGATGCCCCTCTTGGTGGTCTTGGCGAAGATGGCCGGAGCATAGTGATCCTTGGCCAGTCCGTAGAGCATGCGGCTGGAGGCGTAGGCCCCGGTGTTGACGGCCGAGAGGATGGATGTCAGCACCACAGCATTCATGACGCTGGCTGCCGAGGCCAGGCCGGCCCGCTGGAAGACCAGGGTGAATGGCGACATGGCGATGTTCCCGTCGGAGGCTCCCAGGAGGTTGGGGCTGGTGTAGGGGATCAGGGCGGCGATGACGAAGATGGACAGCACATAGAAGAGCAGGATCCGCCAGAAGACGTCGTTGATGGCCTTGGGGACCGCCTTGCCGGGGTTTTCGGATTCACCGGCAGTCACGCCCACTACCTCGGTGCCCTGGAAGGAATAGCCGGCGATCAGGAAGACGCTCATGATGGCCGGGAATCCTCCAACGAAGGGGGCGTCCTTGTAGGTGAAGTTCTTCAGGCCGACCGCCGGCTGGAACATGATGCCGCAGATCATGGCCATGCCGATGACCAGGAAGACGATGATGGTGGCCACCTTGATCAGTGAGAGCCAGAATTCGGTTTCCCCGAATGCGGAGACTGTCAGGGCGTTGATCAGGAAGACGATGACCAGGACCAGCAGACTCCAGACCCATCCTGGGGTGTTGGGCAGCCAGTACTGGATCAGCAGGGCCGCGGTGGAGATGTCCACGGCACCCGAGATGGTCCAGTTCAGCCAGTAGTCCCAGCCCATGGCGAATCCCAGGGCCGGATCCACATAGCGGGCGCTGTAGGCGGCGAAGGATCCCGACACTGGAAGGTGGGTGGCCAGCTCGCCCAGGCTGGTCATCAGGAAGTAGACCATGACGCCCATGGCTATGTAGGCCAGAAGTCCGCCGCCGGGGCCGGCTGTAGAGATGGTGGAGCCGGAGGTCATGAACAGGCCGGTGCCGATGCAGCCGCCCAGGGCGATCATGGAGATGTGGCGGGTCTTGAGGTTGCGCTTGACGCTGCCGTAGCCATGATGCTCTTGCCCGGCCCGGTCGGATTGATTGGTGTTCGACGCTGCATTGCTGGTGTTCTGCGTCATGATCCTCCTCCTTTTGGCTGGGCGACGCACCGGGGAGTCCGGGGTCGTACTGAAATTGCGATTCCTGATATGCCGGCTGGATGCCGGAATGGATTCATATGGCCGGGTCCTTGAGCCGGTCCTCGAACGCTTAGGGAGTCTATGCCATTGGTATGGCCTTTCGGCTCCCGTGGTCACAATGTGTCATGGTAGTTGACAGATCTGTCATAGCGATTCCGGATCCCCGCTCAAATCCATCTCCTTCAGGGGCACGATCCGGGTATGGTACCGGATCTTGTAACCCAGGTAGAGGGCAAGCACCAGGGGCACGCTGATGTAGGTGATGCCGATCTCCTGCCAGTTCCAGTTGACGAAGGCCTCGATGTTCTGCCCGCCGATGACGATGACGCACAGGATCAGGGCCAGGATGGGCCCCAGGGGGAAGAGCTTGGCATGGTAGCGCAACTCCTCAACCCGGTGGCCTTGGACCACCCAGGCGCGACGGAAGCGGTAATGGCTCAGGGCGATGCCGACCCAGACGATGAATCCGGTCAGCCCCGAGGCGGCCACCAGCCACATGTACATCCGCTGGCCGAAGATGCTGGCGGCAAAGGTGGCCAGGGAGACCACGAGAGTGGCGATCAGCGAGGCCATGGGTATGCCGTGACGGGTGGTGTGCCCGAAGAAGGCGGGGGCGTAATGGTCCTTGGCAAGGGCGTAGAGCATCCGGGTGGAGGCGTAGACACCCGAATTGGCGGACGAGAGGACCGAGGTCAGGATGATGGCGTTCATGACGCTGGCTGCCGAGGCCAGGCCCGCCCGCTGGAAGACCATGGTGAAGGGTGACATGGCGATGTCCCCCTCGGCGGAGCTCAGCAGATTGGGGCTGGTGTAGGGGATCAGGGCGGCGATGACGAAGATGGACAGCACGTAGAAGAGCAGGATCCGCCAGAAGACGTCGTTGATGGCCTTGGGAACCGCCTTGCCAGGGTTTTCGGACTCGCCGGCCGTGACCCCGATCAGCTCAGTGCCCTGGAAGGAGAAGCCTGCAATCAGAAAGACGTTGAGGATGGCGGGGAATCCTCCCACGAAGGGGGCGTCCTTGTAGGTGAAATTGCCCAGGCCCACGGCTGGGCGGAACATGATGCCGCAGATCATGGCCAGACCGATGACCAGGAAGACGATCACCGTTACCACCTTGATCAGAGCCAGCCAGAACTCGGCCTCGCCGAAGGCCGACACGGTCAGGGCGTTGATCAGGAAGATGACTACTAGGACCAGCAGGCTCCAGACCCATCCTGGGGTGTTGGGCAGCCAGTACTGGATCAGCAGGGCGGCGGTGGAGATGTCCACAGCCACGGTGATGGCCCAGTTCAGCCAGTAGTTCCAGCCCATGGCGAATCCCAGGGCCGGATCCACATAGCGGGCGTTGTATGCGGCAAAGGAGCCGGAGGTGGGCAGGTGGGTGGCCAGCTCGCCCAGGCTGGTCATCAGGAAATAGACCATGAGGCCCATGGCCGCGTAGGCCACCAGCGCGCCTCCTGGTCCGGCCTTGGCGATGGTGGAGCCGGAGGTCATGAACAGGCCGGTGCCGATGCAGCCGCCCAGGGCGATCATGGTGACGTGTCGGGTTTTAAGGTTGCGTTGAACCCGGTCGGTGGAAGCGGAGGGGCTGTCCTTTCCGCCCTGCCTGGTCGCCATAACTGCTCTTTTCCTTGGACTGACCTGAGAGCCCTATGACGACGGTTCCGGCCAGTTCCGCTCAGGCGGAATCCAGGCGGGTTGCCTGTCTGTGACACTGCACATAGCGCTCCGCAACATGGGGTTGCGACAGTCCCGGACCTGTTCGACCCGGGCCCAACGGGTCGGATGGGCGGATCCGAACCGTTTCGGCCGGACCTCCTTTCGCCGGGAATGCGCGACACCGCACTGTCTGATCCCGGTTACTGATAGGTTCGGCGACCTCTTCAGTGGCTTTGCAATTACGGGTAAGCATAGAGGGATTCTCAGACAAGGTAGGAGCGCTTGCCTTATAGGGCATAGGGCGAAGTCGTCGAAAGCGCTGCTACCGCAAAGCGCTACACCAGCCTAGAGTTCGTTTGATCAAACAGGTTGATATCAATTGTGAATGAAGATAATCAAATGAAAATCCCGTGGTTTAGCACCGCTTTGCTAAATCTACATTTCCTGTAATTGAATTAATAAACTGTCCTCGCAAATAAGTACTGCTATACTGAATGTGCACTTCGAGGTTAAGACAATGTTGTTTTTTATGAAGGGGTGAATCAAGATGAGAACCAGCAGCAAACGCATAATGGCGGCCATGGCTGCAGTGGCGGCCTTAAGCATGGCATTGGCCGGGTGCGGTTCCTCCGGCGGATCCGGTGCCAGCAAGGGCGGTGACACCAAGTCGGGTGGCAAGGTCGAACTGACATACCTGCACCGTCTTCCCGACAAGCAGGGCATGACCATGGTCAAGGACACCGTGGCCAGGTGGAACAAGGATCACCCGAACATCCAGGTCAAGGCCACCAAGTTCAACGGCAGCCCCGGCGACCTGATCAAGAAGCTGGAGACCGACGTCAAGGCCGGTAATGCTCCCGATCTGGCCCAGGTAGGTTACGCTGAGCTGCCCGAGGTCTATACCAAGGGCATCGTCGAGGATGTCACTGCAGAGGCAGGCAAGTACTCCAAAGACTTCGCAGAGGGTCCCAGCAAGCTCATGAGCGTGGACGGCAAGGTCTTCGGTCTGCCCCAGGATACCGGCCCCATGGTCTACTACTACAACAAGACGGAATTCGACAAGCTGGGCATTAAGGTTCCCACCACGGCCGAGGAATTCATCGAATCGGCCAAGAAGGCAGCGGCTCAGGGCAAGTACATCATGACCTACCAGCCCGATGGTGCAGGCATGGCCTTCTCCGCCCTTTCCGGTGCGTCATCTCCCTGGTACAAAATCAAGGACGGCAAGTGGGTCGTCAACGTTGATACGCCCGGCTCCAAGGCCACAGCCGACTTCTACCAGCAGCTGCTCGATGCCAAGGCGATGAACCTGACCCCCAGCACCGACCCCTCCTTCGCTGGCGCCTTCCATGACGGCTCCATTATCGGATCCATCGACGCCGCCTGGAATGCCCCGATCATGATGGACTGGATCGGTGATGCCGGCAAGGGCCAGTGGAGGGTCACCCAGATCGGTGACTGGTTCAAGAACGGCGAGAAGACCGGACCCAACGGCGGTTCGGGCGTTGCAGCCATCAAGGGCACCAAGCACAAGGCAGAGGCCATGGAGTTCCTGGATTGGTTCAACACCCAGGTGCCTGATCTGACCTCTCAGGGTCTGATTGTCGCGGCCTCCACCGAGAAAGCCAAGACCCCCCAGTCCTGGACCGAGTTCTTCGGCGGGCAGGACGTGATGGCGGAGTTTGCCAAGGCCAACGCCAACATGGGCTCCTTCAACTACATGCCCGGATTCTCCGCGGTGAGCAGCGCCGTCGGCGAGGCTGCCGACAAGGCCGGCAAGGGTCAAGCTAAGGTCTCCGATGCCTTCGATGCAGCACAGAAGACATCCCTTGCCACACTGAAGGATTATGGCCTTCCGATCGCCAAGGATTGATCGGTAACCGCTCTTCGGCGGATACAGCAGGGAGACCTTCCCTGACAATCTCACCAGGTTGGGGAACCCAGGTCTGTGGCCCGTGTTCCCCGCCTGCTGGAAGGTCGCTCGCCTTATAGGTTCCGAGAGGATGGGTTATTCACATGAGCCATCGAACAGCAGCTGAGGCAGGGGCTCAGAAGAAGGGGAGATCCGAGATCGTCAAACGCAACGAACGGACGGGTTGGGCATTCATGATGCCTTTCTGCATCCTCTTTGCGATCGTCTTCATCATCCCCATTGCCTATGCCGTCTATATGAGCTTCTTCCAGCAGGTGGCCTCGGGCGGCGGCGCCTACGGCGGGGGCGAGATGATCAATAAGTTCGTCGGGTTGGAGAACTTCCGATTTACAGTCACCTCCGCAGCCTTCTGGACCGGCATCGGCAGGGTCCTGATCTACACGGTCATCCAGGTCCCGGTCATGATCATCGCCGCCCTGTCCCTGGCCATGCTTCTGGATTCCTTCATCGTCAAGCATGTCACCCCCTATCGGCTGGGCTACTTCCTGCCCTATGCCATCCCGGGCGCGATCGCGGCCATCATCTGGGTATTCCTTTACAACGACCAGTTCTCGCCCATCGTCAAGGGCCTGGCAGCCATAGGAATCCATGTCAACTTCTTCGCGCCCAACGCTCTGATTGCCTCCATGGCCAACATCACCACCTGGACCTTCACGGGCTACAACATGCTGATCTTCCTGGCGGCTCTCCAGGCCATCCCTCGTGATCTCTATGAGGCTGCACGAATCGACGGAGCCAACGGCTTCCAGATCGCCATGAGGATCAAGCTCCCCAACGTCAGGGGGGCGGCCCTCCTAGCTATGCTCCTGTCCATCATCGGCAGCATCCAGCTCTTCAACGAGCCCCAGGTCATGCAGACCGTCGACAAGGGCATATCGAACTCCTACACCCCTATGATGATGGCCATGAACACGTCACGAGGCATCCTCACCCCTAAGGGTGACGGTCCGGCTTCCGCCATCGCAATCGTCATGGCACTGATTGCCGGGGTCCTTGCCGCCCTCTACGCATACATCGAGAGGAAGGTGAACGAATCATGACCTCGGCCAACCCCGCACGCCTCGCAAAAAAGCAGGAGAAGCTCCTCAAGCAGAAGGCCGATGAACTGCCCCGCTCCATGAGGCCCACCAAGGTGGTCAAGATCACCACCATCGTGGTCCTGGTTTTCGCCCTGATCTACTTCCTCTTTCCCATCTACTGGGCCATCATCGCCTCTACCAAGTCGCCCTCCCAGCTGGTCAGCAGCAACGGCCTCTGGTTTGCTGTCGACCTGAAGAAGATTCCCCAGGCGGTGGCCACCAACTACTCGATCCTCCTGGGCTGGACACACTCACAGTTCTGGCATTGGGTCTTTAATTCCTTGATTTACTCAGGGGTATCCGCCCTGATCGGCACGGTGGTTTCGGTCATGGCCGGGTATGGCACAGCCAAGTTCCAGTTCCGGGGCAGGGGTGTCGTCATGACTATCGCCATGTCTGCCCTGCTGATGCCCTCGGCACTGATGACCATCCCCCAGTACTCCATCTTCAATGCCCTGCATCTGAGCAACACCATGCTGGCAGTGATCATCCCCTGCTCGGTCTCGCCCTTCGGTTTCTTCCTGGGAAGGGTATATGCCCAAAGTTCGGTACCTACCGAGCTTCTGGAGGCGGCCAGGATCGACGGTGCCGGTGAAGCCAGGATCTTCTTCACGATCGTGTTGAGGATTCTTGCGCCCGCCATGGTCACGATCTTCCTCTTCCTCTTCGTGGCCACCTGGAACAACTTCCTCCTGCCGCTGATGATGCTCTCCAGCGAGAACCTCTTCCCGGTGACCCTGGGCCTCTATGGTCTGGTCTCTCTGCCGGTCTTTACCGATCGAGGGGCGCTGATGATGGGGTCGCTGCTGGGTGTTCTGCCGGTGATCATCCTCTTCTTCTGCCTGCAGCGGTTCTGGCAGGCTGGACTGACCGCCGGTTCGGTCAAGGAGTAAGGGTCCAAGGCTGCACACAGTTTTTCAGTCATTCCGTTACGAGATATTCCAAGGAGATTTGATTCAATGACCACGACCGGGCGCTTTACCCTGCCGGGCGAAGAGAACTTTGCCGAAAAGACCAAGGAGCTGGCCAAGCTCTGGGGTGCGGATGCCATTCGCAACTCGGACGGCACCCGTTTGGACCAGGAGCTGCTGAACTTAGGGATGAAGGTGTACAGCGCCTACTTCCCTACTCGCGCCCACAACGAGTGGATCAGCAAGCACATGGACGAGACCCCGCAGGTCTACCTGATGTCTGAGCGCATACTGGCCCACGAAGATCAAGTGCAGATTCCCTTGATGGACCGCTATTTCGACCAGCAGCTCAGGCCCAACAGGGATGCCGACCCCCATCGGTACTGGGAGGTCATCGACCGCACCGCCGGACGGGTCCTGGACCAGTCGGAGTGGAGCCTGGATCCGGATCAGGACCTGGTTCGCGTGACCGGGGCCACTCCCATGCATGAGTACACGGCATCCTTCCTGGCCTACATCATCTGGGATCCGGTCGAGATGTACAACCACCTGACCAACGACTGGGGCGACAAGGAACACGAGATTCCCCTGGACATCTACCATCCTGCCACCCGAAAGTTCGTCATGGATGCCTATCGGCAGTGGCTGGATGAGAACCCGGCGACCGACGTGGTCCGGTTCACCACCTTCTTCTACCAGTTCACGCTGATCTTCGACCAGCTCCACCGGGAGAAGCTGGTGGACTGGTTCGGATATGCCTGCACGGTCTCCCCCCAGGCCTTGGATGACTTCGAGACTCGGTACGGTTACCGTCTGCGTCCAGAGGACTTCATCAACAAGGGCAGCTACAACTCCTCCTTCTGCATTCCTGGCAGGGCACAGCGCGATTGGATTGATTTCCTCTCGGATTTTGTGCGGGAGAATGTCAAGACCATGGTCGATATGACCCACCAGGCCGGCAAGGAAGCTATGATGTTCCTGGGAGACCAGTGGATCGGCACCGAGCCCTACAAGCCGGGCTTCGAGAAGCTGGGTCTGGATGCTGTGGTTGGGTCCGTGGGCGACGGTACCACCCTGCGCATGATCTCCGATATTCCCGGGGTCCGCTACACCGAAGGTCGTTTTCTGCCATACTTCTTCCCAGATACCTTCCATGAGGGCAACGATCCCAGCATCGAGGGGCTGGACAATTGGCGCAAGGCCCGTAGGGCCATTCTGCGCAGCCCCATATCGCGCATGGGCTACGGCGGCTACCCATCCCTGGCGGCCAAGTTCCCCAAGTTCGTTCAGACCGTGGCGCGCATCGCAGACGAGTTCCGCGATCTGCATGACAGGACCAAGGGGAGGGCAGCCCAGGGACAGCTCAATGTGGCGGTGCTGAATTCCTGGGGCACCATGCGTTCCTGGATGGCCTACACGGTGGCGCATGCCCTGCCCAACAAGCAGACCTACTCCTACTACGGGGTTCTGGAGGCACTGTCGGGCATGAGGGTGAACGTCCGCTTCATCAGCTTCGACGACATTCTGGCCCACGGCGTGGATCATGACCTGGATGTGATCATCGCCGGTGGTCCGGCTGATACGGCCTTCAGTGGTGGCGGGGTCTGGAGGAATCCTGCCCTGCTGGAGACCCTGCGAGCCTGGGTCGACGGGGGAGGGGCCCTGGTCGGCATAGGCCAGCCGACTGCTCTGGAAAGAGAGGGGCGCTTCTTCCAATTGGCCGACGTATTCGGCGTTGATCAGGAGCGCTTCCACACTCTTTCGGTAGACAAGTACTTCCCGAAGGTCACCGAGAGGCACTTCATCACCGCCGATCTGCCCGAGGACGGCAAGGTGGACTTCGGAGAGCCCGTGGTGAACACCTACCCCATCAACGAGGCTGTCACCCTGCTCAGGGCCGACCAGGGTCAGGTGCAGCTGGCGGTCAACCAGTATGGCATGGGCCGTGGGGTCTATCTTTCCGGACTGTCCTATTCGGCCGTCAACGCCAGGCTTCTTGAACGGATCCTCTTCTACGCCAGTGGGCGACAGGATCGGTACGGGGACTGGAGCTGCACCAATCCTCATTGCGAGGTGGCCTACTTCCCGCAGGAGGGCATCTACTGCGTCGTCAACAACACCGACTTGCCCCAGGAGACCAGCGTTCGTCAGGCAGACGGCCAGGTCAGAGACATTGTCCTGGAACCCAGCGCCATGGTCTGGCAGCAGGCATAAGGGCAGGTTCGGCAGGAAAGGGGCTATTATGACGACGGTTCAGGATCAGGAGCTGGCCGCGGTTGCCGCCCGCTACCCCCTCAAAGGGCGTGTGGAGAGCATTGCGCCTTATGGCAACGGGCACATCAATCAGACTTATCTGATACAGACGGACAAGCGTCGTTACATTCTGCAGCGAATGAACACCTCGGTTTTCCCTGATACGGCCTCCCTGATGCGCAACATCGAGTTGGTGACCGAATTTTTGCGCTCGCAGGGTCAGGAGACCCTGGATATCATCCGCAATAGAGAAGGCAATACCTACTGCGAGCTGGCAAGTGGGGCCTGGCGGGTCTATGCCTTCATTGAGAACACGATCTCCTACGATTTGGTTCCCAGCCCAGATGTTTTTAGGGAGGCGGGCCAGGCTTTCGGACGCTTCCAGAACTCCCTGGCGCTCTTCGATGCCTCTCAGCTGACCGAGACCATCGCCCACTTCCATGACACCCCCAAACGGTTCGAGACCTTCAAACGGGCTGTTCAGGAAGATATCAAAGGCAGGGCATCCACCTGCCGGACCGAGATCGACTGGTATATGGAACGTGCCGACCAGTACCCGGTCATCATGGACGGGCTGGCCGATGGATCCATTCCACTCAGGGTCACCCATAACGACACCAAGCTCAACAACATCCTGATGGATGCCGCCACCGGTAAGGCCAGGGCCATCATCGACCTGGACACGATCATGCCCGGATCCATGCTCTTCGATTTCGGCGACTCCATCCGTTTCGGCGCTTCGACAGCCCTGGAGGATGAGCGTGATCTGGATAAGGTCCATTTCAACCCTGATCTTTACCGTGCCTATGCCCGAGGGTTCCTGGGAGCCGTGGCCGGCAAGGCTGTGGACCGGGAGCTGAGCCTCTTCCCGGCTTCCTGCAGGATTATGACCTTGGAGTGCGGCATGCGCTTCCTGACCGACTACCTTCAGGGCGACACCTATTTCGCCACCGCCTACCCGGAGCACAATCTGGTGCGGACCCATACGCAGATGCGCTTGGTGGAGGAGATGGAGGCTGACGATGCCCAAATGCAGGAGATGACCGCCCAGGTGGTCGAAGAGGTGAGGAGCTGATGCTGAATCGGGTTTACCGGAGCCTCGATGCTCTGATCGGGTACGCCTGTGCCTGTCTGGACCTGGACCCGTCCGATGTCGACTGGGCTCGCAATCAGATCCTGGCGCTTTTCTCCTTGGACTCCTACGATTCCGGGAATGGATCTGCTGATCCCGCCTCCGGTGGCGTCGATGAACTCCTGGAGTCCTTTATGCAGGCCTTGGAGGGTGCCGGTCTTATGGCTCAGGATGAGGCCCTCTCCATGGCAGATACGGTCATGGGAATCCTGTCCTCTAGGCCATCCCAGCTGCAGCGGCGCTTCACGCAGGTGGAGGGGGCCCAGGGTGGTATGGCTGCCATGCACTGGTTCTATGACTATTGCGTCAAAAATACCTACATCAAGAAGTCCCGTCTGGACAGGAACCCTCGTTTCTCCTCCGGGGGCGTGGTGGTCACCATCAACCTGGCCAAGCCGGAATTCAAGGACATGAAGAAGGCTGCGGCGGGCAACAGCACCGCAGGCGGGTACCCCAAGTGCACCATCTGCCATGAAAATGAGGGCTTCGCCGGGCGTGACAAGCGTACACTGCGGACCATCCCACTGACTCTGGGCGGCCACGACTGGTTCTGGCAGTTCTCGCCCTATGGGTACTTCCGCGAGCATGGCATCTGTGTCAACGCTGATCACACCCCCATGCACGTGGATCGGGACACCTTTGGGAATCTGCTGGATTTTGTGGACCGTTTCCCCGGCTACTTCCTAGGCTGCAACGCCGCCCTGCCCCGAATTGGCGGATCCGTTCTGGCTCATGATCACTATCAGGGCGGAGGAGAGCGTCTGCCTGTGCATCAGGCCGGAGCTTGGCGGACCCTGCACTTGGACGGCCACCCTGATACTCCTATCGAGATTCTGGACTGGCCGGGGACCGTGGTCAGAGTGGTTTCGCCGTCACGGCAGGAGATTATCGAGGTCAGCGAGACCATCAGGCAGGCCTGGGTGGATTACGACAACCCGGACCTAAACATCGCCAGCCAGGGGCCAGAAGGGCGGCAATCAGCCCTTTCACCCAGCCTGGTCAAGACCGACCGAGGCTACGAGATGAGCCTGATCCTGCGCAATAACGGTGTCAGTCCGCAGTTTCCTGATGGCATCTTCCACGTGCACCCGGAGTTCTATCCGGTCAAGCAGGAACCCATCGGGCTGATCGAGGCCCAGGGGCTCTTCGTCCTGCCCGGAAGGCTGGTCGGCCAGCTTGCCTGCCTGGAAGAGGCCCTGGTGGCAGGTACCGGGCTTTCCGAACAAGTGGCCGACTTCAGCTTGGAGTATGGCGAAATTACCAAGGCTCTGCGGGGTTCGCATGATCCGGAGAAGATCCATGAGGCCCTTAAGAGTGAGATCGGCAGTGTCTGCGCCCGGATCTTGGGCAACACCGCAGTCTTTAAGCGGCCCGAACAGACCGAGGAATTCCTGCGGGGGCTGGGTTGCCGGTAGGCGGCGTAGATGAATAACACCAATGACAGGGGATGACCGATGGGCGGAACAATCATGGGCGGAAACCAACCGATCGCGAGGCCGGGCGCCACGGACTCTTGGGAGACCCTGCATACTCAAATAATGGAAGTGCGCCTCAGGCCTGACTTTCCTTCGGTGATTGACTATCGGTTGAAGACGCCTCAGGCTGAAGGAACCATGCTTGGGCAGGTCCGGGATCTGCGTCTGGTGGCCATCAACGGCATCGAGATTGAGCTGGGCCCTGACAAGGTGGAGCTGGAACGGGAGAATGAGACAAGTCTGGTCTATCGACTCCATGCGATCGCCGCAGAGCAGGGGATTGATGCGGTTTTGGCGGTCCGCATTTCAGTCGAGGACGCCTCTCTGAGCTTTAAGGTGATCTCGATTGGGAACCAGGCTGGCCCCGACCATCCAGTCCAGACGGTGGCCTTCCCTGGACAATGCCTGATTTCCGTGACCAACACTCAGGCGGATGCGGAGTTTACCGGCGCTCGCATGTCTGCGGACGTCTCCATCAGTGGCGATGTGCACCGGGCGGTCGCTGGGCAGATGGAGGAGGATCCTATCGGGCAGGACTACATGTATGGCTTCCTCTCTGCGGATGGCCTCAGTGCCGGCCTCTGGAGCAACTCCGAACACGATGGGACCACGGCCAGCAAAACGGGAACCGGTGGCGCGCAGAACACCAGGGTTCTGGCGGTTCGCGACCAGGTGGACGGAGTCACCGTCCTCGGCTTGACCAGCGCACCTTGGATATACAACCGGGTGGTCCAGGATTCCCACGGACGCTCTTATACGGTCGGGGAGACGGACAAGCCCGCCATGGCAGTAGCTCTGGCCGGAGACCTGAATGATGACGGGGTGGTCAACTGGCAGGATGGTGCCATCGCCTTCAGACGCATCATGAACAATCCGTATGGTTCTGATGATGTCCCGGACCAAGTGGCACGACGCATAGCCATGAACTTTGGCTCCCAGGCCCAGAATCCCTTCATGACAACCTTGGATAACGTCAAGCGGGTGGCCCTGGCTACCGATGGCCTGGGTCAGTCAGTCCTTCTCAAGGGATATGGCAACGAGGGCCACGACTCCGGCCATCCGGACTACGACGACATTGGTCGACGAATCGGCGGACTCCAGGACATGAATACCTTGATGGACAGGGGCAAGACCTATGGGGCCCGGTTTGGTGTCCATGTCAATGTGGATGAGATGTTTCCCGAGGCCAATGCCTTTTCTGAAGACATGATCCGTAGGGATGACAAGGGCGGCCTCTGCTACGGCTGGAACTGGCTGGATCAGACCGTGGGTATCGATGGTATCTACGACCTGGCCTCGGGCGCCAGGAGGGAACGCTTTGCCGCCCTCGCCCGTGAGGTCGGTGACAGGATGGACTTCGTGTATGTGGATGTCTGGGGCGATGGGACCTCGGGGGAGGAGGATTCCTGGCAAACCCGGCAGCTCTCGAAGATTTTGACCGATAACGGGTGGGGGATTGGCACGGAGTACGCTTCGGCCAATGAGTATGATGCCGCCTTCCAGCATTGGTCCCTGGATTTGACCTATGGATCCCCTCACGACAAAGGTGAGAACTCCCAGGTCATGCGCTTTCTGCGCAACCACCAGAAGGACAGCTGGATAGGTGATCACCGAGCCTTCGGAGGCGCAGCCAACGCCCCGCTCCTGGACGGCTACAGCATGAAGGACTTCGAGGGATGGCAGGGACGCAACGACTTCGATGCCTATATGGATAACCTCTATACCTGCGACCTCTCGACCAAGTTCATCCAGCACTTTAGAATCATGGCCTGGTACAACGACCCCATCAATGTCGATTCAGTGCGTGACTTGACCAAGAATCAGGGGAACGAACAGATTGAGCTGGTCAATGATCAAGGTGACAGGCTGGTCATTTCCAGGGGTTCCAATGAGCAGACATCGCCCGCCTACCGCGAGCGCACGATGAGGCTGAATGACCGAGTGGTGCTTGTCGGCGAGCTGGAGGCCAATGACCCCAAGGCCGACAAGCCTGGGATTGAAACCGGAACCGGCGCAGGAGCGTATCTGCTGCCCTGGGTCTGGGATGCCAATACGGGGGATCGGCTGGATCCAGATGAGCAGAAGCTCTACCACTGGAATACTGCAGGCGGCTCGACCACCTGGGAGCTCCCGGAATCGTGGCGCGATGCCTCTGTCGTCATCGTCTACCGGCTGACCGACCAGGGCAGATCGGAGCCAAGGGAGATTCCGGTGGTGCAGGGGAGCCTCACCCTGGATGCTAAGCCCAGAACACCCTACCTGGTCTGCCGGCATGCGGGCCAGGGAGTCCAGGTGGACTGGTCGGGAGAGCATCTAGTGGATGCAGGGTTCAACGGCGGCGAAAGGCTGTTCCAGTCGGTCTGGTTCGTGAAGGGGCTCGGACGTGCCTCGATCACCAAGGGTCAGTGCGCCAATCCCATGCTTAGGCTTGAGGGTTCGGTCTGTGCTGTGCAACCCCTGACCAACCTGGTGCCAGGCAAGAGGTATGCCCTCTATTTAGGGCTTGACAACCGTGGCGGCCAGGTCGAGCTGAGTGTGGATGCGGACCAGGGTGGGGTGCTGGCTCGCAATATGAGCGGCCCGAGCATTGCCAAAAACTATGTCAAGGCCTACGCCCACAACACCGATGCTCCAACGACTGACGGCAGCAGCTACTTTCAGAATGCCTATCTCTTCTTCACGGCTCCCAAGGGTGGGCAGACCCGTCTGGCCTTGGCCCATGAAGGGGATGGCGCCGCCTACCTTGACGACATTCGCCTGGTTGAGAACGAATACGATGGCATCAGCCTGGACCAGGACGGTCATCTGGTTGAGCTTACCTGTGATTTTGAAGATAACGTCCAGGGCATCTGGCCCTTTGTGGTGGCTGGAGCTGAAGGGGTGGAAGACAACCGAATCCACCTGGCCCAGCTGCATGAGCCCTTCACGCAGGCTGGGTGGGATGTCAAGAGGATGGACGATGTCCTCCAGGGTGACTGGTCTCTGAAAGTCAACGGTCTGACTGGGAGACGCGCTCTCCTCTTCCAGACCATTCCCCAGAACGTCCCCTTTGCGCCGGGTCGACGCTACAGGGTCTCGTTCGACTACCAGTGCGGATCAGACGGCATATACGCCCTGGCAACAGGTAGAGGCGAGTACACCGGTGAGGATCTGAACCTGTATCCCTTGCACAAGGCTCTGGGGGTCACCGCCAGATGCGAGTTCGAGCTGACTGGCGATCCGAATGGCGATACCTGGTTCGGCATTTACTCCACTGACAGAGGACCAGATCTGGAAGGCAGCAGCGGCTCGGAGGCCAACATGGCTGGCTACCAGGATCTGGTTCTCGATAATCTGCGGATTACCAGCCTCTAGTCAGAGATTCCTGGGTCAAGAAGGAAGTGACTACAAGGGCATCGAAATTCTTCAATCAGGGCTAAGAAATTAGCCTCGACCAGATTCGCCTTGCTGAATGGTCCGCAGAGTAATTTGTGCGAATTCATCCCAGAGTGGTTCCGGTATCTCATGAGCCATGCCAGGGTAAATATGCAGTTCCGAATTCCTGAGTAGCCGGGAAATCCGAATGCCTGCCTTGGGGCTAAAGAAGGGATCGCGGCGTCCATGAATGATTGCTGCTGGCAGGGTCAATTCGCCAAGTTTGTTTTGGTCCAAGCTGAAGGAGTTTGTTGCAGCCTGCTGTCTCCTCCATCCGTCGGGCCGATAGCAACGGTCATATGTCATCATTCCCAGTTGACGGGCTTTCTCTTCATTGAAGGGATAGGCAGAATTGACATGGCAGGCTTTTTCTCGTGATACGAAAAGATCGATGGCCTGGTCGCGGTTCGATGCGACATCAAGACCGGCGTTGTTGCCCGACTCGGCAGAGTCGGCATTCGACATCCATTCCTTTCCCCAGGACGGGGCAGTGAACATGATAACGGCAGAATTAATGCGATTGGGATAATCGACCAGAACTTCTTGAGTGATCATCCCGCCCATCGACTCACCCATGATGTTGAATGTCTTGAGCTTTTCTGCATCCGCAACCGCCAAGACATCATTGGCCATGTCGGTAATGTCATAGGTCTTGTCTGTCTGGTCGGGAGTTCCTGTCTGGCTGGATAGACCGACATCCCTATTGTCGAGCAAAATGGTCTGAATGTCCAGATCGTTCAGTTTTTGCACGAATCCTTTGTCCCAGCCAACTAATTGAGCTGTGTATCCTTCAATCATGATCAGGGCAGGCCCATCGACAGGACCATACTTTTCGTAATAAATGGATATGTCACCATTATGAGCATAGGGCATGATGCTTGCTTCCTTTCATACAGTAATTTTTTAAGTACTACGGTCACCTGACTGAACGAATCAGCATGGCAAAAATTCCGCCGAGCAACGAAGTTACGATGCCAAATACGAAGACGGACACATAGGAGCCGGTGGCATTAATCAGCGTGGAGCCGATCAGGGGGGCTACTGCTGCCGGCACCGAAGTGGCGATGGCCAGGATGCCAAGATCTCTGCCCTCATTGGCCTTATTGGGCAGAACCAGGGACATGACCGCAATATCTACGGCGAAGTAGACGCCACCTGCCGCCCCATTGATGGCCGCGTAAATCAGCATTCCTGTCCAGCTATGCATAACCAGCGGGACGATGAATGAAGCCATAAAGACCAATGAGGACAGTGCGACAATTAGTTTTCTGCGGTCGAGGAGATCTGCCACCTTGCCGAAGAGCACAATAGCGATTATCTGGGCGATGGTGGAGATGGTCGAAACCGTGGCAACCCCTGCCGTGGCATTATTCCCGGGGAGGTTTTTAGAGCCAATGTAGTCAGTCAGAATAAAGAATGTGAAATTGGATATGGCAAAAGATGCAAAGTAGAAAGCGAACCTTGACAGAAAAGCCATAGAGAAGTCCCAGTGGAGGAATGCGGAGAAGAAATGTCCTACGGTACTGAGACTCCAATTGGAATGTTGTTTTTTTGCTGGTGTAGGCATATCCAATGATGGGTCTTCCGGAGCCAAAAGGCAGAACAGAAGGGAAGCCAAAAGAATAAAAGCTCCGATGATTACGTATCCCCAGTGCTGGCCGGTGCGTGATGCAACGTTGACGAAAATCAGGATGCCAAACGGAAGCCCCAAGCCACTGACCGAAGAAGCCACTCCACGGTGCTCCTCAGGGATTCGGTCAGGAATTACTGCGTAGATGACGCCCTGAAACCAGTTGGCGAAGAACCAGACCAAACCCGCAAAAACAATAACCATGGCGATGCTGGTCATCATGCCCATTCCGACACACATGAGCGCTGTGCCTATTCCGGAGAATATCAGCCAGGGCGTTCGCTTCCCAAACCTTGAACGTGTTCTATCTGAAATGGCAGCGCCAATGGGAAGAATCACAGTGCCGACGATTGACTCGACTAGTGAAGCGACGGCCATGTCATGAACCTTGTTGGTCGCGTTGATGCTGACGATCTGAGCGGGCAATAGAACTTGATTGATTGCTTGGTACACCCCGTATAGCCCTACTATAGCCGGGAACAGGAGTACCAGAATTCGTGTGATGCTTACTGGGCGTCTGGTATGGACCGTTTCCTCGTTTTTCATAGTTGATCTCCTTCGCTCATCTTGCATCCTCACAAGTAATACGTATTAGTAACACGTGTTACTAAGTTATAATAAACTGATTGAGGATTTTGTCAAATAGAGGTGTAGAAGGGCATCCATATGAGCAGACGGAAGGCGAAAAGTCAGGATGTGGCAATTCGAGCTGGCGTTTCCAGGACAACGGTCAGTTTGGTGCTTAATCACCACGATGCCAACATTCCTGAGCAGACCCGCAAGAAGGTTCTTCAGGCAGCCAAGGAGCTTGAATTCATTCCATCTGCAGCAGCAAGGACCTTGAGAAAGGGCAAAGGATCAATTGTGCTCTGCCTGACAGTTAACGCTGAGCCTTCCTCCCGCGCAGATGAAGCATGGAGCTCCTTGAGCGAGAAACTTCATGATCGAGGCCTGGTTTGCATCTTCTCGAGAACTGCGGGTTCAACCACTCCGCTCCGTCAGCTCTTGTGGGAGATAACTCCGAGCGTAGTCGTGCCTTTTTTTGATCTGAGTGTCGACGACAAAGCCATGCTTCAGCAGATGGGTATACCTGTAGTTGAATTTTTTGGTAGGCAGAATAAAGAGGAAATAAAGGGCCAACCCATTCAGTTGTTTGCCGATTTCCAGGTCCAGCTCGGTACAGTTCAAGCGAATTATTTATTGAATAAAGGGTGTGGCAAGATTGCCTATGTAGGGACTGCGACTCCAAGTAGTAGCGCCATGATGAACGATCGCAGAAATGGTGTTCGTAGAGCCCTGGAGGCGGTAGGTCTTGAACTGGTCTCCGATGGGAGTATTTCTCTTCACGATAGTGGCCAGTCGGCAAAATTGATGGTCAAGAGGCTTAGAGAGGCAGAATGTGACGGGGTCTGTGCTTTCAATGATGAGCATGCTGCTCCGATTATGGCTCAAGCACAAAAACAAGGTATACGGGTTCCTCAAGATATGCGCGTAATTGGAGTGGACAATGAGCCAATCAGTGCTTATCTGCAGCCTGCATTGACCAGTATTGATTATGATAGCATCATCCCTGCATATCTCGATAGCATTGTTGCGGCATGTAGCTCGTCTGCAAAACCGGCTCCAGTGGAGCGCAACGATACCACCCTGTGGGTGGTCGAAAGAGAATCTGCATGATATCAGGGAATAGTGCTCAATGCTGAGCAGAGACAACTGTCCACGCTAGAGTGAAAGCTGCCTCTTCCTATGAATCCGTCATTCAAGCTTTCCGCTGGGTCAGCTGGTAGGCCGCCAGGAGGACGATCAGCCAGACTGGTCCAGCGACGACGGCCACCCGGTAGCTGGGCGAGAAGCACATGAGCACGACGATCATGGCCAGGAAGGCCAGGACCGCCCAAGGGGTCACCCGGGCAAAGGGCAGCTTGAAGTGCAGGGCATTCAAAGCGCTTTCGCCGGTTTTGCCCGCCAGGTCGCCGGGGCCTTTGCCACGAGCAACAGCACGCCGGAAGAGCATCTCGGTCACCATGATCATGGACCAGTTGATGATGGCCGAGATCGTGGCGATGCTCATCAAGTAGTTGAAGGCGAACTGGGGCCAGAGGAAGACCACTACCACCGCCAGGGCGATGATGCAGGCCGAGGTCAGCACTCCTGCGTAGGGTACCCCTCCCTTGGAAAGCCTTCCCAGGTACTTGGGGGCATTGCCTTGCCGGGCCAGGGAGAAGAGCATGCGGGAGTTGGAGTAGAGGGCCGAGTTGTAGACGCTCATGACTGCGGTCAGGCAAACGAAGTTGAGGATGCCTGCGGCCGCGTGGACACCAACCGAGTCGAAGATCTGAACGAAGGGGCTGACGACCATGCCTTGCGCGTTGGGCTTGCCGATGGCATTCCAGGGGACTACGGCCATGATCACCCCAAGTGTCAGGATGTAGAAGACCAGGATCCTCCAGATGATGGCGTTGGTGGCCTTGGGAATGGTCCGGCGGGGATCGGAGGCCTCCCCGGCGGTAATGCCGATGAGCTCGGTGCCGCCGAAGCTGAACATGACCACCGCCAGCGACATGAGCAGACCGGTCCACTGGCCATTGGCCCCGTGACGCATGAGCCCGTTGGGCAGGAATCCGCCGCTTACGGTGAACCAGTTGGCGAAGGAGGCCCGCAGGCCGTTGGCTGTGGGCAGGGCCATGATCACGACGGCCAGCCCGCCGATGATCATGGCGACGATGGCTGCAATCTTGATGATGGCGAACCAGAACTCGAACTCGCCGAACTTGCTGACCCCCATCAGGTTGGCGGCCGTGATGACCACCAGGAAGAAGGCTGCAGAGACCCAAGCCGGTATCGCCGGGAACCAGAAGTTGACGAAGGTGCCTACTACGGAGAGTTCGACCATGGACACCAACACGTAGTTCATCCAGTAGTTCCACCCCGACACAAAGCCCGCACGCTTGGACCAGTAGCGGGTGGCATAGTAGCTGAAAGCGCCGGACTTAGGGTCTTCCACGCTCATTTCGCTCAGAGCCCTGACGATCATGAAGATGGCCAGACCGCCTATCAAATAGGCGATGATGATGGCCGGTCCTGCCAATGAAATGGATTCCCCGGACCCGTAGAAGAGTCCCGTCCCGATGGCGCCGCCCAGCGAGATGAGCTGGATGTGCCTGTTCTTCAGGGTCTTGTGCAGGTCCTTGCCTTGCGACTCCTTGGGTTGATCCATGGGGATGCCATTCCTTAGGTGGTGATAGTCGTCAGCTGAATACGGCCGGTTGACAGGGCCAACCCTATCGGAGCCTCCCGGGCTGAGGGACATTGCCTTTGTATTGTGGAATAGCAGTGTCCGCAATATGAGATACCCGATTCGCCGGATGACAGCCGCCAGGCCTCTGCGGCGGTTATCGACACCCCTGTGGTATTGCTGTCCTACCGGCCTCTACGGGGCATCCGCTTTGGCCGACGACCACAGACAGGTTGCGAAGACAAGGAGGTGCAGTTGGATGAACCGCACGGGTAATGGCCCTTCGGCGCAGGAGCATCAGGGTGGCGGCGCCTCGTCGGGCGACGGCATGGAGCGCGGGCTGAGCAACCGCCACGTGCAGTTCATCGCCATCGGCGGCACCATCGGCACCGGCCTCTTCCTAGGGTCGGGCAAGTCCATAGCCCTGACCGGACCCTCCATCATCCTGGTCTACATCGGCGTCGGCGTGATCATGTACTTGCTCATGCGGGCCATAGGTGAACTCATGTACCGCAGTCCTGTCCAGCATACTTTCATCGCTTTCATCAGCCGCTACCTGGGCCAGGGGTGGGGATCCTTCGCCGGCTGGTCATACTGGATCGTGCTTATCCTGATCGGCATGTCCGAGCTGACCGCTGTAGGCACCTACTTCGTCACTTTCTTCGACACCTTCGGCATTGATCTGAGTGCCTGGCGGGGTCTGATCGAGCTCTGCTTCCTGGCGGCCATGGTGAGCGTCAATCTGATCGCCGTGCGGGTCTTCGGGGAGACCGAGTTCTGGTTCTCCATGATCAAGATCACCCTGATCCTGGCCATGATCGCCACGGCTGTGGTCATGGTCGTCACAGGCTTCCACTATCCGGCCGTCCACATGCCGGGACAGGACCGGATCAGCCCGGCCGGCCATGCGGGCCTGGACAACATCACCACAGGCCTGAGTCTGGCGCCCAACGGGTGGATGGCCTTCTTCATGAGCTTCCAGATGGTCTTCTTCGCCTACGAGATGATCGAATTCGTGGGAGTCACCGTTTCCGAGACCCAGAATCCCCGCAAGGTCCTGCCCAAGGCCATCAACCAGATCATCCTGAGGGTGTTGATCTTCTACGTGGGCGCTCTGGTCGCCATCATGCTGATCGTGCCCTGGCGCTCCTTCCGGCCCAACGCCGACGGCAGCTTCACCTCGCCCTTCGTCATGGTTTTCCGTTACGCCGGGGTGGACTGGGCGGCCGCTCTGGTCTTCTTCGTGGTCATCACGGCAGCCAGCTCCTCGCTAAACTCCCTGCTCTACTCCGCTGGCCGCAACCTCTTCCAGCTGGCAGCTGCCGGCCACTCTCCAGTGATGCGCAGCCTGCATACGATTTCGCGGCGCGGCAAGGTGCCCGCCCGGGCCATCGTCCTATCCGGGGCGCTGATCCTCTTATCTCCGGTGTTGCATCTGTTGCCCGGCTTCGAGGACACCTTCGTCCTGTTCACCTCCTGTTCCAGTGCGGTCATCATCTTCATCTACATCCTGACCCTGTTTGCTCACCGCCGCTACCGGACCAGCAAGGACTTCATACCCGATGGATTCATCATGCCGGCCTACCGGGTGACTGGAGCCGTTGCCATCGTCTTTTTCGTTCTGATCTACTTTTCGCTCTTCCTGGCTCCCGACACCCGGTATCCAGCCATATTGGGATTGGTCTGGCTGCTGATATTCGGCGGCATCTGCCTCTGGAAGCATAAGGGTGAGCCGTTGCTGGCCGACTGACCGTCCGCGAGCGCGGGCGTATTATATGGCCTCAAAACGCTATAAACAAGTCTGTTTTTCCATTTGTGCTTGGGCTAGATTGATTTTCGGTAGTTGTCAAATCGGCCTTCGTTTCTCGCAGGTTCGATAACGAGGGACTGACGAAGGAGATCATCGCCCATGGTTGCACAGGTCGGCAGGACACGAGTGGCCAGAACCGCTGGCTCCCTGCTCTCATGCCTGCTGTTGGCCCTGATATTCCTGATCCTGCAGACTCCACAGTCGGCCATGGCGGCAAGCGGGGCTGCGGATTATGACAGCTGGACCCAGGTGGCCGATTCCATATCCCATCAGCTGGATAGAGGGTGTAAGGACTATGCCCTGGAGGATCGCGCCGGGGCGGCCTCCCAATTCATGGGGGCCTACAACGTAGGTTACGTGGGCTCCGGATTCGTCTCGATCGTGGAGTCGACCCTAGGCCAGGACAGGCGCAACGCCCTGGACGGGCAGTTCCAGGCCCTGCAGGGCCAGGTCTACGCTCCGGATGCCGGGCGGGCCCTGACCCAGGGCAGCGAAAAGCTCAAGGCCGATCTGGCAGTTGCGGCCACCCAGCTGGATGCCACCCAAGGGCTGGCCAATCCTCGTGCCTACGCCAAGGCTCAGCAGGAGCAGATCAAGGCGGATCGTCGACGGCTGGACGCAGCCAAGAAGCATCGGAACAACGGCAAGGGCGACCGGACCTGGACCCAGGTGGCCCACGAGATGACGCCCATCCTGGACCAGGCGCTCGCCCAGGCATCCAAGGGACAGGGCCAGGCGGGATCTGACCTGGTCAACAAGGCCTATTACCAGTATTACGAAAAGCTGGGCTTCGAGAAGAACGTCATGAACGCCATCAGCGGCAACAGGGTCTCCCAGGTGGAATACCAATTCAAGGAGACCCGGATGGCCATGGTGGCGGGCAAGCCAGCCAAGACCCTGGTAAACGACCTGAAGAGCATGCTGGTCGAGGACGCCGCCGTTCTGGATGGAGGCGCCGCGGACCAGGTCAATGGGTGGACCTCCTTCCTGACCTCCGCCTTCGGCCAGGCCTTTGTGGTCCTGCTGAGGGAGGGGCTGGAGGCCATCCTGGTGGTGGCGGCCATCATTGCCTACCTGGTCAAGTCCGGCCATAAAGACAAGATCCGGCACATCTACTGGGGCATTGCGGCAGGCCTGGTGGCCAGCGGGCTGGTGGCTCTGCTCTTCACCCTGCTCTTTAACGGGAACGGTCCCCAGCAGGAGATCCTGGAGGGTGTGGTGGCCCTGGTTGCCATGCTCATGCTGCTCTACACCAGTAACTGGATGCTGTCCAAGTCCTCTGTGGAATCCTGGAACCACTACATTCAAAGCCGGACGGTGGCTGCTATCTCGAAGGGCAGCGTTATCTCCCTGGCCCTGCTCTCCTTCCTGGCGGTCTTCAGGGAGGGGGCTGAGACGGTCATGTTCTACCAAGCCATCTTCGCCATGGCTCCTGGCGGCACACGTGAGATTTGGACCGGTTTTGCGGCTGCCGCTGTGGTCCTGGTCATCGTTTTCGTACTCATCCGCTTCACCTCGGTCAAAATTCCCATCCGGCCCTTCTTCATCATCACCAGCCTGCTCATGGCGGTTATGGTGGTCATCTTCGCCGGAGGCGGCGTCCATGCCCTGATCGAGGGCGATCTGGTGCCGGCCACCTACCTGCCAGGTGTGCCCACCAGCGACTGGATCGGGCTGTATCCATACACGCAGACCATTGGTGCCCAGATCCTGGCGGCCCTGGTCGTGGTCGTGCTGGCAATTGTGTCGACCCGCCGCCTGCACAAGCAGGAGCAGGCGCAGTCGAATCAGGACTCCGGCGGGTCGTCGTCGGCAACCGTCCATCAGACGGAAGCCGAGCAGGCCGCCGAAGGGGCTGTGCCCTCTGAGGTCACGGCATCCATGCAAACATCAAAGAGCGAAGGACAATCATGAAGAAGAGACAATTGACCGCCCTGGTCGCGCTGGTGCTCTCGGGCACCCTGGCCTTGGCGGGGTGCGGCTCCAGCGGGTCAGGCACCCGTGAGGCTCCCGCGCCTGAGGCTTCTGGCGCCTCCCAGTCCTCGGCGGGCAAGGGGGCCGGGTTCGAGGAGATCCCCATACCGCCCGACGATCAGCAGAAGGGCCCCCTGAACATCGGCACGGTCTTCTTCCAGCCCATCGACATGGAGCCCGCTTCCATGGGTCTGAAGGCGGCAGATGCCAGCCTGCATTTGGAGGCTGATATCCACGCCCTGCCCAATAACAATCTGGGCTATGCCAAGGGTGAGTTCGTTCCGGATCTGACCGTCAACTACACCATCCAGAACAAGGATGATCCCAACGACAAGCAGTCCGGCACCTTCATGCAGATGAACGCCTCGGATGGCCCGCATTACGGAGCCAACATCAAGATGGAGAAGGCCGGATCCTACAAGCTGACCTATTCCATCGACTCTCCTGAGAAGAAGGGCTGGATGCTGCACGTCGACCCGGAGACCGGCGTGAAGGGGCACTTCTGGACCGAGCCTATCGTGGTCAGCTGGGACTGGGACTACACGCCCCACCAGTGGTAAGCTGCTATGCACCATGCTTGAGCAATTTGTCACGGTCTTGCCGGGGACACTGGCCCCGGCTCTCCTGGTCATGATTTTCAGCGTGCTTCTAGGAGTGGGCGAGGGCCGCGATCGGCCCCGTTCCTCCTCCTGGCGGCTGATTGGCCTGGGGGTTGGCGTGCTGGGAGCGCTGGTTTTTGCCCTCCTGCGTGCCACCGCGATCATCAACCGGCGAACCATGGTCAACTCCCCGACCCTGGTAGCCTGCGTTCTGACTGATCTGGCGGCTATTGCGGTGGTGCTGTTCGCCGATCGGCTGGTTTCAGACTGGCATCGCCGCCCTTGGGCCATGGATCTGGCCAACGCCCTGGCAGCCCTGGCCATAGCCCTGACCACCTTCCGTGCCCTGCCCGACGTCATCCTGCAGCTTACGGCTTTTGTGGAGCCGGGGGAGCCGGTGATGACCTCGGCCATGCTTCTGAGGGCCTTGGGCTTCCTGCTTGGTCTGGCTGCCGCTGTGATAGTGGCTGCCATTCTGAGGACCATGCATACCTCCTGCCCCCGGATAGCCTTCCGTCTGGCCGCCCTGCTCATGGTGGTCCTGCTGCTGGTTCGGCACGGCGTAGCCCTGGTGGCCCTGATGCAGACCACCGGCCTGGTTCTTCTGCACGGGTGGGCCTTCCGGGTCATGGCCCTGGGATACAACGCCGACCTGATCCTGGTTCTTGCCCAGGTTCTGGTCTTCATCATTCCAGTCTTCGCCTGCTTGGTTGCAGGCTGGCGCATGCCGGTGACCGGAGCCTCCACAGCTGACGACCGCAGTCACCGGGCCTTCCGCCGACGGGCCTTGGCATCGGCGGTCTGGAGCCTGGTGGCCATGATCGGCGTCACCCTGGCCCTGACGGTGGGCACAGCCAAGGCCCACCAGGTGCCTGTGCTCTCGCCTCCGGAGAAGTATTCTTTGACCTCCGATACGGCCACCATTCGTTTCTCCCAAGTGGAGGATGGTCACCTGCATCGATTCAGCTACCGGGCCAAGGACGGCACCGAGATGCGCTTCATCATCATCCGCAAGAATGGCGCGGCCTACGGGGTCGGGCTGGATGCCTGCGAGAACTGCGGGGATGCGGGCTATTACGAAAAAGACGGCAAGATCATCTGCAAGAAGTGCGACGTAGCCATCAACCTGGCCACCATCGGGTTCAAGGGCGGCTGCAATCCCGTCCCTCTACCCTATAAGACCGGCCGGGGCGCCATACAGATCAGCACCGCAGACCTGGATGCACTGTCTTCGCACTTCAAGAGCTGATAAAAGGGAAGGAGCGGTTGGCATGTTCTTCATGCGAATGATGCTGCGGTCATTCAGCCGCCAGTTCGGGCGAAGAATGCTCATCGCCGTCACGGTCTGCCTGTCGGCCTGCGTGGCTACGGCCATGCTGGGGGTGGTCTTTGACGTGGGCGACAAGCTCAACGCAGAACTGTCCACCTACGGATCCAACATCACGGTCCAGGCCAAGGCTGATGCCGTGGTCTCCGACCTCTACGGCGACCAGGAGAGCGGCCCATCAGGCGACGAGTCAACGCCGACAGCCTTCCTCAAGGAGTCCCAGGTGCCCAAGATCAAGACCATCTTCTGGGCCTACAACATCACCGACTTTGCCCCACGTCTGGATCTGCGCGGCACTGTGGACCAGGTCGGCGCCCCTCTGGTGGGCACCTGGTTCGGCCGGACCGTCAAGGTCGACAGCGGCGAGAGCAGCACCGCAGGCTTGAAAGGTCTTCGGCCCTGGTGGAAGGTTCAAGGACGCTGGCCCAAGGACGAGGCTGGGTCCGGCGGCAGGACCGAGGCCATGATGGGCAAAGAGCTGGCTGCGCGACTGGGTGGCCGTCAGGTCGGCGACCAGGTCAAGGTGGGTCTGGATGGTAAACAGCAGACCGTCACTATTGTGGGCATCTTCGACTCCGGTGATTCGGATGCCTCCTCCCTCTACCTGCCCACCAGGGCGTTGCAGGAGATGTCCGGTCTGACCGATCAGATTGACCAGGTGGAGGTCAAGGCCCTGACCACGCCCGAGAACGACCTGGCCCGCAAGGCCGCACGAAACCCAGCCGCCCTCTCCCAGGACGAGTGGGAGACCTGGTACTGCACGGCCTATCCGTCCTCCATCGCCTATCAGATCGAGGAGGCCATCCCCGGGTCCATGGCCAAGCAGGTCAGACAGGTGGCAGCCCTGCAGGGCGATGTTCTGCAAAAGACCCAGGCGGTCATGATCCTGATGACCGTGCTCAGCCTGCTGGCGGCAGCCATCGCCGTGGCCAACCTGATGGCGTCCTCCATATCCGAGCGGTCATCAGAGTTCGCCCTGCTCAAGGCCTTGGGCGCTACCGATGGGGCCGTGTCCAGACTGGTGCTGGCCGAGACGGCCCTGATCGCCTTGGCCGGAGCTCTGGTCGGCGCTCTGCTGGGCTCAGGGGTGGCTCAGATCGTAGGCAGGGTGGTATTCGGCTCAGGTATCACCATGAGGCCCATGGTCTTCGTGCTGGTCTTTGTGCTGCTGGCCTTGACGGTGCTGCTGGCATCCATCTCGTCAATCAGATCGATTCTGCGGCTTCGGCCGGCGGAGGTGCTTCATGGCCGCTGATCGCCATACAAGCCATATGACCAATACCCGCATGTTCCTGACCATGCTCTTTGGGGCCGTTTTCCGTCGTCGGGGACGGGCCCTGATGGCCGTGGTGGCCTCCTTGGTGGGGGCGGCCACCCTCTTCTGTCTGGCGGCGGTCTGCATTGAGGCTCCCAGGCAGATTAACCAGGAGATGCGCTCCTACGGGGCCAATCTGGTCGTCTCGCCCATTCAGGGGGGCAACCGGTCTGGCTCCGGCATCGAACAGGGCATGGTGGATCACACCACCCACATGGTGACTGCCAAGGCCCCGGCCCGGTACGCCACCTATCGATATGAGACGGTGCAGGTCAATGCCGGGGCCCGCGAGATGGCCGGCATCCACCCTGACCAGGTGCGTCAGCTCAACCGCCACTGGAGCGTGGAAGGAGCTTGGCCGAAGCCTGGTTCGGTCATGGTGGGGCGGGATCTGGCAGATTCGCTGGGGCTGACCACTGGCAAGCCAATAACTATTGGTTATCCGGCCGGGCAGTCCACCTTCACAGGCAAAGCCGGGGGGCAGGGTCGTGATTTTCGCGTGGGTGGCATTGTCGATACTGGCGGCCCCGAGGATCGCATTATCTACGCCGACCTGTCCGATCTGGAGCTCCTGACCGGGGCCAGGCGGGGTACCGATGTCATCGAGTACTCGGTCAACACCATGACTTCGGGGCTGAAGACCATCGCTGCTAGCATCAACGACATGACCTCCATGGGGGTCAAGGCCCGGCCGGTCGCCAGGATCACAGCAGGCGACAGCCATACCATCGCCATGCTCCAGTCGCTCTTCTGGCTGGTTTCGGTGGTGGTGCTGGTCCTGACCTTTGTGGGCGTGGGGACCACCATGGCTTCCATTGTTTCTCAGCGGCGCAGCGAGATCGGTCTGCGCAAGGCTCTGGGTGCCTCCTCGCGGGGGATAGCCATGGAGTTTCTGGCTGAGTCGGCCTGCTACGGGTTGGCTGGAGGCCTGATCGGCACCGCTTTGGGCTATGGCTTCGCCCGACTGCTCTGCCTGTCGGTCTTCCAGCGGCCGCTGGGCTTCAACTGGTGGCTGGCCTTGGGCACGGTCCTGCTGAGCGTGGCCATATCCATGATTGCATCTATCCGGCCGGTCCTCCGGGCTTCGCGTATCGACCCGGCCCTAGTTCTGAGGGAGGAATGACAATGACGCAGGCAAAGGCGAGCGAGTCCCAGTCAGGCGGCGGCATGCTGCTGGACCTGGACCATGTATCCAAGATCTACGGCGATCTGCATGCCTTGGATGATCTGAACCTGAGCGTCCCGCAAGGTCAGTGGCTGGCCGTAGTGGGGTCTTCCGGCTCAGGCAAGACCACGCTGATGAACATTCTGGGCTGCATGGATACGCCCAGCCGCGGCTCGGTCCGTCTGCAGGGGCGGCCGCTGGAGGATCTGAGCCAGTCCCAGCTGGCCGATGTGCGCAAGAACGTGATCGGCTTGGTCTTCCAGAAGTTCTACCTGGTCCCGCATCTGACTGCCCTGGAGAATGTCATGGTGGCCCAGTACTACCACTCGGTGGTGGATGAGGACCAGGCCCTGAAGGCCTTGGACCGGGTGGGTCTGGCGGATCGAGCCCGCCACCTGCCCAGCCAGCTTTCGGGCGGTGAGCAGCAACGGGTCTGCGTGGCCCGGGCGCTGATCAATGAGCCCAAGCTGATTCTGGCTGACGAGCCCACTGGCAACCTGGACGAGGCCAATGAGCGGATCGTGCTGGACCTCTTTAGGCAATTGCATGACCAAGGAACCTCCCTGATCGTGGTCACGCACGATGCTCTGGTGGCCTCATGCGCCCAGCGGGAGATCATGCTCAACCACGGGGTGCTGGCCGGTGAGCAGTGGAATGATGAGGAGGCCAAGCAGGCCTACCTGGCAGCCGGAGGCCGGCCGGCCTTCAGCGGGGCTCCTGGCGACACCGGTGACCAGGATATTCCCGTGGGCTTCCATGACCCCACTAAAATGGCCAAGACAGGTGGGTCTCTGCTGGGATCGGCCGCTGAGTCAGAAGGAGAACGCTGAGATGGCCACAAGCAAGTCTCGGGGGCTGGTCACGGCCTCGGCAACATTGGCGACCCTGGTGGCGGTCGGCTCCCTCCTAGGCGGCTGCGGAAGCCAGCAGGCCAAGCCCATGGACGACGAGTTCGCCGGATCGGGCGCCGAGTCCAGCTCTGCTCCAGGGTCGGCTGAAGGTTCTGGCGCAGCTGGTGAGGGCAATCCCACGGCCGTCTCCCGTGATGGACTGCCGACTGCTCCGGCAGACACGGGCAACTATCACGACGGCACCTACGCCCTGACGGGCAAGTACGGGCATGACGGGGCTGACAGTATTGATGTGGATCTGGACCTGTCGGGAGGCCAGGTGAGCCGGGTCCGGGTCCAGGGCCATTCGGACTCGCCCATCTCGCGTGGCCACATGGAACGCTTTGCTCGGGCAGTGCCTGGTGTGGTCCAGGGACGCCCGCTCAAGGACCTGAAAGTGGACAAGGTGGCTGGGGCCAGCTGGACCTCGGACGCCTTCAACAAGGCTCTGGATCTGGCTCGGTTGGAGGCTTCGGCGGAAAGGTCGTCCTGAGAGCCAGGCTGTAAGGGTGGCGGAAACAAAAAGGGCGAGGAGTCGAGTCCTCGCCCTTTTCCAGACCTTTATGCTACCGATCCCACCAGGGCCGCAGGGGGTAGGTGTCCGTGCCGGTCTCAGGATCGGGCTTGATGCACTGGAACTGGTGTATCTGAATGTTGTCGAGCTCGAAGTTGAGCCGCGCGCCGGCCATGTACAGGCCCCAGAGCCTCGCCTTGGGCGCGCCCACCATAGGCTTGGCCTGGTCCCAATGCTCCTGGAGGTTCTCAGTCCAGTGCTTGAGGGTCAGCGCATAGTGCTGACGCAGGTTCTCCTGGGTGATGACCTCGAAGCCGGTATCCTGGATGGCCAGTTCGATCTCGGCTGGGCTGGCCAGCTCGCCGTCGGGGAAAATGTAGCGGTCGATGAACCCGCCCGCCCGCTTGTGGTCGTGGGAGTTGGTGCGGGTGATCTGGTGGTTGAGCAGGATGCCGCCTGGACGAAGCTTGTCCATCATCTCCTTGAAGTAGGAGGGGTACTGCTTGTAACCCACATGCTCCATCATGCCGATGGAGCAGATCCCGTCGAAGCCGGACTCGGGCACGTCGCGGTAGTCCATCAGCCTGACCTCGGCCAGATCCTGCAGACCCTCCTGGCGGATCCAGTTCTGGGCCCATTCGACCTGCTCCTCAGCCAGAGTCACGCCGATGACGTGGATGCCGCGGCGGGCGGCCGCGATCTCCATGGAGCCCCAGCCGCAGCCCACATCCAGCAGACGGTCGCCCTTGTTCAGGCGCATCTTGTCCAGGACCATGTTGAGCTTATGCCACTGAGCGTCCTCCAGGCTGTCGTCCTCCTTCTCGAAGACAGCACAGGTGTAGGTCATGGAGGAGCCCAGGAAGAGCCGGTAGAAGTCGTTGGACTGGTCGTAGTGGTAGCTGACCGTGGCTGCGTCGCCCCGGCGGGTATGGGGGCGGATGCCCTCGGTCAGTCGCTTGGCCAGGGAAGGCCCCTCAATGGCGGGTGGCTCGGGTACACGCACTCCATGCGAGAAGACGGCCCCAGCTGCCCGGGCCAGATCCAGCTTGCTGGGGTGCTTGACGAAGTGCTTGAGGCCCATCAGCTCCTTGAGGACTTGGTAGGGGTTGCCTGGCAGCAGCTCGGGAGAATCCAGGTCGCCTTGCAGGTAGGCCCGGGCCAGACCCAGATCATTTGGATTTTCCGCGATGTAGTACATGGCACGGGAATTCTTGACTTCCAGATGCAGCGGCGCTTGCTCTTGCCCGAAGACCGACCCGTCGAAGGCGGTCACCTGCACAGGTGCGTCAGGGGTGAGGAAGAGCCCGATCATTTCGGCTACAGTCATCTTGCTTTTGGCCATGAAGCCCCCTTGTGTGACCCGGACATGACCGAACATGGCGGGTCTGGTAGTTAGTGGATACAAGTACTGTCTTCACCCTACCCCTGACACTGGTCCCTATCGGTGTCATGTTCGGTGAATTATTCCGCATGGGAAACCTTGCCTGGGTACAGACTCTTTGGTAAGGCTGAACATGGAGGCGAGCAGGAAATGACCAGTAGCGGATCAGCGTCGGCCCGGGCAGATGAGGCCTGGATTCAGGACACGCTTGCCAGGTTGGGGCATTCGCGCTTCCGCGCTGGATTCTCTTTATCGGCCAAGGATCGCGCCTACGCCCGTGCCAAGGGCAGGGATACCATCGACCGCCACGCCCATGAGATGCTGGCCAAGCGTGTGGGGCCTGCCCACCCTTTGAAGGACGGCAAGCAGACCCCCTACCGCGGGCATCCGGTCTTCACAGCCCAGCATGCTACGGCCACCTGCTGCCGGGGGTGCATCGAGCGCTGGCATCGTATTCCGCGAGGCCGGGCTCTGACCGATGCAGAGGTTGATGCCCTGGCCAGTCTGGTCATGGCCTGGATCGAGCGGGATCTGGTCAATCATCCGGTCCGTCCGGCCTGACGGACCGGATGATTTAGTCAGGAGGCTTGCTTCTGGACTTGTATGTTTGTCTGAGTCTCCAAATCAGCTCTTTCCCGCCAAGATTGAGCATAGTTACCATAGATGGTGCGGATCCGAGTACCTACGGGCAGGGCTGGAGATTCATTCTCTGTATTGGTTCCCCAGTTAACCCAGCCAGACTGTGGCCGTTGGACGATCTGAAAGCCGCCTGATGGTTGTGATGTCAGCCAGATCATGCATCGCCCGTTGCTGCTGTTGAATTCTGCAGTGCAATCAGCGGCCCCGGGGAAGATGGTTTGGTCTTGCAGGGATGAGACATCAATTGCCTGACTTGGCATGTGCCATGGACGTTCATTTGCATCGGCGGCCACATGTGCCTGGTCGGTCACCTGAGCCAGATGCTCTCGTATCTGTGCATCGGTGAGAGCGTGCTCCCAGTATGAGAACAGCCGCCAGTACAAATCCCAGTGTGCATTGGTCAAATCCCTGTCCAGAAGATTGCGGAAGTATGCGAATCTTGCTGGTTCTTCCTGGTGGTTTTCCTGGTTCTTGGCCTCGTTGATGATGGAAGCCACCTCTTGCTTCAACAGGGCTGCATAGGGATCGCCTTCTCTGTAAGGGGTGCGGTTATAGGAATCAAAGCGGTCAAAGACCAGTCCTCCTTCGCCGCTTTCAAATTCATCCCCGACTGTGATGCGATCCAGAGCACAGCGCCCGTTGACTTCAGTTTCAAAGTGATCCACTTGGTATCGGCGGTCGAAAAAGTCGACATCACGGTAGAAAGTAAATTCAACCGAGAAGGATTTGCCGCGTAGCTCTGGACGGAGACCATCCGGGATGCGTCCGCTGAGCAAATAGCGGTGCATGACCGGTCCGCATTCTTCAACCGTTACGTGTGCCACCATATGTTCAGTCGGGTTGACGAGCCCATTCTCAGGGGTGAAGAATGGCCCATAGAAACCGCCTAGGGCGTTGTTGCCGCTCTTAAGCAGGTCGACTTGCTCCTCCTTGCTCATGAAGTGCCGAATTCCCCACTTGGATGCGCCTTCTCCTGATCCTGTGCCTCTGCATAGTTCGAGATCGAAGTATCCGGTATCCAGCCTGCATACGGCATCACGCTCGTGAACTGAATGTATTGACCTGATACCTCCGGTGGCTTCAGACGATCCGGATGTGGGCCTAGTTGCGCTTTCCGGCTCATATGATGAATCGTCAAAGACTATAATTTGGTCGTCATGCGGTTCTACTATGCCCAGATAGACCGAGTTTTCGGGCGTGCCCTCCCCAGCCAGGCGTTGAAAGGGGACAGCACCTTCTTGCTCGACTTGAGCAGTCAGAATCGGCTGGTTGATTGAGCTGGGCAGACGTATCCGAATCGGTCTGGGGCCCGAGTGTGCTGGTCCGGAATAGTGAATCTGATAGCGTGCGGATATACTCATGGCTGTTGCCTCCTTATGCGTCTATGCTGGCCGCTCTTCTCCTTAGGAAGGAGAATGAGAAGGAATTCTGTTTCATTCCATCAATCAGGACTGCAATGATGATGACTACGCCTTTGATCAGCTGCTGAGTGAAGAATGGCACATTCATCAGCACGAGACCGGTTGTTAAGACTCCGAAGATGACCGAACCGATGACAGTGCCTGATATGCGTCCTTTGCCTCCAGCGAGTGAGGTGCCGCCGAGTACCGTTGCAGCGATGGCATCCATTTCATAGCCATTGCCAGCCGTCGGCTGTGCCGATACGACCCTGGCGGCGAAAATGCAGCCTGCCAGACCGGCGCATAGCCCGGCGATCAGGTAGACGGACATAAGGACTGACTTGACATTGATGCCTGCCAGCCGGGCGGCTTCTGGATTGCCTCCTACTGCGTAGACATGAGCTCCATACCGTGTTTTGTCCAGGACCACCCACATGACCAGGTATACGACGATCATGATGATGAAGGGGATCGGGATGTGCCAGATATATCCGTTGCCGATAGCTCTAAAAGACAGATTGTTGTCAACAATAGGCAGTCCGCCGGTGATCGTGTATGCCAGTCCTCTCAGGAATGTCATAGTCCCGAGAGTGACGATGAAAGCGGCCAGGTTGCAATAGGCAATCAGCAATCCATTGACGAGTCCCGCTATTGCCCCAACGATGATGCCAAGGGATACGGCAATCAAAGGATTCATGCCTGAGCGGGCTGCCAGTACAGCCACACATCCGCTGACAGCGATTGTCGAGCCCACAGAGAGGTCGATGCCGGCCGTGATGATCACCAGCGTCATGCCTGCCGCCAGAATGGCGTTGATGGATATGGCCCTGGCTACGTTGAACAAATTGCTCAGCGTGCCAAAATTTGGCGCCTTTACCAGCATGAAGAGTATGAGCAGCAAGAGGACGAAGGGCATGCCAACCTTCTCCCAGATTGCCGCAATATTGACGTTTTTGCCTTTCATAATGCTTCTTTCATGTTTCAAGTTACGGTTGCCGGTTTCCCGAACGATGCATACGGACGGTGGATCGGAACCATGTGTTTGCTGTCTTATAAGTCAGTCGAGCAACTGCGGCTTGCTCACCCCGGTGGCATACGACATTACGTTTTCCTCAGACGCTTCTGATGCTGGAATATTGGCCACCACCTCGTTCTGCCGGACCACTAGAATCCGATCACTGACTCCCAATACCTCAGGTAGATCAGAGGAAATCATCAAGATTGCCTTCCCTGCTTTTGCGAGGGAATTGATCAAGCCATATATCTCCTGTTTGGCGCCCACATCTACCCCTCGGGTTGGCTCGTCAAGGATGAGCAAGTCCGATTTCTTGAGCAGCCATCGGGCTAGAACGGCCTTCTGCTGATTGCCACCGGACAAATTGTTGATCTCGGTATGCTCCATGGTCTGGTCGATGTTGACCTCCTGCATGATGTTCCGAACGGATGCCCGCATCTTGCCCTTGCGTAGAAGATGCAGATATTGGAACTGATCCAGTGATGAGATGGCGATATTTTCTTCGACGCTCATGACGGGGAAGATGCTCTGGGTCTTTCGGCTCTCCGGCAGGTAGGCTACTCCATGATTAATTGCCGATTTTGGAGAGTGGAAAAGAACCTTGTTCCCCTGAAGCCGGACGCTGATGGAGGCGCAGCGGTCGGCGCCAATTATGGCACGCGCCATTTCTGTCCTTCCGGCGCCGACCAGCCCGGACATGCCCACAACTTCGCCGGCGTGGACGTTGAATGATACAGGCTGGTCGTCTTCCTTGATTCTGAGATTTTCGACCCTCAGAACCTCGGCGCCTTTCTGTCGGGCATCGTGCTCATAGAGTTTTTCAACCTTTCTGCCGACCATTTTGGATACGACCTGAGATTGGTCGACCTGGGAGAGCTTGTCGGCCAACACAGTCTGGCCATCACGGAGCACGGTAATTCGATCAGCCAGACGCCAGACTTCCTCCATGCGGTGCGAGATGTAGATCAGTCCAGTGCCCTCGTCGCGAAGAGTACTGATCAGGGTGAACAGCTGCTCAGATTCGGCTTTCGATAGGGAAGCAGTGGGCTCGTCCAGAATGAGTATTCGGGCCTTCTGGGCGAGGGCCTTGGCTATTTCGACCATTTGCTGTTCGCCGATGCCTAGTTTGCCCAACTCCGTATTTGGATCGATGTCCGCCTTGATGACCTCAAGCTTGCTTCTGGCTTCATCCTTGAGGCGCTTTTTGTCTATCAGACCGTACCGCGTCTTTGGCTCTTGACCCAAGGCCAGGTTTTCGGCGACAGTCATGGTTGGCACGACATTGAGCTCCTGATGGATGATGGCAATGCCTTGATCCGTTGCCTGCTTGGGGGTTCGGATTTCAACAGGCTCGCCTTCGATGGCAATGGAACCGGAATCGAGGCTGAGGTTGCCTGACAGGATGTTCATCAGTGTCGATTTTCCTGCTCCGTTTTCACCCATTAGAGCCAGAACCTCATGGTCATAAAGGTTTAGGCTGACATTGTCAAGGACTGTTACACCCGAAAAGCTCTTGCAGATGTTCCGCAGCTCTAATAAGGCGGCTTTATTCTCAGACATGCTCACCACCCTTTGTACTTGTTGACGTTATCGCGAGTGATCATTTCGCTGGGAATCAGGATGGTCGTTTTCTTGGGTGTCTTTCCTTTGACCTTGTCTTGGGCGAACTTCACGGCCTGATCAACCATGGCCCTTGGATTCTGGGTTGCTGCACCAATGAAAGGCGAACCTGCCCGCTTGAGCTCGTCCACTCCTTGTGGGCTGGCATCGATGCCTGTGACGATGATCTGGCCCTGCCGCCCGGCTTGTTCCACAGCCAGGGCTGCCCCGAGGGCAGAGGGGTCGTTCATGCCGAAGATGCCCTGCACGTCCTTGTTGGCGGTGAGCATATCAGTGGTCACTGTCAACCCTGTGGCTCTATCGTTCTTTGAGGCCTGCTGGGCTGCCACTTTGATTCCAGGGTATTTCTTGAGCGCTTGCTTGCAGCCTTTGATCCTATCAGTGATGGTTTGAATGGGTGTTCCATCAACGATTAGGATGTTACCTTTGCCTCCCAGCTTCTCTGAGAGGTAAGAGCAGGAAAGTTGCCCAGCCTGTACGCCATCGGTTGTCACGATCGCATCAGCTCCTTTGGCTGGGGTGTCAACAGCCACAACGATTATGCCCGCGTCTCTAGCTCTCTTGATTGCCGGTTGCAGGCCGCTTTCATCGACGGCGGATACGATAATCAGATCCACGTTCTGCTCGATGAAAGCAGAGATTTGGTTATCTTGGGTAGCCAAATCGAGTTGGGCATCCTGAACGTTCAGACGTGCCCCGATTCGTTTTGCCTCCTTTTTTGCTTCCTTGTCCATGGAGGAGAAGAAGGGATTCGACATATCTTGGACCATCAGGCCAATGCTTTTGATTTCTGTGCGTTTTGGTGCAGACTGTCTGTCTTCGTCGCCATTGCTGCAGCCGGTTAGAGCGAGCGATGCGGCCAGAATTGCCACCATCGCAGTGACGATTTTCTTGGATCTCATAATTAATTTACCTTTCGCAAAACGGTCAGGCGGCCCCCGTTGGATACCTGCAACCGCACGATTCTCTGATCTTCAGTGATGCTTCAATCGTTTGATGGATGGGCCCCATCGTCATTTGCGGTTTCCCATCCGGTTTCGAATCGTCGTCACCTCCTTTTCTGTCTTGTTTCTGATCAATCAGTGCAAGAATGTGTTCAGCGGCCTTGGCGCCGATTCCATAGCTGTCTTCCGCAACCAGGGTGATGCGCGGTTTTAGCAGATCGGACCATATGAAGTCGTCGAACGCCACTAGTGCCAAATCATCGGGAACTTCAATTGCCCTTGCCTGCAGGGAAGTCATGATCCCCAGCAGTATTGGGTTGTTGCCGGCGATAATGACATCGGGCTGGAATTTGTCATGATCCAAAAACCCGTCGAGTGCTTTCCGTGTGGAGAACTGATCGTTGCCGCATTCTAGAACACGGATGGCGGCTCCGCATCGCGCAGCTGCTTGGCGGAGCCCTGATTCTCTGATATATCGGCTGTTCCAGACCGATGGGTAGATGACCAACAGCCATCGCTTGAAGTGATGCCCCGCCAGATGGCTCCCCAGTTTGTTCGAGGCATCCTTGTTATCTGTTGTGACATAGGAGAAGTCCTCGTGAGTTGATCCAGGAGTCGAATCGACGAAGACTACAGGCATCTTCCACTCCCGCAGCCGCTGCCGGGACGAATCGCTCAGTCCCAGGGTTGATATTATCCCTCCGGGTCGCGTTTCCAAGACATGCTGGAGCAGCAGGCTCTCGGCGGACTCTGAGTAGTGGCCGTCAATGGCGATGTCTGATATGAGCAGGTTTTCGCCCCGTATTTGGAATATGCTCTCGATTCCGCTAATCAGATCCAGGTAGTAGGGATTTGACATTCCTGCTGTAAGGAGACTGACCGAGTGGTGAAGTCCCTTGCGCAGATCCCTGGCATTGACGTTGGGAATGTAGCCCTTTTCTTTAGCGACTTTCAGTACGGCGGCACGTGTGGTTTTGGAGACCCCGCTTAGGTCGTTGATGGCCCTTGACACGGCATACACGGAAAGGTTCAGCTCGTCCGCAATGTCCTTCAAGGTAACGCCAGTGTGTTTCATCATCGAATCCTAAACGTTTATTATTGACAATACAAGAATATTATCAGGTTAATTTTGTTGGGTCAAGTTATATCTGGAGGCGGTGGGCGATGATGGCATCTTTCTAATGGTGCCGGGCCCTGCAGCCTTTTGCTGTTAACGAAGTGATTTACTGCCTCGGAGGTATCTCGCCTGAACCTCTGGCGATCAATTCAGTAGGAAGCAGGATGTGGCGGGGTTCGGCAGTTAAGCCATCGATGCGTTCGAACGCCATGTTTGCGGCTATTCGGCCGATGTTCTCAGGATTCTGCTTGATGACCGTGATTCCGGGATCAAGCATGTCAAACATATCGGCGTCATCGAAGCTGATGATTGCTATGCTCTTTTCCAATCCTCTTGTTCTTAGGGCGCGAATCACACCTCGAGCGATAAGGTTCTGTCCTGCAAAGATCGCGGTAGGCCGTTTGGCTCGTGCCCGGTCTAACAGTCTGCATGTGACGGTGTATGCTTTGCGTTCATCCATGTCGTCAACGAGGTCAATATTGTCCATCGGCAGATAGCTCTCCTTGATGGCAGCGAGGAAGCCTTTTCTCCGCTGGCTTACGGTATACACGTTTTTCTTGGCCCCTAGGTAGGCCATGTTCCTGTGCCCAATGGATAAAAGCGCTCGGGTTCCACTGATTGCACCGGCATAGTTGTCAGACATGACGGTGTCTGAAGGTAATCCCATAGAGGTGCTGTCGGCAAAGACGACGGCCAGTCCACGACGCATTTCGGGAATCAGGTAGTCCTGCGAGCTAGCGGCTGTGACCAGGATCAGTCCGTCTATCCGCCGGCTCAGCATTTCGTCCACGGTATTGGAGTCCCTGTCTTGATTACCGGTCAACGCCGAGGCCAGAACCAGGCTGGAGTGCTGCACGGCGACGCTGTCAATGGACCAGTGCACCGATGAGGAGAAGGGATTGGGTCTGGCTCCCAGCAGAACCCCGAGGGTTCTGCTGTGGCTTTTGCCACGTTTCAGATCGGCTGCATGCACGTCGGGCCGATAGTGCAGTTCCTTAATGGCCGAAAGGACTCGCTCCTTGGTTGTCGAAGATACATAAGGCTCTTCATTGATCACGCGGGATACCGTCTTTGGCGCGACTTGTGCAAGGGCCGCCACGTCCTTGATCGTGGGGTGGCTGTTCGCATTGCCACTGTTCTGTGTCATATCTAGCATTGTCCCCCGTGAATTGACAACGGTCTGTAATTAGTATAGTTTTACATATGTCAACGTTGTCAGACAACGTTGACATATAGTCACTATGAGGTGGCGTTGGTTACGTCCAATGAAGGAGAGACCATGAAACTATCATTCGCCAAGAGGGCATGCACCTGTGCAGTGGCTGTCCTATCCTTATTTGGTTTTGGGGGGTGCGGTTCTTCGCAACGGTCGGGTACCATCACTTGGCTCAGTGCGAGGCCCGCCAGTGAAGGAAGCATAAAAGCAATCAAGCAGATCGCTGATGAGTACGCGAAGTCGCATCAGGGTTTTAAGCTGGAGTTCCAGAACATCTCTGATCGACCTTCATATAACCAAAAGTTGAAAGTGCTGGCATCCAGTAACCGTTTGCCGGAGTTATGGGATGCCGATCCCGATCCGTACTTCGCCAAGCTTGTCAAGGACGGTCGTGCTGAAGATATTGGAAAACTCTACAAGGACATTGGCGTAACCAATCGCTTTTATCACATATCCACCAAATACCCGACAATGGCTGACGGCAGCCTGCACTTAATGACTTTCAACGCTAATGCGGAATACTTTTGGTACAACAAAGACGCCTTCCGCAAAGCAGGAATTGCAGAGGAACCTAAGACCTTTGACGAGTTGCTGACTGACCTTCAGAAGCTTAAGGACACGGGCGTTATTCCGATCGCTCTTGATGGCAAGGACCAGTGGCCTTTTTATAGGTTCCTGGGGATGATTCCATACAGGGAAACCGGCAATGAGTTCTTGGCCAAGCTCAAGGTCGGAAAGGAATCTATGGCCAGTCCAACTGGTCAAGCTGGAATTGCCTTCCTCCAAAAGATGTCAGCATATTTCCAGCCTGGCTTCACGAATTCGGATGCCACCGCCACCTTGAATCTGTTCAAGAGCAAGCGTGCTGCGATAACGTATGACGGTACTTGGAATCTTCCGTCATACGTTGACGATTCCGGCAATCTGAAATCGGACATCGGTTATTTCCGCCTCCCCATGCTTGGTAAAGGAGACAAGACTGCGCCCACGGACTTCTTTGCCAATTCGGGCATCGGTACTGCCGTCAGCAAGGGCAAGCTAACTCCCCAGCTGAAGGATTTTCTCAAATACCTATTTGACAAATACGGTGATGTGGCTTTGAACGATTATCGGGTCATTCCTTCGGTCAAGCCCAAAGGCAGCGTCAAGACCCCCCGCATATATCAGGACGTCCTGTCTGACATAGCCAAGGTCAACGATTATGCACAAGTTTGGGATGTGCAACTTGATGCAAATACGGTCAGTGTACTTGGACGACAGTGCCAAAGCCTGCTAGTGGACAATACCTCAACGGATGAGTTTGCGGCCAATGTCGACAAAGCCATCGCTCAATACAACAAGGCCAAGTGAAGGCGGATATGCAAAGATCTAATCCAGTGGATTCCATCCCGCCACGGATGGTGCGTCGGAGGCGGTCCTGGCCGGGTCATCCGTCCAGGGGGAACAGGGCCATCAGTTCGGTAGCGGCGTGGCCCTATTACCTGCCTGCGGTCATCATCTTTACGCTCATAGTGGTTGTCCCTATCATCTGGTCGTTCGGCGCGAGTCTGTTTGACTGGAATGGGATAGGAGCCATGCGATTCTCGGGCTTGGCGAATTTCAAACTGATGCTGACCGACAAGGTGTTCCGCGCGGCTTTCCTCAACACCATTTTCTTCACCCTTCTAGGTACCTGCGTTCAGATGCTTATGGGTTTGGTGATGGCCCTGTTGGTCTTGTGCATTGACCGATTTCGGACCATCATCAGAACGGTTTATTTCATTCCGTGCGTCATTTCCTCAGTTGCTGTCAGCCAGATCTTCGCCCAGATGCTGGCTGTCAATCCGCCGGGGGTTGTGCCGGCGGTAGGCAGTCTGTTCGGGCTGGCCCCTCACGCTCTGCTCTCGGATCCCCACTGGGCCCTCGTGTTGGTGACGCTTATCGATGCTTATAAGTTCGCCGGCATATACATGGTCATCTACTATGCAGCTCTGGAGTCAGTCGATGCCGAAGTGCTGGAAGCGGCACTGATCGACGGCTGCAATTGGTGGCAACAGCTCATCTACATAAGGGTGCCTCTAATCAGAGCGGTCTTGGAGGTGACGTTGGTGATGTTGGTTTCTGGATGCTTGAAGGGGTTCGATGTCTCCTATGTGCTTACTGGAGGCGGACCTGGTTCGTCCAGCGAGCTGGTGTCTACCTACCTGTACAAGACAATCTTCATATCCGGGAATTTTGGCTACGGTAGCGCCATCAGCATCTTCCTAGCGGTGGAGTGCCTGGTAACGCTTCTTATTCTGCGCCGCCTGTTCGGGAGAGGGGACAAAGCATGACTACGAAGCCAGGCAGGAAAACCAGGGGATTGGTATATGCGATTATCGCAGTTTTCGTTCTGGTGCAGATATACCCGATTCTTTGGGTCACGCTCTCTTCGTTGAAAAGCCCCGATGAGCTCGCAGATACCTTGGCTTATCAACTGCCTAAGGGTCTGTATCTGGGTAATTACGTGAGAGCCTTTGCCACGTCGGGTCTACTGCGATATTTGATTAACAGCACGATCGTTGCCGTGCTGACCATTCTGGTCACCGTCATGGTCGGAGCCCCTGCGGCGTTTGCCATTGAAAAGTTGCGGTTTCGGGGTGCGGATAAGGTGCTTTCCTATTTGCTGGTAGGACTTCTGGTGCCTTCATTCGCAGCTTTGCTGCCTCTGTTCGAAGTGTTTAACAAAATCGGCATTACGGACACCTATCTGGCCCTTATCATTCCGCAATTGGCTTTCAATCTGCCGATGTGCGTCTATCTGTATGCAGGATTCATGAAGGAGATACCGGATTCGTTACTGGAGGCCGCTCGTATCGATGGAGCCGGAACCTGGCAGATCTTTTCGAAGATCGTCATGCCGCTTTCCCGCAACACCACTGTGACTGTGGCGACCTACAACTTTGTCTTCATCTGGAATGAATTCGTATTTGCCAACACCTTTATGGTTCGCAGCGATATGAAAACCCTCCCGATAGGTTTGAACGACTTTGTCGGTATGTATGGACAGACCGACTTGGGAGCCACATACTCAGCAATAGTTGTGTCTATGATTCCGACCCTTATACTCTACTTCTTCCTGAATAGACAGGTTATTTCCGGCATGGTGGCCGGAGCGGTCCGTGGGTAAAGGCACTGGGAACAGAATTAAGGAAAAAAATGAACAAGCAATTGGACATCAGTAATGATTGGAGCGTTCTACAGGACGTCAATGATGTCGGTGAAAAATTGAAACTCTATGAGGATCGCGACTGTACGCAGGTCGGACCGCAGATATCAGAGTGGGAGCCGTTGCCGGCTCTGGAGCATCTCCAGTGTCTGTTGGATGAACAGCCTTATTGGGGACGCCGGCTGCGGTATTTCAATCAGGCGCCTTGGTGGTATCGTCGGCTCATTAAGCTTGATAATTCTGAGGCGGACGACAAGATTTTGCTGCGGTTCAGCAATGTCGATTACTTTTGCAAGGTGTGGATGAACGGGCAACTCCTTGGCTCCCATGAGGGCTACAGTGAGTCGTTCGTCTTTGATGTCAGCAATATCATACACTCCGGTACGAATATCCTGATGGTCAAGGTCTGGTCACCTTGGGATAGGCAGATAAGGAATGATGACGTTGAGAACCGTACCTATATGGTTGAAAGGAGATTGGTCAAAGGAACCTATGAGCATGATGACGGCCTTATAGCCCGTGACGTGAATCCCGTGGGCATTTACGGCAAGGTCACCCTATCGATTCATGAGTCTGCTTGTCTGGCTGAAGATCCGCGCCTGAGCGTGTGGATGGATGATCAGGGTCGTGGAAGAATAATCGTTAGAGGGAAAGTACTCGGTTGCGGTAATGATCATCCATCTGTGCTGAGAACCCTGGTGCGGGATCCAGTTGATGGCCGTGTGCTGCTTGACGCGGATAAGCAGGTCCAGGGACCTTTCGAGTTCAAAGCTGCCGTTGATGGCGTGACGCCTTGGTTCACTTGGGATCTGGGAGAACCGAAGCTCTATGACATGACATTGAGCTTGGACGGCGAACAGGTGGAAAGCCGGAAGATCGGATTCCGGAATGTCAAACTTGATCGTGATGAATCGACAACCCGGTTCGTGCTTAATGGAAAGCCCCTGTATGTGCGTGGGACATCCTATTTTCCTGATGTCTATATATCTCGAATGCACAGAATGCGGTACCTGCGTGATTTGCAGGCTATCAAAGTGGCTGGATTCAACTTGATCCGGGTGCATGTGCATGTCGAGAAGCCGGAATTGTACGATTTATGCGACCGCATGGGCATTGCCGTGATCCAGGATTCAGAATACAATTGGAACCAGCCCAGAACTTCTGAGTGGGCGGAAACGTTTGTACGGTTGTTTGTCAGTACCGTCAAAACCCTTGATAGACATGCCAGTGTTTTCAGCTGGATATGCCTTAATGAACCAGGCGTAGTGGATGTGCCGAAGGGCACACAGGGCACGGCTATGCAAGTGAGTCCAGGCCCTGCCATCTATCGGGAGGTCACTCGAACAGACCCGACTCGTCCCGTTATCAAAGGCTCGTATTGCGCTGATGATCTGACCAGCGGAGACACCCACAACTATACGGGATCGTTGGATACTCCTCCCACGTCATATACGTTGATTGACGGCACGAAAGAGAAGTTCAATACAGAATTTGGTTTCGACGCCCCCGGCTACTTTGAAAATTTGAGGAATCTCGGGACGTTGACAGAGCGTATAGCGGCCTTGGAGCCTTTGACAGGAACATTGCAACGTTATCAGACTGAGCTGCTCAAGTATTACATCGAGCACTATCGGTGTCAAAGAGCTGCACCCAATTGGGGATATGTACAGTTCATGTTCATAGACCTGTGCCCGCAAAGCTTCTACGGGCTGTTGGATTGGTGGGGGCAGCCGAAGCCTGCATACGAGGCGGTTGCCAGAATCAATCAACCCATAGGTGTTTTCTTGAATAGGTGCAGCAAGAAGGTTTCTGGATTGGTTGTTGTCAATGATTCCCCCAAAGATCTGAGTCAGGTCTCCATTACTTGGAGATTCGTGAATTTGCAAGGGCGCGAGGTGCTCAAAGGGAATGCGTCTATTTCACTTGCGCCTTTTTCAAGTGTTCAGATACAGGAGGTCTCAATTGCTTTACAGCAAAATGACGGCGACGATTTATCGGCCTATATGACCTTGTGTGATGAAGAAAAAAAGGTTCTGGCGTCAAACAGCTATGACAGTGTCTTCAGCCATCCTGAGCATCCGTCGGGCCATCCTGTAAGGCTCAGCCATGAGTTTGGAGTCCGACTGTATTCTGTTTGAACTGCAGCAAGAAAGTGGTGATGGAATCGAAAATGGCCGGTGGTCAGAAATGAAAATTACTTCGGGCCACCGGCCGAATTCTGTGCCTGTCGTATTCTCGACACGTTGACGGTGGGCGGAGTAGCCGAGTCGTTGTCTTATTCTCAAAGGGCGAGAAGGTCTCTTGTATATAGCTCAGACTGAGTTACCTAAACAGAACTTGGACGTTCATACGACTTGACTGCACCTGTTATTTCTTGTTCTTGTCTCCGGAACGGGGAATGCCCAGAAGTTTGCGCGTTTCGGCAGCCAGCTTTTTCGGCGTCTTACGCACGCCGCTCTCTTCGGCATCCTTGATGATGGTCTTCACGTCCAGGTCGGGGTTGCGGTCCTGGGTTGCCACCAAGTCGCGTGCCTCCTGTCGGTTGAGCACAGTAGGCAAGGTGCCGGGCATGGGGCGCCGGGCGGTCTCCGCCAGGAAGAGCACGGTAATAAGACCGCAGGTTGAGGTGAACATGATCCAGTAGGCAGGTGCCAGGGACTTGCCAGTCGCGGTCACCAGCCCTTCCATGATGACTGGCGCGGTCCCGCCGAAGACGGCTACGGCCAGGTTGTAGGACAGCCCCATGCCACCGTAACGGGAGGCCGTGGGGAAGAGGGCCGGCAAAGTGGAGGCAAGGTTGGCCACGAAGAAGATAACCGGGATGGCCAGCAAAACCAATCCGCCGAAAACGGCACCCGTGGTCTCGCGCTCCAGCAGATGGAAGGCCGGCAGGGATAGGCACAGTCCGGTCAGCGCTCCCATGAACAGCACCTTCTTGCGCCCGAAGCGATCGGAAAGGGCTCCGGTAATGGGGATGCAGCAGGCCACCATAAGCAGGACCGGCAGGGAGAGCAGGTTGGCCTGGGCCGTGTTGTAGTGCAGGGTGCCTGACAGGTAGGTGGGCATGTAGGCGGTCAGCGTGTAGCTCAGGGTGTTGGCCGCTGCCACCAGGATGAAGGCCATGAGCAGCTCCCGCCAATAGCCCCGGATCAGATCCAACAGGCCCTTGTGCTGGCTCTTGGTCTTCTCGTCGCTGGCATCCTGAGCTTGGCGGAAGGCGGGCGTGTCCTGGACCTTGGCCCGGAAGTAGACCGCGATGGCGGCCAGTGGGAGAGCGATGATGAAGGGGATGCGCCAGCCCCAGGCCAGCATGGCCTGAGGGGAAATGGAGAATTCCAGCAGGGAGACCAAAGCAGCCCCGAAAGCGTAGCCCAAGTAGGATCCTACATCCAGCAGGGAAGCGAAAAAGCCGCGATGCCGGTCAGGTGAGTATTCGGTGACCATGGTCGAGGCGCCCGCGTACTCGCCGCCTGTAGAGAACCCTTGGATCAGTTTGAGCAGGATGAGCAGGATGGGTGCCAGGGGACCGACGGCCGCATAGCTGGGCAGGAGGCCGATCAGCAGGGTGGCTGCTGACATGCTCAGCAGGGTGAAGGCCAGGATGCGCTGGCGGCCGACCTTGTCGCCCAGCTGGCCCAGGACCACGCCACCCAGGGGACGGGCGATGAAGGTGACAGCGAAGACGCCCAAAGAGAAGAGCCGTTGCACGGCATCGGATGCGTTGGATAGGAAGACGCGGCCGATGGTGACTGCCAGGTAGCCGTAGACCCCCACGTCGTACCATTCCATAAAGTTACCGACTACGGTGCCGGCGATGGCCCGCTTGAGGGTGGATCTGTCCACCACGTTGATGTCGGTCAGGTGCAGGCGCTCGCTCCAGCCCCGATGCTGCCGGGGGTTCTGTTTGCGGGCCTTGCGTTTTGCTGCGGCCTGCTGTTTCTTGATCTTCTTGGCTGTGTGCTTATCGCGCCGTTTCTGCTCGTGCTGACCGCTGTCCGCGGCCGAAATTATATCGTCCTCTGCCATTATTCCTTCTCCGGCCACCAGGCCGTTGTTCGTCTTTTCCGCCTTGTGATTTCCCTGTCTGCCTCTTCCTTTAGCGGTTTTCACAAAAATGTCATAAATATACAGCTTACCACGTCCCCTGTGGTAGGCCGCGAAGGACTGTGCTCCGGCCTCGCGGCCCACTGGCAGAATTTGATTCAGGATTTGAGGAATTCAGCGTCCCGGTAGTCGGGGTCAGGGTAGTGGTAGAAGCCTTGGCCTGTCTCCTCGCCCAGCTTTCCTTGGTCGATCATGGCCTTGAGCTTGTCCAGGAGGGGCCTGGCCTGAGGGTTGTCGTTCTGGCGCTGGCAGAGGATGTTGTAGGCGGTCCGGAGGCCGACCATGTCGTAGAAGCCGAAGGGGCCCTTGGGTGCGCCAGTGGCGATCATCCAGGTCTTGTCGATGGTATAGGGATCGGCCACATCGTGCGCCCAGAGCATGCCGGCGGCGCCCATGAGCGGCATCAGGAGCGTGTTGAGTACGTAGCCGGGCTGCTCTTTGTGCAGCTGGATGGGGACCATGCCGATCTGCCGGGCAAAGGAAACGATTTGGTCGTAGACGGACGGATCCGTTTGATCGGTGCCCATGATTTCAGCGGTGTTCATCAGCCAGATCTGGTTGGCGAAGTGCATGTTCAGGAATTTGTCTGGTCGGCCGGTGTCCTCCGCGAAGGTGCTGGGCACGTAGGTGGAGGAGTTGCTGGCGAAGATGGTCTTCTCGGGGGCCGCCTTGGCCAGGCTCCGGTAGAAATCATGTTTGATGGAGGGTTTCTCGGGGATGGCCTCGATGACCAGGTCGGCGTCCTTGACTGCTTCAGCCAGGTCAGAGCTGTAGCTCAGATTGTTCAGACCCGCATCGAACTGCTCGTCAGTGGCATTGATGTCCCTCTTATAGAGGTCGCGGAGGTTTCGGACGCGCTCCTCGGCGGCCGCCACAGCCTCGTCGTTGATGTCGTAGACCGTTACCTTCTTGCCCTTGAAGGCCGATTGATAGGCGATCTGGCTGCCTAGCACCCCACCGCCGGCTACTGTGACCATGTTGATGTTCGTCATGGAAACCCCTTTCATTTGTGGTACCCATCGTTGGATACGCTCTTTCATAGTAGAGCCAGGTCTTGGACGGAGCCAGGCCCACCGATGCGGCGGGAGGCCGATCAGGACTTGAGGCACCCTCCCTCTTCTTCGAAGATGCCATAAACGGTGCGCAGGCCGCCGGCTACAGCGACTTTCCCGATAGTCAGCATGAGCAGCTGGCTCCGTTGCAGGGAGATCAGCAAATGGGCCTCATTGCTGGCATGGGATTGTTCGTACGGGGCAGGGCCCAGACCTTCGTGGCTGCGGTTGCGCCCGCTTGCAGCGGGCATTCAGAGAATCTGGCAGAACTCGATGGTTTCCTGGTTGGGGCCGATGACGTTGAAGTAGCGGATTCCGTGCTGCCAGAAGGTGGGGATGGACTGGATGGAGTCCTCCCTGATGTTCAGCCCCATCTCCAGGGCGTGCTCGTAAGCGGCGTCGATGTCCGGCGTGTCCAGAGCCCAGTGGTTGATGGCTCCGGTGCGCATGGGCGCAGGTTCGCCCTCCCAGGTCTCGATGGTCAAGTGGCCCAGGCGCAGGAAGGCGCAGCGGTTCTCTCCGTTGGGGTAGATGCCGACCAGCTCGAACCCGAGTTTGTTGGTGTAGAAGTCGATGGTCTCGTCCAGATCGTGGGCGATCATGCCCGAGTGCTGCAAATCCTTGACGTAGTCCGACATTGGTCTCATGATGGCCGCTCCTTTGGTACCTTGATGCTGCGATGCTTCCTTACATCTACTCTAGGCGGTGGTGCGTCTGGAGATGAAGGCGAGAGAGAAAATGAAACAGGCTTTGCAGTCTGAATCTTCAGAAGCCTCCATCGTTCTGCATGAAGGTGAATAGGTTTTCGGTGCTGATCGAAAGCTGGGAGGCGACGGTCGGAATCTTGGGACGCTTCCACGGGCGATCTGATTCAGCTTGGGTTTGCTCGAAAGTGACGATAGTGGCACCGTAAAATTTCGCCGTAGCGATCAACCAGGGGTCGGCAATTTGTTTGTTAGCCCATTCACGAAATGCTGTGGATTTGTATCCATTTTCAGGTCTGGCGACCTGATTGAGCACTGCGCTATATGCTTGTATAATGCCATCCTCTTCCTCGCAGATGACCAGTAAGCTGTTTATGGCGTCCAACCAGGTATCGACTTCTGGGCAGTTGTGACCGTATACCTCGTCGCGAACTTTGTCGATGATTGCCACTCGGCCCGAGTTAACCAAATTATGTAGATGCTGCCAGAACGGTGCAGATAGAGTGAACTGAGGGTTGTAGTACCGGTTGTAGGGCTCAATCAGGCAGTTTGCATCGATAAGAAAAAGCGGATTCATAAGGAGTGGCTGCGTCATGAGATGGCTCTCTTCATGAGTTTGGAGAAAGTATCACCATTGGTGCCAGTGAGACGATAAGCATCCAGATATGTGGTTCTGCCCTCGGCTACGCTGCTCGCCATCCTTTCCAGAAAGCGAGAATCGAATCTGCTTAGTTTGTTTTTATAATAGTCTCCTCCGGAGTGCTGCTGATTTTCAGTTCCTTTTGACCAGGTTTGGGCGGCCTGGTTGCATTTCTGGAAGGTTTCCTGGCTGATCAGCTTATGCTCCAGGGCATGAAGGGCCAAAGTGGTGTGGGAAACAGGGAAGCATGCCTTCAGCTTTTTCATCCGTTCGTCCAATGTGGTGTCGTCCGGAATGCTCTGCCACGTTTCCAGGAAGTCTTCGTCTGGCAGCAATATGGCTGCCCCTACCTCATTGCAGACCTGTTCAAGCCTGGTGACTCCGGTGGGTAGGGCGGTGTCATTGTATAACTCATCTGCTCCCAGCCAAACATGTGCCAGCTCATGCACCAGGGAGAAGAGGCGAGCGGTTTCGGGTTCGTCGGTCCTGTTGATGAATATCAATGGGGCGTATGGGTCGATGAGCGCAAAAGCACGAAATTCTTTGGGGTCGAGTGGTCTACTGGTATTGTTGCCGACTACTCCGTTCTGCATGATGAGAATCCCGGTGCCCTCAGCGCGTTCGCGCAGCAGTTTGAAAGCCTTGGCCGAGTCATGCAGGCCGGATTTGCGATACCAATGCTCATCAATCTTCAGAGCTTGACGAATATCCTCTGCGATAAGGTTGCTGTCATCGTTGATGGTCCGGGAACCCACCTGTTTCAGTTGGGTTCCTTCATTATCGATACGGTCTTGTCTCGCCCAGTCCTGAATGGCAGTCATCTGGCCAATGGTGTCCACAAGATCTCGGGAAGGATGTCCTTGTGACTGCTGACTGCCAATAGTGCGTTTGGCATAGACAGGCGGCGTATCATCAATGGGCTCATCCATGAAGAAATAACCAAATGGCACGCGCAACTGGTTGCTGACGGTATGCAGCTGTGAGACAGTAGGGCGTTTGGTGCCCTGTCTCCAAGCATCAATATTCTGACGTTGGCCCTCGCTTAGTTGGTCTTCGGCGCCTATGGACATGACCCAATCGAGAATGGTGCGAGGAACATTGACACGTACTGTTTGAGCCATCGTTCCCCTTCCTATATCTCGAATCCTATCTGGCACTAGGCGCTATCGCTTACGTACGAGTATGTACGATGGCATTTCCTCGGCAGCTTTTGCAATCTATTATTCACGCCTGATGAGCGAAGGGCAAGATACGGGAATCAGCCTTGCGCTGGCCACTATCTTGCTTAGCGCAGTCTTTTAGACTTTTAGAAGACCGATTTGTTGAAAAACGCAATCAGATCATACCGGCACAGGTCCATATGAAAATATTGAGTGTCTTCAGACTTATCTACGTCCACAAGGTCGTTTACCCCCCCCCCCCCCCTAGATTCCTATGTGTGCCGGGAAGTCTGCTTTTTAGTCAACTTAGTCAAACGTTGTAATTAAGGACAAGGAGTTTTCTTGGAGCGACTGGCTTCAGAGGTTGACAGCCTAAATAACGCATACCTTTGTTGGATTGCCGCTAAAAGAATACGGTATTGGTTAGTTATTCTCTGTTTGTTCTGTATAGAAAGCTAGTGTCTTGTATCGGCTTTGTTCTCATTAATGAGGTGTGCTGTTTAGTGTGGTTTCAATCGGATGACGTAGTTGCGTATTAGCAGGCAAGTGCTAAAGTGTGGTTTAACGTCAAATCAACGTTGATGTTGAAGTTACCTCGTGAAGTCAAAAGTGATGTCGTTCATATAAGCGTCATGTGATTGCCGCTGGATTGCGGGAGGAACAATGATATCGGTAAAAAAGATACTGACGAGTGGAACAGTTGTGTTGTCGGTATTGGGTTTGGCTGCGTGCGGCGGCTCTCAATCCGGAGGAAAATCAAATGCCGAAGGGCCTACGGAAATTACCGTTTGGGCTTGGGAAAAGACATATCAAACTGTAATAAAGCCGTTTGAGGCCAAGTATCCCAATATTAAAGTCAAATTAGTCAATGTTGGGGTTGGCAATGATCAGTACAAGGCATTGAATAATGCCTCGGAGGCTGGCTCGGGTTTGCCTGATGTAGCCCAATTCAGCTATGAAGATCTTCCCGAGTTCCAGATTAAGCATATCGTCAAAGATATCAGTAAGTATGTTCCCAGCAATTTCAAGAATGACTATACAAAAGGAACATGGGCTTCATCGGCCATTAATGGTGGTATTTACGGGCTGCCGATGGACTCTGGCCCCATGGCTATGTTTTACAACAAGGAAGTTTTTGACAGGGCCGGCGTGAACGAACCACCGAAGACCTGGGACGAGTATTATGAGGCAGCCAAGAAAGTAAAGGCTGCTGGATCATACATTGAGGCTGATTCTGGCGATGCTGGATTCTTCAAATCCATGATATGGGCCTTTGGTGGTCATCCATATGATTATTCAAAAGATGGGCAAAATATAACGATTAATTTGTCCACTGATAAAGGGACTCAGCGGTTTTTGGAGTTTTGGCAGCGTATGTCTGATGAAAATCTGGTCAACAAAAAGCTGTCCGTATGGTCGGATGAATGGAATAGAAGCTTAGGAGATGGCTCTACTGCGGCGCTTTTGATCGGGGCTTGGATGCCGCCGAATTTGCTCTCCTCGGCGCCGCAGGCCGCTGGTAAATGGAGAGTTGCTCCCATGCCTGTGCTGCATGAAGGCGATAAGCATAATTCTGAAAATGGTGGGTCGGTACTGGCTGTGATTGATAAGACTTCCAAGGCTGATGCCGCCTACAAATTCGTAGAATATGCCTCTCACGACCGTGAAGCTATTAAATTGCGTGTTGGAGCTGGGGCATTCCCTGCGGATACCAAAACTTTGGCGGACAAGCAGTTCTTGGATTCAACATCCGTCAAGGGAGGCGACGGCAAGGCTGTTGAGTACTTTGGTGGGCAAAAGTTCAACGAAGTATTGTCGCAGGCAGCAAAAGATGTCGATCCTAATTTCAAGAATATACTGTTTAATGTTTATGCAAGCAGCATCTATGGCGACTATGCATCTAAGGCTTATTATGGACAATCTACCTTTAAGCAAGCAATTACCGATTGGCAGAATAGCTTGAAAAAATATGCAAGTCAGCAGGGCTTCACAGTTAAATAGCCATTAGCATACGTACACAATATTTTGCCGTTCTCGACAGAAATGCTTGTCTGTATGTAAACATTTCTGTCGAGAGACGGCCAACCGCGTTGGTGTTTTGAGTTTGTTGAAAAGGGTCAAGATATGGGTACGGGAGTTGTAAGCGCAAGCGGTCATACGGCATCGGTGCCACAGCGTCCGCGGACGGCTGCTCGTTGGCGTGGTTGGTTGTTTATGGGGCCGTTTGCGGTGGTGTTTGTGGTGGTGTTTGTGGTGCCGGTGGTGTATGCGGTGTGGATTTCCTTGTTTCAGCATCGTATGGTGGGGGGGACGGTGTTTGTTGGTTTGGCGAATTATCGTCGTCTGTTGGCTGATGGGCAGTTCTGGTCGTCGGTGCGCCGGGTGGTGGTGTTCACGGTGGTGCAGGTGCCGGTCATGTTGTGTTTGGCGGCGTTGATGGCCCTGGCCTTGGATTCGCTGCGTCTGCATGGGATGCGGTTCTTCCGTATTTCGACGTTCCTGCCGTATGCGGTGCCGGCGGTGGTGTCTGCGCTGGTGTGGGGGTTCATGTATGGGGCGAAGTACGGGCTGGTGGGCTCGTTGAACGCGTGGCTGGGCACGCATTTGGACGTGCTGCAGCCGTCGGTGCTGCTGGCGGCGATCGGGAACATCAACACGTGGGAGTTCACGGGGTATAACATGCTGATCTTCTATTCGTCGCTGTCGACGGTGCCGCGCTCCCT
>NZ_JAFNMM010000003.1:0-181511 GCF_026537335.1 Bifidobacterium sp. B4081 | reverse complement strand
CACCATCATCCCCCTGGTCATCGCCTTCCTCCTCCTGCAGAAATACTGGCAATCCGGCCTCGCCGCAGGAGCCGTCAAAGAATAACAAAAGAAACTAAAACCGTGCTACAGGCCTTGAGCCGTAGGACAGCGAAAAGATATCAATAGTCATGTGTTGTTGCCAAGGACAACAGAAAAGGAGATAGGGACAATGAGGTTCGAAAAGATGACGAAGGTCATAGCCCTGACAGGTGCTGTAGCCATGGCGTTTGGACTCGCCGGCTGCGGTGGATCCGGCAGCGGCTCCTCTGCGTCGGGCAAAGGCGGGAAGACCGAAATCTTGGTCTGGTCCTGGGATTCGACCCTTCCTCGAACAGTTAAGGGATTCGAAGCCAAGAACCCCGACATCAAGGTGAAGGTCACCAATGTCGGCACCAACAAAAAAGAGTACACGGCCTTGAACAACGCTCTGTCCGCCAACAAGGGCGCCCCTGACCTTGCACAGATCGAGTATTATGCTCTGCCCGAGTATGCCACTCAGGACAAGTTGCAGGATCTTTCTGACATGGGCGCCTCCGGGTACAAGAGCTTCTACACGCCGGGTACCTGGAACTCAGTGAATCTGAATGGGGGCGTCTACGCACTGCCTATGGATTCCGGCCCCATGGCCCTGTTCTACAACAAGGAAGTGTTCGACAAGGCCGGAGTGACTGAAATACCTACGACCTGGGATGAGTACTACGAGGCGGCCAAGAAGATCAAGGCCGTCGGTTCCTACATCACTTCGGACTCAGGCGATGCAGGGTTCTTCGATTCCATGACCTGGCAGGCCGGCGCCAAGCCCTTTGCCACCAGCAAGGACGGCAAGACCGTTACCATCAATCTGACCGGTGACCCCAAGGTCAAGAAGTGGGACGACTACTGGCAGAAGATGATCAATGAGGACTTGATCAACACGAAGATTCCCGGATGGTCGGACGACTGGAACAAGGGACTTAACGACGGATCGATCGCCTCGTTGCTCACCGGCGCTTGGATGCCCTACAACCTGCTGTCCGGAGCCCCTGATGCCTCTGGCAAATGGCGTGTGGCGCAAATGCCTACCTGGGAAAAAGGCGGAACTGAGAATTCCGAGAACGGCGGGTCTTCTCTGGCTATGATCAAGACCAAGGACGATTCCAAGAGCAAGGCCGCATACAAGTTCTTGGAATACGCTTGCCACAACGCCGAGGGCATTAAGACCCGTGTCGATGGCGGCGCCTTCCCGGCTGACAACAACACGCTGAAGTCCAACGAGTTCCTTTCGATGACCAGTTTGAAAGATGCCGACGGCAAGGACAACGCCTACTTCGGCGGCCAGAAGTTCAACGAGGTCCTGTCACAAGCCGCTAAGAATGTGCTACCTGGTTATGAGTTCCTGCCCTTTGAGGTCTACGCACGTGGAGTTTACGGCGACAAGATGACCGCTTTCACCTCCAAGTCGGCCACATTGGATCAGGGGATCGCGGCTTGGCAGAAGGATCTGCAGAACTACGCCAAGCAACAGGGCTACACGGTGAAGAAATAAGGGTAACTCTCATCGAGTCAGCGCTGTAGCGTAGGTTCCTTAATAAGGTATACCGGCCAGAGGGGTTCCGGGGTATTCCCTTGGCTTTCCCTGGCCGGTTTTTTCATGCACATCGTGGTGCTCTCCCTGCGGTCTTCTATAAGACGTAAAGCGGGTAAGACTTTTTAAGAATGATCAATACCAGAATGTTCCACATTAGCAGTGGTCATCTGTTCGATTGTTGTCGTGCAACGAAGAGGCAACGTCGGCAATTCCTTGTCTTCAATGTCTGAAGAAGGATAAGAGGCATACTTATGAAATTCATGCGAACTTTGGCGGTTATCATAGCGGCAACTTCGACGGCTGTAGGCGGTCTCATGCCTGCCTATGCCGAGCCTTCCTCCCCAACAACAGCGACGGTGCGTCCTAACCCGTGGTATGCCAATGGTCCCTTCCAAGGTTGGGGCACTTCATTGGCCTGGTTTGCCAATGCCACAGGCCAATACGGTGAACCAGGGTCCATTACCCGCAGCAGCGGAAACTCCGTGACGGATGCCAAGGCACTGGAGTATGGCAAGCAGCTGCGGGAGAAGTTCTACACCAGTATTTTCGGTAAAGAAGGACTGGGGCTGAATAAGGCCCGTTTCAACATTGGCGGAGGCAACGCCTCAGATGTGGCTTATGGATACCCCTTTATGCGCCAGGGGGCGGCAGTTCCTGGATATTGGGCGGAAGATCCTGACGGAAGCAAGGGGCTGTATGGTGGCGTGACGACCAAACAGTCCGATGGGAATGCCTTGGATCAGGCCTTTGATCCGGCATCGGAGGATTCCTATGTGTGGGGTCCCAAGTCTTCTAAGAGCGGAGCCGCCAAGTCCGTGAAGGCGCAGGAATGGTGGCTGAAACGCGGGGTCAAAAACGGCGATATTACTCATCTTGAGGCTTTTGCCAACTCAGCCTCTTGGTTCATGACCGAAGATGGGTATGCCACTGGCGGTTTTCGATCCGGAGACAACAACCTCAAGGATCCTGAGAAGTTCGCTGGATACATAGCCAGCGTGGTAAGTCATCTGGATCAGTTGAAGGCTGACAACGGCAACAAGGTAAAGATCAATACGGTCGAACCCTTGAATGAGTCGGAGACGGCCTACTGGGGAACGCCGGGCGGAAGGGCTTCAGACGCTTGGTCCAGTGATCAACAGGCCCTGATCACACGCTATTGGGATCGATACTATGCAGATAAGGACAAGTCTGTCACGCCTTATTCAAATGCGGTGAAGAAGCCCCAGGAGGGAATGCATGTCGACAACGTCAAGGCTCAGCAAACTATTCTGGCCTTGGCCAAGGCGCTCAAGTCAGAAGGCTTGAAGGGCGTCAAGGTCTCTGCGACGGATGCAACCGACTCCGGACAGTTTGTTGATTCCTACAATCTATATTCGCAGAATGTGCGCGATGCCATAGGGCAGTACAACACGCATTCATACGGCACCAATCGCCAACGTGTGGCCAGAGACATTGCCCAAGGGGACGGCAAGGTCATGTCCATGAGCGAGGTAGACGGCTCCTGGCAGGGTGGGGGATTCAACCCCTATGGCTTCGACAACGGCCTGGGCATGGCAGGCAAGATCAACAGTGATGTCTATGCACTGCAATCGCAGGATTTCACTTTCTGGCAGGTGGTCGAGGATCTGTACAATATGTCGACCGGGGACCAGGATGTCAATGGGCATCAAGCCAATCCCAGAGGGGAGAACACCAATTGGGGGACCGTCCTGATCGACTTTGACTGCAATGTTGCGGGCAGTGACGGAAAACTGTATTCCGAGCGTGCCGTAGACAACAATGGGGGTACGACCAGAGGCATCAAGCCTTGTTCCGTCGTAGTCAACTCGAAGTACAACGCGGTCCGGGCCTACACCCACTTTATCCATGAAGGGGATTCGATCCTGGCCAACGATGCCACCAAGGATAATATGACTGCTCGTTCGGCTGACGGTAGGACGCAAACCATCATCCATCGCAATGACAGCGACAATAAACAGCGCTTAATCATTGATCTATCCAACTATGGAAACATTGACAAGAATGCCAGCGGCAAGCTCTTCCTGACCACTGCGCCTGAATCCAAAAGCGATCCTTACGAGGCCACCATGGATTACATGAACGGGTACTCCAACCAGGAGCGTCCGGGAGCAGTCCATATCGATACAGTCGCCAAGACGGCCACTGTTGAATTGCCGGCCCGTTCGATCGCCTCCATTCAGCTGTCTGGTGTGAGCGGTCAGTCTAATCAGGCAGGCGTGAAGGATGGTGAGAGCTACCAGCTTGTGGGGCAACAATCCGGACGTACTCTTCAAACCGGGAGTGATGGCAGCCTGACCATTGAGAATTCGGCGGCGGATTCACAGAGTGGCCCAGCACAGACCTTCGTCTACCATCAGGTCAAAGCCTCGCGAGAACGTCCTGAACTCAAGCTGTTCATGATCACCGATCCCACCGGGAAAAAGATATTGAATGATCAAGGCAGAATGGTCGCCGGCTCCATCGACACGACAAATCCGGATCCGCGGCAGTCTTGGATATTTAATACCGAGGGTGGAACTACATGGAGTATGGTCAATGCAGCGAGTAAGAACGCACTTGAAGTGAGTGGACAGGCCACTGCCGCTGGTTCGCCGGTCGGTCTTTACTCTTCCAATGGTGGTGAAAACCAGGCTTGGACTCTGAGGTCTACCAAGCCTTCGGGCGTGCAGCAGGTCTATGTTCAGGCCCGAAAAGGCGGACATTTGACTATGCCGACGACGGTCACTCCCTACTATCCTTGGGGACTCGGGTCTCCGGTCCCTGTTCAATGGGATACCAGTATGATCGACGTCAGCAAAGAAGGTCGGTACCAGGTGACTGGGCAGGCCGTCGATGTGTTTGGCAATTCCATCGCATGCAAGGCTGAGGTTTACATCGGCGACTTTACAGTAACTGATCCGGTATCCGTCACCCTCATGGTTGGTGCAAGCCGTCAGCAGGTGGAGGATGCAATCAAAGCAGCCCCGGTTCATGCGCACGTTGGTGCCTCGGAGGCTATGGATGCAGACCGCACAGCTGTGAAGTGGGACTTCTCCCAACTGGATGGACAGCTTGCCGAAGCGCATGCAGGCGACAGACTCACAGTCAAAGGACGCTTGGGGTCGGTCGGAGACGGCGGGCTGCCAGTGACAGCCTCGGTCTATCTGATGCAGGCCAAAGAGCAGAACATTGCTGACACCAGCAGCAACCTGACAGTCACTGATCAGCAAACCGAATACGGCAAGGCTGAACAGTGGAAAAAGCTGACAGACGGGGATACCTCCGCCGAGGCCTGGGTGACATGGAACTCCGCAGGCGATTACTCACACAAGCCCACCGCCACTCTAGATTTCGGCCAGGAGCGGGACTTAGGCTCACTGGTCATCACCTATGGCGACCACGCTCCAATCAGTGCGCTGGCTGAATACAGCTTGGACGGTCGCACCTGGCTTCCCTTGGGAACAGCTGCGAGTCCAAAGCCGGGACAGACTGTGACATTCAAGGGCAATGCCCAGGTCAAGGCCAGGCAGGCTCGAATTGTCAATACGGTGCAGGGGGACTTCATGAACACCTCCGAAATACAGGCTTGGGCCATTCCCAAGGCTGATCCGGTGCACAATATCGCTCCGTCCTCCAGCTCTCACTTCAAGGTGAATGTGCAGGAAGGTTCGACGGCTGCAAAGGCCATAGACGGCGACAGCGATCACAAGGGCTGGTCCACTTGGAACCAGGCGGGGATTCCGGTTGCTACCTTCACCTTCGACAACCTCCAATCCATCAGCGAGGTCAAGACTACCTTCTTCAGAGACGGCCGTGCTTCCTGGCCTAAGTCCCAGACTTTGGAGTATCAGGACGACAAGGGTGTCTGGCAGAGGGTCGGTGTGAAGAGCGGCTGGTATGTCCAGCCAGGTTTCGGCGCGGATACATCTACGGATGAGGACACTCCTGTGGCTGACTTCCGCATGTCTACACCCATAGTCGCCAAGGCACTGCGTCTGACCAACACCCTGCAGGATACAGGCGTCTATATCAACGTCGCGGAAATCGAGGTTCTGGGAACTCAGGCGCAAGTCAAGGCTGAACCTATGCCCTCCGCTGATAAGGCCTTGGGCGATTTGCGGTTGGATGGCAAGACCATAGACGGATTCCTTCCTGACAAGACTGACTACACGGTACGGCTCCCGGTCGGCGCGGAAAGCAATCCGAAGCTACAAGCCTTTGCCCGCGATACTGCCGCTACGGTGAAGGTCAGGCATGTCAATGCCGAGGAGTCCGTCAAACGTGACGGGAACGTTCTAGGCGGCAAGGATGTGATCACGGTAAAAGCGGCTGACGGCAGAGGGAGCTCCGAGTACACCGTCAACTACGTTTCTTCCGTTCTTCAGAAATTGTTGGTCACTCCACCCAGCAAAACCCGATATCTGCTCAATGAGCGACTCGACTTATCCGGTATGGTTGTCAAAGCTGTGTATTCAGTGCCGAATGAGGAACCTGTCAAGGTGGATATCAGCATCAACGACCCTGAATTGCTGGTGAGCGGTTTTGATTCAGCACAGCCAGGCAGGAAAAATGTGACCGTGACCTACCGTGGTGTCAGTGCGACCTTCCAGGTGGATGTGGTTGATGGCAATGTCGGAAACGCTGATTCACAGCCAGGCTCGGGTCGTGGTCCAGGAGCCCTCGCTCATGCCAAGCAAGAGGGCGGCTCAGATGGCAGCAGCGCCTTGAGTCAGACCGGTGCGAATGTGATGCCAACGATTCTAGCGATCGCAGTCTGCCTGCTATGCGCAGGATCAGCATTAGCGGCGGCTCGCCGTCATCTGGGATGATGCGGAGAAGAGGAAAGCGATGAAGCTCAATCGAAGAAATATATTGGGATTCGCCGCGGCAGTTGTCGCCTTGGCGCTCCTGTCGCCCGGATCTGCGGCTATGGCCGTACAGGAGAAAACAGAGCAATTCGGTTCCGCCGGATTCAGCCGGCTGAAAACCGCTCAGGATGATGATCTCCGGACGATACTGGATACCACGAGGGTTGAGGATCTGCAGCCACTGGCTTCAGGTCATCGATCCGATGATCAGAGCACAGCGCCCTATGATCATGCAGAGCCTAACAAGGACGACGTGGATAAGTTGAAGCATGCTCGGTCTGTGGCCGAGGGAGTCCTAGCCTCAGGTTCTGCCGATGAAGGCGAGAAGGATCAGGCGGGCAAGGACTTGAAGCAGGCCTTTGCCGCCGTGCGCTTCATCTACCATTACACTGCAGTGACAGGCACTAATGGCGACAGATTTTTTGACAACAAGGGTGATCTGCTGCAAGCGCATGGTGCCGGAATTCAACGGGTCAGTGCTGCTCTTCTTCCTGCTGCCGATCGGGGCTTGGATGCGGATGGAGACGGATATGTCTACGTCATGTGCGGCGAGGACAAAACTGATGGTCTGGTAGCGCATGGCGTGCGGATATACTACTCCGACGATCTGTGCAACTGGGTAGATAAGGGGCTGGGCTTTCAGACCTACCAGGGCGACAAGGATCTGGCTGGTAAATTGGCGGGCTCTGACCGCGTCTACCAGCGTTATTATAATGTGGCCAATCTTGAATCCGATCCGGATTACACGAACATCTACGGCCAGGATTTCAAGGCATTCTCCACGGATGCATCCAATGCCAACATCTCCGGCCCTCAGCAAGCCTTGGACTATCTGCTTTGGGATTTGAAGGCTCTGAAGGGCGACGGATCGGATCCGAAGAAGTCCAGCTGTGTCTTCGAGCGTCCCAAGATGGTCTATAACCCGACCACCAAACGCTGGGTGATCTGGTTCCATGCGGATGGGCCACGATATGGCAACGAGGCCACTGCAACGTATTCCAAGGCAAAGGCCGGAGTCGCCATTTCTGAGAGTTCCGATCCTGCTGGGCCATACAAGTACCTGGGATCCTTCCGTATGAGTCCCGGTGCCAATGCCGGTAACCCTGGCATGGCGCGTGACATGAACCTGTACGTGGACTCCGGCAAGGATCAGAATCATGACGGTGTTGATGATGCCTATCTGGTGTATTCCAGCAACGAAAACCGCGATCTGACCATCTCGCTTCTGGACAAGACCTACACCAAGCTGGTTGAGCCGAACGCTCGACAGCAAAAGGGCGTCGATGTCTCCGCAGGCGACACCTACAACATCGTGGCCAGCAATAGCAAGGAGTCGCCGGCTCCCTTCAAGTGGAACGGCAGATATTACATCATCTATTCAGGCACTACCGGCTGGGCACCCAATGAAAACAAGTACGCAATCAGCCAGGGTGACGATTTTCTAGGGCCTTACTCGGAGGTAGGATCGCCTTTCGTCAAGGGGAATGGCTGGAACCAAAGCCCGGCCAATTCTTTCTCGACCCAATCCAGCTCGGTCATTCCCTATGACCCCGCGCACGGCGTTTTCCTCTATTGGGGCGACCGCTGGTTCAACCCTGACACCGGGAATGACATCAGCCAGTCCAGGTATGTGATGACACCGATGCAATTGGTGAACGGGCATGTCCAGGTGTTGCCGGCTGCGGACTGGAAACTGTCTGGTATGGACAAGTATCAGGCCATCGATGTGGTCAATGCCAATCTGCCGACTGAAAGCAGTTCGGTCAGTCGAATTGTTGCTGCGCTGCCCAAGAGCCTAGGCATCAGAGTGGGCGGTCAGACAGCCATCCGACAGGCCACGGTCAACTGGGAGCCCTACTTTGGCACGGACCGTCCATACGGGCAGGTGACGTTCAAGGGGAAGCTGCCTGAATACCAGAATGCGCCTATCAGCTTCACGGCTTCCATCTATCCGGAAAACTCCCGTCTGTTCATTGACGCGGGTTCGGCCCCTTCGAATGAATCGAGTTACTACCGGAAGCTGAAAACCAAGGCTCCACGACTGATGAATGCAGACCGCAGCGACCAGGAATACACTGCTCAAGGCAAGTGGGGTCTGAGCAGCCGCATAGGTTCCGATGTCGAAGCATACGAGACCAGCCAGAACGGTATCTACGAAACAGGCTACTGGGCAAAATCCGGCAAGGACATACGGTATCAGGCGGATTTGCCAGCCGGTACTTATACAGTTCAGGCTGGCTATCAGGAGTGGTGGAACAACAAGCGCCAAACTGAGTTCTCGGTCGTCTGCCATGACAAGACCGTAGGCAAGACGAATATTGTGCCTGTTCAGGCCGGGAATGCCACCGATCCGATCACTTTCACCTTGGAGCATGCCGACAGCGTGACCTTCCTGACAAGATCCACAGGCGGCGGCGATCCGTTGCTGAGTTGGATCGGAGTCTCTGCGCAGGATGACGACCAGGTGGTTTCAGTCCAGCAGGTTCAAGGCATCAGAACATTCAAGCGGGGAAGACAGCCCGGGCTTCCGGACAAGGTGAGCGTCAACAAGGCGAATGGAAAAAGCGAGGAGCGGGCCGTGCGCTGGCTGACCGATGCGTCGAGCTTGATCCTCTATGCGCCTACCGAGGTGCTGGGCATCGTAGAAGGCACAACGCTGCCTGCCAGAGCCAGCATTCAGGAGGTGGAAGACGGACTGTCCTACTTCATTGATGTCAATGGAGGGGAGGCCTCGCCCACCTACAAGGCGCTGACTGCTTTGCATGATGGCAAATTGGCCAATGGGTCCGCCGACCAGGGCTTTGACGATTTGTGGGGCAATACCTCCGGTAACTTTGGAAAACAGGCTGACGGCAATGCCGATCCCTATAGGTCAGGGATATATGCCGGCGCTAACGGCAAGAAAGATAAACTATCCTACAGGGTCTTACTGGCACCTGGCGAACATCAGGTTTCTTTCGGTTTCCATGATTGGTGGAGCCAGAGCAGACCGACTGTGATTAGCTATTCGTATGACAATCTTCCGGCATTCCGTACAGAGAATCGGCTGACGACCGCGACTGTCAACGGCGGACGAACGATTGCTTCCGGAAGGATCAAGATTCCGCAGGGCTGGAATAGGATAGTCACCTTCACCTTGGATTCCTCTACGGGGACTGGGCCAATACTTAATTGGATCTCTATCAAGGGTTCGCTGCCCCTAGGACCAGTGCCTGTGCAGCAGCAGCCTGTGATCTCGGGAGCATCCAATGTGAAAATCGATCAGGGTCTCAGCTTCGATCCTAAGGCCGGGGTCAGTGCAGTGGATTCTTTGGAAGGTGACATTACCGAGGCGATTCAAGTACAGGGATCCGTGAATAGTGCTAAGACAGGGCAATATACGCTTGACTACACGGTTGCTAATTCAAGGGGCAAACAGGCATCTGAAAAGCGGATAGTCACGGTCAGCCCCGTTGGAGGCAGCTCTTCCAACAAGTCTAAGAATCCGGCCGACAGCTCCTGCATCAATCCCGGTAAGGGTACCGGTTTAAAGCACAAGACCGGAACTCACAAGCATTCTGAGGGTTCGAGGCTTTCAGAGACGGGGCCGAACACGGGATTCTTCCTAGTGATGGAAGCCCTAAGCATGCTGTTGGCCCTAGTCAGCTTCGGGCTGATTCCGCATATCCGTCGACACGGGATGGAGGGCAAGTGATAGCGCCTCATTCCAGTGTGATGTGAAATGCTGATACCCCTATCTTCAGTGATAGGGGTATCGGTCAATCTGCCGGACGAGCCGCCGGGTTAAGCCAGACCATGTTCGTACTTGCTCGGTTAAGTTTCCTTTTAGGCTTCCGTCGAGAAGGTCAGGGTGACCCGAGGCTGATTGTGGGGCATGATCCATCCCCTGAGATCAGGACTGTACTCAAGCATTGGCAGTGATTGCCAGTCGTCCACATTATGCTCGCCTATGGCCTCTATAGTCAGTCTGGTCTCCAGCAGGGCGCTGCTTATTTCCTGGAAGTCATGAGCCCAACTGTGATTGATGGAATGTGTAATTCGGGGTTTGTCCCATCTTCGATCGAGTCGACTGATGACGTGTAGGTTTGATCCGTCTTATAAGTCGTTTCTGTTCCGCCACAATAACTTGGAACTATTGACATGCCCTCATTGTTCAAGGCGAAAAGCAGTGGATGGTTGTCGCGGATCATGAATATTCAACCGTCTGCTAGCAGGGGAGCGATTGAGCGAGCCCAGTCCTCCAGATTAGAAAGCCAGGTGATGGTTCCATTGCTGGTGATGCTTACACCGAACGAGCTTTTCTGCTTGGGCATGGCATTTGCAGCGTAGCGAACATCGCCTTGAACATAGATTATGGATGCGCAGGTTCGTTCAGACGGACTCCTGGCATAATCCAGCGAGGTGGGAGAGAAATCCAGGTCATAAACGTCTCGTGACCCAAGCGTCACCAAGATAGGGTATCAGTGCCTATGTGGCATTGCAGATGCAAAAGACGCAACCCCTTGATGCTGTGTTCGGGCAGGTGGGGCTTCAAAACCTCCAGATCGCGCAAGGCCACTGGCGACAGGGCTGATGCGTCCTTTGCAAAATCGTCAAGATCTCCATAACTACCGTCGGCATGCACAACTGCCCCGTCATTTCAGTTGAGATTATCCTGTACAATCTCGTCCTGGTGCATTTTATGAGGCATGGTGTTCCTTTCGGATAGATGCCTAACGACGGTGATCGAACCAGGAAATATAATAAACACTCTTTCGAGTGCAGATTAATCGGTCATATACAATTATGTGACCCTGCTATATCTTGAACACCCACTTCGTTAGCAAATGCACAGTGCCCTGTTTGTGATTTGAATGTTTCTGTTTGCTGGTTGGTTTTGGTTTTTTCTCTGTCTCGGGCGGTCTGTTGCGTTGCTGTTTTATTGTTAGGATTTTGTTCGTGGTCGAGGTATTTGATTTATCCGTCCATATCATTTGCTTGCCTTGGATAAGGGTTTATCCAGGGGAGGGGAAGCCATGGGATGCGCGCGTTCCCAGGGTTTTCTCGATAGGTACGCTTTTGGGTGCCCTCCCCGAATTATTGACTCTTTTATAATCTTGCGGTTCTCTCTTTCATGTCTTGTTCCGTTGAAGCGATGAGCATGAAAGGTGAGCTATGACCCGTTCTCGCAGTAAGTGGGGGGTGTCTTCCTTAAAGAAGGTCGGGAGTGGGCGCGTCACCGTCTGGCTTGGCGGGTATTCTAACCCGCTTGACCACGGCAGGAGGGTCGGCAGGCAGTTCGGGCCGGAATACCGTACGGAAGCGTTTGCCTGGCTGGAACGTGAGCATTGCCTGGTCGTTTTTCATGACAAGGGAACACGGGACTGGTGGCCTCCGAGTGGCAGGAACGCCGAGTCGAAACCAGAAGACGAAGAAGTCCTGTTCGAGGATTACCTGCAGGAATGGATGAAGCATAGGAAGAGGAACGGGAACTCCGAACTGCGGGGTGCCACGAAAAGGAACCTGAAAGCGGATATTGCTCATTTCTCGCTGTACTTCAAAGGCAAGCCAGTCGCGGAGATCAGGCCCGGCGATGTGCGTGATTGGTATGAGGCCTACCATCCCGAGGGTCCCTGGGCGTTCTACGGGGCGTGCCAGTGTGGCGGTTACCGTCCACGGGGCATCGGAGCAAGGCGATGTTTCCAATGCTGCACGATGCCTTGGGGGAGGGGACTCAGAAATGGATCGCCGATCGTGGCGGCGAGCGACCTCTGGCCGTGTCCCGCTGGGAGGATGCCGACAGTTCACAGGCGCAACCGCACCACGAGGTGCGGGAGATGCTTGAGCGCCTGCGAAATCGGGCGGATCGACGCACACAGGCTCAGGTCCGCGATCCCCTTTGCGGTGCCTACATTGTGCGCACAGCTTTTCTGCTGGTGGAGGAGCGGCCCGCGTGTGCCGCCCTGTCGGCCGACCATAGAGGATGCTTATCCTTCTTCCTAGGTGGCGCCTGAAGCGTCTTTTCTTCATCCACTTATAATGGATGCCAATTGATGGATAATAACAAGTGATAATCAGGGAAAAGTAAATGAATTAATTCATTCACGACTTTCATCACGGCACTATGGCTCGTTTTATGAAGAAGTGAATGGTCTGAGGGCAAGGGGGAGGAAAGGAAGTATATGTTCCGCGCCGAAGAACAACAAAGCCGGAATCGTATCGACAGGATGTCAGGGAAGGAAGCTGCGAGTAATGGCGATCGGATGGCAGCCGGATATCTTTCGAGAATGTCCCGCCTCCTCAAGGGCCCGCTGCTTGTCGTGCTCTGCCTGGCTGTGCTGTGCGCCTCGGTGATCGGCATCGGAACAACGGGGGCTCCAGCCGTGGCCGCTGGTGCGGAGACCCAGGTCGACACCAAACCCAAGGTCTTCCAATTCATGGCTTATAACGATAAGGTCGATTCGTATCAGGATGAGCTCCGCCTTGATCTGGTTCTACGGGTGCCCCACAAGGAGTTCGACCCAAACTGCGTGGCACTAGGCCAGACGACGCCGGCCGCATCCAGGGGTTGTTCCCTGTCCTTCCTGTACCAATACTCCGGATCAGACCAACCAAGGGGGTTCAGACGATCCCGATACATCAATACCATGGGGCGGAAAGGCGCAAACAGCTACGATGGAGCCCTCGCATGGGCGAGGAACCAGGATGAGGCCTTTACCGTTCACGAAATAATCAATTCAGGTGTTTATGACTACTTGGCCATCTCCATTGAAGGCGACCTTGACTACACGGATGCCAAATCCTCGATCGACGCCTACAAGACGGGTGGTTCGAAGCAGGAACTCGCCGTGTACGCCGTCATCGACCATGACCGTCAGGGGAGGAACATCCTATGCGGCGACGCTGTATGGAATTATGGAGATGATATGTGCGGCACCTTCAATCCGGATTCCTTGGACAGCGCACGATCGGTCAATATCATGGATGCCATTGGGGAGCGCAGTACCAGACTCTATATGCAGAATTGCAGAACGTCCGGAGGGGCCAAATACTGCAGTGGTCCGGCTTCTTTCGTCGGCTGGGATGGGCACCCGCTCCTGTGGAGCGGGCGTCAGGCGAACTGGGGGTTGGTGACCGATTTCGGGTTCCCCGCGGGCAATAACAATCCGGCCGTGCCGGAAGGGGTGGCACCGGCCAAATCGTTCTTCGTGTATTGGTATAACGTGGGAGGACCAGGGTCCTCCAAAAACCCTGGGTGCACGGAGAACACCTCCTTTAAGTATCAATGGGTGGGGTTGAAGAACAACACATGGGTGCCGGTCAAGGCGCTCACGCCCAAAGCGGTGGAAGTCCAAGGACAGCCGGCGGGCTACAGCTCACCGGGGTCCGCCTCCGGCTCCGAGCAAGGGGCCGCATATAATGACAAACCCAGGGCAGCCGGTTCGTCGCGGGCCAAGACCAACAACCTGTTCGCCGTCAATGATGCCGGTGAGCCCATGCCGGCGCAGCGCCCGGACGGGTCCATCGACTTCAAACTCGCCAAGTCCATGCAGGGGTTGGATGGATACTTCAAGTTACTCACTTGGCCCATAACCAAGGATGCGAACGGCCAGATCTGCAAGACCACCACACAGGTGGAGAAGGACACCTACAATCCCGAGGCCGGCATCGAGAACCTGGATGCCAAGGAAGTTGAGCACCGGATGCAGACGGCCTGGACCATCGATACTGCCTTCTACCGGTACAGTGTCAACCCTCCACAGGCGCCTACCATCAATTCCATCGATGGAACCGGTCTGGGGTCCGGAGGAGCCGTTTGGGCCGATAGTCTCACTCCGACCATATCCGGCACCTGTCAGCCGGCCGTCGACCCCCAAACGCCGAACAGGGTGACCCTGTTCGGCGAGAATCCAGCGAAACCCATCAGTGCGAACAATCCAGACGAATCGGACAATCGTGGGTTCGCCATAGGCACCGTCGCTTGCGTTCCCAACGACGCCAGGAATCCAGACGAGGGCGGCACCTGGAGTATCCGCGATGACAATACGGCCTATCCAAGCAAGGGCGTCAACACCAACATGGGCCGTCGGCGGTATCATGCCTGGATAACCGAGCACTCGACCGGCTACAACCTCACCTCCGGCTTTTCCAACCTGGCAACAGCACGATTAGCCGCTCAGAACGAGGCGGCTCCGGTGGTGCAGGCCATAACGGTACCCCATACCCGCAAGGGCGTTCTGCCAGCGGGATCGGCGGTGAGGGTCGAGGGCACAGCCAGGCCGACCTATCTTGCGGGGAACGACACGAACCTGTCGGATTCGAGGCTGGAAGTCTTCATGGTCCAATCCTCATCCGGTGCCGAGATCTCCCTAGGAACCTCAGGCGAACATGATTTCAGCACGAGCATCCCTTCAGGGGGTTCATCCCCGGTAGGTCACATCGTCATTGAGCCCGTCACGGAAGGACATGTGTGGCACTGGAAAATCGACATCAATCCATTGGTGTTCCTAAATGCCTTTGACGGCAGCCCTGGCAGCGAGCAGTATACATTCGGTGCCCGTTTGGTCAATCCCGCAGGAAAGCCTTCGGACGATGCCCGCAAGGATCAGATGGTGGATATGACCCCGACCGATCCGGGAATCATCGGCGCCGACTGGCAAACGGTCAGTGGCAGGGCGGTGATGAAGGGAACCGAAACAGTCGACGCGAATGCCAAGGTGACCGTGACCTGGCCGTCCAACCCGGCCGGCAGGACCAGCGATACCGTCATGTCAGGAGCGGATGGTGCCTGGGCGGTACTGCTCCCCAGTGGGATCGAGCCTGGGGAGGTGAGCGTAACGGTTGTGGATTCGAATGGCAATCAATCTGAACCGTATAAACAGTACCTGGATGTTGCGCCTCCATTGGATGGCCTCCCTCTCGCGGGTGCTCCAAAACATATGACGCTGCTTCTGGTGTTCTCCCTTGTTCTGCTCGTCGCCTTGACCTGTGCATGGCTGCGGCGCAGGCGCGAATTCACTCCGCCTGCATCCTGAATCGGTGGGGGGTATCGGACCTTGTATGCGAGCGGGAACTGTCTGTTCAGGCAGGTTCGGATGCGGCATCAGCGTGTCCCTTTCCTTGACTGGTTGTCGTAGAGTGGTTGACATGGACGAAGGCAACAATGTGACGGTGAAAACCCAAGAGGGACGTCGGCTTTCCGGCAGAGCCTATGGCCCCCGTGACGGCGACCCGGTACTTTTCATAGCCGGGGCCGGCATGGGCAAGTCCATGCTCTTCGGTGAGGAGGTACTTCCGCAGCACGGCATCCGCGTCTTGACGATGGACAGACCCGGCATGGGCGCTTCGGACCCGGAACCGAACCGTACGATGACAGGAACTGCCGAGGATTACCGAATATTCACCCAAGCCTTGCTCGGCACGGGGGCCGCATCCGTCCCGGTGGTGGCGAATTCACAGGGCGGTATGTTCGGTCTCGCGCTGGCGGCACTAGGTTTCGCCGCAGCATTGGTGCTGGTCTCTCCCGCTGATGAAGTGCAATACCCGGCCGTTCATGACAAGCTGTCTCCGCAGGCCACGCAGCTTTCCGACCTGGCCGTATCATCTCCCGACTCCGCACGAAAGATACTTCAGGATTTCTCCGCGAAGTCCATGGAGGATATGGTAATCGGCGCTTCCACGGCGAAGGATGCCGAATTTTACACCAGCGAACCATTCCTGACCCGGTACCGCCGGGCACTATCCGAAGGGTTTGCACACGAGGGTGTCGGCTATGTGCAGGACACCATGCTGGCTATGAGGCCTTGGAACATCGATATGACCCAGGTGCGATGCCCTGTGAGCATCCTGTTCGGTGAAGACGACAAGGTGCACTCGCCCGACCATGGCTTGGTGTTGCAGAGCAGAATCGAGACCGCCACGCGCAGACTTTTCCCCGGCGAGGGTGGCTCGCTCCTTTGGACAGGGCCGGGGATGTCCTGGATATAGTGCATGCGCTAGCGGAATGATAGTGAAACTTCAGCAGGCGATCAGGTATCGCCCGGCTGTGCTGTTGACGGTAGCGGGACGAATGCGGAAGCGACGGGTTGAGGTTTATGAAAGTGGCAGGAGGCACGTCATGGTGCTGAGGAACCAGAGATGGGGACCCCGTTGCCTTGCCTGAAGTCAGGTTTCAGGATTGGCATGCCGTTCTGCGCGTTTGGGTCTCAATAAGAGTGGTTTGCTCTCTGAAAAGACCGATTTGAGAGGACCGGCAGCGAATACCCCGCCATGTGTCCAAGCATGGCAAGGAGGGATTCCGTATGATCTGGAAAGCATCTGTAATTGAGACCAGGAACAAGCATTGAGACGGCTGCTTGGGGTCCTCCGGCACTATGCCATGTTTCAGCAGTTATGTTGGGGATATTGTCTGCTGCCCTCTTTCACGACTGTTTCATCAGATGCTGCTTGGATCTACGTTGCCTCCTCAGCACCACTGTCTGTATGCACCTTTTCAAACTTCTGATGCTTTTCGATGCCGTCGTAGGTTACCTGGAAAATCCCTATTTTCGTCTTGCTTGCATGTACCCGATATGGCAAGATACCGCATGAATAGATGCTGATATATGCCTCTATGAAGCTGCTCATAAGAAGCCGTATTGGAAGCATGGGACCGCTGACCCACATGTTCTTATGTCTGAGTCGTCAGGTTGCCCCGGATGCTAGGAGGGGTTCATCGGCCTGTATTTATTCGGTTTTGTGATCGTGGCGGCCGGCAAGGAAACCGGCAGGCAGTGCGGTTGAGATTTCCTTCCGCATGAATAGGGGGTAAAGCACCGCCCCCGGTGCTCTGCTTCATCGAGAAGGGAGTAAAGGGGGCGGGCCGGTGACTGATGGGTCAGCGGTACTGCATGCCGCCATCGACGATCAGGGTCTGCCCGGTCACGTAGTTGGCCTTGTCGCTGGCCAGGAACGAGACGGCGCCGGCCACATCCGCAGGGGTCTCCAAACGGCCTAGGTCGATGCTGTCCTTCATGTCCTGAAGGTTCTGTCCCTTGGGTTTGCCGTTGAGCTTGCCCATCTCCTCATCGATGTAGCCCCACATGGGGGTGTCCACCACGCCGGGGGCGTAGGCGTTCACGGTGATTCCCCTGGGCGAGAGCTCCTGGGCTGCCGTCTGGGTGAGGCCCCTGATGGCGAACTTCGTAGCCGAGTAGGCTGCCAGGATCGGGAAGCCCTCGAAACCTGCGATTGACGATGCGGAGATAATGTGGCCGTGCTCCTTACCCAACTCCTGGAACTTGGCCGCGGCGGCCTGGATGCCGTAGACCACGCTGAAGATGTTGACCTTCGAAATCTGCTCCAGCTGGTCGGGGGTGATGTCGGTGAAGGGCACTATCTGGCAGATGCCCGCGTTGTTGACAATCACATCGAAGGAACCCAACCTGGATGCGGCCTCATCGACCAGGTCGAACACCTGGTCCCTGTCTGACACATCGGTAGGGTGGAAGAAGGACCGACGGCCGATCTTCTCCACTTCGGCCACGGTCTGTTCGGCCGATTCCCTCTGGCCCTCAAGATCGGCCACGACGATGTCGAAGCCGTCCTGGGCCAGCTGGAGGGCTATGCCCCTCCCGATTCCCCTGGCCGAGCCGGTGACGACAGCTACCTTGTTATCGCTCATCTGTCTTTTCCTAACCTTGTTGGTTCCTATCTATAGGGCCGGTCGCAACTTCGGGCCAGGCCACTGTTGCCAGTCTATACGGCGGAGGTGGAGAAGCGGGTGACGGGGAGGAGCGGGCTGTGGTGTGGAGCCTTGTCGTTCCTTGCGGAAACCGGCGGCCAGTCCCAGCGCACCCGTCTTCAAGGCCAGGATCCCTGATCCCACCGGACCAGGAAGGTTCTTCCGGCCATTGAACAGGTTGATTTTCGCCTGTTCGATGTGGCCAGCATCGGCCTTGTCCCCCGACTTGTCGGGGGGACGTCCACCAAGTGGAAGCATAACCGTTCGTTGAAAGTTGTCAGGCTGTTAATAGAGTTCAGATCGTTCAGCTTCTGATCCTGTGTGATGGTCCTGGCCATCCAGTCACCTGCGTCGGTGGCCATCGTGTCCGCCCATTCGCGGGATGGCCTTCTTCGTCTGTCCTCGTCTTGCTCTTCATCGTGCGCCATGCTCTTGCAGTTGTGCGCCCCTGCCGCTTCTTCGCTTTGCCCCTGTCTAGTACAGGCCGGAGGCCATATCACACCTTCTGGCCTGAAATGGGCTTTTCTGCACGGGGGTTGACGGCGAAGCTCCTGTCGATGGTGTTGGAATCACCGGCCCCGTGGATGATTTTCTCCAGACCCTTGACCTTGATGGTGTTGATGGTCTTGCCGGTGTCAAGATCCTGGCGGGTGATCGTCACCCGGTCGGGTTCGTTGATGTGGTGATACCAGACGTCCACGGTTTTGTCGGAGAAAGAGGCCCAGAAACATGATCTGGACCAATTGTCCTTTTGGCAATGGGTTCTGTTCAGTCTGACGGTCTTTCCTGAGTTGACGTCAGTCCTCAAAAGGCCGCCGTCCCCATACCACCAGTAGAACTGGTCGCCGTGCAGTGAGTGGGAGTCATAATATGAGTATCCTATCTGGCTTTCATGGAAATGCACCGGTCTGGCCTCCTCGTCGACAAGGGGCAGGACACGACGATTTCCTGTTTTTGCATCCCACTGTTCTATGGTTGCATAGGAAAAGTTCTCGCCTTCGGTATCTTCGGCAGTGAGGAAGCGGCGGAGATTATAATCCAGATCATTGTGCTTCTTTTTTATTGTCGAAGAATTGCCTCCTTGGCTGGAGATAAAGACAATGCTGTCATTAGTGCATGATGGATTACTGATGACGACATTATCGGATGTCAGGATATTTTCATGTGTGCTTATCGTTCTCGGGTGATAGTGATTGTCAACTATCAAAGATGAGAAGCGGATCAACTCTTTGCTGAGATTGACGCCATCGTCGGTAAGCTGATAGGCGTAGACGGAGCTTCCGCAAACACTGATGCTTGAAACAGGGTGGTCCGTCAGGAAGCGATGCTTTTCGGCTTTCTGACCGTCGAAAAGGACGATGTCCTCGTTGTATCCTTCACCGTCCTCGGTGAAGCCCCCGTTATAGACACCGACATGGGTTATGTTGTCTTGCAACACACCAAGCGTGGCCTGCGTGTCGACTTTGGAGCTGGGAACGACTTTTGGCTTTTGCCCCTCAGCCAGCCAGTAATCGTTGTCTTTGTCGGCGAAGAACAGGCCTTTTGACGTCCAAGACACCTTGCCGTATTCCATACCCTTGGTTTTGACCAGTCTGAAGGATCCGTCGGCATAGATGAAGGCCATGTATGTGTTTCCGGAATGGTGGCGCTGGCCCGTTGCGGGACCAGATAGGCAGCTGCGTACACCTTGGAGATGTCTATCTGGTCGAGTGCAATGGTTTTCCTCGAAGCATCCAAGCGGGAACAACCCGCGCCGGAAGCGATCAGGACAAGCGATAGCAGAATGTAAACGGAAGCCCTGACTCGTTGACTGATACGATGCATCGCGGATCCCTCACTTCCGTTTCTGTAAACTGACACCGTCGGTGACGTGATTGGCGAAACCTATTCAGACGCTTTCCTCGGAAAGTTGATGTTCAGTACCTTTTATATGTGATGGTCCACTTGGACTGCATGATGTCACTTGGATACACGCCGGGTCCGCCGTTGAAGTCCAAATCGATTCCGGCGCCGTCCTTGTAGCTGACCCAAACGACTTGCGAGCAGTTCATTGAACCCTTGGAGGTCTTATTGAATGGGAAGTTGTAGTTGTACGCCCTTCCTTTGAAGATGCGAGACAAACGTACGGCCCTGTCCCTGTTGCCCTGTGAGGTATTTACATACTGCAGCTGTCCACCGGAAGCCACTCTAACGTTGCGATAATTAGTTTCTTCAACTGTTCTTCTAGGCCCTGGAGCATGCACAATCATGTCTTTCCGAGAGAAAATACCTGAATGTCCATGATGAATGTCGGCGGTAGAAACGGGGCTGTAGAAAACGGCTCCGGCGTTTCTTGCTTGTGTAATTGGTATGGTTGCCTGATTGTTGTTACTTCTCGTCAAGTTAGTATGTAGACGTGCCTCCTTGAGCGCTGAATTAACGACATCAGAAAGTGGTTTGCCCTCCCTGTCCGCCTCTGACTGACGGCATTGCGCATGCCTTCGTAAGACGATCCGGGGTTGAGTTCAACAAGTTCTTGGATTTGTTGGGATGTAGATTCGCTTGCAGATGCCGGCATGACCATGCTGCCGAGAGCACTGCAATAAGATTATGCCGTTTCATTCGATACCTCCTTGTACTATGTGGGCCATCTTTCGTCTTCGAAAGTTGGCGAAGTTTATTGTAGGGTATCGGTTGGTGGCGGTCAAGGTGATGCAAGGCACAGTGAATTGCCTGCCGCTTCGAACGCAGACTGCGCGTGCGTGGCGCCTCTGTCGGGAATCCTGCCTGGAGGCCGTATTCGTCGTTCCCTCCCGGCCGCCGGGATGTGGCGCCCCGCTGGGAGCCCCGTGCGCCGCAATCGGTCGACCCGCAGGTCCATCCGGCCGTTTCATCCCTATGGCCATGGCACGATGGGGATTCCTGGCTGGCTTCGACTGGCTCTGCCGGTCGCGGCGGCGTCGGCCCGGATGCCGCAGGTCGGGCATCCGGGTCTGAGCCTTTAGACAGTTTCCGGCTTCTGCACCACCAGCGAGAAGGTCAGGGGAATCCTGGGAAGGCCACCAGGCATGACCCAACCCTGGCGATCCCTGTCGTACTCCAGCATGGGGAGGGCCTTCCAGTCGCTGATGTCATGCTCTCCCAGGGCTCTGATGGTCAGGCCTGCGTCGATGAGGACCCCGGTCATCTCCTGGAAGTCATGTGCCTAGTTGTGGTTGGTCGTGTGTGTGATTCTGGGGCCCGGGGCCTCGGCTTTCCCGACGATGCCTCCTGTCCTTTCTTCCTCGCCGTCATCCTGTCTCATCGTGTAGGTCTGGTCGGTCTCGTAGGTGATTTCGGTCCCGCTGAACCAACCCTGCACGATGGTCAGGCCGTCATCGTCCAGGGCGAAAAGGAGGGGGTGGATGTCCCTGATCGTGAAGATGCCTCCCGGTGCCAGGAGGGAGGCGATGGATTGCGCCCACTCTCGGAGGTCGGGCAGCCAAGTGATGGTGCCGACCGATGTGACGATCAGGTCGAAGAAACCCTTCTTGTCGGGCATGACCTCGGAGGCGAAACGGGCATCACCTTCGACGTAGGTAATGGGGGCGTGGGCGCGGGCGGCCAGCCGACGGGCGTGGTTGAGGGCGGCGGGGGAGAAGTCCAGCCCGTGGACATCTCTGGCCCCCAACCTCCACCAGGTCAGGGTGTCATCGCCTAAGTGGCACTGGAGATGGAGGAGGCGGCGGCCCTGCATCGTGTGGTCGGGCAGGTGGTCCCTGAGCACGGCCATGTCCTTCATGACCACCGGGGTCAGGGCGGTAGGATCGTCGGCGAAGGCATCCAGGTCGCCGTACCCTCCATGCGCGTGGACCTCGGCCCGATCGTTCCAGTTCTCCAGGTTGTCGCTGACATCGCTGGAAGAGGCATGTGTTCTGTCGGTCATGTTTCGTTCTTTCCTATGATTCGATGGATGGATGTTCCCTTGAAGATGGCATCGTTCTGATGACGATGCCGCAGCGGCACTTTTGCATACGGCTTGATGGAACATGTCGATGGCATGACAAGAGGGCCCCGTTCGGGCTCTGTCGCCCGCGATACGGAGCCGGGCCGAAGCCCGGTGCTCACTGCTCTATGAAAATCGTCAGTACAAAGTTTACGCTTCACAGGGGACGCCACACCAGTGGGGACAGCTGTTATGGTTGGCTCCAAGTAACGCCGGCGGGATGGGAGACCTGCAAGCAACCGGTCCCGCCGACACATTCTTTATATTCGGTTAGCCGATACCACAAACTCCGGCCGAATTACAGGCTTCTCCATATGGTTTATGGTTCTGCACCTATTGGTTCCAATCGAATCCACCACTTCCTCCTCCTTGTGGTGTTGCTGGCGCGGGTGCGGTGTTGCTGGCGCGGAGCCGCCTCCTCTGCTGCCGTGGTTGTATGAGGGCCGACGGGAGGGCGTGTGGCCTTGCCGATCCCTGCTGTGGGAGGGGGTCGGACGCTGCTGGGCGGGCGCCGGACGCCGGGCTGGCTGCCGGGCGGCAGGAGCCGCCGCCTGGGCTGGCGGGGCGGCTTGGTCTTTCTGTTGGATGGACGTGTTCACCTGGTCGATGGCCGATTGCAGGGCTGCGGCCGCGTCCTGATAGTCCCTGGCCTTGTCGCCTTTGATGCTGCCGGCCTGGCTGATGGCCTGCTGCAGGCTGTCGCGGACGGCGTTGTCCGCTACTTTCCCGTCGGAGTCGCTCAAAAGCTTTGAAGCCTCGTCCTTCTTCGCGTTCAAGACCGTCTTCGCATCATCCAGGCTTTTCGCATCCCGAGAGGCCAGCACCGCCTTGCCGGCCTTCGCATAGTCGCGGTCGATGCCCTTCAAGCGGTTGCTGGCGCGTCCGGCCTTGTCGGCGGCGCTGACCTTCGGATGTGTCTGGGCCTCTTGCTCGTAGGGCTCCAGACGCTTGGGCGAGATCGCTAGGGCCAGGACCGACTGTGTTGCAGCATTCATATGCTTATGCTGCTATATGAGCAATAAGTTCTTCGTCCCTATATCGTAAGATACGGGGACGTCGTATTTTCGGCATAGGATTTAGTTCCTATAGGCCCTTTTGCTAATTGAACTGATCGTCAGAGTAGCTTTCGATTGCTGCCGTCGAGAATCAGAATGTCATCCATTGTGCTGGCAACGTTACGGCCGATTACTTGGGGCGTCTGTCCGTTGGAGAGTGCATGTTGGATGTTGGGAATGTCTCCCCATATCCTGCGGAGCGCGTGAATGCCGTCGGACAACTCGGCAGTTGGCATTTCATGTTCGACGAGGACATCGCCGACCTGATGGTAGAAACCGCCGAGGTTGAACATTGGCCGCATCTCATTATGGAACTGTCCAGGGCTGAATGTTCCTCCGGTCAGGAAATTGTCCAGACAGTCAGAGAAATGCGGGTATTGGCTCGGATCCATGGTTCGCACTTCGTCTGGGAGCTGGTCCAACCGTTCAGCGGAATGGTCAAGTTCTTCAGCGCTGATCGATCAGGCCGCCTTAATAGAGAGGAAAGCCCATGAGTTCAACTGTTGCTCGATTGGTTCCTTGATGGGGTTCTGCGGCGCTAGCGGTTTGTCGAAAAGGACATAGTCATTGTCGCGACCACGGTCACGGCGGTGGCACCTATCCTGCGTTCGATCCTGGTGAGAGTAAACAATATCAATCTCCTTTGGTTGATGTGTGCGCCTACGGCAATTCCGTGGTAGCAAAAGAGCGGGGGTGCGGTCTTTTCTGATTTGTTTAGGGAACATGTGTCAATTTGCTGAGATTTGTAAATATTGTCCTATTCGTGGGAATTTCCCCTGCAGATCGAAGTTTTTTGGTTTTACCCCTCATCAAAACTGCATAGACCGTCACGCCGGAGTGAACAGGACGGTATTCCGGCTTTCATGTTATCGAGGAAACCCCCATGAGCGCCAGCAAACCGATTGACAACAAAGCCCACGCCGAAGAACTCGACCGCATGGCAGACCAGGGAGAACTGCACCCCGTACCAGGAACGAAGGTCCATCGCGGCTACGACGCGGAACCCCTGACCGAAGGCGATCTGCTCGACATCTTCCAAGGCCGGCCACGGGCGGTATTTAAACAGCCCGCGGCCAAGACCTGGAAACCCATTTCCCGAACCTAAGAAGCCAAGCAGCCTGACAGACCTAATTAGAAAAGAACCCAATGAAGAGCCCGTTAAGGTGATTTCATTGGGTTCTTTCCGGATTGGGCTCATATGTACTGCAGGGGAGAGGCTGACTGCCCGGAGATGCCAACATTTTTCTAAACAAAGAAGTACAAGGCTACAGCAATCAAGGCACCCAGAAGAAACCCCAGTGACGGAAGGATCAGGGTCGATGACGTTACTTTTTTGTTTCCCCTGGTCATGGCCCCCAGGAGAACCCCGAATGATCCAAAACCCATCAGGAAGCCTGTGAGTATCGATAAGGCTGGATCATGCTTACCTAAAATAGGGTATAACACTTGGATGGCCGCACCTAAAATAAGCTGTCCAAAACAGACTCTTGCTAAACCTTGTGTATTCCAATGTCTTGCGTGTGCCTGGCTTGTCTGGTCTTGATACATAGGAAATCCTTTACCTAGAAAAGTGCCTATCGAGATAAACGTATATCCGGTAGGCACCCAGCATCATTTGTGTCGTGAATAACTTGTTAGCAGAATGCTTCGCCAATACCGATTACAGCTCCAGTGACACAGCCTCCGATGGTCGCTGCTATGCCTGCAGGAGTTGGTGCTGTAACGCCTGCCACGCTCCAGATAATGCTATTGACAACTCCCAAACCTGCCATGGCTGCGGAACAGCCGCTGATACGGTGCGATTGTAATCCGGGATTTGCAGAAGATACACCCGGGTCGACCGCCTCCGCCTTCTCGCGTACTTCTTGCCCAGTGACGCTTCCCTTGTGCATGCCGTTGGTATAAACATCAATCACGTCAGTGGTTTTGTCGTAGGAGAAACGAACGGTTGTGCCGTCAGACAGCTTGTAAGTATCCCAGGCAACAGCATAGTCGGCTGGCCCCCTGAGGGTACAAAGAGCGCAGAGGAGCAAGCTAGACGAATCGTATATGCAATTCGAGCCTGGGCCACGTCCCGCCCTCCTACGGAGGTTGGACTGCCTACCCGAGTGGCGCAGGCAGGTAGGTCAATAGCGCAGGGTTGAGCATTTTTAGTGGGCACTTTTTGGCAGGTGGGGTTAGCAAGCATATAACTTGGAATGTCAAACGATGTTGAAAGGGGGTGTAATATGCAGAACTCATCTGATTTTCTTCACTCACTTATGCAAGATCATGATGTTGTTGACCTTGCCGACCAAGACGACCTCAGCTACTTCGTGACACAAGGCACTGTTCTCCATTGGTAATTTCCAGTAGAACCGGGTCGAGGACAGCGATCCTTGATTCTGAAACTGTCCTCGGCCATTCTTTTTAGAGAAAGTCTCATTATGGTCGCATTGGGCATCATCATAGATCGTAAATGTAATATACGTTGCAGTCATTGCTGCTTTTCTTCCGGGCCTAAGGCTACCGAGCACCTGACAGATGATCAGGTGATGAGCATCGTTGAGCAAGCCTGCAATTCATCTGCAATCGACACGATAAGCCTCAGCGGCGGGGAAGCTCTATTAAGACATCAATTAGTTATAAATTGTCTTCGCATGGCAAAAGAGCATGGTAAGCCAGCCGGTTTGGTATCGAACGGTTTTTGGGGTCAGAATATTAAACGAGCGAACTCCACTCTTCGCCAATTGAAGGAATCAGGCCTCAGAGCATTAACGCTTAGCTTTGATGAATTCCATCAGGACAACCTCAAAGTGGAACGGATAAAAAACATATTGGATGCGAACACCAACGTTGGCATTCCGATTTCGATGAACGTAGCAGTCTCCAGATCTCATAACCCCGACCGACTTTTGAGCCAGCTCGGGGATTCCCTGATCGGAGTAAAGGTCACGAGGTTTCCGATTCAACGAGTGGGTGCTGCGCTCCAATTTCCAGAGCAAGACATAATCAGGAGATACAGCATCAACGATGACCTGAGATGCCCCGGTTTTGAACCCACGTACCATTTCGATGGCAAGGTCTATCCATGCTGTTCCCCTGTAGTGTTCGGAAGCACCCTAGTGCTTGGTGATGCCGATGACACATCCGTACAAAAAGCGCTCACCTTAATCCAAAGAAACCTGATGTTTTCTGTCATGCGCCATAAGGGTTTCAAATGGTTATTCGAACTTTGCGTAAAAAATAATTTACTCGACGAGTCATTCCTCCGCCGCGAGTATGTCGATGCTTGTGAAATGTGCGGAATTATCTTCTCCAATCCTGAGATTGTGAATGGTCTGGTTCCACTCATCGAACAGGAATACAGCAGTGAAGATCAACGATGACATCGTATTCACGCTGCAACGACAGTGATATGGAGATTCTTCGCGAGGACGCGAAGCTGGTAATAAAGAACAAAGCCACCGGAAGAATCGTGGAAGTGGAGAATTCCGACGACCTGACGTGTCACTTGGATTTCGATTCGGTCAAGCCCAAAGTATCCGGCGTTGTCTTTGTCTTGTATTGCATCGTTTCTAGCTGTGCGATTGCAGGGATGATTGTCCTTGGCGTCTGGTGGGCGCTGTCCGTTGACATTAGCAGAATCCCTTTCGTTGCTTGGATCGTTCTTGCGATGTATTCCACTGTGCAGACTCTTTTCCACGAGGCTTCCCACTATTTGGTGTTCCTCTCATTCGGAAGAAGGCCGGACTCTATTGGATTCAAAATGAACTATTATCTATTCCCTGCCTTCTACGTGAGGATGAACGACGTGCATCTTTTGACAAGACCTGACAAATATGTACTGCACACTGTCGGAATAACAGTAAACGCAATTGTGAGTCTTGCTGGTTTTGGCATCGTTCAAACTTTCTTAATGGGTGAATCTGCCCGGTTTGTTGTTGCTTGGTATGCGGTAGCCATGTCCTATAATTGCCTTCCGGTGCTCAATTCTGATGGATTCAAAGCGTTGCTCGCTATTACTGGGGAGAATGAGTGGCGCCATTTTTCAGATAATCCTTTGTGGATTAGAGGCATTGTCGTGGTGGGATATATAATTGTTTTTCTCTACACGGCAAGGATTGCGGTGGCCGTGATCAGATGGTTCGCCTAGGGATTGAGAAGTGCGTATGCTTCTGCTGAAACTTGCGGTGCGTTCCGTGGCTATTGACGTGGTGTCGTGGCTGGCGTTGATCATTACTTCTGCGATGCTGGCGGTGGTGGTCACTCTAGACATTGGATTGGTAGTTGCCGGCGCTGGCACATCTGGCGAAGCACAGCAGTCGTTCGTCGCGTTCGGATGCGTGGCGTTGGGATTCTGTGTTCTGGTGGGTCTGTTGTCGCTGATGATGGTGATTCGCGTATGTCTAGGATTGCAGCGTCGTTCTGTGGCGCTGTGGCAGTTGGCGGGCGTTCTGCCCCGGACGGTGTTCGTGGTGCTTCTTGGCGAGGTGCTTCTGGTGGGTCTACTGTCCTCCCTGCTGGGTGCGCTGGTGGCGGGACTGGCATGGTTTCCGTTCGCGCGTCTTATTTCTTCCAGCGGGCTGCCCTCGGACGGCGCGCTGGCTCGGCCTCTTACTCCACTTGCTCTGTGGATCGGCACCGGATCCACAGGCGTGATCTGCGTTCTGGGTGGGCTGCTTTCGGCCAGGAGAATCGCGCGCGGCGATGTCCTTGAGGCAGTGCGCGGCGGCGGTCAGACATCGCGAAGCGGATTTTCTTTGCCAAGGCGCATCTCAAGAACCGTGCTGTCAGCTGTCATTATCGCGGGCACCGCGGCGCTCTACATGGCGATAGGCCATGAGCGGCCGCTTGCCTCGAAGCGGGCCGTGGGAGATTTCATGACCGTGTACGCAGGTATGGGCATGCTTGTGTGCCTGGTAGTCGCATGCTGCGCCAACCCTCTGATACGAGGGCTGCTCGCGCTCATCGGCCTGGGCTCCGATCGACTCGGAACTCCGTGGTTTCTGGCGGTGAGGGAAGCATCCTCGCACCCTGACCTGACCCGCGGGCTGATAATGCCCATCGGGCTGGCCGGCGGCGCGGTCGGTGTGATGATGGCGTGGATAGGCAAGCTGGGCTCAGTCCTTTCTGGATCCGGCGAGACCGTGTCTGCGCCCCCGGGACAGATGGCGTTGCTGTTCGGCGGTGCTGTCGTCGTCGGATGCGTCGCCGCCTCGTCGGTCGTGTTCGCCACCATGCGCAGCAGAGAAAGGGATGCCGCGATCCTGATCGCCGGCGGCGGCACGAATGGACTGGTCTGGATGAAAGCCGCGTGCGAGACCGTGATCTATCTGGCCCTTTCGCTCGTCGTCGCCTACACAATCGTGTGGGCCAACGAGCTGGCCATGGATCAAGCACTCACCTCGGGGCCGATACCATCCGCACCATTCACTCTGCCAGGCTGGCATGCCGCAGGAATCGTGGTTTTCGGCATGCTCGTCGTTGCCATGATGCTTGCCGTCACCACTGCAGGAATAACCCACAGACAGATAATCCGTGTAGTTCTCAACGAAAGGTAGATCATGACATCACCATTGCTTGCAGCCTCGGGAATCCGCAAGACCTACCACACGAGAAAAGACCGTGTCGAAGTGCTACGTGGCATCAACCTGAGCGTGGATCCCGGCGAGTTCGTGGCCATCGTCGGCAGGTCCGGTTCGGGCAAGTCTACGCTGCTTTATTGCCTGTGTGGGCTGCTCAAGCCAGATTCCGGGTCCATCAGCATATGCGGACAGCACGTCATGGGACAATCCAACGCGCAGCTCGCACGGCTACGACGCGATCACGTCGGCTTCGTGTTCCAGGATCTCAACCTGATCAGCGCGCTCAACGTCGCTGACAATGTGCGTCTTCCTGCCAAGATGGCCGGCATCCATGCCTCTAATGGGCAAGTCGATGCAATCCTGCATCAGGTGGGACTAGACGGGATGGGACATGAACGGACGGACAATCTGTCGGGAGGGCAGCGTCAGCGCGTCGCCATCGCAAGGGCGCTGCTACGCCGTCCCGATATCCTATTCGCAGACGAGCCAACAGGATCGCTTGATCCTTCGACCGCACGATCGGTCATGCATCTCATGCGGCAGACCGTCACACCCGGCAGCGCCCTGATCATGGTCACCCATGACCTAGAGATCGCCGTGACCGCTGACCGGGTCGTCGTGCTTTCCAACGGCATCAGCAATGATGTCCTGACTCATCCCACCGTCGAACAACTTTTCGAACTCACCCAAGAGGAGAACGACTGACCGGCGTGTGAACAGTGTGCATCAAAATACTCACACTTAATGGATTGGATAATGCATTATGACGCCTCGGGCGATTTCGTGTCCGCAGCGTCATCCTATGGTATCGACGGGCCCATGCATCCGCCTGCGTCTTTGGCGCGATGGCCTCGGCATCATGCATCAGATTCCAGGCGTCGTCGAGCTGGCGTTTTTTGAAATTGATCTTCAATTTAGCTCCTTTACTAGAGAATATTTGCAGGGCAGCCGGGAAGATCGTTTCTGTGCATGTTGTTTTTGAAAGACGTTTCGTCGGGTGTTCGAGGCATCTTGTTCGATGGTGGAAAGACGTATAGTCGGATGCGTTTTTGTTGACGCTTTCGTTTTTTTGGTTTTGTTGATTTGTGGTACGTCCGTTTTCTTCTTCCTGTCGAAGATCGGCTGGGCCATGCTCTCCGAATGCTGGATGGCCTGCCTCGCCCTCGTGCTGGTCATCGCAAGTCTGGTTGGGTGTTGTGGTTGGGGTGGGTTCGGGTGATGCGGTGCGGGATGCGTTTGCGTTTGTTCCCGTCCTGTTGTTGTTGTGGGGTGTTCCTGGATGCTGTGGCGGGTGTAAGCGCCTTGTCTTGGTTGGGGTGTTGTTGGGGGGGGGGTGTTTGTTTTCTTGCGGGGTTGATGCGGGTTGGGGATACTGGGCGGGGGTCTTTGGCGCAGGGGGTTGAAGGGTGCCGGCTTGTGGTGGGGCTTGTGGTCGTGTCCGGGTTGTTCGTTGCCTGCGGGGGTGCCGGCCATCCGGGTAGACTCGGCCGTGACGGCATGGATGGAAGGGGTCGGCATGGCTGAGCGTGATGACGTGGATCGGCGGGACGGGGACGGCAGGGCCCGCATGGAGCTGGCGGCGTGGAGGCTGGTGGCGCAACGGGCGTCGGGCCTGAGCGTCGAGGAGTTGCAGGGGCGGGTGGACGCCGTCCTGGCCGACGAGCCCGAGAGCCTCAACGGCTGACCTGTCCCGCCTGTCTCCGGCCGCTCTTCGGGGCGGTTTTTTTATGCCTGTGGGTTGATATGCCGCCTAACCTCCCCATTGGGGGTGTATAGTGTGACAGTCCCCTATACAGGAGCGTCCATGGTTTCTCCGCGACCTGCGCCGTCACCCCTTCCCGGGCCGGGCATCCCCGCCGCAGCTCCCCCCAGGCAGTGCTGCGCCACGCATCCCCGGGCGATGGCCATTCCCCTCCGGACCCACGCTAGGAGGAGGGGGGCGTCCGCCCTCCCTCACACGAAACCGAAGGAGTGCATCATGGCCATCAGACCAGACATCCCGGAAAGAGCGTGGCACAGACCCGCCCCGACCGCCAACGAAGGACGGGAAGGGGGTGCCGGCCATGCCCTTCCGCTACCACTGCACGAATCCTGACACCGGCAAATACGAGTACCTGTGGGTCGACGAGGTATCGCACATCATGATCCACGGCGACGACGCGAGCCGTGAATCCATGCGGGACGCCGCACAGAACTTCTCCATCGAGATCATGCATTTCCAACTCATGGCCATCCTCGCCGACGGCCTCAACTACGGCTACCGGATCCTCCGCGACACGGAGGTCGACCCGCGCATCCTCGACTACCTGAAGATGAGCCCCAAGGTGCGCTACCGCGACACCTCCTACAGGATCCTGTACAACCACATCGTCAAACCCGACGGCACACGCCAGCAGCGGGTATAGCCGAACAGCCTCCCGGCCCCGCCCGTCAGGGTATCCTGGAAAAAGAGGAATGACAAACACCCCGCAACCTAGCGGGGCCGGGGAGGACACCATGGAAGCAGAGGGCCTGCTGCCACACAGCAAGGCGGCATTCGCAGCAGCACGCGAAACCGTCGGCATCTCCCAGGCCATGCTCGCCACCCTCCTGCACATCAACCCCAAAACCGTCAAAAGCTGGGAATCACCCGACATACCAGCCATGCCCTCCGCCAAAGCCTGGAACCTGATAACCAGCCTCATGACCCAGATCAACAGCTTCACCAGCCTCGCGCTCGCCGAAGCCGCATACGGACCCGTCGAACTGCTCATGGTGCGCGCCATCCGCAAGGACACGCAGGTCCAGATCGTCAACGCCCGCATCAGATCTGCAATGACCGCCCTGATCCACGCCGGAAGCCCCCCAAGCATCGACTACATCCCCATGCCCGAAGACACCACCCGCCTCGGCCTGGACATGACCGGCTTCATCCGCAGACCCCCACACCGCCACGACAAAACCCACTATCAATGAACCCACCACCCCGGATACCCAGACCCGACAACAGCACGCACCTGAAAAACCGCCGCCGATCGGCACAGCAGCCCCTGACGACCCACCCGGAAACGCGCCCGGACAACACCATCCGACAAAGACACCACCCACCCGAAAGCCCCACAGACGCGGCCACCCCGCGCCACAACTGAAAACCACCGCCCCCAAAACGGGACCGGACCCGCCACAAGAAAAAAAGAACCACCCATGCCACAATAGATACCACCCACACAAAAAGGGGCAGCACGATCCACCAGAACAACACCGACACAACCAGCAAAACCAAACAAACCCGTACCACCTCCAACCAAGGAATAGCCGCGCTCGCAGAGAGCGGGCAACGGGACAGGATGCTGGACCGCCTGGCCGGGTTCCGGCCGTATTCGGCCCCCAACGTCCTGCTGATGCTCGCCCAGGCGCCCAAGGCGACGCGGGTCGCCGGCTGCCGCAAATGGCGGGAGATGGCCTGCTGTCCGTTGCCGAGCGTCTTCGGCATCTCCCGGACGGACCCTATCGAGGGGTTCGACCACCCCCCTGACGACGGAGCCGAAGATCGAGGGGATGTCGTCCCGATGACCCATCGTCCGCTGCCCCCCCCCCCCCCCCGTGGATAGGGGCACGTCTGGCTGTCGACGTGGAGGGCCGGGCGGCCCGGCTAAAAGTGTAATGCAAAAGTGTAATGCAAAAGTGGCATACTATGGATATGAGCAGGAAAGACAAGGGACCGGCGTTCAGCGCCACGGATCGGCGCCACTTCAAGGAGCTCGACCTGGACGAGGACAAGGCCCGGAGAATGGTGACGGACGCGGACGACGACCAGAGCATCCTATGGTCGGCCATCACCGACCCGCGCGACACAGCCGTGCCGCCCATGCGCCACTGGCGCCCGGTCCTGTTCCTGGTCTGCCACCTGCCGCCCGACGCCCTGAACCACCCTCTGGCGGAGGTCCTGCTGTGGCCGGACGAATACGGCCATCCCGAGGTCTTCCACCTGTACCGGCTCACCGACATCTGGCAGCGCTACTGGCTCGACCACGACCCGCAGGCCCCGGCCAAAATGAGACGCTGGGGCCGCCTGAACGGATAGGAGAGACACATGACCAAGGACAGGGAATACGAACAATACAAGGACTACATGGCCCACCCCGAGCGGGACTTCCAAAGCCCGCCGCTTGCAGCCTGGACGGGGGAGGACGCGCACAGGCTGGGCCGCATGCTGGCCGACCCGGACACGGACTGGGACAGCATGGTCTCCACCATCCAAGGCCGCCCGTCCATGGACCAAAGGCAGGAAGGACGGGCCGCAACCCGTCAACGCTCCATCCGGCTGCCCCGGGCCATGGACGAATACGTGGGAGCGGCCGTGCGCAGGGAAGGCCTGAAGAACGCCAGCGAGTACGTCAGACTGCTGATAAGCCGTGACGCCGCCCAGCACCAACACAAGAAAATCGCCGCATGACTGAAAAGACAGGGAAACCCGAAACGGACCAGACTGCAACCGACAGGGAACCGACATAGTGAAACCAGACCCGAAGCGCCCTGACACCCAAAGGCAAACACGGCGCTGACAAATACCTCACCGTCTTCGCCGACCTGATTCTGTGCGTACTCACCATCCGCTTCATCCTCGCCGTGGCCACGTTCGTCCGCATGGCCCTGACCATGCATCTACGCCAGAACCTCGCCGCGGCCCCGGTCCTGCTGATCCTGATGGGACTCTTCGAGCTCGGCACGCTCCTAGTGGGCATACCACAGACCGACACAAAAACCACCACGGTATCCGCCACCCACATCATCTACATCGAAACACTCATCTTCGCCCTGACGACACGACTGGGCCGCCCGGATCCCACACCATCGACAGCCCTCACATGCCTCACACTCCTCGGCATAGTCGAGGCGCTCGCCATGGCCGTGTTTTGTTGTGACGTCATCCGTGATCGGTTTGATGCCCGGCAGAACCGTTGGTGGCTTCGGACCGTCATCTACCCCATCATCGGCATCGTCTTCATCGTCGCCTATTGGGTCATGCCGGACCTGGCGGACCAGTCAGGCACGCTCGTCTACTCGCTCGCCATCACGATCGTGGTCGTCAACTATTTGATGCAGCTGGTGAACGAGCGCCTAAACCCGCGCGAAGGGCCGTCCGTGTAGCTGCCACACTTTTATGTGTGCTCAGTTAAAGGTTCCCTGATAGAAGGAGAGCTCATAGGGGGATTTCCTCATTTGCTGCTGTCCCCAGCCAAGGTGCTTCACTGCAGCTCTGGCGATTAAGGTCTTTCTCTGATGTTGGTCCATTGGTGGATGTCGATGTAGGTGGGTTTCATGTGTTGTTTCCGCGATGTCGTGGTAGTTGTTGTTGGTTGTTGGTGGTCCATTGGTATCCGTAGGCGGTGTGTTGTTGGCCTCTGAGTGTGGTGAGGATGCCGTGTTTGATGGTGGTGGTGCTGGTTCCTGGGCGGTGGCGTCTTTTGGGTGCCTGGTTGCGTGCGGCGAGTTGGGTGATGGCGGTTCGGGCGGTGCCGCTGAGGTTGCGGTAGCCGGATTCCCAGGATGAGGCGGTCTTGACGCTGCATCCGAGCAGCTGGCCGAACTCCTGTTGGGTGAGGCGGAGTCGTTTCCGGATGCTCCTGATGTCCTGTGGAGTGTAGGTGGGCATGTGCGCATCCTCCCTTCAGTCTGCAATGTAGCACTCTTCATGGGGTGGCGCGGTGGAGCCGGGGGAGGGGACCGTGGTGGCCGGACCCGGACCGCCTGGCCGGCGGGATCGGACCGCCTGGACGCGGTCCTGGTCGTACGGATCGGGGCCCGCGCGGATGCCGGCACACACACATGCACGGCCCTGTGCTCATGCTCATATGCATATGAAACCTTGTACAGATACACATATGAGCATATGAGCATATGAGCATATGAGAAGATGAGCAGATGATCATGCAAGCCCATGCCACAATGATACTACCCACACAAAAAAGGAGCGCTGATGGCCGCATTGGCCGAAGCCCAATTCCGGATCTTCGCGAGCTCGCCGGCGGGGACGGGTCCTGTGCAGCGCGGGCGGACACACCGTGGAGCGCATGGAGAGGGCCGGGCTCATCCGCCGGCAGCCTCACCGCCCCCGAGACGCGCGCCGTCCTCCTGGAACGGGCCTGCCCCGAGCGCGCCCGGCGCCGCCTCATCCTCGACCGCGCCCGGTCCGTCGCCCTGCCCGCCGCAAGCAGCTTCACCCCTTCACCAGGGAGGGGCTCGCCCGCCTCGCCGGCACCCCCCGGCCGGGGGCGCGGGCTCCACGACCTGGGCTCCGGCCGGTCCGGACGCTGACCCGTGCGGGGACGCCCCTTCCCGGCCTGGGCCCCGGCGCCTTCGTCCGGATCCTCGGGTGCGCGGACCCCCCAGGCCGCCACCGTCCGGCGCGGAGCCCACCCGCCGGATCCCGCCAGACCCGGCCATCCTGCCCAGCCTCTCGAACCAAGCACGCCCCCCCCCCCCCAACTCCCCCTAATTCGACCGCCATGCCCCAAGACGCCCCGCTGCGCACCGGCCACGACCAACGGGCGCCACAAACACGCCCCATCAGCCCGGCTGCACGCCGCCCCCGCCACCGTCATCCACCCGCCGGGTCCGCTCCGCCCAATACTTCCACGCATACCCGTAGGCCGACCTGCGCTTCCCCCGACACGCATCACTGACATTGGCATGCGACGCCCTGGGAGCACCATGCCCCCTCAGCCAGCGCACCGCATCCTCCACGCTCCTGTACCTCGCCAGAATCTCATGGTTCTCCGGATCAACCCGCACCACATCATGATTGGCATACGCCGACCGCATCCTGCCCCCCACCCGGACCGGCCGGCCACCGTCCCCGCCCCGCCACGCAGCACGAGCCCGCCGGTTCGACATCCCCCGATACTCGAAGAACGGCGACTCCGCCCGGGGATCATCCCCCACGAACAACAGCCGCTCGGACCCCACCCGCAGCACACGGGCAGCCAGAACCGCCTCAGCCAACGGCACACGACGACGAATATGGTTCTCCGCACGGGTCACCGCATCCCTGCTGGTGACCACGCCGCCCGCCAGATCATTCACAGCCGCGGCAAGCTCCGCCGCCGTGAGCCCGCGCTCGCGGCGCAGTCTCTTCAGACGGGTCCCGTAGTCGGTGTGTTCGCTCATGTCGCCTCCGTCGATGGTCCCTTCCGTGGCGCGCCCGGCCTTCCCCGGACGTCCGGCCGAGCCCCCTGCAGGCGGCTTTGGATCGGCCGGCGTCGCGCATTTGCTCGACGCCTCCCATTATGTGTGGGTGGTATCATTGTAGCATTTTCCCCGGCCGCCGAGGATCAGTCCCCCGCCCCCTTCAGGCGGCCGGGGGGATGCCATGCACCCCCGCCGCCGCGGCCGTGCGCGGGCGGAGACTGTCGGCGCCCCGCAGGATCCCCCCGTCTTCAATCATGGGGACGTTCAGGGTCCGGGCGCGCCAGTCCCTGAGGAGATGCAAGGGCCCTTTCCGCACCGGCCTTCCGCATCCGTCGAGGAGCACGGCCCAGGCGGTGATGCCCGTCAGCCCTGCCTCCCCCGTGGCCGGGGCGCATTCGTAGGCGTACTGGAAGTCACGGCATCCGATCGTCCTGCCGGTCTCCGGGTCCGTCAGGTCCCCCCCCCCCCCCCCCAGCCGGTCGCAGGTGGCGTCGTATCAGTTCCATAGCCCTCCCCTCGTCAATGGCTCCAGCGCACACCCCCATTGGGGAGGTTTCCAGTGATTTCAATGCTCCAAGAGGCATCATCGACAGCAGAAGGGCAGTCCGGGTCGATTGGCTCGGGCTGCCGGAGGGGGAGTGGTCGGCCACGGCGGCCGTCCCCAGGAGGCGGGGGAATGAGATGACGGCGGCCCCGCCGACTAAATGGCGAGCGCCGCAGGAGGCGGCACGGGGATGTCCGAGCGAGTCCCGGCCGCTGCATAACCAACCCATGGACAGATGGGAATATGCTGATATCATCATATGTTCATATGTACATCTGAAGATATGACTGATGGCCGAGATGAAAACATGACCATATGACCATATGTATGCCTTGCCTGCGCGAGCCGACGTCGGCATCGGCCATGCAGCAGCGGTGACGGCGCACCGGCCCCGCCGGAGGTTCGGCCGGGGCGGGGGAGGGCTGGTCAGTCCCGATGCGGGCGGTCGCGGAGCCTGATGATGGGGGAGGGGTGGTCTGCGTCCGTTGGGGTGACAGTGAAGAGCATATGGCCGGTCCGCGAACGGGGCGAGCGCGTGATGATGCCAGCGACCCTGCCCGGGCTGGTGCCGCTGGGCAGGGGCGGCCTGTCGTTGCGTGAGAGGAAGTCCGCGTAGATCTCCATGAGTCTGTCGGCGTCCTCGGGTCCCAGGGTGAGGCGGCTGATCGTGGGATGGGTGCTCATCCAGTCCCTGGCCACCTCCGGCAGCGTCCTGCCGCCCGTCTGGGGGTCATGGCGTGTGCCGGGGTCGACGGGTGCAGGCGGGTCCGTGGGGTCGGTCATTGTCCCTCGTCCAGGTACTTTTCGAGGGCGTCGGCCACGAGGTCGCTCATGGTGGAGTCGCGTTCGACGGCCGCGGTCTTCAGGCGGCGGATCATGCCTCTGCGCATCATGATAGTGGTCTGCACCTTGGGCTCCTTGCGGGTTTCGCCGTCCATGAGCGCTTCGTTGATGTTCTTCTTCTTGCCGCCTGTCATGAGTTTCTGCATGGGGGCTCCTTATTCCTTGATGTTGGGTAGTTCGAGCAGCTCTGAGGTGAATTCGATGAATCCGGAGTCCGTGGGCACTTGGTTGCCTCCGTTGCTGGCGCTGTGGACCGATTCGCGTTGGGGGATGAGGGTGCCGAACCGGGCCAGGTGCCTGCTTCCGATCAGGTTGATGGCCTGGCGGGTGCTCTTCTGTCGGGGGTTGGCGAAGTTGAGCAGGATGGCCCTGGGGGAGGCGAAGGAGTCGACGGCAGCCAGGGTACGTTCGGTGTCCAGGGATCCGGGCTTGGCGACGATCATGATGATGTCGGAGACCCGGTCGATGGCCTCGCTCATGGCGTTGCGGATATCCTGGGGCGTGTCGACAAGGAGGAAGTCGCAGTCGCGTGCGTCCTCCGGGTCGGTGATGTTCCTGGCGATGGCGGTCCTGACCGGGAAGGGGAGAGGGGTGCCGGCTTCCTCGGCGCGGCTGTTCCAGTCGTAGGCGCTGCCCCAGGGGTCCAGGTCCTTGACAATGACCCGGTAGCCTCGCCTGCTCATCGCCAGGGCGGTCATGATGGTGGCCGTGGTCTTGCCGACGCCCCCTTCACGTTCGCGAATGTGATGACCTTCATGTCAGCCTCCGATCGGTTGCGGTCGTGCGCATGCGCGCATGCCTGCATGTTCCAGCGTCCATATGCTCACATGCCTCCGTATCCATACGTTCATATGACAGTATAGACATATGATTAAACACATGTGGCCTTTTAATGCCGACGGGCCGCCGCATCATGGGTCGGCATACCGGGGAGGGACGCCTTGCGGATCCTGATGGATACAGGATGACGCCACCCTTCACAGTGTGAGGGCCGGTGATCAACGGCATCAGTCCGTCCGGCCCGTGCCCGGAGCCAGACGCTGGAGCCGGGCCGCCCAGGCCTTTGCTTCTCACTGGCAGCTTCATTTATGTCTCTTCGGATATGTGAAGGGGACGGCTGTTTTATGGTTGGCCCTAAGTAACGTCGGCGGGATGGGAGGCCTGCAAGCAACCGGTTCCGCAGGCACATTCTTTATATTCCATTAGCCAATACCACACGAACCATCCGGGTTACAACCATGCCCGCCAGTTGTATTTCCTTTTAGTCTGTCTCTCCAGTTTGAGCCGCCGCCTTGCGGTGCTGCTGGCGCAGCAGCTGCAGGCGCGGGTGCTGCGGGGGCTGCTGGCGCGGAGCTGCCGCCATGGTTGTATGAGGGCCGGCGGGAGGGCATGTAGCCTTGCCGTCCCCGACTAGTAGAGGGGCCGGACGCTGCTGGGCGGGCGTCGAACGCCGGGCTGGCTGCCGGGCGGCAGGAGCCGCCGCCTGGGCTGGCGGGGCGGCTTGGTTTTTCTGTTGGATGGACGTGTTCACCTGGTCGATGGCCGATTGCAGGGCTGCGGCCGCGTCCTGGTAGGTTTCCGTCTTGTTGTCTTTGATGCTGCCGGCTTGGCTGATGGCCTGCTGCAGGCTGTCGCGGACGGCGTTGTCCGCGACTCTCCCGTCGGAGTCGCTTAAAAGCTTTGAAGCCTCGTCCTTCTTCGCGTTCAAGGCCGTCTTCGCGTCCTCCAGGCTTTTCGCATCCCGGGAGGCCAGCACCGCCTTGCCGGCCCTGTCCAGGCTGTGGTAGACGTCGTCGCTCCTTTTCGCCTTGCCGGCCATGGCCTGCAGGTCGCCTGCGGGCATGGACGCTTTACATAGGACGGCTTGCGGTTCGATATCCTCTGCGCTGCTCAGGGACTGTTGCATGTCGTCCACCGTTTTCGGGTCCTTCACCTGGTCCTTCCGGATACCGGCCGTTTTACGATACCTGTTCAAGGTGGCCTGGGCCGACTTGACGCTGGACTGCATGGTCTCGACTGATTGCGCGCAGTCCGCCAAGGCGGATTCATGCTGACGGGACTCGTACACCTTCCAACCGGCCAAACCGGCTGCGGCCAGCACGGCCACCACGCCGGCTGACACCACAGGCGCCAACCAATTCGGGCGGGGTTTTTGTTTCCTGTCTGGCGGATTCTGGGACTCGAACATCGCAGGGTCATTCACTTCCTCGACACCGGATTCCTGATCCTGGTTAGTCTTGCTCATAAGTCCCTTTCTTCCGTAGCTCATTTGGAATGTCACACACTTGGCCCACAAGGCGGGAAGGAGCAAAGCTGTGGATTACTGTTCGTCGCTCTGGATCAGCAGGCCAAAAAGGTGGGATAGCTTCATTGTCCTGTGCAGCTTCTCGGTCGACTGATACGTGTACCCGTGCCTTTCATGCCCGGACTTGACATTCCGCACCGTAAACCCGAGCTCCCTGGTTTTCCGACCCGCATGGTCTCTATATGTTCCTCCTTGACCAGAGGGAACTGATAGTATCCCTCCAACGTTTTCCAGTCTATGCATATCCCCGTCGATCCCCAGCCTGCGTCCATTTTCCTCTACCTGAACCTGTCGACGGTTGTAGAGAAGGTTTATGCTGATCAGCAAGCCAACACTTCAATATAGTGGCGGCAGAACGAGATCTATTCGTTTGTCGAATCATGGTCAATATAACAGCGATTCGACGAAGGATGCATTATTCTCCCATTAATAGGCAAGAACTGACGGAATATCGAATACAACGATGTGAGAGCAGCGGAGGAATTGATCCGGGGGGGGGGTGCTTGGTGCAAGGCGGGTCGGAAGCGTCGTTCTGCTCATCGTGTGGATCTGGCGAATTATCTCGTACTGCGGTCTTTGATGTTTTCGCTGGCGGTGAAGGGTAAGTCGGAAATGTGCTGTTCCTTGTCTTGTCCATGCAGCCAACCAACTGGGCTCCACTTCGGCAGCGTTGATAAACGATCTGGTGATGAGGACCATAAACAGCACTGGCGCGTTTTAAAGTCCACGGAATCCGGGCGGAACCACGGAACTTCGCTGTTTCTTTATGCCTGAGCCACCAGAGTGCTCCGAATCGGGGTCGATGACTTCACCTTCAACATGCGTGCGCCTTGATCGAAGAAGCACCCTGGGGAAGGTCTTAGACGGACTGGACCATACCTTCCATGAGATCGCCCTTAAACATTGTCGGCATATCGTGCCAAAACACCGGATCCAGTTGGTCGGAAATCTCTTATACGCCCACCTGCCCGTTTCGAAGGCATCGCTGACCGGCCAAATAGAACACCTCAAGAAAGAACGGGACATTCCGGATTGGACAATACCCAAGTTCGAACAGCCCCAAGCTGCGTGAAGCTAGGTGGCGACCCGTACCCGGGCCGCCCGGCCGCGTACGAATGTATGCTGCAGCACACCTTCAAGAGGCAATCCGCGCCCTTGAAAATGCTTGCCAATATGCGTATGGGACTTGACCGAACAGCTCTTGTGCGCAGTTGATGCCTGTCGGAGCCAGGCTCAGCAGGCGTGGCAGGATGCATGCTTAGATAAGGTACCGTCGAGTGAGTTTGGGATGCATCATCTGAATTGCCAGATATGGATTAACCCAATGCGGAAGTTCATGCTGATGGCAAGTGATCTTCACAGGCATGGCAGAATGGCATCATACTATGGGCAAGACTGCAGGCTGTTCTACTAGCAAACCCCCCTCCCTAAGCTGCAGCTTAGGGAGGGGGCACGATCCGATAAGGAGATCATCATGGCAAACGCCGCCGCTCAGGAACCCGATGCTGCGCAGGATCAGAAATACGACCCCTACATAGTTAAGGCGGCATGCTGGCTTGAAGACCACCATGCCGATAAGAATACGGAGATGTTAACGCTCGCTTACTGGGCCAAGGACCACGCAGACGGCTCGCACTGGGCAGCCGTGGCCCAGGACGGAAGCATAGTGGGTGAAGCCGATCCGGTCAGAGACCACTCCGGCAATATCGTTGGCTACTGCACAACCCCAGAGACCTCAGAACGCTACCACCTGGACCTTAATACGGCCGCCGACCTGGCCATTGGCGAGATACAGAGGGCTGTGGGCATGAATGTCGCCTGGGCGCACAGCGACGACCTGAGCGGCCCAGCCGTGCCGATCGAGATGGATCGGTTCGAACGGTACATGGACAGGTGGAAGCAAAGCCTAGAACAACAACCGACCCCGCATGAGTGCGGTAGAGCCAGGCGCGAAATGCAGGGGCTCGCTGCGCCGGTAGAGCTTCCGCCCCACACCCTGTCAACTTGGTTCAGGTCGATCATCGGACTGCTGCGTAAGTTCAGGGGCAAACAGCGCCCCTGAAAACGCTTGTCTACATCTACTCTATATAGGTCGATTCTTGTTCTGTCTGTATCCTAACCATGATACGAGAATGGTGCCGCCGCCAGCGAACGGTGACTGGTCGCCGACCTGCGCTATGCCCGGAGTAACAGGTCGGAGTCGACCGGCCCAGGCCCTTGTCTCTCCTGGTGATTCCATTGATGTTTCCCTTCCGCTACTGCGGAGGGAATGGCCGTTACGGTCGCCCATAAGTAACGCCGGCGGGATGGGAACCGTCCAAAGCAACCAGTCCCGCCGGCAAATTCTCTACATTCGGTTAGCCGATACCACACGAACCATCCGGATTACAACCATGACCTCCGGTAGTGTTTGAGTGACTCCATTCCTCAAAGCTTTGGCCACCTCCTCCTTGTGGTGCTGCTGGTGCGGGAGCCGGTGCGGCCGGGGCTGGCGCGGAGCCTCCTCCGCCGCCATGGTTGTATGAGGGCTGGCGGGAGGGTGTGTAGCCTTGTCGCCCCGGGCTGTTGGAGGGCGCCGAACGTTGCTGGGCGGCCGACGCCGGCGCCGACTGGGCGGCGGCCTGTGCTTGCTGTTGGGCGGCCTGGTCGGCTTGGCTCTTCTGTTGGATGGAGGCGTTCACCTGGTCCATGGCCGACTGGAGAGCAGAGGCCGCGTCCTGGTAGGCTTTCGCCTTATCGGACTTGACTCCGCCGGCCTGGCTGATGGCCTGCTGCAGGCTGTCGCGGACGGCGTTGTCAGCCACCTTCCCGTCACTGTCGCCAAGCAGCCTGGCCGCCTCGTCCTTCTTCCCGTTCAAGGCCGTTTTCGCATCATCCAGGCTCTTCGCATCACGGGAAGCGATCACGGCGCGGGCCGACTTGTCCAGGCTCTGATACCGTTCGTCGAGCTTCTTCACCTTATCCGTGGCGGCTTGCAAGCCGCTTTTGGACATGGACGCCTCGCATCTGATGATCTGCGGTTTGACGCCCTCCATGCCCCTGACGGTCTTCCGCAAGGCGTCCACGGTCTTCGCATCCTTGACCTGGTCCGCCTTCACCGCCACAGCCCGGCGGTAGTCGGAGGAGGGCCCCGTGACCCGCCTCTCCGAAGCCTGCAAGGTGCGCACCTGCCGCGAGCATGACGCCAAGGCCCGCTCATGGCTCCTGTTTGAGGACACCCTCCAGGCAATCAGACCCGCCACAGCCACAACGGCCACCACCACAGCAGCGATCACCGGAACCAGCCACCTGGGACGCGGCCCCTTTGCCGGCCCCGGACCGCCTTCAGGCTCAATAGCCGGAGGCAGGCCATCCTGAGCCGGCCCCGGACCGTCCTCCTGCACAGGCCGGCCTTCAGGCTCACCGGCATCAGCCAAGATCCTCGTCTCCTCGCCATCGGGCTCCTCGTCCATGATTCCTCTCTCCTCAGTCGCTCATACAAGCATTGCACGGTTCTTCCCCAAGATGGGGGACAGCCACGGATTACCTTCCACCGCCCTCCCCGCACCCTCCCTGATCCAAAGGCTGAACCAACGGAAAGCCCCAAACCGCCCTCCAAGGCCATGCCCGAAGCCAGACGCCGGAGCCGGCCGACCCGGATCCGTAACTCTCCTGGTAACTTCATTATGTTTCCCTTCCGATATCATGAAGGGGACGGCCTCAATGGTCGCCCACAAATAACGCCAGCGGGATAGGAGACCTTCCAAGCAACCGGTCTCGCTGGCAAATTCTTAATCAATCAGCCGATACCACACGCACCACCTTTCTGGCATTGGCTCGGTCGGCTGTGTTGTTGCACCCAGCTATTCCAATCGAATCCGCCACTTCCTCCGCCTTGCGGCCCTTGTGGTGCTGCTGGTACGGGTGCGGCCGGCGCGGGTGCTGGTGCGGATCCGCCACCGCCACGGTTGTATGAAGGCGTGTAACCGCCACCCGAATAGGAGGGTGCAGCCTGTTGGGCCTGCGCGTGTTGCGTCGGCTGTTGGGCGGCCTGGTCGGCTTGGCTCTTCTGTTGGATGGAGGCGTTCACCTGGTCCATGGCCGACTGCAGGGCGCCGGCCGCGTCCTGGTAGGCTTTCGCCTTGTCGCCTTTGATGCCGCCGGCCTGGCTGATGGCCTGCTGCAGGCTGTCGCGGACGGCGTTGTCCGCCACTTTCCCGTCGGAATCGCCCAGGAGTTTTGATGCCTCGTCCTTCTTCGCGTTCAAGGCCGTCTTCGCATCCTCAAGGCTTTTCGCGTCACGGGAGGCCAGCACCGCCTTCGACGCCTTGTCCAGGCTGCGGTAGACGCCGTCGATCCTCTTCGCCTTGCCGGCCATGGCTTGCAGGTCGTCTGTGGGCATGGACGCCTCGCATCTGAAGGCCTGGGCCTGGGTGTGCTTGGCCTTCCCGACGGCCTTGGCCATATCCGTCACGGTCTCCGCGTCCTTGACCTGATCCTCTTTCACCGCCGCGGCCTGAAGGTAGCTGGAGGAGGCCGCCTCGGCCCGCTGCTCCGACCCCTTCACAGCGCGCACCTGCCGGGAGCACTGCGCCAAAGCCCGGTCGTGGCTCCTGTTCGAGGACACCCTCCAAACAGCCAGGCCCGCCACAGCCAGCACCGCGACGACCACCACGACGATCACCGGCACCAGCCACTTCGGGCGAGGCTTCCCTGCCGGGCCCGAACCGCCTCCAGGCTCCTGACCATCCACCGGCTCTATGGCCGGAGGCAGGCCATCCCCGCCTGGCTCCGGATCACCCACCTGCGGAGGCTGGCCGCCGGATCCGCCGGCATCGGCCAGGGTCCTAGTCTCCCCGCCATCGGGTGTGTGTTCCTCGTCCATGATCCCTCTTTCTTTTGGAGTATTGCATGCTTCTTTCTCAAAGTAGAGGGGGAGTGGATTCATGGATGCTTTCTAACACATTTCATGTTCCCCTTCCTTCTTGTGGAGTCGGTCTGCTTCAATCGGGGAAAAGCAAGGGATGCGCCTAAAGCCTTGCATGCAGTTCGGCATGGAGGTGCACCGCTCCGGTCCGTGTCCGTATCAGATTTTTCCAAAGCTCCCGCGTTAAAGAGAGGATGATTTTGAGCATTGCTGTTTCGGCTGTCACTTGTGACAGCCACGAAATCGGCTTTAGTTTGTGAACTGCCTTTTTTGCAGGTTAAAACAGTAGTGAAATCAATCCGGGGGGGGGGATGTTTGGTGCAAGGCGGGTCGGAAGCGTGTTCTGCTCAGCGTGCTGATCTGGCGAATTATCTCGTACTGCGGTCTTTGATGTTTCATTGGCGGTGAAGGGCAAGTCGGAATGTGCTGTTCCTGGTATTGTCCATGTGGCCAACTACCCCGGCACCGCTTCGGCAGCTCTTCCGGATGACTCGGTGTTGAAGACCATAAGCAAAATGGGCGCACTCCAAGGTTCGCAGAATCAAGTCGGAACCACGGAACCCAAGTATTTCCTCATACCCGAACCGACACAGTGCTACGGATGCGATTCGAACATTTCCATTTTGATGGTCAGCTTTAGTTTTCCCTCCGCCTCAAACGGTCTGTTGCGTTGCTACTTTATTATTAGGAATTCTGTTCGTAGTTGAGATATTTGATTTATCCGTCCATGTCATTTGTTTGCCTTGGATAAGGGTTTATCCAGGGGAGGGGAAGCCATGGGATGCGCGCGTTCCCAGGGTTTTCTCGATAGGTACGCTTTTGGGTGCCCTCCCCGAATTATTGACTCTTTTATAATCTTGCGGTTCTCTCTTTCATGTCTTGTTCCGTTGAAGCGATGAGCATGAAAGGTGAGCTATGACCCGTTCTCGCAGTAAGTGGGGGAGTGTTTTTCCAAAGAAGGACAGGAACGGGCGCGTCACCGCCTGGCTTGCCAGGTACCCTAATCCACTTGACCACGGCAGGAGGGTCGGCAGGCAGTTTGGGCCGGAATACCGTACGGAAGCGCATGCTTGGCTGGAGCAAGAGCATTACCTGGTCGTCCTGCACAAGAAGGGGATACGTGACTGGCAGCACCCCAGGGAAAGGAACACCAAACCAGCGGAGGACAAGGGGATCCTGTTCGAGGATTACCTGCGGGAGTGGTTGAGCCATCGGAAAAGGAACGGTAATTCCGACCTGCGGGGCTCAACGAAGAGGAACCTGAAAGCTGACATCTCCCACTTCCTGCCGTACTTCAAAGGCAAGCCAGTCGCGGGGATCACGACCGCCGAAGTGCGCGCCTGGTATGAGGCCGACCATCCCGAGGGTCCCTGGGCGTTCTACGGGGCGTGCCAGGTGCTGCATTCGGTCCTGCAGGAGGCCTCGAACCCTACCTACGGCCCTCCGCTGCTGGACAGTAACCCGTTCGTCCTTCCGTTCAGGGAGCCGGCGCCTTCCAAGCGACGTGAGCAGGAACCGATCACCCGGGAGCAGGCCGGCAGACTGGCCCGGGCCATGCCTGCGCGCACCAGGCTGAGCATCTGGCTGGGGCTCCTGGTGGGCGGATTGAGGACAGGGGAGGTGTGCGCCCTGCAGATCCGGGACATCGACCTGGACCACAGACTTCTACATGTGCGGCATTCGGTCTGCAGAGGGCCGGACGACGTCGGCCCCTGCAGGCTCGGCTCGACGAAGACCCTCCCCAGCATGAGGATCGTGCCCATCCCCTCAGGGCTCATTCAGGCCATCTGCGACCATATTGACCGGTACTGCGTCGACGAGCCGGAGGCTATGCTCTTTCCCGCCGTCAGGTCAACCAGCGGGGTCATGTCGCCGACCACGCTGGGCCAGCAGTCCCGGAAGGCCCGCGTCAAGGCAGGCAGACCGGACATCACCTTCCACTCGCTGCGCGCCACGCATGCGACCATGCTCATGATCGAGGGCGGCACCCTGAGGGAGGCCATGGACGAACTGGGCCACACGTCAGAGAAGATCGCCGTCAGACATTACCAACGCATCGTACCCAAACACCGGATCCAAGTGGTCGAAAACCTCTCATATGCTTACCTGCCCGTATCGGATACATCCTTGACCAGCCAGATAGAACAACTCAGGGAGCAGCGGGACAGGCTGGACCAGAAAATACTGGAACTCGAGCAGATCCAAACAATGCAGCGCGAGGAGGCAATCAAAACGCGGGGCCGCCTGCCCCGCACCCTGGCGACCTGAATCAGGTCGATCATTTGCTGCCGCACGTCTTCAGGGGCAAATCACGCCCCTGAAGACGCTTGCCAATATGCATCGGATTAGACAGTGTAATTCGTGTGCATAGTTGGTGCCTGCCGTGGTCAGGCACAGATAGTGCTGCAGGCTATGTGCTCGGATTTGCTGCCGTCGCGAAAGTTTGTGATGCAATCAGATGAAGATCGTCTATATTCGGGAGTTTATGTTGATCGCAGGTAATCACTAACGCATGTCCTTCTCTAAGTGGATCTAATTGCCGCCAGCAAATTCGCAAGTTGCCAGACAATTAATGAGCAAACAGATGAACGTAGACTGGTTCACTTAGTGAATCGGTCTGCTTTGTTAGTATATGTATGTTCACCAGATTGGAATAGCGTAATTCTTTCTGCCGGTGATTTCAAAAAGGACATGCTGAAAATGGGAAAAGCTAAGCGGTTACCTGATGAAGAAGTTGCATTTAATTACTTTAAAGCAGTGTTTAAAGAGGATAATCAGGATTGCACAGGGCGAGAAGAGGACCAAGCTTTTTGAATCGTTTTCTGCTCATTTGGTGCTTAAGGGATTTTCATTACCATATACTGCTGTTGAAGACGGAATCGTCGGAGGTGGTGAGGATGGGGGTATTGATTCTCTGTTTGCATTGCTCAATGGACAATTACTACCCAATGGTTCCCTCGACGAAAAAGATATCCATTTTCTGCCTAAGCGGACGCCTCTTGATTTATACTTTATTCAATCAAAGAATAGCTTCTCTTGGAGAGCTGACGTTTGGCCGAAAATGGGTTCTGCGTTGAAGTTTTTGCTTAGTGATCTCTCGCAGAGCTCTAATTTGCATAAGCTGGAAAAGAGCGGATTGAGCGATCGCATAAAAAGGTTCGCAATCAATTTGAATGAGACACGGCGTGCCTTATATAGCGTTATGTCTTTAATGCGAGTTCATTGTATTTATGTCTCATTTGGATCACGTGGCAAGCTTTCGGAACTAGCCCTCTCAAGAGGAGACGTATTAAAAAATGCAGTTAAGAAGTTACTGCCAACAGATTCTAAGGTCGAAGTGGACTATTGGGATTGTATACAAATTGTCCGAGCTGGATCACAATCTGCTAATCACAAGGTTAAGTTACATATATACGACCAAGCTATAATCGAAAATGATCTAAAGGAAAATGGGGATGGGAAGAAACCCAAAAACTTTGTTGCTTTGGTTACGCTAGAGAACTATTTGAATTTCATTCAGAAAAAGGGCGGTAACGGAATCGATGATGATATGTTCGAAGAGAATGTGAGGGGTTATGCAGGTCATGCGGTTGATGTTAATAAAGCAATTCAGAAAACGCTGACAAGGGACAGCGATACACATTTTTGGTGGTTGAATAACGAAATCACTATTTTGGCAGATGAAACTTATGACAATACCAATACAGAGTGGGTTATAGAAAATCCTCTGATAGCTAATGGGTTGCAAACCTCTTATACCCTCTACGATGCGTTTGCTGAAAAACGATAACCGCAAAACGACTCCAAGAATATTTATTAGTGCGAGTAATAACCAGCAAAGACGAGGGGATAAGACAAGATATCATAACAGGCACAAACAACCAGAACTCGATTCGAAAGCTGCAGCTTCATGCAAATGATGAGTTACAAATAAGAATCGAAAACTATTTGTCGGGTTATGATTGATACTACGAGCGTCGAAGGTACCAATATAAGAATAGTCACAAGCCTCAACGTAGGATAAGGAATTTAACTGAGCTAAGTCAAGCAGTGATGGCTTACAAGCTTCTTGAACCTGATCAGGCAAGGGCTCGTCCTACGACTTTCCTTAATAAAAGTGGGGGTAAAGGATGGGATTTGGTTTTCCCTGTGAATGTAGATATCACCTTGTACTTAAAAGCCCTGCAAGTGCAGGATAAGGTGGATGCTTTCTTGAAAACACCTGAAGCGCTGAATATATCATCTGATTCAACAAACGCTCGATTCTATTTGAATTCGTATTATTCCTTGCAGAGCTCAAATGTAAAGAGTCCAGAAGACTTTAAGCAATTACCAGTTTCAGTCTTAAAAGATGAACCATCAGATAATGTCCTTAAGCAGCTGTTACAAAAATTTGTGAAGGTATCAAAGAATTTCGATTCTTCCACAATGAAGAACGATCAGCTGTATAAAAGTCAGGAATTTAAAGACGAACTATTCAAAGAGATACTGAATGGTTAACTTATTGATTTGCTATATAAGCGTCTTGTAAGTCGGATATGGGGGCTGAAGGAACAGCGGGCGCACAGCCTCCATATTTGTAACTTTAGTACCAGTTGTGGGAGAGCCAGAAGGTTTTGGCACCACAAGGGTTGTTGTACCGGCTCCAAATATACCCTACCCACGTGCTATCTGCCTAAATTGTGCCAGTTCGATCATTCTGACAAACAAACGAGACGGACGCATGCATAAGTGTCCACCTCGCTTGCATAATAGTTCGAGCAGAAAGGGGTTACGCGCGCATGAGTTTCAGCGCAATGCCGGTGCCCTGGTTCTGCATGTATGCCAGACGGATCAGTACCTCGGCCATGGGTTCGATATACCGGGAGCAGGTGATGTCGCCGACGTATTGGGCATCGAATCCGATGGAGCGAAGCAGGTCAACGACTGTGCCGGCGCTGGTTTCCTCGCCGGAGACGGGGACGAACATCTGACCCTTTTCGAAGGATCTCAGGTCATGGTTAGGGGCCAGTACAGCATTGAGCGCCTTGACGACCTTCGCCTTCGGCAGGGCCTTGGTAACCTGTTCGCCGGCGGAATCCTTGAAGCCGACGGTGAGGTTCGCGAAGTCGGGGGTGAGGGGGTTGGTCATGTCGATGACCGTCTTGCCGGTCAGGGCATCGACCCAGTTGTCCTGTAGGGACAGGGCAGCCTTCAGGGGGATGGCAAGGAAGACGAAGTCCGCTTGTCGAATGGCGGTGGCGCCGTTCTCCTTGCTGGTGGAGGTGTTAATTGACGTGACTGCGTGCCCTGCGTTACGGAGGGCCTTGCAGATACCAGTGCCGACGGCGCCAGATCCGAGAACTACCATGTTTGACATTATGTTTCCTATCTTTGTGGTTTTCGGTTTGCATTATTTATCATTTCTCGGTCTGATACCGGTGACAAGGGTCAAAGCACGAAGTGAACTATCGTAGATTACGATAGTTATTTGTCCGAGCAGAAGGAAGACAAGTGGAGTTTCGGCAGTTGGAGATTTTCCTTACGGCCGCCCGGGAAGAGAATTTCAGCAGGGCTGCCGAGGCGCTTTTCCTGCCGCAATCGGTGGTCAGCGAGCAGATCGGCAGGCTAGAACGCGAGTTGGGAGTGAAGCTTTTCGACAGGTCCCACCGGGCAGTGCGCCTTACTACCGAGGGAAGGACCACGGTCGATCTTGCCTCCACCGTCATGCGTGACGTGGGTAAGTTGCGCCGTGAGGTGGGTTCCGGGCGGGAAACCAAGGGCCTTGTCACCATATCGCTGGCCATCGGCAAGGGCATGACGGAACGTATCACCAAGGTCGCCAACGCCCTCCGTGCTGAAAAAGTGCAGCTGGAGATAATGGAAGCTAAGCCCGCTCAAAGGGTCTCCCTGGTGAAAAGCAGCCAAGTGAATGCGGCGATCCTGCGCGGTCGGAGGGCCGGGGCCATGGATGATTCCAAGCTAATCTGTGAGGATTACCTGGTGGCGGCCGTGAACAGGGCGCATGAGTCATTCGGCTCTTCCAGAATATCCCTAGAATCGCTGCGCCATACTCCCATGGCCCTGACTGCCCGCCAAAGGAACCCCATGTTGGTGGATTTGGTGGCGCAGGCATTCCAAGTTGATCCGAAACTCATCCCACGTGCCTTCGCCTTCAGTACGGTCGAGGCCGCCTTTGCACAGATCTCCATCTGCGACAAGCCTGCCTGGGTGCCGATCTACGAGGACTATGAGTCACAGCATGAATATCAGGGTATCTGGTCGGCGCCGATCGACCCGCCCCTGACGGTTCCTGTCTACCTGATTCCAGGTTCATTCCCCAGCGCGGCTCAGACCAACGCTATTCGTCTCCTGCTGAAGTTCTGCCGGCATTTCATGAAGAGGGATGCTTAATCTTGAGTTTGGTACAGAAGTATCATTGATTACATATCGGAGTCTTCAGGTGCTCTTGATAAGTAAGCAGGCATGCGATCTCGTCACCGCTCTTGGGATGGATGACAAAAAGCGAGGGACCGGACGGAGGCTTCACCTCCCGTTCTGGTGCCTCGCTTCGCATGGTTCAGAACTTGCTGATCGTATTCAGGGTTGGCCGTAGACGCTCCTGTATCGGTCGTTGAGCTTGGTGATGTCGTCGTGGTCGACGAGATGGGCGTGCCGTTTGTGGACAGGAGGACGATCCGGCCATGGCCTTCACGGGCTCCCAAAGAGCTCGATAACATGGCGAAGCGTCTCGCCGACAAGAAGGTCTGCCCAAGTCGGCCAGGCGCACAGCGTAACCACAGATACGATGTCCCTCCCCAAGTGGGGAGGGATTTTCATTTACCTTTCCCACCAGTCGAACACCAGATAACCAGACATCAACCCATCAACCTACCAGAGCAACAGTCACATCAGAGTATCCAACCCACCATCAGAAACACCACCAAACAACAACTAATTACACGATGCGCTTCTTGGCATTGAATGGCATTAAGCTGGGGGAAGTGTGTTGAGAGATCATTCCGAAGGCTTTAGGTTTGATCAGGTGTGGGCGGCAAAAAGAAAATGTACGGTGAATGACCGTTGTTGGAAAAGGAGAAAAGCGTGGCTTTTGATTTCAAGAAGGAATACAAGGAACTGTATCGACCATCGTCGACTCCTTCGATCATAGAAGTCCCGACGATGAACTTCCTCGCTGTCAGGGGCAAGGGCGATCCCAATTAGAAGGACGGCGAATACGGTAAGGCGGTTGAGTTGCTCTATGGCGAGGCATACACCCTTAAGATGAGCTACAAAGGGCCGCATAGGATTGACGGTTTCTTTGAGTATGTCGTACCTCCTCTGGAGGGGCTTTGGCGGCAGGACGGTGCGCAGAGGGTCGATTACGCGCACAAGGAGGATTTCGGGTGGATCTCCCTTAACAGGCTGCCAGACTTCATTCAACGCTCCGATGTTGAGTGGGCCATCGGTGAGGCAACCCGAAAGAAGAAGCTGGATTACTCTCCAGTGGAGTTCCTCACCTATGACGAAGGCCTGTGCGTCCAGTGCATGCATGTCGGCGGTTATGACGATGAGTCCGCAACGATCCAAGCCATGGATGCCTTCGCACAGGAGCAGGGGTATGCGGACAGTATCACCGCGGATAGGTACCACCACGAGATCTACCTGTCCGATCCTTCCAAATGCGACCCGGCTAAGCTGAAAACCGTGATCAGACATCCTGTGATCAGGCAGTAGATTCGGTCTCGGTCGGGAGGAAGAGGAAGGCGTCGCCAACTGTGGATTGGCGTTGACCTTCCGGCGCCTCTCCAGCAACCTTCTGGTCCGCCCATCCTACTCCTGGCTTACCCCCGCTTGGTGGCTTCCAGCCCGGGTTGATGCCGACAAGGTGCACCCGTCTCCTCTGGGCTCGATCAGCGCATGAAGATATTGGTTTCGTGGGGGCTTCGTCGATCAGGATTGCCAGGCCGAGTTCGGTAATCCGATTGGTCGCCTTTCAGGGTTGGGCTGGTGCCGGTAGGTGATGTCGGGGTTGTGGGACGATGCTGGCGCAGGGTAGGAGCTGCATTCGAACATTTGTGCTAATCTGATTCCTGCAGTGAAGAACATGTTGAGATCAATCGGAATGACAGGGGTTGCTTCAGTGAACAGGATCAATTTAATAGCTCTTGGGGTCAAGAGCATTTCTAAGTCGATGGAATTCTATAAGTCCATTGGGTTTACCTAATATGCCAATGAAAAGGAACCACCGGTTGTCTTTTTCGATAACCAGGGAACCAAGTTGGAACTGTCCCCATTGGATGAGCTGGCGAAGGATGTAGACGAGAATACCCCCCCGGCGACGGACAGGTCGGGGTTCTTGGGGTTCACGCTGGCCATCAATATGAAGTCCAAGGAAGAGGTTGACGACTTCCTTTCGTTGGCGGAAAAGAACAACGGGAAAATCGTGAAGAAGGCCCAGCTAGTTGCATGGGGAGGCTATAGCGGTTACTTCCAGGACCTGGATGGATATTACTGGGAGGTCGCTTACTCTGAGGCTTGGAAATTCGATGAGCAGAACATGTTGATCATCGAGTGAGATTAGGTTGATGGTCCTCCCAGTTACTAATGGCCGCATGCCTCATCCCGTCCCAGTGCCGTTCCTGGCCGGCCCGTCGTGGTTGAAAGGCCTTCCGGCTTGTCTCAATCGCGTCAGGCTGAGCCAGGAACCATTGTATGAAGTCCGGCATGAGGGTGTTGTGCTCCGATACAACTAAAGATGCTGCTTTCTGCTACTCCGGGATTAAGCAGACAACCTTGGCCTGGCTCTTCGACATTCCAGCTGCCGAAATGTCCTAAATGCTCACCCGGCGCGATTGTTCATCTTCGAAGACGAAATCTTCTTTGCCGATGTGTGGGCACCCCGGTATTGGTACAGCGGCCCATGGATGTCGGGTCGTTGGGAAACCGAAGACGCGGAATTTAGATGATGAAAGCACGGAATCGGACGGTAAACCCGGTATTTCCTTATGCCTGACTCGTCAGAGTGCCCCGGATGCGATTCGAACGCACGACACCTTCTTTAGGAGAGAAGTGCTCTATCCCCTGAGCTACCGGGGCAACGGAAACTACTGTACCACGAAGTGCGACTCGGGCAGGTCGCTGCTGTGCAGGCTAGGACCGTGCGCCTCCTGGAGAAGTTAGCCTCCTATCCATGCCCGCCGTACTGTCATGGTTTACAATTGCTCAACGGTCGAGCTGGCTGTGTGTTCCTTGGAAGGGAGCCGAGCTGGCGATGATTAGCTGGAGGAAACCATGGCGCAATTCAGACGGTCCTTCCTGGTGAAGCATGTCTTTGGGTGGACGGCTAGGCTGCTGGCGCTGGTCAGCTTGCTGGCCTTAGTGGCGCGTGCCTGCCCGGCATGGCTGTCATCGATCCCATATCTGCCGGATCTGGCAGCGCTGACGCCCTGGTTCGTCCTTTTGGGTCTGCTGGCCCTGGTCCTGGCTCTGATGGCTTCACGATGGTTCACGGCTTTGGTGCTTATAGCCGCCTTGGCCCTGAATGTCTACTGGCAGTACCCCTTCTATCAGGAGGGGTTTGAACTCAACGGGCAAGCTGATCGGCTCATAGCCCTTGAGCATCCCGACAGGTACGATGATGTGGCCCGGGTCATGACCCTGAACGTCTACAAGGGTCAGGCCGAAGCCGATCAGGTAGTCAAGACCGTCAGCGACAACCGGGTCGAAGTGCTGGCTTTGCAAGAGGTCAGCAAGGATTTTGTGTACCGATTGCACAAGGCCGGCATCGACCGATATCTGCCGCACGAGCAGCTTTCCACATCTTCGAAGGAATATGCCAACGGTCTTTGGACGGCCGCGCCAATGCAGTCGCCATCAAAGGATGACGTGGGATCTCGTTCCTCCATGATGCCGGCGGCCAGCATCGACTTCGGCAGAGGCAAGACCAGCGTCAGGTTCGTCTCAGTCCATACCACCTCGCCGCAGCCGGGCAGCTGGAATGCCTGGCGACGCAGCGTATCCGACCTGGGAACTCTGCGAAAGCATGACCACACCCGGTATGTGCTGATGGGAGATTTCAATGCTACCTATGACCATGCCGTTTTCCGAGACATGTTGGGGGAGCGGTTCAGCGATGGGGCACGTCAGGCCGGACATGGCATGAGCATGACCTGGCCGGCCGACAAGGCCCCCCTGCCCAGGTTGGCGGCCATCGATCATGTTGTAGTGGACCGTGACATCAGGGCCAGCCGGCTGCAGGCCATACCCATCGCAGGTTCGGATCACGCGGCTCTGCTGGCCACTCTGATGGTGGAGTAGCGGGCTTTTCAGCCTTCCAAGTTGGACTGGGTGCCAGCCTGTGCCCCAGCGCTGGCCTGTTCCTGTTGGGCGGCATCGAGCCTGGCCCTCACCTGGCCCAGCAGTTCCTGGGCGCGCTTGGCCAGTGCCTCGCCGATCTCCCACTGACGCATGGAGGCATCCAGATCCAGGCCGCCGGCTTCCAGCGCTTGAACCGCCTGAATCAGCTGATCCCGGGCCTGCTCATAGGGCAATTTAGCGATGGTTTCGCGTTCCTTCTGGCTCAGGGCCGAGGCCAATACCGGCTGTTCCTTCGCTTTCTCCTGGGTCTGTTCTTCGTCGGTATCGCTCATGCCTGCTCCTCTTCTTGTCTGATTCTTATCCGATGCGTTATCCCAATTCCTGATGACGCAGATGCTTATCGCGGTTGATTATATGCGGCTGATTACGTCAAATCGGTCACTGCCCGTCGATGACCCTGGTCTCGATGCGTCCCTCTTTGACAGTCAGAGTCAGATCCTGATCGGCCTGAACCTGCTGGGGACTGATGACCACCTTCCCGTCCAGGGCCTGCACGACTGCATATCCGCGGTCCAGGGTGGACTGGGGAGAGAGGGCGGTCAGTGAAGATTGCAGCTTCTCGACGGTCAGGGAGGCATCATCAACGATCCGTCGCAGGGCTATGTCCAGTCGGACCAGAGACTCGTCGACCAGCCGTTGGGGCTTGTCCAGCATGGTCTGTGGCCTTGTCAGGCTGGGACGGTTGGCATATCCCTCAATCAAACGCGTCTCGCCTTCGACCATATTTTCGATACGTGCGTTTATGCGCATCCGGGCCTCCTGGATGATGCCCTCTTGCTCGACTAGGTCAGGCACCACCCGCTTGGCTGCGTCGGTTGGAGTAGAGGCGCGCAGATCTGCCGCCAGGTCGATCAGGGTCCAGTCATCCTCGTGGCCAATGGCCGAGACGATGGGGGTGGCGCAGGCTGCCGTGGCTCGGACCACGGACTCGTCCGAGAAGCCCAGCAGATCCTCGAAACTGCCGCCGCCTCTGGCTACAATAATCACATCCACAGCCGGATCAGCATCCAGCTTCTGGATGGCTTCGACCACCTCGGGGGGGCACTGAGGGCCCTGGACGTGGGCGTGCACCACTGAGAATTCGATAGTGGGCCAGCGCAGACGGGCGTTGGTGATCACATCCCCCTCGGCCCTGGCCTTGGGTGCGCAAATCAGGCCGATGCGCCGGGGGAATTCTGGCAGGGGAACCTTGTTCTCCGCATCGAAGAGGCCCTCGCCCTTGAGCTTGCGCCTGAGCTGGTCGATCTGCTCTTTCAGGTCGCCGGTGCCTACACGTTTGATCCGGTCGGCCATAAAGCTCAAACGGGTTTGTTTAATCCACAGGTCAGGCCGCCCGTGGACTACCACCCGGTCGCCTTGGCGGAATTCCCGGGCCTGGGCGGCGAAGGCGCGGAATCCCATGACGTTGATGGAAATGTCCTCGAAGTTGTCGCGCAGGGTCAGGTATGCCGAACCTGTCCGGCGGGTGTTGATCTCCACGATCTGACCCTCCACCCAGGCTCCGGGCCAGCGGGCCACCGCGTCGTGGTACTTCTGGCTGAGCACACTGACCGGCCACGGGTCTTCCTCGGTGGTATCGCGCGCCAGGCGGGGCAGCTGATCAAGAGGTTTGGAGGCCAGCCCTGACGAGGATGTGCCAGCCGCCGCACCCATTGACCCCTGCATGTTCGCATCCATGTATGCTCGCATCTGATGCCTCCTGACCATCGGTTTCGCCAGCCTGACCAACTCATCTGACATGCCTGTACAGGTGGTATTCGGGTTGGTCAGTGAAGGAAACGTTCTCTCAGGGTCTCTCAATACGGGGACAATTCCATATGCTCTGGAGGCTCTCTAGAGGCCCTCTGCCGGTTGCTCCTGAGCTGATTTCGCCGAGGGCACAGTGGCATTTCTTTCACTCGCTAGCAGGCTGGAACTGAGGCGAAAGCATGGAAGGCGAGGGTTGCAACCAACGCTTTGATGCACCTGCCCTAGTCTGCGGCTTACCTGCAGCAGAGGCGGTTTCCTGGCGGCTGTGTCAAAGGAGACAGCACTGATTCCTGATATCGCAGAAGTTATTTACGTTCTGGCGGTAGCATAAATAGAGTAAGCCGGATATGGTGCGGTTCCTGCTTCTTGAACCCATCATGCGGCGGTCTCACGGATTGAGGTTGTTTCATGTCTGATGGCGTCGACATAGCAGGTCGATATAAGGGCACAGGGCCGCGGGATCTCCTGCGTGTGGGCTTGGACATCGGCTCTACTACAGTCAAAGCCGTGGTTCTGGGCACAGGCGACGGGCTGGATCAGGCGCTTTTCAATGACTATCGCCGTCATCATGCCAATGTGCGGCAGTGCGTGGCAGAACTGGTCACCGACATCAAGCTTTCCCTGTCGCGGGTTGGTTTGGCCGGCAATCCCATCAGTCTGGTGATCACCGGCTCGGGCGGGTTGGAGCTGGCCAGCCAGCTTCAGGCTGAATTCGCCCAGGAGGTAATTGCCGAGACCGAGGCCATCAACGCCACCTATCCAGAAGGGGATGTGATCATCGAGCTGGGCGGCGAAGATGCCAAAATCACCTATCTAAAGCCTACTCCGGAACAACGAATGAACGGGTCCTGCGCAGGCGGGACCGGTGCTTTCATCGATCAGATGGCCACCCTGCTCAACACCGATGCTTCAGGGCTGAACGATATGGCCTCCAAATACAAGACTATTTATCCTATCGCATCGCGCTGTGGGGTCTTCGCCAAGTCCGACCTCCAGCCCTTGATCAACGACGGAGCCGCTAAGGAGGATCTGGCTGCATCCATTTTCAACGCCGTTGCCACACAGACCATTTCCGGTCTGGCCTGTGGACGTCCCATCCGCGGCAACGTAATCTTTTTGGGCGGGCCCCTCTTCTTTATGAGCGAGCTCAGGGAAGCCTTTAAGCGGATTCTCCAGGACAGGGTCAGCCGCTATATCATTCCCGAGAATGCACACCTCTATGTGGCCTATGGTGCTGCCATCATGGCTGGTCGCCACGACCAGGATGACCAGGACAGCGCGGCGCAGGTCAAGACTGACTACTCGCCTGAGTCCGACGTGAACGACCCCTTCGGCCCGGCTTGGGGACTGGACCAGGCGGAGGTCGACAGGGCACGGTCCGGAAAGGCTTCGAGCCTGGACAAGATGGCTCTGCATGATGCCATGCAGGATGGCCGCACCACCACCGTGGTGGACGGTGAAAATAAGGTTCCGGCGACCGAAACCGCCAAGGATGCCAGCCAAAATCAAGACATGCACTTTGAACTGACTTCGCTGGATGGTGTCCTTTCGGCATTGAAGGGCTTGGAGAACATGCCCTCGACGGCCAGAACGATCCGGCCGCTCTTCCTGAATGAAGACGAGCGCATGGAGTTCAACGACCGGCATGGGTCCCAGGTCATCCCTACTGGAGATCTGTCTGGGGCCAAGGGGCCGCATTTCCTGGGCATCGACGCGGGCAGCACGACCATCAAGGCCGTGCTGATCAATGACGACAAGACTATCGTCTGGTCCACTTATGGGGTGCATAAGGACAGCCCGCTGATCGCTGCCGCCAACATCGTCAAGGAGGTCAGGAAGTCCCTGCCGGAGGACGCTTACATCGCCCGCGCCTGCGCTACTGGCTATGGTGAGGGTCTGGTCAAGGCCGGTCTGCATGTTGACGAGGGTGTGGTCGAAACAATGGCCCACTACCGGGCAGCCGAGGAGATCAGCCCCGGCGTTACCTCGGTCATCGACATCGGCGGACAGGATATGAAGTACATTGCCGTCAACGATGGGGTCATTGATTCGATTTGCGTCAATGAGGCCTGCTCGGCAGGCTGCGGATCCTTCCTGCAGACCTTCGCCCAATCCATGGGCATCAGCATCCAAGACTTCACCAAGCAGGCGCTGGCCTCCGAGGCCCCGACCGATCTGGGCTCCCGTTGCACGGTATTCATGAACTCCTCGGTCAAGCAGGCTCAGAAAGAGGGCGCATCCCCGGAGGATATCGCCGCCGGTCTTTGCTACTCGGTGGTCAGGAATGCCCTCTACAAGGTCATCAAGCTGCGTGATGCCAACGCTCTGGGGCCGGTGGTCGTTGTCCAGGGAGGGACCTTCCTCAATGATGCCGTTCTGCGGGCCTTTGAGCTCCTGACCGGCCGCAAGGTGACCAGGCCCAACATTGCTGGGCTCATGGGAGCCTATGGTGCTGCACTCACGGCCCGTATGCACTGCCCGCAGAATGAAGAGATCGAGGATCTGACTGTGGCCAGCTCTATCCTGGCAGGGGACGACTTGGATAACCTCTCCATGACCACCACCCACGATGTCTGCAAGCTCTGCCAGAACCACTGCAAGCTGACCATCACCGAATTCAAAGATGGCGGCCGCTATGTGACTGGGAACCGCTGCGAACGTGGCGGAGACAAGAACCGCAAGCGCTCCGACAGGCCTAACCTCTACGACTTCAAATACAAGCGGGCTTTCGCCTACCGCCGTCTGACCCCGGACAAGGCCACCAGGGGCGATATCGGCATTCCCCGTGTGCTCAACATGTACGAGGACTACCCCTTCTGGTTCACCCTGCTGACCTCATTGGGCTTCCGGGTCATGATCTCGGGGCGTTCCAACCATGAGCTCTTCGAGAGCGGGATGGAGTCCATCGCTTCCGAGAACATCTGCTACCCGGCCAAGCTGGTCCACGGGCATATCCACTCCCTGGTGGACAAGGGCATCAAGACCATCTTCTATCCCTGCGTCACCTACGAGCAGGAGCTGGTTCCCGATACGGACAACCATTACAACTGCCCCATCGTGGCCAACTACCCGGTGGTGATCGAGGCCAACATGGCCGAGCTCAAGGAGAACGGTGTCCGCTTCATGCGGCCCTACTTCAACCTGTCCAACAAGGAGAAGATGGTCGAGCGGATCGTCAAGGTCTTCGACTGGGCCAAGGTGAGCGAGGAGGAGGCCCGGATCGCCGTTCAGGAGGCCTACAGGGAGGATGCCCGGTTCAAGGAGGACATCCGCCAGGAGGGGCTTCGCGCTCTGGCTTACATGCAGGAGTATGGGGTCAAAGGCGTGGTGCTGTCCGGACGCCCCTATCATGTGGATCCCGAGGTCAACCACGGCATTCCCGAAACCATCTGCTCCTTGGGCATGGCCGTGCTCTCCGAGGACTCCATCTGCGAGCTGGACGTACATGACCTGCCTAAGCTGAGTGACTACATCATTCCAGCGGCAGGTGAGCGGGCGCTGGCCTCCAACAACCCCACGGCCGCCAAGTTCCGCAAGACCGTACCAAGCTTCGGTGACGATCATCAGAAGATGCCCTTGAGGGTGACCGACCAGTGGGCCTACCATTCCAGGCTCTACTCGGCCGCCAAGTTCGTCTCCGAGTATCCCGACCTGCAGCTGGTCCAGCTGGTCAGCTTTGGATGCGGTGTGGATGCCATCACCACCGACCAGGTCCAGGAGATTCTAGCTGACAAGGGCGATGTCTACACGCAGTTAAAGATCGACGAGGTCTCCAACCTGGGTGCAGCCAAGATCCGTCTGCGCTCGCTGAAGGCCGCCATGGACGAACGTCACCAGCGGGGTCTGGCCCAGGAGGACAGCGAAGACCAGGAGGAAGCCCCCGTTATGGAGCAGGCGCATGTGAAGGCCGGAGCCAAGGAAGTTGATTCGTTGCCTGACCTTGTTCAGCCGGAGGATCCATCTGATTCCCATGATTCTCAGGAATCTCAAGAGTCTGCCAGCCATATTGCAGTAATGGATGCAGGTGCGTCTGACAAGCAGAAATCCGATGGGTTCCGGTCCACCAACGCGCAGAAAATCAACCTATCTCAGCGCAAGGCCGACATTGTGGCTCTGGCCCGGTTCGTGGCCCTGCACGATAAGAGCGATCAGGGTCTGATAGGCCTTCATCCCATGGGCGTCAGGCCCATCCGGGAGGCCATGGCTTCGCAGCAGAAGAAGCAAGAAGCCGACAACCAAGGCAAGGATGTCCAGGCTAGCGGAGCCGCCGCCAAACCGACCCTGTCCAAGTACGCCACAGAGCATCGCTTCACCAAGGAGATGGGGCACAAATTCACAGTGGTGGCACCGCAGATGTCCCCTGTGCACTTCTCTCTCCTGGAGGCAGTCTTCTCCAGCGCCGACTACCACTTCGAGCTTCTGAAGCATGCCACGGCCGAAGACATCAACACCGGTGTCAAATACGTCAACAACGATGCCTGCTTCCCGGCCATCATCGTGGTGGGGCAGCTGGTCAACGCCTTCCTTTCCGGCAGGTTCGACCCGCACAAGTGCGCGGTCATCGTCACACAGACCGGCGGCATGTGCAGGGCCACCAACTACTATGGCCTTCTGCGCAAGGCCCTGGCTGATGCGGGCTACGGTTATGTGCCGATTATCACGCTGAGCGTGCAGGGCTTCAAGGCCAATCCCGGCCTTCAGGTAACCCCGGCGTTGCTGCATCGTGCTGTCAAGGCCTTCTATCTGGGCGATGCCATGATCGAGTGCCTGCTCAGGGTCCGTCCCTACGAGCAGGAGCCAGGATCAGCCAACAGGCTCTACAAGCTTTGGGACACGATCTGCAAAGAGACCATCGAAAACCACGGGTATTCCAAGACTGCCAAGAAAGTCTACGGTCATGGATATCTGCCTTACCGCACGCTGATGAAGAGGATGATCCGGGCTTTCGACCAGCTGCCGCTGCGCGATATTCCCCGCAAGCCTCGTGTGGGGGTAGTAGGCGAAATCCTGGTCAAGTACCATCCAGATGCCAACAACCATGTGGTCGACCTGATTGAGAGCCAGGGCTGCGAGGCCGTGCTCCCCGGTGTCTGTGACTTCATGGTCAACGGCATTTCAAACGCCGAATGGAACGAGGAGATGCTGGGCACAGGCGGCCGGGTGGGTGTCAAGAAGATCGTCCTGAAGGCGGCGGATGCCTACCGCGCCCCCATGATCGCCGGGTTCAAGGCCTCCCATGGGAAGTTCGACATTCCCGCCCATATCAGTGAGCTGAGGGAAAAGGCCGCATCAGTCACCTCCCTGGGCGTTCAGGCTGGAGAGGGTTGGCTCCTGACCGGAGAGATCATTGAACTGATCCAGTCCGGCGCCCCCAACATCGTTTGCGCGCAACCCTTCGCCTGCCTGCCCAACCACGTGACAGGACGTGGCATGTTCGGCAAGATCCGTAGGACCTACCCTGAGGCCAACATCGTCTCGATCGACTACGATCCCGGCGCATCGGAGGCCAACCAGCTCAACAGGATCAAGCTGATGATCGCCGCTGCCAAGAAGCCGGGCGACCAGCAAACACTCAGCCGGGACCACAAGGATGCCGTGGAATCACAGCCTGCGGGATCGACCGGCCTGGATGCTGGGCAGGCAGCACCCGTCCAGGACGAAGAGAAGGTTCTGGAGAGTCTGTAGATACCAGGTTGAGGCCGGCGTCTGGAGCTAACGCAGCGGCCTCGGAACTGCTGAACCACGAAGATCAAGGAAAGAGGGGCTTACCATGACCAGCCGCGAGGAGATCAAGGCTCTGCTGGACACCGACCAGATCTACATTGCCGATACGCCTGAAATGAAGCAGGTCCAGGACGCCCAGCAGGATTTGGTCTTCGAGTTCAATGCCTGCCGTCCCAGCCAGGCGGAGAAAAAATAGAACCTTTGCAAAAAGATGTTCGGCTCCTTTGGCCAAGGCAGCTGGATTGAGGGACCAGTGCGGGCCAACTGGGCCTGCAACACCTACTGGGGGAGCAGATGCTACGCCAACTTCAACCTGGTTCTGGTTGACGATGGACGCATTGACATAGGCGACCACACCATGTTCGGACCCAATGTCACCATCGTCACCACCGGGCACACCATTCGCCCCGATATACGTGCCTATGGAACGCCCCAGTTCTCGGCCCCGGTCAGCATAGGCAGGAATGTGTGGATCGGCGCAGGCGCCATCATCATGCCAGGAGTGTCCATCGGAGGCAACACGGTCATCGGGGCAGGGTCCCTGGTCACCAAGGACATCCCCTCTAACGTGGTCGCCTATGGCCACCCTTGTAAGGTCGTCCGTCCCATCAATGACCACGATTATGAATACTTCTGGAGGGATCGTCGGTATCAGGCGCCCTATGATGCCCGACCTTTCAAGATGGATCAAGCTGGCTGACTGATGGCTGACTCTTTGGCCCTCCCTGCCGGCTGGTGTCTGGCAGCCGTCGTTTGGCCACCGCAATATCTGAGCTGATCAGCGATATCCATCCCAGAGTGGTGAGGGGAAGATCAGCGCCTTGAACCGGTCCCATTCCTGGATGTAGTCGACTTTCGGCCCACGCAGCAGCCGTATCTGTATGCCGTCCATGACTTCCAGACTCATCCTCACCCTGACCCGCATGTCTGTTGCCCACTCCATGCCTTTGGGAAGCAGCCATGGGAATTCGGAATAGCGCTCCCAGACCTCTGCCGGCCTGCGGATGAAATAATCATGCAAGGGATGGTTGGTCGCTACAGCCTCAGTTTCCAGGACTGTATAAAGCTGTGTGAGTTCGGGCTGGCTGGCGTTGTGGGCGACCAAATAGTCAAAATAGGCCGGGAGATGCGGATGTTCGGGGTCGGATCCCGGAAGGCCTGTCTGCAGGAATTCCTCAGGGGTGCCATAGGCATCGTAGATGTCTGTGACCAGGAGTGAGAGCAGGCCTTCCTTGCTGCCCACATAATGGAGGACGCCCGGTTGCGACATCCCTACCATGTCAGCGACGTCTTTGAGCGATATGCCGTTGTACCCATGCTGGCTGATGAGGTGGGCGGCGGCCTGTGTGATTTCCGCTCTTCTCACCTCCGGTGATTTTCTGGTACGGCTCGTCATTGTCTGGTCTTGCGACTCCTTTTCACTGCTCCTGGACATGTTGATACTTATGGTACATGGGGCGTATTGGTAACAGCACAAGGGTTCTGACTCGTCTGGGGAGAGAAAAGAAGTCGTGGCACCCGCGGCCCTGCATAGAGTCGTTGACTTGACAGAACCATTGAATAACTGTTAGGTATATCATTATCTAATGATTGGTAGATATGGCTTTTCCGCCATTGGAGTGTCAGAGAAGACTAGTTGAAAGATATCGACACCATGAGCGACTCAACAACCCAGGCATTGGGTGATTCCGAACTTCTGCAGGTGCATAAGGACTCCTCGGAGCCGTCAACCTATCCGGAATGGACTAGCGAAGAAAGCCAAGGCTTCCAGTCAAAGCTGGAGCCGCGGTCCTTTAACACCTTCGTTCTATGAATTGAGTCCAGTAAATCAAGATTGGAGTTCATCATGTCAGACAATGCGGGCAGCACGCGCCTTCCGGACAGGCTCATCTTCGGGTGCGCCTACTACGACGAATACATGCCCTATGAGCGGGTGGACAAGGATATGTCCATGATGAAGTCCGCGGGCATTACCACCATTCGTATCGCCGAATCCACCTGGAGCACTCTGGAACCCCAGCCCGGCGTATTCGACTTCAGCCATGTGGACCGTGTGCTGGATGCCGCAGGACGCTTCGGCATCCAGGTCATCGTGGGCACGCCCACCTATGCCGTCCCCGCCTGGCTGGTTGCCATGCATCCGGATGTTCTGGCGGACACCCCCAACGGCCACAACCGGTATGGCGCTCGCCAGATCATGGACATTGTCAACCCCTCCTACCGGTACTATGGCGAGTGCGTCATACGCAAACTGATAAGTCATGTGTCCGATAACCCCCAGGTGATCGGCTACCAGGTAGACAACGAAACTAAGTACTACGACTGTGTATCGCCCGACGTGCAGCGGCTCTTCGTCAAGGATCTGCGACGGCGATTTGATGATGATCTGGATCGTCTCAATGCTACCTTTGGCCTGGACTACTGGTCCAACAGAATTGACTCCTGGGAGGACTTTCCCGATCTGACCGGGACCATCAATGCATCCTTGGGTTCGGCCTTCGACCGCTTCCGCCGAAGCCAGGTCAGTCGTTACCTGGCCTGGCAGGCTGGCATTGTGCGCGAATATGCCCGCGAGGACCAATTCGTCACCCACAACTTCGATTTCGATTGGGGCCCGGGCTGGTCATACGGCATCCAGCCAGCCGTCGATCATTTCGAGGCGGCCGAATGCCTGGACGTGGCCGGTGTGGACATCTACCATCCCACGGAGGATAACCTGACCGGCAAGGAGATCGCCTTTGGCGGGGATATGAACCGCAGTCTGAAGGGCGGCGCCAACTACCTAGTCCTGGAAACCGAAGCCCAGGGGCAGAACGGCTGGCTGCCCTACCCAGGCCAACTGCGGCTGCAGGCATACAGCCATTTGGCATCGGGCGCTAACGGGGTCATGTACTGGCACTGGCATTCCATCCACAACTCCTTCGAGACCTACTGGAAGGGGCTGCTTTCACAGGACATGGAACCCAACCCCACCTATGAGGAGGCCGGCCAGTTCGGCAGGCAGATAGCGCAAAAGGGTGTGGGGGAGCGTCTGATCAACCTCCAAAAGCGCAACAAGGTCGCCATCATGGTGGGCAACGACTCCCTGACCGCTTTGGACTGGTTCTCCCTGGAGACTGGCTTCCCCCGTCAACAGGGGCAGATCTCCTACAATGATGTGATCAGACGGGTCTACGACGCTCTCTTCGAGCTCAACATCGAGTGCGATTTCATCAGTGACAAGGCTGACCGGTCCCGGCTGGGTCGCTATGCCCTGATCGTGGTTCCAGCCTTGTACAGCACCAATGAGGATACGCTGAGGGTCTTGGCCGATTACGTTCATCAGGGAGGTCACTTGGTGGCCACGCTGCGCTCCTTTGTGGCGGACGAGAACCTCAAGGTTTGGCATGACAAGGCACCGCATCTGCTGATCGACGTGTTCGGCATCGACTACAACCAGTTCACCCGTCCCGGCAAGGGTCTTACCCTGGATTTGCATGGGACCGACCAGGCCGGGCCGGCCTGCCAGGGGTTGATTGAGCTGCTGAATCCGCGTCCCGACACTCAGATTCTGGCATCCTATGACCACCCGGTCTGGGGGCGGTATGCGGCTGTGACCCGTCATGATTACGGTCGCGGCAGCGCGGAGTGGATTGGCACTCTACCGTCGGCCCAGGGTATGCGGCTGCTGCTGTCGGATGCGGCGGATGTGGCTGGCCTGAGCGGTCCTGCCCGGGATCTGGCCGGCCTGGTCACCGTGCGTGAGGGCACCAACGCCTTGGGGGAGCAGGTCGCCTACCTGCTCAATTATTCATCGAAGAAGGTCAAGCTGGACGCACCCTATGGTGGGCATCTGCTGGTGGCAGACGGGCAGGCTGATCCTCAGGCGCATGTGGATCAGGGCCAGTCCATGACCATCGGCCCTTGGGAACTGGCGATCATTGTTCGGTAAACCGTCTTCAGTCTGACTGACTGCAAAGCTATCAGTTTATGAGTTATCAATGAGAAAGGAAGGTGTCCAGATGGCATCGAGGAAGCTGACGGAGGATCTGCCCTACCGCAATCCCGACCTGAGCGTGGATGAGCGGGTGGCCGACCTGCTGGGACGGATGACCCGGGAAGAGAAGGTAGGCCAGATGATGCAGCTGGATGCCAGCCAGGGGGTGGACAAGGAGGTGGTGGACCAGCACGTCGGCTCCCTGCTCCATGTCTCTCCGAAGAACATGATCAAGGCAGACAAGGCCGTTCATCGCACCCGACTGGGCATCCCCCTGCTGATCGGCGACGACTGCATCCACGGCCATTCCTTCTTCCGCGGGGCCACCATCTTTCCCGAGCAGCTGGGCATGGCGGCCTCCTTCGACCCGGAATTGGTTCAGCGGATGGGACGGGCTACGGCCCAGGAGGTTGCCGCAACAGGCATTCATTGGACCTTCTCCCCGGTGCTTTGCATCGCCAGGGACACCCGCTGGGGTCGGGTGGACGAGACCTTCGGCGAGGATCCCTTCCTGATCGGCGAAATGGCGTCGGCCATGGTGCGCGGCTACCAGGGCGGATCAGCCATGACCGGAACCCTGCCCAAGGATGCTGTGCTGGCCACGGCCAAGCACTTTGCCGGCTACTCCGAGACCCAGGGCGGGCGCGACGCCTCCGAGGCCGACCTCTCGCACCGCAAGCTGCTCTCCTGGTTCCTGCCGCCCTTCGAGCGCCTGGCCAAGGAGGGCGTGGCCACCTTCATGTTGGGCTACGAGTCCATCGACGGGGTACCGGTCACCATCAACAACTGGCTGCTCAACGACGTTCTTCGAGGGGAGTGGGCTTACCAGGGCACCCTGATCACCGACTGGGACAACGTGGGCCGCATGGTCTGGGAGCAGAAGGTGCAGCCCGACTACGCCAGGGCCGCCGCGGCCGCAGTCAAGGCAGGCAACGACCTGATCATGACCACGCCAGGCTTCTACCAGGGAGCCTTGGATGCGCTGGATGTCGGGCTGTTGCGCGAGGAGGACCTTGACCGGGCGGTCAAGCACATCCTGGCCCTGAAATTCCGCATGGGGCTCTGTGAGGATCCGCGTCTGCCCGACCCCGAGGCCCAGAAGGCGGTCATTAACTCACCGGAGCACCAGGATCTCAACCTCCAGGTGGCCCAGGAGTCTGCAGTCCTTTTGAAGAACGACGGCATCCTGCCCCTGTTCGGGGGTGTGGATGCTGATGGCCGCCCTAGCGATGATTCGCCGCACAGCGTCGCATTGGTGGGTCCGCTGATCGACGATGCCCAGAACCAGCTAGGGGACTGGGCGGGCGGTTCAGGTCAGTGCGACTGGATCAAGGACCAGCCTCGGGAGATGATCGCGACCGTGGCCGACGGTCTGCGCCAGGAGTTGCCCGAGAACTGGCAGCTTAACTGCGAGCAGGGTGTTGAGGTGCTCCGTCTGGTAGACGACCTGGCGGACAAACTCTTCCCCGATGGCCAGCCCAGGCCCGAGGTGGCGGCCCCGGCCAGGATCGATCAGGACCGCTTCGACAGGGCCGTAGACCTGGCCAGGCAAAGCGACCTGGTGATTGCCGTGGTCGGCGACGTGGTCCAGCTCGTGGGCGAAGGCTGTTCGACCGCCACCCTGGAGCTCTATGGTCCTCAGCGTGATTTGCTGGATGCTCTGGCGCAGACGGGCAAGCCCATGGTCATTGTGCTCATGTCTTCCAAGCCGCTGATCCTGCCCGCGTCCGCACAGTCGGCCAGGGCTCTGATCTGGCAGCCCGACCCGGGTATGCAGGGCGGTCGTGCCCTGGCCAGGATTCTCGTCGGCAAGGTTGAGCCCACAGGCAGACTGCCCATCACCTTCCCCAGGCACGTAGGGCAGTTGCCGGTCTACTACAACCAGATCCGGGGCCAGCATGGAAACCGCTATGCCGATCTGACCCAGGAACCGGCCTTCGCTTTCGGCCAGGGCATGGGCTACACCACCTTTGCCTACGGAAGGCCCCAGGTCGATGGACCGGATACCGTGGAACCCGAGGATACGGTCAGGGTGACTGTAGACCTGACCAACACCGGCCAGCGGCCAGGCACCGAGGTCGTTCAGGCCTATATCAGCGACCTGGTGACATCGGTCAGCTGGGCTGATCGCGAGCTCAAGGCCTTCCAAAGGATTCAGCTGCATCCAGGGCAGACCAAGAAGGTAGTCTTCGACCTTCCGGTGTCCGAGTGGACCCTGGTCGATGCTGACTGCAACCGCAGGGTGGAGCCCGGTCAGTTCCAGGTGTTGGTAGGATCGTCCTCGCGTAGGGAAGACCTGCAGGCCGTGACGGTGACAGTGGGCTGACTGACCGCCATCCGGTAGCGGAACTCCTCGCGTGTTGATTGCCCAAGGCCCTCGCCTGCTTCTACGATTGCAGCATGAGGAAAAGCGTAGGCGCTGGGTACGCGCACCTGTTGACGGTCCCTAATCCGCGGCATGTAGCCAGCCTGGCCAACTACTTTTCGCGCGGGTCTAAGCCGCGTTCCCAGTGGCGGTTCGGCATCGAGATTGAGCATCTGCCGGTCCGCAACGACGGATCCGATGCCCCGGTTCCCTATGAGGGGGAGCGGGGCATCGAGGCCCTGCTGTCTGCCTTGGAGCCCTGCTACGACGGCGATAAGGAGTACCGGGAGGACGGACACCTGGTGGGGCTGAGCAGGCCGGGCTGCGTGGTCTCCTTGGAGCCCGGCAGCCAGGTGGAGTGCTCCCTGGGTGTGATGCGGAACAGCCGAGAATTCGAGGACCTCTACCGTCGCTTCCGTGCCGAGGTCGACCCCATTGCCAAGCGTCTGGGGTTCCGGCTGGTCGAGTACGGGTATCGCCCAGCCGGGTCCTACGCTGATGTGGGCGTCAATCCCAAGGAACGTTATGCGGTCATGAACACCTACCTGGGTCGCATTGGCCAGTGCGGACCCATGATGATGCGCAGCACCGCCTCCACCCAGATCAGCATCGACTACCAGGACGAGAAGGATGCCATCGCCAAGATCCGTCTGGGCACGGCCATTGGGCCTATTTTGGCCTACCTATTCCGCAATACTCCAATATTTGAGGGGGAACCCAACCACATGCCCCTGCGGCGCCAGCGGATCTGGGACTGGCTCGACACCCAGCGCACAGGTCTGATTCCTGGGCTGTTTGAGGATGGCTTCGGCTGGGAGGATTATGCCGTGGACATGCTGTCCACCCCGCTTATGGTGGCTGATGTCTCACACACCCCAGAGGTAGAGGGGCCGCAGGGGCAGCAGGTCTTCATAGCCTGGCACGAAAACGCCGGGGAGATCTATCCTGATCGGCCGCTCAATGATGCCGAGATAGCGCACATTCTGACCACGCACTTTAACGATGTCCGCTTAAAGAACTACATCGAGCTCAGGCACTGGGATTCCCTGCCCATGAAACGCGCCAGCCGACTTCTTGAGGTTGTCGGTGGTATCTTCTACGACTCGGATCGATTCGCCAGGCTTGTCGAGCTCTTGGACGGGGTGAGCGAGGAGGATGTGCTCCAGGCCAAGGCTGACCTGCAGGTCCGTGGCAGCCAGGCCAGCCCCTATGGCCGCTCTCTGGACTTCTGGCGGCAGGTGCTAGGTGCCGAGGACACTCTGGATGATGTGCCGGGTGACCCCTCTAATCCCAGCCGATTCCAGAACTAATATCTCGCGCAAGCTCACTAAATTGGACAAAACTTTGCTGTCGGTTTAAACTCGTGTTAGTTGATAAAACGTTATAGCAATTCTGGAGACTCGCAGCGGAGGGATTCCAATGGTGGTTGTCATTCGGTATGATGCGCTGACGCCAGAATTATACGAACGGGTGCGTTCGACGGCTGGTTTCCACGCTTACTCACCAATCGACATAAAGGCGGCCCTTTCTGGTGGCTATTGCTCAGTCGTTGCCGAGGTAGAGGGTGAACCTGCTGGTATCGGCCGTGTCATTGCCGATGGACGAATAGCTTTCTTCATCAAGGATCTTGTGGTGCTGCCCCAGTATCGCCACCACGGCGTGGGTAGTGCTGTCCTTCAGGCACTTCTGGATCGAATCGCTCAAGAAGCATGCGAGCATGCTTACGTGGGGCTGATGGCCACTCCTGGCAAGGAAGGTTTCTACGAGGAACATGGCTTTATTCGGCGGCCAGGTCCGGACCTAGGCAGCGGGATGATCCGTTTCCTGGACGGCGCCTATCGGTCGCAGTTATCAACTGGAAGCAAATCAAAGGAGCAGGAATCATGAATCCAACACCAGTCATCATCGATACTGACCCGGGAATTGACGATGCCGTTGCCATTGCTTTGGCGCTATTTTCGCCTCGGCTGGATGTGCGTCTGATTACCACGGTGGCCGGCAATGTCGGCTTGGACAAGACCACGCCGAACGCCCTGCGGCTGCTGACATATTTCGAACGTCGTGTCCCGGTGGCCCAAGGGGCCTCTGCTCCTCTGCTGGAGCCTTTCGTGGATGCCAGCGATATCCATGGAAAGACTGGAATGGAGGGCTTCGACTTCCCTGAGCCCGATCGCTCCCTGCTGCTGAAGGAAAATGCGATCGAGGCCATGCGCAAGGAGATCATGGACTCGTCCGAGCCGGTCACCCTGGTGACCATCGGACCGCTGACCAATATCGCCCTCCTGCTCAAGGTCTACCCCGAGGTCGCCAAGGGGATTGGACGGATCGCCATGATGGGAGGCTCCACTGCCCGCGGCAATCGTGGTGTCATGTCCGAGTTCAATATAGCCACGGACCCCGAGGCTGCCGCCATTGTCTTCGAGTCGGGAATCCCCATCGTCATGGCGGGCTTGGACGTCGGTCTCAAGGCCCTGGTCCTGCCCGAGGACAGCGCTCAGCTGCCTGCCATGGGGAAGGTGGGCACGATGACCCACGACCTGTTCAAGAAGTACCGCGGAGGAAGCTTCGCCACGGGTCTGAAGATGTACGATCCCTGCGCGGTCGCATGCATCCTGGCCCCTGAGCTCTTCAAGTTCGCAGAGACCTCTGTTGAGGTAGAGCTGGCGCAAGGCCCGACCCGCGGCTGCACGGTCGTCGATCTGAAGGGTTATCGGAAGCGCAAAGCCAACGCTTCCGTGGCTATCGATGTGGATTCCAAGGGATTCCGGGCCTGGTTCCTGGATGGCATGAGCAAGTGCATTTGATTACCAAGACCAAGAAAGGGAGTATTACAAGGTGATTGCGGAGATCATTCTGGTTCTGGTCGTCCTGGTGGCGATCGGGTACCTGATCATCAAGAAATATAATCCAGCCCTGACCCTGATTATCGGGGGCCTAGTCCTCCTCCTGGGTGCCTGGGCGCTGGGACATCCTCTGTATGCTGCGGGCAAGGGGACAGGTTTCGGGCTCTTCGATGTCTTCATGGTTTTCAAGGACACCATTCTGGATCAGCTCAAGGCTGCCGGTCTGGTCATCATGGTTCTGTTCGGCTACTCAGCCTACATGAACAACATCGGGGCCAACCAGGTTGCCGTGAACTACATGGTCAAGCCCCTGCGTCACATCAAGCACAAGGCGCTCATCGTGCCGGCTGTCTTCCTGCTGGGTAATGTCATGTCCCTCGTTATCCCCAGCGCTTCCAGCCTGGCAATCATCCTCATGTCTATCCTTTACCCCGTACTGGTGGGCATGGGCCTTTCATCGCTTACTGCTGCCGGTGTAATCGCCTGCACGGCCACCATCATGCCCACTCCTCTGGGTGCAGATAATGTTATCGCCGCCAAGACGCTCAAGTACGATCTGATCGAATATGTCGGCAACAACGCCAAGATCGCTATTCCTTCCCTGCTGATTATGGCCTTGGCCCACTATATCTGGCAGAAGTGGTGCGATCGCCATGAGGAGGGTACCGGCGTCGCCGACCCGGTCGACCATGATGCGAAGGCTGTGCGTGACACCACGGGAATTCCCGGATATTACGCTTTCCTGCCTCTACTGCCCCTCATTCTGATCCTGGTCATCGGCATCGCGGCCATGTTCATCAAGGGTCTGACGATGGATATCGTGGTGCTGACCTTCATCTCCTTCTTCATCGCGGTTATCATCGAGGCCGTCCGGCATCGCTCCTTCAAGGAGATCCAGGGATCGGTTGTCGAGATGTTCACCGGCATGGGTCGCGGCTTCAGCCAGGTGGTCATCCTGGTCTGCGGCGGTTCTCTCTTCACCACCGGTGTTCAGAAGCTGGGGTTAATTGACGCCCTAACCCACTCGGTGGAAGGATCCACTGGAGCCGGCCTGACCGTGGCTCTAATTTTCGCCCTGGCCACCTGCCTGTTCGGCTTCCTGTCCGGTGGTGGCCTGGCCATGTTCTACGCGGTCATCGCCCTGGTGCCTGGCATCGCTGCTGCCGCGGGTGTCGACGGCATCCTTATCGCCATGCCCATGCAGCTGATCGCCAACTTGGCCCGCGGCATATCCCCGGTGGCGGCGGTCATTATGATCGTGGCTGCCAGCATCAAGGTGGAGCCCACCAAGGTACTCAAGCGGACCAGCGTGCCCAGCATCGTGGGCATCATCAGCGTATTGGTTTTGTCGATCTTCCTTCTGCCATACTGATTGCAGTTGTAAACCCCCCTAAGGGCCTCCCTAGTGTCGACGCAGTCGATTTTGGGAGGCCCTTGGTCAACTTTGGGATCACCCATTCTTTTAGAGTGTTCTATTTATATTTGATACATGGAAATAATGGTCGGTGTACCTGGATTTATGCCTATCTGAACGAGTGAGGAGCACCCAGTCGTTTGCGCTGATACAGAAATGCGCTGGCTCAGTGTATTCGTCTGGAGCGATGAATGAACTTTCAGTTGCTGCCGCACTCGTACGACATTCAACACGGACTTCGGGTTATGCTTGGACTGTTACACAATCGGCCAATTCGGAAAGATATTTTATGGGATTCGTGACTATTCGCGATGTGGCACAAAAAGCAGGCGTATCCATCGCGACCGTCTCGCAGATCTTGCATGGGAAGGGCCGTTTCTCCAAGAAAACCAAAAAACTGGTCATGAACACGGTTGACGCTTTAGGGTATATTCCTGATTCAAGGGCCCAGGCTATCCGTATGTCCGATTCTAAGATGGTCGGTTTATTGGTACCTGATTTACGAAACAGATATTTCGCGGATCTGGTCAGTTCTATGGAAAATATACTCTATGAAGAAGGCTTCAACACACTTATCGGTACTTCTGCCGAAAATGTGGAACGTCAGGACTCATTTATTACCAATATTCTAGGGCAGAGATTTGATGGGTTAATTATTATCCCACAAGGAGTGGAATCTGCAGGTTTGAAGGCTTTAGTAAAACGAAATATCCCCACGGTCTTTGTAGACCGCCGTGTACCCGGTATGGAAACAATTCCTTATGTTGTTTCAGATCCCAGGCCAGGTCTGGTGGAGGCGATGCGTGCCTTATATGCCGACGGACATAGGAAAATCGCTTATCTCGCTCATCCTTCCTTGAAGTCTTTTAGCTTGAATGAACGCGCAGAAGCATTTAAAAAGTTGAGTCCTCAGTTCTTCGGAAAGTCGGGTTCTCTGATTCTGTCTAGTGACAGCAAGAGCGGATCGCTCGAACTGGCGCTGAACCGTATCGATGAATTTGGAGCTACTGCACTCATTTTCGGGTATTCGCCAGATGCTATCAGTTGTTTGGGCATTTTCCATGATCGCGGAATCAAAATAGGTTCCTGCATGTCGCTTATTTCTTTTGATGATATTGATGTCTTCAATCTTATGACGCCAAGAATTTCGATTATCTCCCAGCAGGCCGAGAAAATGGGGCGCAGAGGCGTGGAGATGCTACTTGAACTGATAAGAAATGGAGTAAGTGGCCTGGGGGCTATGGTGAGTATTCCCACCATTTTCATTCAACGTGAATCGGTGGGGCCGGCTCCAGCTTTGGGCTCATACCACTGAGTGAAATTTGCAAAGCGATTCCACCTTGCTTAGACCGAATCGTTAACTGCACAATATCCTTGAATATTATTCAAATGATGCACGGTATTAAATGAAACCGGTGCCAATATGCTTATCGACACCGGTTGGTAGTTCATTAGACTCACAAATCGAACAGATCGTGGTCACGAACGTATTGTTTATTACTTGCTCTCGCCATAAATCTTCTTATTGAAAGCGAAGTAGATAAGAAGGCCAACAACAATCATACCTGCATCAATTAGGAAGAGGTTGGAATAATTGGCGGCGAATCCAGTAGTGCCATTGATGCTGCCTATGGAGAGTGTTGGGGAACTCATCAGACCGCCTATGATGGCGATACCAATGGAACTGGAAACGTTCATAGCCAGGTCATTCATGCCTACGCCGCGTCCAGACTCATCCTTAGACAGGGTGCCAAGAACCGTTGAGACCAGCGGCGAGTAGAGGAAACCGCCTCCACCATAATAAATGCAGCCTGCAATGGTCAGAGCAATCGGTCCTAGATTGACGCAGAAGACGGCAAGAACAAAGCCGAGTATTTTCATGCAGCCCGCGGTGATAATTGCGGCACGACGACCGATCTTGCCAACGATCCACCCTGAGCAGATTCCTACAGTGGCCCCTACAACGAAAGCCCAGACGATATGCAGCGATACCTGTGAAGTGGTCAGGTGGAATACCTTGGTGCTGATTCCGTTAAAGAGCGGGGAGAAGGAATAGTTGGGCAGATAGAAGAGGAGGAGCAGAGATATTGCCATCAGCCAGCGCTTGTTGCGGAAGAAAGCCGGAGTGACGAAGGGATTTCTTGCCTTGTGGATGTATATTGCGAAGACAATGAAAAGAGCGGCAGAGGCAGCAAGCATCCACCAGCTCTTGTAGGAGAAGAAGAGGGTAATGAAAGCTGTGGCCAGGCCGAAGATCGTGAAGCCGATCGCATCAACTTTTTCACCGTTTCCTGTTTTATCAGGAAGATTCTTAAGAAGAAGGGGTAGGAAGAGTACAGTCACGGCGGGGATCAGGAATAGATACTGCCAATGAATCGAAGTTAAGAAGCCTGCAGCGAAGACGCCGATGGCAGCTGAGATCTGATATCCAGCGGTAAAGATCCCGAAAAATATGACCTTAAGTGAATCCTTAAGATATTTTGTTGCCACAACCAAATAAACGGAGCCGGCCACCTGCTCGCCAGCCGTCTGGATAGCTCGAGCTACAATGACCGTCCATATATTAGCAGTGAAATAGTAGTTGGCTACAAATCCAAGAACTGAACCGAATACCAGCAAGGTAATGCCTACAACTACCAATTTTTTGAGTGAGACGAAATCTCCCAGAGAGCCGTAGATGAAGCATACGATACCGAGAACAATACTGGGAATCGCTGTTATCAAGGAGGCTTGCCCTGGTGCTCCAACGCTTTCTCCGATTTCCTGGAAGACCAGATTGAATCCTTGTAGGCATAAAGTACCCAGGACGAAAGTGATGAGTAGCGGAATTAAGGCTTTGACAGCCATGTCGCTTGTTATTTCCGCTTGTTGAGAGGAACTCTGTGATTGCGAGCCATTTTTGGCTGCAGTCGTGCTGTCTGACATGATTGCTCTTATTCTCTCTTTATTATCTATATCAATTAACGGGTTTACCGGTGTTTGGCTTCATTGCTGGTCAGAGACAACTAGGGAGGTTCTGGTCATGAATTCGTGCAGGAAACGCTCTACATCTACTTTGATGGCCACTTGAGTGGTCTTGGTGGCATCGTTGAGCCTGTTCTTGTCTCCAATAGTTCTTCCTCTAGTGGCTCCGTCAGTCTCAACTTTCAAGTTGACACCCAGGGTCTTGACCAATGTGGGGTCAACGGCTACTGCTACGGCCAGGGGATCATGCAAACCGCAACCGCCCAAGCCTGGGGACGTAAGCTCATATGCGTGGATGTAGTAATCTGTCATGTCGCTGAGAAAAGCGGCAGCGGGGGTTCCCAGCGCTCGCCATTGTTTGGTTTCGTTTTTCGTCAGCAAAGTCTGCAAAGTAACGTCAAGACCAACCATGGTGCATTGGGCTCCGGATGTGAACAGTGCATTAGCAGCTTCGGGGTCTTGCGATATGTTGGCTTCCCGCCATGGCGCCACATTGCCTGTAACAGTCAGTGCGCCTCCCATGACCACGATTCCCCCCATGATTTCCTTAATGGAAGGGTCTTGTTTCACGGCTGCGGCGATATTGGTCAGTGGCCCCGTGGCCACATAAGTCAGATCCTTGCCGTATTTATGAGCTGAATTGATAATAAAATCGACCGCTGATGATACTTCCTGGCAGCGAGGCGAATCGGGTATTGTCACATCGCCGATTCCATTTTTACCATGGATCAGCCGTGATCCCTCCAAGACCTCGAAGAAGTCCTTGTTGGTTGCATGGGGTAGACCAGGGTAAACAGGGACTTCTGCATGACCAAATAAATCGGTGATAGCCAGGTCATTGCGGATTCCTTGCCTCATGGTTACGTTGCCGTAGGTTGCGGTGATACCGATCAGCTCTACCTCTGGGCTTCCAAGAGCGTAGGCGATGGCAAGGGTGTCATCAATTCCGGTATCAAGGTCGAGTATGAACTTCCTCAATTGTTCGCCTTTCCAATAGCAGCAATGAGTGAATACAAAGCATCTGCGCTCCCTCTAAGCATCTTTGCCTCACTTGCATTCTTTAAAACAAAGAAGATAAAACCTTTTATCGTCTCTGTGGTGAATAAATTATCAAATAGGATTTAACTTGTCAAATCTTTGGGTGAAAAAGGTGATGAGCAATAGATCTCCATAGTTGTTTCCGCGAGGTGAATGAGCGGAAAGAAATAGTAGATGGGTGGTGTATTCTTAACTATCAATAGGCCTTGATCCGTCATCAGCGGGGAGCCTTCGGAAGAACGGGACTGCTTGCGGCGATCCTCAGTAGAACCGACGGGTGGGCCCGCATAGCCCAGATCAAGCGGTCCGGTGCGGGTCATTGGCCGGGCAAGCGAGGTGGTACCGCGGTGGGCCCCCTGGGTCCCTCGTCCTCGGTATGGCGACATGAACGACCAGCGAGGAGCGTGAACGGTGAATCAGACCACTGATACCTCAGATGCGACAAATCGGGATGGCGAAGTCTATCCCAAGGCGGTGGTGGACCCGGCTCTGGCTAAGGTGAAGCCCAATCCTTCCTTCCCTGATATGGAGGAGTCCGTTCTGGACTACTGGGATCAGGACGACACCTTCAACAAATCGGTGGATCGCCGTCCATCTGGCGATCATGCCGACAACGAGTTCGTCTTCTTCGATGGTCCGCCCTTCGCCAACGGCCTGCCCCACTATGGGCACCTGCTGACAGGCTACGTCAAGGATGTCGTTCCACGCTATCAGACCATGAAGGGTCACAAGGTCAATCGGGTCTTCGGCTGGGACACCCACGGTCTGCCCGCCGAGTTGGAGGCCCAGCGCGAGCTCGGCATCGACAGCGTGGATCAGATTGAGCAGATGGGCATCGAGAAGTTCAATGACGCCTGCCGCGCATCGGTGCTCAAGTACACCAGCGAGTGGAAGGATTACGTCCATCGTCAGGCCCGCTGGGTGGACTTCGATCACGGATACAAGACCCTGGATGTTTCCTACATGGAGTCGGTCATGTGGGCTTTCAAGACCCTCTACGAGAAGGGCCTGGCTTATAAGGGGCACCGGGTGCTGCCCTACTGCTGGAAGGATCGAACACCGCTGTCCAACCACGAGCTGCGCATGGATGCCGATGTCTACCAGGACCGGCAGGACACCACCGTCTCCGTGGCCGTCAAGCTTAGGGACGAGGACGCCTATGCGGTCTTCTGGACTACTACTCCCTGGACCGTCCCTACCAACCTGGCCATCGTGGTCGGCGCAGGCATCGAGTACTCGGAAGTCAGCCCGGTGTCTGGGCCATTCGCCGGCAAGCGCTTCTACATCGCCACGGCCCGCTTGGGCGATTACGCCAAGCAGCTGGGGGAGGACTACCAGGTGGTCCGCACCCTCAAGGGGTCCCAGATGGAGGGCTGGCGGTACTGGCCGGTCTTTCCCTACTTTGCCGGAGAGCAGGCCGAATCAGAGGGTGGCACCCCCGGCCCCAATGCCTATACCATCTACATGGCTGACTACGTCGACACTGTGGAGGGCACCGGCCTGGTCCACCAGGCTCCCTATGGCGAGGATGATATGAACACCCTGAACGCCAAGGGCATCCGCAGCGTGGACGTCCTCGATGCCGGGGCCGTTTTCATCGAGCAGTGCCCCGACTACCAAGGCATGCAGGCCTTCGATGCCAACATGCCCATTATTCGCAACCTGCGCGCAGGGGACGGCCCCCTGGCCCGGATCCCCGCCGAGCACCGGGCCATCCTCTTCCAGGAGAAGAGCTACGTCCACTCCTACCCCCACTGCTGGCGTTGTGGCACTCCGCTGATCTACAAGCCGGTCTCCAGCTGGTTCGTCTCCGTAACCAAGATCAAGGACCGCCTTCTGGAACTCAACCAGCAGATCAACTGGATCCCCGAGAATGTCAAGGACGGCCAGTTCGGCAAGTGGCTGGCCAATGCCCGTGACTGGTCCATCTCCCGCAATAGGTTCTGGGGCTCGCCCATCCCGGTCTGGGTTTCTGACGATCCCAAGTATCCTCGGGTGGATGTTTACGGGTCACTGGAGGAGCTCAAGCAGGACTTCGGCCGCTACCCGACCGACGAAAAGGGGCAGATCAACATGCACCGGCCCTGGATCGATCAGCTGACCAGGCCCAACCCTGACGATCCGACCGGCAAGTCCACCATGCACAGGATCACTGATGTGCTGGACTGCTGGTTCGAGTCAGGCTCCATGCCCTTCGCCCAATTCCACTACCCCTTCGAGAACAAGCAGTATTTCGAGGACCGGGATCCCTGTGATTTTGTGGTCGAGTACATCGGTCAGACCCGCGGCTGGTTCTACACCATGCACATCATGTCCACGGCCCTCTTCGATAAGCCGGCCTTCAAGAACGTGATCTGCCATGGCATCGTCCTGGGCTCCGACGGCCAGAAGATGAGCAAGCACCTACGCAACTATCCGGATGTGAATGAGGTTTTCGACGAGTACGGATCCGATGCCATGCGCTGGTTCCTGATGAGCTCGTCCATCCTGCGCGGCGGCAACCTGGTCGTCACCGCCGAGGGCATCCGTGACACGGTCCGTCAGGTTATGCTGCCGGTCTGGAGCTCCTACTACTTCTACACGCTCTACGCCAACGCGGTCAATATGGGAGCCGGCTACCAGGCCCAGGCGCTGACACCGGACTGGGTGGCGAGTCTGCCGGAGATGGACCGCTTCCTGCTGGCGCGGACCCGCCGGCTGATCCGGTCGGTGCAGAAGGCCCTGGACGACTTCGCCGTCTCGGATGCCTGCGATGCGGTGACCGACTTCATCGATGTACTGACCAACTGGTACATTCGCAACAATCGCGACCGTTTCTGGAGTGAGGACCACCAGGCTTTCGACACCCTTTATACGGTCCTGGAGGCCTTCGCCCGCGTTCTGGCCCCTCTGGCGCCCATGGAAGCCGAGCAGATCTGGCGTGGTCTGACCGGTGGGGAGTCGGTCCATCTGGCCGACTGGCCCTTCCTGGCCGATGAGTCCACCGGACAAGAGACCGAACTGGGGCAGGTCCTGCGTGATGATCCTGCCCTGGTAGCTGCCATGGAGAAGGTTCGCGAGGTGGTTTCGGCCACCCTGGCCCTGCGCAAGGCCGAGCAGATCCGCGTCCGCCAGCCGTTGTCCCGGTTGACCGTGGTGGTTCGCGACCCCGATGCGGCCCGTTCTTACGTGGACGTGCTCAAGTCGGAGCTGAACATCAAGAATGTGGAATTCTGCACCCTGGACCAGGCCGGCCAGCATGGCCTGCGAATCATCCACGATCTCAAGGTCAACGCCCGTGCGGCTGGGCCTCGGCTGGGCAAGCAGGTTCAGTTCGTCATCAAGGCTTCCAAGCAGGGCGACTGGTCCGAGCAGGACGGGCACGTGGTCGTCGCTACCCCCGACGGATCGGTGGCCCTGAAGCCAGGCGAATACGAGCTGGACAACCGGATCGAGCAGGAGGATGGCTCCCAGGCCGACAGATCGGCCTCTGCAGCCCTGCCCACCGGTGGCTTCGTCATTCTCGACACACAGCTGGACGACGACCTCCTGGCCGAGGGCTATGCCCGAGATCTGATCCGCCAGGTTCAGGATGCCCGGAAGACTGCCGGTTTGGACATTGCTGATCGAATCCGGCTGACCCTGACCTTGCCCGGGGAGGATGCCCCCAAGGCCCAGCAGTTCAGCGACCTGATCGCTCGCGAGACCCTGGCCACCAATCTGACCGTCAATGTTGGCGATCTGGACCAGCCGCAGGTCGACCTGGTCAAGGCCTGATCCTAGTTGCACAAAGGGGTTCCATCCTGCATCAGATGGAAACCCTTTGTGATGCGTCCTGCCGGGCGTGATACCCGGCTGCCGATCAGCCCTTGACCTTGTCGCTGACCTGGTCCAGGGTCTGCATATCCTGGTCGCTCAGTTCCAGATGGGCGGCGGCCAGAAGGGCCGGCAACTGTTCCGGAGTGCGTGCAGAAGCGATGGGGGCTGCGATTCCAGGCCTGTGGTTGAGCCAGGCCAGGGCTACGGTGGCCAGTTCAACATCGTGGGCCTTGGCGATGCCGTCCATGGCGGCGACCACATTCAGCCCCTCCTGGGTGAAGAAGTCCTTGACCATGCCCTCGCGCTGCTTGCCCTTGAGGTCGTCCATGGTACGGTACTTGCCCGTCAAGAAGCCCGAAGCCAGCGAGAAGTAGGGGAAGACCGCCAGATTCTCGTCCCTGGCGACCTGCATGAGGCCATCCTCATAGGTCCTGCGGTAGACCAGATTGTACTGGGGCTCCAAGGCCACCGGCAGGGTCAGGCCCTCCTGGCGCGCTATCCTGAACCATTCGCGGATCCGGTCAGGTGTGTAGTTGGACAGGCCGATGGTCCGGACCTTGCCCTCCTTGACCAGCTTGTCGAAGGCTGCCGCGGTCTCCTCCAAGGGGGTGGAGCTGTCGTCGAAGTGGGCGTAGTAGAGGTCGATCACATCCAGGCCCAGCCTGAGCAGGGAGGCATCGGCAGCGGCCTCGATGTTCTTGGCTGAAAGACCAGAGTACTGGGGGTGTTGGCTGACCTTGGTGGCCACCAGGACCTTGTTGCGGTTGCCGTTCTTGGCCAGCCAGCGGCCCAGGACGATCTCGGATTCGCCGCCGGAGTGGCCGGGGGCCCAGGCCGAGTAGACGTCAGCTGTGTCGATCAGGTTGCCTCCGGCTTCTGTGTAGGCGTCCAGGACCTGATCAGACTCTGATTCGTCACTGGTCCATCCGAAGGTGTTGCCGCCCAGAACCAGGGGGAAGATTTCGGTGTCGATGCCGCGTAGTTTTGCCATATTCATCCTTTCGGGTTGAAGCCTTGTCAGGCCGAGTCTATTACCGTTCCAGGCGCCAGAACGGATTATTTAGATGTGTGCCTCATGTATAGTGATGGAGGGGAGGCCGGAATGGTGCGGTTTTCAGGTCCGACATCCAAGGGTTTTAAGCTCGAAGGAGAACACTCATGCATTTAGACATTGCCATTGCGGTCGCCGTGTTGGTCCTGGCGCTGATCATCTTCCTCTCGGGAATCTTCGTGGTGCCCCAGCAGCAGGCGGACATCATTGAGCGCTTTGGCAAGTACCACCGGGTGGCGCAGGCGGGCATCCACGCCAAAATTCCCCTGGTGGACCGGATAGCCACCAAGACCAACCTGCGCGTCAACCAGCTGAACGTCAAGCTGGAGACTAAGACCAAGGATAATGTCTTCGTCACCGTGGAGGTCTCCGCACAGTTCCGGGTAGAGGCGGCCAACGTGGTTACGGCCTACTATGAGCTGGTCGACCCGGCAGGCCAGCTGCGCTCCTACATGGAGGATGCCCTCAGATCGGCCATTCCCGCCCTGAGCCTGGATGACGCCTTCGCCCGCAAGGATGACATCGCCTCCGATGTGCAGCAGACTGTTGGCCAGGAGATGCAGCGCTTCGGATTTTCGGTTATCAAGACCCTGGTCACCGCCATCGACCCCTCCGCCCAGGTCAAACAGGCCATGGACTCCATCAATGCGGCCCAGCGCGAAAAGGAGGCTACCCGTGAACGTGCCGAGGCCCACCGTATCGAGATCGAGACGCAGGCCAGGGCGGATGCCGAGAAGACCAGAATGCAGGGCGAGGGCCAAGCCAACTACCGGCGGGAGATCGCCAATGGCATTGTGGACCAGATCAACAGTCTGCGGGCCGTGGGCATGGATATTGATGCCGTCAACAATGTGGTGCTCTTCAACCAGTATCTCGATGTTATGCGCTCGCTGGCCGAGTCTGACAATGGCAAGACCCTGGTCCTGCCCGCGGCGACCCCTGGTGGCTATAACGAGCTCTTTAACCAGATGACCGCAGCGCTGATGACCGCCCAGAGCAGTCAGGGAAGTGCGGATCCCAGCCACGACCGCAAGAGTGCGGACGCAGAGAGCGGATCTGGAACGCCAGTTCTGTAAGTTCTTCTAAAAAGATTTGAACAAAACAACAGCAACAACCCCCCCCGTATGGTAGGTCCGGCGGGGGTGGGGGGGGGGTCAGCTTTTCAAGAAGTCGGCTATGGCCTCGGCGGCTCGATAGCCCTTGTCGTACATGGCGTTGAGCCCCTTGAGCGACTTGCTCAGCGTGGTCAGCCCACACAGGCTGTCCGGGGCCAGGATGAGCGCCTGGCCCTCCTTTTCGGCTTGCTTGGCCAGAGCCACCTCGTCGTTGTAGGTGCGGTAGCGCTCCATTAGGCGCTCGCCGGCCGCCGGATAGGTCCTCGACAGGATTCGGGCCGGCAGGACATCCTTCTTCTGCTCACGCAGAATGTCCCTCTGGCGTGTCAGGACAAGGACGATGCGTTCATAGCCCTCGTCCATGGCCTTGCGGATCGGGACCGGGTCAGCGATACCGCCGTCCAGATAGGGCACGCCATCGAGCATGTATGGCTTATTGGCCACCGGCACGCTGGATGAGGCCTTGAGTATGTCATAGTTGTCCTGGGCCAGGTCGGACTTGTCAAAGTAGGCGGTGGATCCGTCAGTGGCCTTGCAGGCCACTACGGTGAACAGGGCCGGGTTGGCCTTCAAAGCCTGATAATCCAGCGGGTATTCTCCGTCATGGGCCGACAGTTTGCCATAGACGTAGTCCAAGTCGACAAAGGCGTGCTTGGTCAGGAAGTTGCTCACGCTTGCGTACTCCTTACGCGAGGAGTAGACGGTGTAGAAGCGGTAGCAGCGTCTGAGCTGGCCCGACAGGAAAGAGGCCAGATTGGCGCTGCCGGCCGAGATCCCATAGCAGTGGTCGAAGGCGATGCCCTGCTCCATGCAGCGGTCGAAGACGCCGGCGCCGAAGATGGACCGGTAACCGCCGCCTACGTCAATGACGGCTGTTCTTTTGCGTGCCATGGGCACCTCGATTCCTGACAGGTATCCTCCCTTGATGACAGCTTATGCGTGAACGTTGGACAAGCCGTTCAGGGGCGGCATGAGGCCAGTAGCCGCTTGGACAGATCCAGCATGGCTGGCGAGGGATCAGAGTTGGCGATCTCTACTCTGCCGGGGCCGGGGTCCGGGTTGAGGGCATCGGCTTGGGCCAGCAGATCCTTGAGGTGGCGGGCCGTTCCCGGGTTGCCGTCAATCAGTGCCAGGCCTGGCGGGCAGATGCGGGCGATGGACTTGCGGAAGAAGACGAAGTGGGTGCAGCCCAGGACCAGTGCATCCAGGTTCTGCAGATCGTAGGGGTCCAAGTAACGGTGCAGAGTGGCGTCGACCAGGGTCTGGTCATTTAGCCTGTCAGACTCCACAATGGTCACCAGGTCTGGGCAGGGCTGGGTAAGGATGGTGTGCCTGCCGGAGAACCGTGCCATCAGGCGCGAGAACTTGGCCTCTTTCAAGGTCAGCGGGGTGGCAGTGACCAGAACCCGCTGAGGTCGGCCTCCGCTGCGCGTACAAGCCAGTTTCAAGGCCGGCTCCATGCCGATGACAGGGACCGGATAGCGCTTGCGCATCTGATCAACGCAGACGCTGGTGGCGGTGTTGCAGGCGATGACCATGGCCTTGACGCTCTGGTCCATGAACCGGTCGCCGATGACCTGGCAGCGCTTGGCAATCCGGTCCGGCTCCTTGGTGCCGTAGGGGGCGTAGGCGGAATCTCCGAAGTAGAGCAGACTTTCTTGGGGCAGAAGGTTCTGAATGGCTGCGGTGACGCTCAGACCGCCGAGCCCGGAGTCGAAGATCCCGATCGGTGCATCTGATGCCATGTGATCTGCTCCTTTCGCAGCCGAAGAACCAGCCTAGCCTGTCGCCGAAGGGCCGTACCCTACAAGCATGAGTATTCCCCGGACTGTTTACAAAATGCAAGCCACCGGCAACGATTTCGTGGTCTACGCCGATCCCCGGGGGGATCTGGAACCTACGGCCGACCAGGTGCGATGGCTGTGTGACCGGCATTTCGGGGTCGGAGCCGACGGGGTGATTCGGCTGACCCACCCGGCCGATGTCAGCGACTTGGACCAGGCGCAGGTGGATGCTTGTGACCGTTTCGGCTGTCAGTGGTTCATGGACTACCGCAACGCGGACGGATCACTGGCGCAGATGTGCGGCAACGGGACGCGGGCTATCACCCTCTTCGCTCAGAAGCAGGGGCTGACGCCAACTATGGAGGGGTCCTCCTTCCTGCTGGGGACCCGAGCCGGGGTCAAGCGGATTGTCTCGTGCAGTCCGATGAAGTGCGATGGCGAGCATGTGTTCATGGTCAAGGTCGGGGCCTGGCGGATGGGGCCGGTGGGGCAACAGCTGATTGACGGCGGCGCCCTAGGAGGCTCGGCTCCTGGCACCATGGTGGATATGGGCAATCCCCACGCAGTCGTTCTGACGGCAGTCGCTGCCGAGTTGGAGGCCAGCGGGTTGCCGGGGACCGTGGCCGACCTGCTGGCCAGGACCGATCTGCCTGATCCGGGCGATCTGGACCTGTCGGCCCCGCCGCGAGTCAGGCCGGGGCTTGCCGAGGGGCAGAATGTGGAATTCCTGCGTCTGGATGCCCTGGATGCCGACAATGGCAGCGGTCGGGCCACCATGAGGGTTTATGAGCGAGGCGTGGGCGAGACCCTGTCCTGCGGGACGGGCCTATGCGCCAGCGGCGTGCTGCTGCGAGCCCTGACTGGAGTCGATCATTGGACCATCCATGTGGGTGGGGGCTGTCTGAAGGTGGATGTGGATCCGCAGGATGTGTGGCTGACCGGACCGGCCAGAATGGTCGCCCGTCTGACCCTGGAGCACGTGCCAGGTTGCTGATCAGCCGAAGAGGGCAGAGCCTTCCACAGCCAAGACGATGGTTGCCAAGGCGACCAGCCAGATCAGATCGACCATCAGATCGAAGTGCCGCTGGTAGTAGATCTGCAGCCATCCCGACCTCTTGCGCGGAAGACCCTGCTGGGTCACCGTGGCGTGGCTGAAAGCCATGAATTGCAGGCTGGTGGCGAAGGTCATGACCAGGCACCAAGGGCATAGGGCGTGGATGACGAAGAGCGACTGGGTGAACAGCCAGAGCGCATAGGCCAGAGCGGCGAGCGAGGCCAGCCAGGTCCCTGCTGCCAGCAGCGCGGGCATCTTGATCCGGCAAAGGCCCACAACGGCCAGCGTCAGAAAGACGGATTCAGCGATCAGTCCAAGGAAGGCATTGGGAACCGGCAGGGTGCCCAGACGAAACAGCTCGGCCTGGGGTGAGTGGGCCACGGCTGAGCAGGAGACCGCTGAGTTGATGTCACAGCTGAGCTGGCCCTGGGGGTGACGTGCCAGCTGTAGGGTTTCCGCTGACAGAACCAGGCTGGCGTAGAGGGTTGCAAGTGAGGCCAGGGCGGCAATCAGATAGCTGGAAGGGGCTGAAGAGGTCGATTCACTCATGGGGTCCATCACCTCAATGGCTGGGGAGGTTCTCTGGGACAGGAACGCGTTCACGAGTTTAGGATGGAGGCATGACGCATGAGGATACTGCCACGGTTTCCGGGTGGGATCTGCACTGCCACACCGTGTTCTCGGACGGCACCGTGACGCCCAGGGGGATGGTCGAGCAGGCGCAGCAGCTGGGTCTGGAAGGTTTGGCCATCACCGACCATGACACCAATGCGGGCTGGGATCAGGCCCGTCAGGCTGCCCAAAACTTGGGGATGCCACTGTTGCCGGGCACTGAAATCACCGCGCAGGATGGTCGTGTCTCGGTTCACATGCTGGCCTACCTCTATGATCCGGAGGATCCGGTCATCGCCAGGCTCTTTGCCAAGACCAGGGAGGCCAGGCTGGCTAGAACCAGGACCATGGTCGAGCAGATTTCCCGAGATTATCCGATCACCTGGCAAAATGTGCTGGACCAGGTCAAGGAGGGATCGAAGACAACGGTGGGCCGTCCGCATATTGCCGACGCTCTGGTAAAGGCCGGTGTCTATGCCGACCGCAGCCAGGCCTTCGCCGGGGTCTGCTCCTCCAGAAGCGCCTACTACCTCCCCACGCCCTCGCCGACCACCCACCAGGTGCTGGCAGCCGTTAACGATGCGGGGGGCGTTTTGGTCATTGCTCACCCGGGTGCGGTCAGCCGCAATCCCGTCCTGCTTTCCGACCAGCAGATCGCCGCGCTGGCCAGAAAGGGCCTGGGAGGCTTGGAGGTCTGGCACCGGGACAATCCGCCCGAGCAGCGTCGACGGCTGTTGGCTCTGGCTCAGCGCTGGGGGTTGCTGGTGACCGGCGGATCGGACTGGCACGGCCAAGGCAAACCCAATCACATGGGGGAGAACAGCACCAGTGACGAGGTGGTGGCCCGAATCGTGGACAGGGCCCGGGGGAGCCATCCGGTGGCCTGGAAGGGTTAACGGATACGAATCGGGGGCGGTCGGACCACAAGGATCCTGCCGCCCCCGTCGGGCGATTACAGCCTCAGTCGGAGGAGCCTCCCAGAACGCCGAAGCCCACAGGATGGGTGGTGTCGGAACCAACCACTGCGTAGCCTAGCGACTCCTTGGGAACGATGATGTGCCGACCCTTGTCGTCCACCAAATCGATGGGTCCGCCCTCGTTCAGTGCCTGGGCGATGTGGGCAGCCACCTCGTCCGCCTTGGCGTTGGTGCTGAAGCTGACCGTGCGGGCCACATTTTTGATGCCGAATTCGATATCCATCGTTACCTCCAAGGTTTTTCTCCGTCGCCCAGACCTGCCGGTCCACGGATCTTCCGGTCTCATTATTCGCTGACCCTGGTGATTACGCTCTAAGCGTCCCCGTGGGGCTCCTTCTGGGGAGAGCTCGTCTCTGGCGGCGATGCCGATGCTTGTCCGTCTGTGGTGAGTGTGGGGGTCTGCTCGGGCAGAGGTTTTCTGGGAAGGACGATGGTCTCTGTCTGATCGTTTGCAAGAGCCTGAGTTGACGAAGCATCATGCGGCTGGGAAACGGCGTCTCCTGAATCAGCGGCGTTCGAGGGCTGGTCATCTCCGGACGAGTGGCTTATTGCAGCCTGCGAATCCGCTTCGCCATCTGCATCCCCGTCGCTGGGGGCTGGGTTCCCGATGCCGCGGAAGTGATCGCTCAGGCCTGAGTCTTCGTCTTGGGCAGCAGGAGCAACAGCTGGCTGCTTGCGTTGGTCGTCCCTGCCAAGATCTGTGCTCTGGTCCTGCCCAATGGGCTTATTCCTGACATCGGAGTGCCCCATGGCGGTCTGGGCCACAGCCAGATCAGCCATTTCCGCCCTGTTGATGGCGATGGTGGCTGAGCTTTCATCGGACGCTTCTGTCGGGGCGGGGTCCGGTTCTGGTGTCGGATTCTCCTGCAGCTCGGCTGCAGAGGGGGCTTCAGCATTATCGTCGCCCAGCAGGGTGCCTACGGTGATGGTGGAGGGTGCACCGGCAGGTGACGGACTTGGCGTCTGCTCCTGGCGACGGGTGCGCTGGACCTGCTCATGATCGCCCAGCTGCTGGGCCAGGCGCTCAACCTGGGCTTTGAATTGGATGATCCGTTCGTTGTCCGCATGATCCAGGGCGGTGATGAAGTCGCCCACTTGCTCCATCTGCAGCCAGAGGTTGGCTCGGAGCATGATCAGATCGTCCAGCCGAGCCCCCATCATCCTGCCGTAGGCTGCAATGACTGCATTGCGGCGGGATCCGTCCAGCTTGGCGAAGATCCAGGCCAGATCACGGGCAGGATCGTTGACCTGCATATCCTGCCAGCCGTAGAGTCCGCTCAGCCCGGAGCCTGCATAGAGCAGGTCTCCATCGGAGAAGCCTCCGTGCACGGTGCAGGTTTCAAAGGACCAGAGTCCGTCGGTCGCCACGATGGAGGCCCAGGAATCGGTGATTTCCTTGGGCACGTGGCCATCCATGCGCAGCCGCTTGATCCATCCCCGCAGTTGGGCTGCGATTTGAGCGGTGGAGAAGACCGGATATCCGTGGGTTTTCAGAAAATCAGGACGCACCCGGTGGATGGCGCCGATGGCGGTGCCTGCGGCGGTGCATTCGTTCAAGGTCAGCAGATGAAGGGGACGGATTCGGCCTGGGCAGTGGGTCATGACGGCAACAGCGGTGGTGCCGGTCGGACTATCGGCCCTCTCCCCGGGCTGGTAGGCCAATATGCGCTCGACCCGGAAGCCCATGGCCGCTATCTCTTTGGCATCGGCCAGGGCCTGAGCCGCCTTGACCCGAGCGGCCAGCCGACGTTTGCCGGCCTCCGAGCTGGTGGCCCAGACGTCGTAGACGTTGCCGGTTGCATCCTGGACCACGGCGCAGTCCACGCCCTGTGTACGGTCCAGGCTGCTGAGCTGGTCGCAGTCCCGCGCACCGGTCATGGGCACCTCGGGCATGGTGGCCGATGCCAGGGCGGCCAGGGTCAGCTTCGTTCGTTCACTCACACCCTCAAGGATAATACAAGGACTGTTGTGGATACGGTTGCCCACTAGACCACATGGGCACGCCGCCGCCGGTTCCGGTACCGGCCTTTGACACAATGGGGGTGTGCATGAGGATGAGGAACGATTGCTGGAGGGTCTGGATCCAGCCCAGCGGCAGGCGGCTAGCGTGCTTGACGGGCCTGTGCGGATTGTCGCGGGGGCCGGGGCTGGCAAGACCAGGACCATCACCCGGCGGATGGCCTATGCCTGTGCCAGCGGCAGCTGGGAGCCCTCCAGAACCTTGGCAGTTACCTTTTCGGTCCGTGCCGCAGCCGAGATGCGTGATCGTCTGACCAAGCTTGGCGTGTCGGCCTCCCTGCAGGCGGCGACCTTCCATTCGGCGGCCCTGCAGCAGCTCAGACGGGTCTGGCCCCAGGTCAGCGGGACCTACCCTCCCGATCTGATTGAGGATGTGGGTCCTCTGGTGTCCTCCTCCTACCAGAGGGTCTGCGGGCAGGAGGCCGACCCGGGCCAGGTCAGGGACCTGACGGCGGAGATCAATTGGGCCAAGGTGGGGCTGATTGCCCCTCAGGACTACGTTCGTGTCTGCGCGGCCAGTCACCGTCTGCCGCCGGCCGGTCTGGAGGCCGATCGAATGGCCGACCTGTACACGGTCTTCGAGAGCTCCAAGGCCGCCCACAATCAGATGGACTTCAATGATATCCTCCTGCTGGTCTGCCACATATTGGAGGAAGACGGCCAGGCTGCTGCAGATATTCGAGACCGAATCGGCTGGCTGACCGTGGACGAATACCAGGATGTCTCGCCCCTGCAGCACCGGCTGCTCAAGCTCTGGCTCAACGGCAGGCAGAACCTCTGTGTGGTGGGGGACCCAGCCCAGACCATCTACTCCTTTGCTGGAGCCACTTCCTACTATCTGCTGAACTTCCCCCAGGAATTCCCCGGCATTAAGGCAGATTTGGATCTGTCCACCGATTACCGGTCCACGGGTAGGGTAGTCCATTACGCCAACGGCATTCTGGCGCGCTCGCCGGTGCGTGACGACTATCTGAAGCTGGCCTCGGCCCGTCAGGCGGGCAGCAGGGTCGCGATGACACGTTATGAGGACGATGGCGATGAGGCTGGAGCCGTGGCCTCCCGCATATCCTCCATGATTCGGAAGGGGGCGCGGCCCGGCCAGTTTGCAATCCTGACCCGGATCAATGCCCAGCAGACCCTGATCTGCCGTGCCCTGCACGAACGCGGAATCGGCTATCGGGTGCGTACCGAGTCGGGCTGGCAGAACCAGTCGGTCGATCTGAGCAGGCAGGAAGTACTGGAACAGCTTGAGGGTGGCATGGGCCAAGGGAGGGTCACGGTCTCCACTATTCACGCTGCCAAGGGATTGGAGTTCGCTCATGTCTTCATTGTTGGCTGCGCCGAGGGGCTGATTCCCTTTGGCTCGCCGCCGGAAGGAGATGCCCTGGAGGAGGAGCGCCGCCTCATGTACGTAGGGGTGACCCGAGCAGAGGACACCCTGCATCTTTCCTACGCGGAGCACAAGGATGGCAGCGCCTTCGTCCGACGCACCCCCAGCCGGTTCATTCACCGCTGAGGACCAACGTCTCGTCCATCGGAACGTAGAGGGTGTTCAGTCCTGGCTGCTGTCAGGATCGCTCCTGTCTGAGTCATCCTGGTCCGGGTTGCTGTCGTGGGTGCTCTTCTGGTCGCCCGGAGCCTCGTGGCACGAATGTTCCTGGTCATTTGCAGCGTGGGAATCAGAAGCTCCGGAGTCTGAGGAGGCGGTCGAATCGGCAGAGGAATCCTTTTCCTCGGCATTCAATAGTTTGTCCAGCTCGGCATCCCAGTCCACCGAGGGAGCGGAAGTGGCGGCCTCCTGCTCGGATTGCCCGTCTGCAGATGTAGATGCTCCGCCCTGGCCGCCTTCGACCTTAACAGGCAGCGAAGGCAGCAGATCAGGATGGGACCAGTGACTGTCACGGCCTTGGATTCCCTCCTCTGCGGTGATGCGCTCCCAAAGGTCGGCGGCCTCACGTAGCTGCTTGGGATGAAGATGCAGGCCCAGCAGGGACTCAAAGGTCTGTTCTGCCGGCCCTCCCACGGCACGCTCGCGTCGGGTCATCTCCCGCAGCTGCTCCAGGTGGGGCAGGTGGGCCATGCCGGCGTTCCAGACCACGCAATCCACCCAGCCATCCACCAGGGCCAGCAGGTCGCCCAGGCTGTGCAGGGCCTCTTTTTGCTCAGGGGTATCCTCAATGCCGACATTGCTGAGGTTGATGGCGCCAGCGATCGATTCGGGGTTGATTTGCTCAGCGTCGCGCAGCTGATCCTCCACAGCGTCCAAATCGATAGAGACTCCCCGGGCATACTTGCCGATCAGGGCCTCGAAGCGCGGCATCAGCCAGGGGACGGCAGCGTAGAGCCGGGCGTGGGCGGCTTCCTTGAGGGCCATGTAGCGGGTGACCTCGTCCAGATCCAGCTGCAGGGATTTGGCGTAGGCCTTGATGTTCTGAGGTATGAGGGCTCCGGCGGGGTTCTTTAGCAACGGTATGCCCTGGTCGAATCCTCCGCGCACCTCCTTGGCCAGCTCGCCGGCTGCCTGACCCAGCTGCATGGCGAATGAGGTGTTCCCCAGCAGCCTCATCAGCGTGGTCGGATCCTTGAGGTTGTCAGGCAAGGGGATGGGCACAGGTCCGGCGAACATCCCCGAAATCTCACCCTGGTCGAAACCTTGGAAGCGCTGGCTTATGACGGAGGTCAAGGCCTCGCTGACCGCCTGGGCCACCGGCGAGGCGAACTGAACCCAAGCGTCTATGCTGCCCTCGATCCATCCTGCACGGGTCAAGGCTTCGGTTTGGCCTGGGGCGGGGTCAAAGGCGCAGACGGTGTCCAGCCAGAGGTTGGCTTCGCTCATGACTCGGGCCACCCGGTCGCTGTCCTCGGCTGTGACAGCGGTGTCGGACTGGTCGGCCCTGGTGCGCCCCAGGGCGATGTTCTTGGCCAGCGCAACGTTGATGGGCCCCTGGTCAGCCTGGGCCTGCATGTCAGCCGGAGTGTTCAGTCCTCCAGCCGTGAAAGCCTGAATCAGGGCCTGGACTTCGGCGGGTTTGGGCAACTGTTCGGCTCCCTGGGCAGCCATCTGGGAGCGGATGGACTCAGGCAGCTGAGAGAACTGACTCCAAGCCAGCTCGCCCTGCACCGGGCCGAAGCACTCAATGAGCCATTGGTGGATTGCATTCTCGTCCATTGCTTTGTTTCCAGTCCTCGCCAAGGCAGGTCGCCCGCCGCTTAGGTTGGCGTCTGCCGGGATTATCGTCTTCATCAACCATAATATTGGAGCTATGACACTTCCGCACGGGAAATCGGATCACTGCGCCACAGGCGCACCCGAAAGGCAAATCGGGACACTTGGCGGACCCACCCGCAAAATGCTGGTCGGTGGTCTTTTGGTCATTCTGGCCCTCTTGGTGCTTTTCCTTCCTTCGCCCTACACCATCGAGACGCCCGGCCCCACCCAGGATGTGCTGGGAAGTTCAAAAGGATCACCAGTCATCAAGGTGAAGGGTGGTCAGGTCCATCGTGACAAGGGCAGGCTGCTGATGACCACGGTCAATGCCCGCGGAATCCCCGGCTACCCGGCCTCAAATCTGGATGCCCTGGTGGGCTGGGCCGACCCTCACGCCACGGTGCTTCCCCAAGAGGCCGTGGTGCCTCCCGGACAGAGCGTGGAGGAGTACAAGCGCCAGGAGCAGGGCGATATGCACGGCTCCCAGAAGGCTGCCTCGGCCCAGGCTCTGGCCTTCCTCAAGGCTCGTGGATATGACGTATCAGGTCTGCAGTTCAGCATGAGGGTGGCCGACATAGGCGGCCCTTCGGCCGGACTCATGTATACCCTGGGGGCCATCGACAAGATCACCCCCGAGCAGGAGACCGGTGGCCTGACCATTGCCGGGACCGGCACCATGGATGAGAAAGGGCGAGTCGGGGCCATCGGCGGCATTCAGCTGAAGATGCTGGGGGCCAGACGGGACGGCGCCGCCTGGTTCCTGGCCCCAGCCGCCAACTGCTCACAGGTGGCAGGCCATGTGCCCGAAGGACTGCGCGACGTGCGGGTGTCCACCCTGGATGAGGCCTACAAGGCCCTGGTGGCCATCGGCCATGGCCAGGGGGAGGTGCTGCCCCGCTGCACGGCCGCCAAGGGCAGGTAAGACAAGGCCGGTCCAATTAATTGGTGAATTCCGGCAGTCTTGTTATGCTGAAGCCGTGGCTGAGACTACAACCTATACAGCGGAAGAGTTCGGTTTTCATCCCGGCGATATCGTCCAGGAATGGATGTGGGACGACGATGTCGACGACGGGATCCGGACTAGGATCGAGGATCTGACCGGCGAAGAGCTGGTGGACGAGGACTATGACGCAGCCGTGGATGGGGTCATCATCTGGTGGCGGGACGGTGATGCCGAAGACGATCTGGCGGATACCATCATGGATGCCTCGGCCATGGTCAACAAGGGCGCACCTTTCTGGGTGCTGACTCCCAAACCCGGCAGACCTGGAGCTTCGGCGCCAGGGGTCGTCTCCAATGCGGCCAAGACTGCGGGCATGAACGCCCTGATGCCCACCACCGTCAGCAAGGATTGGAACGCCACCCAGCTGCGGGCTTTCGGCAAGGGCAAGTAAGACTCCTGGCTGTAACGGCGCCTGCGTCGGCTCGACATATCGCATAAGCGCCAATGAACGAGGTGTCGGGCATCAGGATCAAACATGCCCGACACCTCCTTGTCGTTCATGAGGAATTCACGGAGGAATCCGTCTGGACAACGGCCCTTACCGCTCGCCCTTCTCAGCAACGGCAGGAGCCACCGTCGTGGCCTTGTTTTGATATTCAGCCAGCAGCGTGCGCGAGCGGATATCGCAGAGGTTGGCCACCAAGGCGATTATCAGGATGACCAGGCCCACCAGGAATATCCAATGCAGGCCGTCGAAGACGATGGTGCGGGCCGGTCCCAGCAGGCGAGAGGGGATGCTCCCTGCTGTGGCCGGGTTGATCATGCTGTTCATCATGTCTTCGGTCAGCCCCTTATGCTGGGGCACCTCGCGGGCGATGACCGTGTTCATGACGATGCCGAAGATTGAGACCATCAGGGTCTGCCCTAGGGAACGGGCCAGTGTGTTGAAGCTGGTCGAGGCGCCCACATCACCTGCTGGCACCACGCTCTGGGCGGTGATGGTCGAGGTGGTGATGGTCAGGCCGAAGCCGAAACCGACTACGGCGGAAATGACCAGAAAGACCCAGTAGGCGGTGGCCTGTGGGACGGCTATGTAACAGACGCAGGCTGTCAGGATGAAGGCCAGGCCGATATTGGTGGCCCGGTGCGGCGGGTGGTGCATGGTCAGAGGTCCGGCCAGGTAGGCGCCCAGGAGCCAAAGAATGGAAGAGGGGGTGACCACGAAACCGCCCAGGGAGGGGTTCATTCCCAGAACAGACTGCATCCAGATGGGCATGTAGGTGTCGAAGCCCATGAGGAATCCGGCCACCAGGAGCATGCAGATGTTCTGGATGACGAAGGTCCTGATCCGAAAGAGTCGCAGGGGCAGGATGGGATCTTCCTGGCGACCCTCGACATGAAGAAGCAGGGCAAAGGTGACCACGGTGGCCGCAATCAGAACCAAGGTGATCCGCGCATCGCCCGCCGATCCCAGGCTCTGCAGGCCGAGCATCAGGCAGATCAGGCAGATGCTGAGCAGCCCGATGCCGATGTAGTCGACGCGGGTTTTACGCGCCTGGATATGCTCGCTCAGGAAGAGCTGGATCATGATGATGACCAGCAGGCCGATGGGCACGTTGATGGCGAAGACCCAGTGCCAGCTTATCTGCTGGACGATGAAGCCTCCCAGCAGGGGGGCGATGATGGAGGCGATGCCCCAGGCCGAACCGTTCAGACCGATCATGCCCGCCCGCTTGTCCAGGGGATAGATGTCGGCCAGAACCGTGTATGTCAGCGGCTGGATGGCGCCTGCCCCCAAGCCCTGCAGAAAACGCGCGCTGATCAGCTGGGGCATGGATTGGGAAAGGGCGCACAGGGTGGACCCGATCACGAAGACCAGCAGGCCGATGGTCAGCAGCGGCTTGCGGCCGAAGCGGTCCGAAAGCTTGCCGTAGATGGGTGTGGTGACCGCCGTCATGAGCAGATAGATGGAGTAGACCCAGTTCATGATGGACAGCCCATGCAGGTCCCCGATGATGGTGGGCATGGCGGTGGAGACGATGGTCCCCTCGATGGCCGTCATGAAGGTGGCAATAAAGACCGCCACCGTCACCAAGGTGCGGTTGGTCTTTCTGCCACTGCCTGTATCGACTGTCTGTGACAATCCGAACCCCCTCTTATGCGGTATATACGGTGTGTTTCTCTTCTTTTGCGGGCAAGGCCCGAATTCCTAGAGGATTATAGCCGCACCTTGCGGCCTTGTCACCGTGTATTCTGCTAAGGTAGTGTGCTGGTCCCGTGGCTCAGTTGGTTAGAGCGCCACCTTTACACGGTGGATGTCCCCGGTTCGAGTCCGGGCGGGACCACAGGGGTTTTAGGGGTGTGTGCCCGAAGTTGCGTCTTAGCGCTCACGTAGAATCAATGCACGAAGATCGTTGGCAAGAAAGGTCAGGAGGTCGATGCCTGATGTCAGCTAAGCCTGATGCCCGTGGAACCGAGGCGACCATCGCGCGCTCGGGCAAGCGCAAGTGGGGATATGACACCAAGCAGGTTGATGCTTTCTTGGAGCGGGCTCACTCACTCTATGAGAGCCAGGACCCCGATCTTACCCAGGAGGAGATAGCCAATGCCTCCTTTGACCTGTGCAAGAACGGTTATATCATCACCCAGGTGGATGCTGCCCTCTCGCGGCTGGAAAGGGTGATTTCCGACAGGCAGACCAGTCTGGAGATAGCCCGGGTGGGCGTGGATGGCTGGACGACTAGAATGGTTAGTTTGCAATCAGAGCTGACCGCTCATGCCGGCAGACCCTCGGGCAGCGTCTTCAAGCGCGGGGATCCCGGCATGCCCTCATACGACTGCAAGCAGGTGGAGCGGCTGATCGAGCAGGTCCTCAACAAGACTTCTGATCAGCTCAACCTGCATGAGGGACGGAAGACCGACTCAGGCAAGTCGAAGAACACCGACATCACGGCTGACCGCGTCTCCAACGTCATCTTCACCCAGCGGCGGGGGCCCAAGGGCTATGACGAGCGCCAGGTGGACTTCTTCCTGGCCAAGGCCGTCGAGCTTCTGGAGCAGCTGGAGTCCTTTGCCAGGGTCAGCGAGAGGGCCAAGAGAGCAAGCGCTAATGCAACGGCTCCAGCTGCTGTTTCTGGGCACTCGCAGCTTGCCGGGCAGAACCCTTCAGTTTCGGGCGTTCAGCCGCTGATCGGACAGAGCCAGGCACCAGCCTGGAGCATTCCCGATGATTCCGCTGTCGCGAGCGACAAGGGCAGCCAGGACGATTTCGCTCAACTGCACCAGGCGGAGCGGGCTATCTTTGAGGCGCCGGCCGCCAGCACGCAGACAACGCCTACAGCACCGACGGCGCAACCCAACAGTTCGCTGAGTGCTCTGGCTTCGACCGTCAACCAGCGACTGACTCAGGAAGGCGCTGGGGCAGCCTCAGCAGCATCGGCGGCAGCTGTTCCTGCCTCTTCCACAGCCAGGTCGGCCTCCTCAGTAGGCGTGAGTGGCGGAGCCCCTGTCGGCTCTGCCAATCCCATCCCTGCCAATCCTTTTGTCTCCGGTCAACAGGAATCGGTCATGCCCGCCTCCGTGCCGCCCGCGGCTGCACAGCCGGCCTCTGCGCCAACCAGCCACACTCCTGCGGCTCCCACATCAGCGTCAGCAGCACCCGCGTCGGCTGCGCAATCCGTGCCATTCAACTCGGTGGCCGCTTCTTCGCCTTCCCCCGCACCACAGACTCCTGAGCCTGCGGTATTCCAGCCGACCTCTTCGGCACCCGCGGCCTCCACTGCGCCTACTTCTGCAGGGAACGCTTTCGTCCCCTCCACAAGGCCGGAATCGCCAGTGTCTCCCTCAACAGCAGGTGCTGACACTGACGGCTCGTCTATGCCGGGATCCGCCTCAATCATCTCCTCGCCCTTCGTCGATGGTCCTCTGGGCGCAGGCGGGCCCTTGGGCAGCTATGGGGAACCCTCGCCAGCAGCGCCTGAGGCCCATGAGCGGTCCTGGGCTGAAACAGCCGGAAGCAGCACGGATACGCCTGACTGGGCCAAGCCCCGGTATTCGCAAAACATGCAGGGCAATAAGCAGGACAAGGATCCGGATTCCTACCTGGCCTCCCTGCTCAACCAGGATCTGCCCAAGATGGATTTGGACATTCCTGATATTGCTTTTCCGGCCTTCGGTGACGAGGGGGAGCAGGATAAAGGCGGTCGATGAGTCATTTGGAAACAATGAATGCAGGCAGTGAAGGCAGGCAGGCTGGTTTGTCGGTCGAGCATGAGCGCATCTTGTCGGATTGGTCGCCCAGGGACGATGCCGGCCAGTCTTGCAGTCTGGTCATCCTGGGATCCACAGGATCCATTGGCACTCAGGCTTTGGATCTGATCAGTCGTCATAGGGACCGGTTCCAAGTGACTGGATTGGCCGCTGGCGGCGCGCATGTCGAACTGCTGGCCCGCCAAGCTCGCGATTTTGGCGTGACCCGTCTTGCTCTGGCCGACAAGGCCCAGGTTCCGGCTCTGCAGCAGGCTCTCGAGGCTCTGGAGTTGACTGGCATCCAGGTAGAGGCAGGCATGGATGCGGTTCAGGCTCTGGCCGGTTCCGGCAGTGACTTGGTCCTCAATGGCATTACCGGTTCAGTTGGTCTGCGTCCGTCTATTGCAGCCCTGCAGGCCGGATCCCAGCTGGCTCTGGCCAACAAGGAGTCCGTTGTGGCCGGAGGCCATCTGCTCTTTGACGCCGAGATAAGGCCGGGCCAGATCAACCCTGTCGACTCCGAGCATTCGGCCATCTGGCAGTCTCTGCGTTCGGGGCAGCATGGAGAGGTGGCCCGTCTGGTGGTCACTGCCTCAGGGGGTCCCTTCCGGGGTTGGAGCAGCCAAGCCATGCGCGAGATCACCCCTGAACAGGCCCTGAACCATCCGACCTGGTCCATGGGTCCGGTGGTCACCATCAACTCCTCCACCATGGTCAACAAGGGTCTAGAGGTCATCGAGGCCAGTCGGCTCTTCCGGATCGAGCCCGAGCGGATCACCGTGGTGGTCCACCCCCAGTCTGTGGTCCACTCGATGGTCCAATTCCAGGACGGGGCCACCATAAGCCAGGCTTCGCCACCTGATATGCGTCTGCCAATCGCCCTAGGCCTGTCGGCGCCCGTCCGTCTTGACCATGTGGCTGCGCCCTGCGACTGGTCCAAGGCCAGTACTTGGACTTTCGAGCCCTTGGATGACCAGGCTTTCCCGGCGGTCAATCTGGCCAGGCGGGCTCTAGGGAGCTGCGAGCCCATGACTGCGGTCTTTAATGCCGCCAACGAGCAGGCGGTCCGGGCTTTCCTGGATCATCAGCTGCCTTACCTGGACATCGTCGAAACCATCCGTTCAGTCATGGATGCCATGGAAACGCATCTTCCGGGAACATTCACATCCGTGGAGGTAATGGAGCAAGTCGAGCATGAGGCACGCCAAAGGGCCGATGCTTTGATAGACATGACAGCGTGAGTAGCATTCCCAAGACCGAACAGCCAGCACCCTCCCAAGGGTTCCGCAAGACAGGTGAGCAGGCTATCAGCCAGACTCCGCTGCATCCTCGTCGCCGCTCCCGTCGGATCATGGTGGGGCCTGTGCCGGTCGGCGGAGGCGCTCCCATTTCGGTGCAGTCCATGACCAACACGGTCACCGCTGACATCAATGCGACCTTGCAGCAGATCGCCGAGCTGGCTGCAGCTGGATGCGATATCGTACGGGTGGCTGTGCCCAGCCAGGACGATGCCGACGCGCTTCCCATCATTGCGAAGAAGTCACCCATACCGGTCATCGCCGACATTCACTTCCAGAGCAAGTATGTCTTTCAGGCCATCGATGCGGGTTGTGCAGCTGTCAGGGTCAACCCGGGCAATATCCGAAAGTTCGACCAGATCGGCCCAGAAATCTGCAAGGCCGCCACGGATGCGGGCATCTCCCTGCGTATCGGGGTAAACGCCGGCAGCCTGGACAAGGACATCTACGCTCGCTACGGCGGCCCCACCCCCGAGGCCTTGGTCGCTTCGGCCTTGAAAGAGGCCCACATGTTCGAGGATGTGGGCTTCCACGACTTCAAGATCTCCGTCAAGCACCACGATCCTGTGACAACGGTCCAGACCTACCGGCTCCTGGCCTCCAAGGGCGACTGGCCCCTGCACCTGGGCGTGACCGAGGCCGGCCCCTCCTGGCAGGGGACCATCAAGTCCTGCCTGGCCTTTGGCGCGCTCCTGGCCGAGGGCATCGGCGACACCATCCGTGTCTCCCTGTCCGCACCGCCTGTGGAAGAGGTCAAGGTGGGCTGCAAGATTCTGGAATACCTGGGTCTACGCCAGCGCCACTTCGACATCATCTCCTGCCCCTCCTGCGGCAGGGCCCAGGTGGATGTGATCGAGCTGGCCAAGGAAGTCACCGAGGGTCTTAAGGACATCACCGCTCCCATCAGGGTGGCTGTCATGGGCTGCATCGTCAATGGGCCAGGCGAGGCCAGGGAGGCCGACCTTGGGGTGGCTTCGGGCAACGGCAAGGGCCAGATTATCATCAAGGGCAAGGTGGTTCAGACCGTCCCTGAGGACCAAATCGTCCCCACACTGCTGGAGCGGGCCAAGGAAATCGCCGCCCGGATGGATGCAAAGGCGGCGGTCCAGGGTGAAACCCTGCCGGAGGCAGGGCCCATGGTGGTTCCGGTCACCGGCCGTGCCAGCTGAGCGCATAAGCACCATCCTCGCCACCGGTTACAATGGCCGTCGTGTCCCAAGAGGTTGAGCGTTCCCTCCCCGCAAGTCGGTGGAGCAGGGTCAGGCGGCTGATGACCAGCCTGCCCATCTTCGTGATTCTCATGGGTCTGCTGGCTTCTGTCTCCCACCTGACCGCCGTTCCCTGGAAATACGAACCAGTGGATCAGAATTTCCCCACACTGACTCCGGATACCGCGGTCACTTTTGACTGGCCTGCCGGGGTTGCCAGGGATACCGTGGGGCAGTACCAGGTCGAATCCCGTCACCAGGAACTGAGCATGGAAAGGCCCGCCACTGGCGAGCGCCAACGTATTCGGATTCTGATTCGTGCTCCTCAGGGGGCTTCCGGCCATCGGCCGGCTGTAGTCTTCATGCATGGCGCCGGTTATGGCACATGCGACAACTCCTTCGGGGACGTGGCCCGGTCCATGGCCTCTGCTGGCTTCGTCACTGCCGTGCTGGATAAGCCGGTCTGGTCAACCACGGATGCCGACCGGGACTATCCCGCTTCGGCCAGGGCCTACGAGCGGGTTGCCAATTTGCTGCGCGACCGGGATGATGTGGATGCATCCAAGGTGGGCATCTATGCCACCAGCGAGAGCACTTGGATCGCCGCCATGCTGCTGACCATGGACCACCGGATAGCCTTCCAGATCCTGCTGAGCCCAATGGTCTATTCCCCGCGGCACGCCATGGGTTTCTTCGTGGCCCAGGACTTCGCTATTGCCGGGGCCAACCAGGGCTACCAGTCGGTGGTCCGTCGGCTCTTCAGCACCGATGCTTCCCTCTTGGGACTGAACAATCTGGATATCGACCCTACTGACCGCTACACCTACGCCATTCCCACCCTGCTGGCCTACGGGGCCAAGGATGTCATGACCGCCCAGGTGGAGGGCGTGCAGCGCGTGCTCTCCAAAGCTCATGCTTCCGGCAATGAGAACGTCACTGTGCGTTCCTATCCGGTCTCCAACCATGTGCTGCGGCTGGGGGATGAGGCCCGGACCGGCACGCCCCTGGCCGACCACTACCAGCAGGACATGATCGACTGGGCGGTGGGTCAGGCCCATGGCCTGCATCAGACCAGCCCCAGCGTGGGCGGGGCCACTATCCACCAGTCCATCGCTGTGCCCACTGATCTGAGGGGGCGGCGCTCGCTGACTATTTATATGCTAGTCCTGCACCTGCTGACCCTGGTGCTATTGCTGGCGGCCCTGGCCATGGCCCTGGTGGCCGGTCTGACGAAACTGTACCGTCTGCGCCGACGCAAGGACCCGGTCCTGGGCTTCAGCCATGGCTTCGGCGGCATCTTGGCAACCATCACCGGCACCACTATGGCCACCCTGGTCCTTTTCGGAGCCGGTCTGGGCCAGGTCATCATGGCGGTGGTACGTCTGGGCTGGGGCGGCGTGCCCGACCAGGCTGGGGTCAGCTACTGGAGCTGGCCGGTCATCCAGGTGGTCTGCGCCTTGGTCATCTGGGCCTGGTCACGCACCTTCGCTCGCATGGTCGAAGTAGCCTCCCTGAGGGGATTGGACCGGCTGCCCGACCAGGTCCGCACAAGCAAGGCCGGCGGCCCCAGTCTTCGCCAGCAGATGCGGAACATGGACCCCAGGCCTGTACTGGCTTCCACCCGCTTGGGTGTTGCACTCTTCATCGTCACCACCCTGGCCATGTTCGGGGTTCTGCTGATCTTCGCCTTCTGGGGCCTGTTCATCTACCAATGAAAGGACGGGACTGTCGTGGCCATCTATCGTGACGAGGGCCTGGTCCTGAGAACGGTCAAATTGGGCGAGGCCGACCGAATTGTCACCATTCTGACCAGGGGACACGGCAAGGTCAGGGCCGTAGCCAAAGGGGTGCGACGGACCAAGTCCCGCTTCGGCGCCCGGCTGGAGCCATTCATGCGTGACGACCTGCTCATCTCCCGCGGCCGCAACTTGGACATCGTATCCCAGGCGGCCTGCACGGCTCCCTATGCGGATGCCATATGCGCCGACTATGACCTCTACGCCAACGGGGGTGTCATGCTTGAGACCGCCGACAAGCTGGTGGTGGGCGAGCACGAGCCGGCTCCGGAGCAATACCGTCTGCTGGTCTCCGCCTTGGCCAGTCTGGCAGGTCACCGGCATGACCCCCGTGACATCGGCGCCTCATATCTGCTGCGCTCCCTGGCGCTGGCTGGCTGGCGGCCCCGGCTGGATTCCTGCATCGTCTGCGGGCGGACCGATCAGCTGACCCACTTTTCGGTGCCCGGCGGCGGAATGGTCTGCAGTCGGGACAGGCCTACTGACGCTGTGGCGGTAGATCCAGCCACCCTGGCCCGCTTCCGGGCGTTGAACAGCGGGGACTGGCCCAAGCTGGACGGCAGGGGCTCAACTCCCCTCTGCGATGGTCTTGTCGAGAAATGGGGCGAATATTATCTGGAGCGGCCCATCAGATCTCTGCGGCTATTAGATTCGTGAAGCATGAGTTTTGACCCCGTCGACTACACCTCCCTGGATGTGCCTGCAGCCCCCTTCTCCGATCCCGCGCGTATCCCGCAGTTCCCCAAGGGTTCAGTCCCTCGTCATCTGGGTGTGATCATGGACGGCAATGGCCGCTGGGCCAAGCAGAGGGGCATGGAGCGCACCCAGGGTCACCGGGCTGCCGAGCCGGTGGTCTTCGACACCATAGCCGGGGCCATTGAGGCTGGGGTCCGCTACCTGAGCCTGTACACCTTCTCCACGGAGAACTGGAAACGCTCGCCGGCTGAGGTCCGCTTTCTGATGGGCTTCTCCAGGGACATCATCCATCGGCGAGTGGCCCAGATGGACGACTGGGGAGTGCGCGTGCGCTGGGCGGGTCGTAGGCCCCGGCTCTGGAAGTCGGTCATTGACGAGCTGGAGGCGGCCATGGAGCGCACCCGCCACAACACCAAGATTGATGTGATCTTCTGCATCAACTACGGGGGCAGGGCTGAGCTTGCCGATGCAGCCACTGACATCGCCCGGGAGGTGGCGGCCGGGCAAATCAAGGGCTCCAAGGTGACTGAAAAGATGATCGCCCAGCACCTCTACAACCCCGACATACCGGACTGCGACCTGGTTCTGCGCACCTCGGGGGAGCAGCGCACCTCCAACTTTCTGCCCTGGCAGGCGGCATATGCGGAGCTGGAATTCGTGCCTGAGCTCTTTCCTGACTGCGGGCGCGAGGTGCTCTGGCGGGCCATCGACGATTACATTCACAGGGACAGGCGCTTCGGCGGCGTGGAGAATGGCTGAGAAAACTGTCCCTCCCATGATGTGAAGCCAGCCATGGTCGTCCGAATTTACATGTCTGAGCACTCTCGCAATGCCCTTGAAAGGTAGTATGTGTCTTATCACAGCGAAGCAAGCCATAGCCGCTGTGGGAATCAGGGCAGCAAACGAAGCGAAGGAGCGACAGGCATGGACGACAAGCAACGCATCATGCAGATCATCGAAGATAAGTCACAGGAGTTCATTGAGGCCGCCGACCATATTTGGGGTACCCCCGAGACCAGGTTTGCCGTGAAGGAGTCGGTCCAGCAGCACTACAAGGTGTTGGAGCAGGAAGGCTTTGGCATCGAGAGGGGCGTGGGTCATATGGACTATGCCTACGTGGCGACCTGGGGCTCGGGCCGTCCGGTGATTGGCATCACTGGCGAATACGATGCCTTGGGAGGCCTCAGCCAGGTGGCTGATTTGGGTGAACACAAGCCCTTGGTCGAAGGCGGCAACGGGCAAGGCTGCGGCCACAACATTCTGGGTATGGCAGCCGTCGCGGCCGGGGTCGGGATTAAGACCTTCATGGAGGAGAAGGGGCTCAAGGGGACCATCAAGGTCTTCGGCTGCCCTGCTGAGGAGTCGGGCTATGGCAAGGCCTTCATGGCCAGGGACGGGGTTTTCGACGGGCTGGACCTGGCCCTGTCCTGGCATCCCTCGGATGTGACCCAGGCCTGGGGCTCCTCCAGCCTGGCAGTCCTGCAGGCCTACTTCGACTTCACCGGCGTGCCAGCGCACGCGGCTGCGGCCCCTGAGCTGGGCCGGAGCGCCCTGGATGCTGCGGAGCTGATGAACGTGGGGGTGCAATTCCTGCGTGAGCACATGATCGATGAGGCCCGTGTGCACTACGCCTTTATCGACGCAGGCGGCGAGTCGGCCAATGTGGTGCAGTCCCACGCCCGTCTTTACTACTTCGTACGTGCCCCCAGGATGGATCAGGCTCAGGATCTGTTCAAGCGTGTGGTGAAGATCGCCCAGGGTGCGGCCCTGATGACCGAGACACAGGTCAAGGAGGAGTTCGACGCGGCCTGCTACAACTTCATTCCCAACCATCCGCTGACCGAGGCCATAGACAGGAACTTGGACGTCGTCGGCCCCCTGCCCCTGGACCAGCAGGAGTTGGACTACGAACGCCGTTACACCGACACGGTTTCCGAGGCCGGCAAGCAGAGGGTGCTCAGCCGCACCAAGGCAGCCTTCCCGGATCTTCCGGAGGAGGAAGTCCGGAAGATGGCCGAGTCCACCATGGCCCTGAAGAAGTATCCGCTGGCCTTCACCGATACGGCATCGGGGTCCACCGACGTTGGCGATGTCAGTTGGCAGACGCCCACCGCCCAGTTCAGCGGCGGGTTCGAGCCCCAGGGAACCTCACCACACTCCTGGCAATGGGCGGCCAACGGCAAGTCCTCGGTGGCCCACAAGGGTCTGCTTGCGGCGGGCAAGACCCTGGCTTTGACCGCTTATGATGCGTTTACCAACCCGGACCTGGTAAAGGCCGCCAAGGAGGACTTCAGCAAGACATTCGCCGGCCAGGAGTACAAGGTTGTCATCCCTGACGATGTGATGCCTCACTGACTTGCTATTCGGCTGCCGCCGGGCCCTGTGATCCCTGTGGATCGAATCGCCCTGCGGCGGTTGGCTTCGACTGAAGGATGACAGACCAATGGCAATCAAGCAATCCTCAAAAACGGCGAGCGGAACGCTGATCTTTTCCCTGATGGCCGGTTACTCGATCGTGTACATGGACAAGAACATGATCTCGACCGCCATCATCCCCATCTCCGAGCAGTTCCACCTTGACTCGGGGCAGACAGGCATCATCATGTCGGCCTTCTTCCTGGGATACTCGCTCATGCAGATTCCCAGCGGCTGGCTGGCCGACCGGCTTGGGGCCAAGCGTGTGCTGATGGCCTCCATGATCATCATCGGTCTGTTCAGTTATCTGTTCGGCCTGGCCAATGGTCTGGCCTTCTTCATCATCGTCCGGTTCTTCGCTGGCATGGGCCACGGTGGCTATCCGCCCTCCTGCTCCAAGTCGATCGCGGAGAACTTCCCCCAGGAACGGCGCACCTTCGTCCAGTCCCTGATCCTGTCGACCTCGGGCATCGGCGGCATCCTGGCCTTCGTCCTGGGCGCCAACCTGGTCGCCATCAACTGGCACTTGGCATACGCTGTGCTGGGCACCCTCTACCTGCTGGCCTTTGTCTGCATCCTGATCTTCGTGCCATCCAAGCCCCGCCAGCCCGAGGCTGACCAGAAGCCCGGAGCCAAGGGGGCAGGGTTCCTCGAGGTTCTGAAGAATCGGAACGTGCTGGTCCTCTTCGTGGCCATGCTGCTGCTGAACATCCTCCTGTATGGCAATATCTCCTGGATGCCCACCTTCATCAAGAATACCTTCGGGCTCTCGATCGGCCAGGCAGGCATCCTGCTGGCGGTCAATGCGGTCTTCACGACCGTTGCCACCATCTACGCCGGTCAGTTGCTCTCGAAGCTCTTCCTGGGCAGGGAGAAGTTGGCCATCCTGGGTGCCGGGGTGATCAGCGCCGTCCTGGTCGTATGCTTCGTCTTCTCGCGCAACATCTGGCTCTCCCTCCTGCTGCTGATCCTGGTATCCTGCGTCTCCGTGGTGGCCTTCACCGGCATCTTCACCTGGCCCCACAAGATCATGGACCCGCATATCATCGGCTCCGCCATCGGCATCATCAACACCGGCGGCACCCTGGGCGGATTCCTGGCCCCCATGATCATCGGCTATCTGGTCAAGGCGGCCGGCGGTTCCTTCGTCGGAGCCTTCCTCTTCATGGGTGCGGCGGCCATTGTCTCAGGGTTGATGGCTCTGCTGGTCAAGGTCGGCAAGTAAAGCCTGGGCCGGATCGGCCACATCAATGGTTTCTGGTCTCGAAGATTAGGCGGCTGTGGCGCAGTCATGGCCGCTGGTCCATGGCAGGGAGTCAGTGTCAAAAAGTCAGTACCTCTTCTGGGATCTTCGATTCTTTGGTGCTCACCACGGATACTTGAAGGCGATGCTTACCAAGTAAAAGGCCCGCCCCCTGAGTAATTCAGGGGGCGGGCCTTTCCTGTGCCGACTAGGACAGTCGGATCAGCGATCCGGCTCTTCCCAGATGGTGCCCAGTCTGGCGATGGAGAGGGAGTCGATCAGGGCCTGGCCCTCGCCGGACTCGGCGATCAGGCGGATGCCGCGGGGTCCTTCGGCGGGGAAGGAGTAGGAGGACATGATCTCCAGCCCGTCGTTGATGATGACCTCGATCGAGCCCCGGTCCACGATGATACGCAGTTTGAGTTTGCCCGAGGACTTGTCGACGGGTGCTGTGCGGTAACCCCGATCCCCGTAGGTGTTGCAGTGGCGGTCCAGCACCACGCGGTCCAGCTGGTCGTCATAGCAGACCAGCGTATGATCGCCTGACTGGGTTCGGTGAATCTCCAGACCGATGCGCTCGGCCTGGGACTTGGCCAGGTCAATTTCCATAGTGATGTCGGCGGTCTGCGCGTCGTCCAACAGATCCTGGCTGCCGTTGACCTTCAGCTCGATGGGGCCGAAGTCCTGCTGGTCCTGGTCCAGGTTGGAGAACTCGCGTATGGGCAAGCAGCGCAGATGATCACCGGCCAGGGTGACCTCGCGGGGTACGGTGAACTGGCCGCACCAGCCATCCTCCTGCATGGGGATGGGCTCGGTGAAGGGACTCATCCAGCCGAATACCAGCCGACGGCCGTCAGGAGCCTGGAAGGTCTGCGGGGCATAGAAGTTGTGGCCGTCATCCCAGAGGTGGAATTCGGTCTCCTGATGGAAGTCGCCGCCGGGCTGCCAGCTGCCGATTACATAGCCGGCGTTGTTGTGGTTGCGGGCTTCGAATCCATGGGGTTTCAAGCCCATGGCCGAGTAGCAGATCACCCACTTGTCCTCCAGGGGGAACATATCGGGGCATTCCAGCATGAAGACCTCGGGGTCGGGGTGCCGATAGATCACCCGGTCGAAGGTCCAGTGCTCCATGTCATTGGAGGTATACATCCAGATCTCGCCCCGGTGGGCTGGGGTGCTGACTCCGAAGACCATGTACCAGAGCCCGCCCATCTTCCACACCTTGGGGTCACGGAAGTGCAGGATCTTGTCGTCGGGGCAGGGGACCACGACACCCTTCTTTTCGAAGTGGATACCGTCGGAGGAGACGGCCATGCACTGCTCCTGGAGGTTGCCGTCATCATCGTTGACCCCATTGCGCCAGCGGTGACCGGTGTAGTAGATGGTCAGACGGCCGTCGTCGCCCACCACGGCCGATCCGGAGAAGACCCCGTCCTTCTCGACCTCCAGGGTGGGCGCCATGGCCAGGGGCTCGCGCCGCCAGGTGACCAGGTCGGCGCTGGACACATGCCCCCAGTGCATGTTTCCCCACTCGCTCCCGTAGGGGTTGAGCTGGAAGTAGGCATGATAGCGTCCCTTGTAGTAGCTCAGGCCGTTGGGGTCGTTGATCCATCCGGCCTTGGAAGCGATGTGGCACTGGGGATACCAGCGGTCATTGCGGGTGGTGAAGAGCCGATCGATGCTCTTCTGGGCCTTGTCCAGCTGGGCGTTCATATCGGCGTTTTCCTTGGTTGCTGACTGGTTCATCCTTGAATCCTTTCGGGGTTGGAGGGGTGCTGATTATGATTGACGTGGGGAATCAGCCTTGGGTCACGGCGGACTTCCGGGAATCCCTGATGAAGGGATCGCCGTCGACCTGCTGGTCGTCGCGCTTGAGCACGAAGGTGCCGTAAATCAGGGCGACCAGCACCACCAATGAAATGGTGTAGAAAGTGACCCGGTCACCGGCGCGATCGTGGAGCATGCCCAGGGGGGTGGACAGGGCCGCCTGGCCGACTTGGGAGGCAATCTGGAAGCCCACCATGTAAAGGGTGGCGGACAGCTTGGGGTTGAAGTGCAGTGTGAAGTAGCGGAAGGCCGGCAGGCTGAAGAGCGGGACTTCGATGGAGTGGAAGAGCTTGACGATGGAGACCATGACCGGGTCGTGGAAGAAGCCGCACAGTCCGATTCTGGCAAACATGACCGTAGCGCCCAGCAGCAGGGAGTTGCGGACGCCGATCTTGCGCATGATGACGGGGACGACGCCCATCATGGCCGATTCCAGGAAGACCTGGAAGGAGTTGAGAATGCCATAGATCTCGTGCCCCTGCTCCGGGGTTGAGAAGAGGTTGGCATAGTAGTTGGGGAACATCTGCTGGTCGAAGACCGTGTAGAAAGTGTTGGTGAAGATCATGAAGACAATCAGGAGCCATAGGGCGGGCATGCCCAGAACGAGGATTATGTCGCGCAGGGAGGGCTGGGACTTTTCGCCCTCGGGGGTGGACTCCCGCATGATTTCCTCGCGCTGCTCATCGGGGATCCAGAAAGCATAGACCAGCAGCATGCAGGCGCCGAAGGCGGATCCCAGCCAGAAGTTGATCATCGGGTTGATGTTGAAAGCAAACCCGGCAATTAGGGCCACAAGGGCGTAGCCGAAGGAGCCCCAGGCCCGGGACTGTCCGTACTCGAAGCCGAACTTGCGAGAGTAGCGCTCGGTGATGGCCTCGATCAAGGAGCAACCTGACATGAAGCCGGCAGAGAGGACCACTGCGCCAAGCATGGCGCCCAGCATTATGTTGGTGCGCATGAGCGGCGCATAGATGAATTGGACGAAGGGCCCCACCAGGGCGGCGATGGCAGCGATGAAGATGGCTAGACGGCGCTTGACTCCCAGTTCGTCCTGAATGACCCCGTAGACAAACATTATTATCAGTGTGCCCACGGAGTTGATGGAGTAGATTTTACCAACCTGGGTGTTGGTCATACCGAGGCCGTTGATCAGCCAGGGCGAGTAGAAAGACCACCAGATGCCCCAGGCGCAGAAGAAGAAGAATATTCCGGTAGAGGATTCCAAATATGATGGATTCCTCCACGCCGATAATTTGGCGGCCATGCTGCCCCTCTTTCCTTGTCGTGCACCGCTTCCCCGCAGTGCCTCCCAGTCCGATGCACTTCCTGTGTGCAGAGCGGACCTGGTAGGTATAGTAAGCCGTCAATCGATTTACGTCAAACGATTGACGATTGTTGTGCCTTCCCATCGGACACGATGGGCAACTGGCAGGGGATGTTGACTGATTGGCGACTGGCGCCAAGCCAGCCAGAATCCGGCCTTGGCTCACCATCTTGCGACAGGGAAGGGGGAGGTGTGACTCTGGCTTTAGGGATTGGCTGGGACCGGATCCGAGGCGGTGTCGAGGCGGGTGGAGCCCTTGCGAATAAGGGCGCAATGAATGCGCACTCCGCCAGCCTGATCAAGCGGCGGCAGGACGGCACGGGTTTTGGGCAAGGGCAGGGCAACGCGACGGGGATTGATTTGCGCCAGCAGCCGTCGCACTGCCCAGAAGCCCATCTCGTAGTGAGGCAGTTCAACTGTAGTCAAGGGGGGTGCCGTGGTTTCAGCGACGACCTGGTGGTTGTCCACGCCCACCAGATTGAGGTCCCTGCCGATGACCAGATGGCGGGTTGCGGCGGCCTGGTAGAGGTAGAACGAACGTGAATCATTGAAGCAGAAGACCCCATCGGGGTGCTGTTCGTCCACCAGGTCGTCCGCCTGATCCATGGCATCCTGGTTGAATCCGACCAGTCGGATCAAGGTCTGGCTTGTAGGCAGGCCGGCTTCCTTGAGGGCTGTGTGATATCCGCGCATTCTGTCTTCTTGCGCCGGCAAATCCTGTGTGGTGCCCAGGTAGGCTACCCGATGGCAGCCTGATTCGATCAGGTGGCGGGTGGCATCGTAGCCAATCAGAAACTCGTCAGGGGCTATGCTCGGACAGCGGCTGGCCCGCTCCGTCGCGTTGACCACCACGGCGGGGCAGGAGCGCAGAGACTGTGGCAGGTCAACATCCTGGTCGTACATCTTGGCGAAGAGGAATCCGTCCACCCCATAGCGCTTCAGAGCCTGGATCTGCTCGGCTTCCCGGATGCCCCCATCGGTGGAGACAGTGAGAAGCACATAGCCACGCTCAGCGGCCGCATCCTGCGCACCCTGAATGATGGCGCCAGCGTAGGGCGTGGTGGCCACCTCTTCGCTGATGAAGCCCAGCATGCCGGTCTTGCTGGTGCGCAACGACCGGGCCATGGGATTGGGCCGATAGCCTAAGGTCTTGGCTGTACTGCGCACCCTCCGTGCAGTCTCCGACTTGACTCTGCCCTCGTCATGGCCGTTGAGCACCAGAGAGACTGTGGAGACGGATACGCCTGTGCGTTCGGCGATCTGCTTCATCGTGATCATGGGCACACCTTAACTTGCTCAGGCGATTTCAGCCCGGCTGATCTTGAGTGGTAGGGTTTCAGCGGTTTTCCCCGCCTAGAATCCGGTTGACTCGCTCCACCTTCTCGTGAATCTGATCCCGCTTGCCGGGACGGATGTCCAGCCTGAGGCTGACGCCGGTCCGATACCCCTGTTCGGCCAGGACCCGTGCAGCTTCTTCCACGACCTCCATGACCCGATGCAGATCTCCCTCGACGACGGTGCTCATGGCATTGGTCTGGTTAGGCAGTCCCGAATCCCTGATGACCTTGATGACCTGGGCCACGTAGGTGGACAGCTCTTCACCCTGACCTGAGGGTGCGATCGTGACCTCGGCTACGGTATTCATGTAGGATGAATCGTTTATGTCGGGCATATCGGGAACCTTCCCACATCGATTGGTGTGTTCGTAGGCAGGATGCCCGGTGTCCCCTGCGGCCACCTGCGCGGCCTCCCGCACCTGTCTCGATGGTAGGCCTCTACGCTGACAGGTCACCAGCCGAAGGTATGCTGGAGGCCGGTCATCAGGTCGTATGCCCCCAGGAGGGGTTCCCAAGCAGAAGGTGTGATCAGTGGCAGTATCGAAACTGGATGAGGTCATCTCCCTGGCCAAGCGCCGGGGATTCGTCTTTCCCGCAGGGGAGATCTACGGCGGCACTCGCTCGGCCTGGGATTACGGACCCCTGGGCGTGGCCCTCAAGGACAACATCAAGCGTGAGTGGTGGCGGACCATGGTGGTCACCCGCGACGACGTGGTTGGCGTGGACACTTCGGTCATCCTGCCCACGGCGGTCTGGGAGGCCTCGGGCCACGTGTCCGTCTTCAATGACCCCCTGATCGAGTGCCTGAACTGCCACAAGCGGCACCGGGCCGACACCCTGGAGGAGGCCTACGTCGAGAAGCACGGCCACGATCCGGAAAATGGTCTCAAGGACATTCCCTGCCCGGACTGCGGCACCAAGGGACAGTGGACCGAGCCGCGCGATTTCAACATGATGCTGCAGACCCACCTGGGACCCGTCCAGGACGAGAAGAGCCTGCATTATCTGCGTCCCGAGACCGCCCAGGGCATTTTTGTGGACTTCAAGTCCGTCATGGCCTCCTCCCGCTCCAAGCCCCCCTTCGGCATCGCCAACATGGGCAAGAGCTTCCGCAACGAGATAACGCCCTGCAATTTCATCTTCCGTACCCGGGAGTTTGAGCAGATGGAGATGGAGTTCTTCGTTCACCCCGGCACCGACGAACAATGGCATCAGTACTGGATCGACGCCAGAACCCGCTGGTACGTGGATCTGGGCGTCAAGCCCGAGAACCTGCGCCACTACGAACACCCCAAAGAAAAGCTGGCCCACTATTCCAAGCGGACTGTGGATATTGAGTACCGGTTCGGCTTCCAGGGCTCCGAGTGGGGTGAGCTGGAGGGTGTGGCCAACCGCACCGACTACGACCTCAAGGCCCATGCCGAGCACTCGGGCGAGGATCTGAGCTACTACGACCAGGCCAGCGGGGAACGCTACATCCCCTACGTGATCGAGCCTGCGGCCGGTCTGACGCGCTCGCTGATGGCCTTCCTGGTGGATGCCTATGACGTGGACGAGGCTCCTAACACCAAGGGCGGGGTCGACCGGCGCACCGTGTTGCGTCTGGACCCGAGGCTGGCCCCGGTCAAGGCTGCCGTCCTGCCCCTGTCCAAGAAGCCCGATCTGCAGCGGATTGCCCATGACCTGGCCGCCGACCTGCGCCAGAACGAGTGGATGGTGGACTACGACGAGTCCGGCGCCATCGGACGCCGCTACCGTCGCCAGGACGAGATCGGCACCCCCCTGTGCATCACCGTGGACTTCGACACCCTGGACGACAAAGCGGTCACCATCCGCAACCGCGACTCCATGCAGCAGGACCGCGTGGCCCTGGACCAGGTGGAGGACTATGTGCGCCGGGTCGTTGGCGAGCAGCGGGTGCGTTACCCCATGGGCCCATCCGACCTGACCGGCTCACGTGCCGCTGACGGCTACACGGACCTGGCCAGCGAGCCGGGCACGGACGAGAGCGAACCCATCAAGGTGGCCGAGGCCGGTGGCCGGTACTGAGGCTGATCGCCCGACCCCGAAGGTTGCTTCGGTGCAGCTGGGCCCGATAACCGTGCCTGTGCCGGTCATGCTTTCGCCCATGGCGGGCGTGACCAACTGGCCCTTCCGTCTGCTCTGCCGCGAGTACGGACCCGATGGACTGTATGTGGGGGAGATGGTGACGGCCCGGGCCCTGGTGGCGCGCAATCCCAAGGCATTCAGGCTCTGTCGCTTCGCCCCTCAGGAAAAGGTGCGCTCCCTGCAGCTGTACGGGGTAGACCCGCAGATTATGGAGCAGGCCACCCGGATGGTGGTCGATGCAGGGTGGGCCGATCATATCGACATGAACTTCGGCTGTCCGGTCCCCAAGGTCACCAGGCATGGCGGCGGGTCCGCCCTGCCCTGGAAGACTGACCTCTTTGCTGAACTGGTCCATCGTGTTGTCGCTGTCTGTTCGCCTGCCGGAATCCCCGTCACTGCAAAAATCCGGGTGGGCATCGATCATCAGCACGAGACCTTCATGGAGGCGGCCCACATCGCCCAGGAGGAAGGCTGCGCCGCCGTCACCCTGCACGCCAGAACTACAGCTGAATACTATGGCGGCCATGCCGACTGGGACCGGATCGCCGAGCTTGCCCAGGCCATAGACATCCCTGTCTTCGGCAACGGCGACATCTGGACCGCCGAGGATGCCCTGGACATGTTCGCTCAGACCGGCTGTGCAGGCGTGGCCATTGGCCGGGGCTGTCAGGGCCGTCCATGGCTCTTTGCCGACATAGCGGCAGCCTTAGCCGGCTCCCCGGAGCGGCAGGAGCCCACTTTGGGCCAGGTTGGGGCTATCGTGGCCCGCCATGCCCGACTCCTGGTCGAGTTCTACGACGGCAACGAGCGTATGGCGGTCCATGATATGCGCAAACACGTGGCTTGGTATTTGAAGGGCTTCGCCGTGGGCGGCCAGGTGCGCCGCGACTTCATGGCCTGCGAGAGCCTGGAGGATATGGACCGCTGCATCGCTGACCTGGACAAGGACATGCCCTATCCGCAGGCCGTGGCCGGCAAGCCTCGGGGTCGGGTTCGCTATGCCAAGAAGGTCCGCCTGCCCTATGGCTGGCTGGATTCTCGGACCACCACTCATCAGGAGCGCGAAACGCTCTTCGGCAACGACCCTATGGATGCCTCCTACTGAAGCTGGAAATATTCCCGTCACCAACCATGCGCATCCGGGTCTAGAATCAGGGTTTAGAATACGGACAGAACGGCGTGGAGGTTCTTTCGGAAGGCTGGGGCGGTTGGCTCTGACCTCCCGGACCCTAGGCCCACGGCCGTCAGGGAGGGTCGGAACGCCTGTGGGCAAATGCGTGTTGGCGTATATGATCTGCGCTAGAGTTGAGCGTAACGTGAGTGACGGGAGCATACTGTGAGCGAGATTGCCCAGAATGACAATTTCAATGACAAGACCAACATCAAGGTCGTTGGTGTTGGTGGAGCCGGTGGCAATGCTGTCAATCGCATGATTGCCGAAGGTCTGCAGAATGTCGAGTTTGTGGCCATCAATACCGATGCCAAGGATCTCCTGCGCTCAGAAGCCGATGTGAAGATCTCCCTTTCTGATGCGAACAGCCGCGGCCTGGGAGCCGGAGCTGATCCGGAGAAGGGCGCCAAGGCTGCCCAGGATCATCAGTCCGACATCGAAGAGGTCCTCAAGGGCGCCGATATGGTCTTCGTCACTGCAGGGGAGGGCGGCGGCACAGGCACCGGTGCCAGCCCCCTGGTTGCGCGTGCAGCCCGTCAGCAAGGCGCGCTCACCATCGCCGTGGTCACCCGTCCCTTCACCTTTGAGGGGCCCAGGCGCTCCGCTTCCGCCGAATCGGGCATCGAGAACCTGCGCAAGGAGGTCGATGCCCTCATCGTTATCCCTAATGACCGGCTTCTGGACCTCTCGGATCGCACGGTCTCGGTCATGGATGCCTTCAAGACAGCCGACACGGCCCTGCTGGCCGGCGTTCAGGGCATCACCGACCTAATCACCATGAACTCTTACATTCACGTGGACTTCTCCGATGTCACCGCCATCTTGAAGGACGCCGGCACAGCCCTCTTCGGCATCGGCGCAGCCAGAGGCGAGGATCGAGCCACCCAGGCCGCCGAGATCGCCATCTCCTCTCCGCTCTTGGAGGAGAGCATCGAAGGTGCCCATGGGGCCCTGATCAACGTGGCCGGCCCCACCGACCTGAGCATGCAGGAGGCATCTGCAGCCGCCCAGCTGGTCCAGGATGCCATCCATCCCGAGGCGCAGATCATCTGGGGCCTGGCCCTGGACGACGCTTACGGGGACGAGGTGCGGGTCACGGTCATCGCCGCCGGATTCGATCCCACCCCAAAGAAAGATGAGACTCCGGCCCCTGCAGTGGACGCGACCACCACACCTGCGGCGGCCACTCCGGTCCAGGAGCCCCAGCAGCCACTGACGACCCCGTCTGTCCAGGCGGAGTCCGATGAGACCTCCGAACACGATGTGGTGCCCCCTGCCTCCGGCGATGACGGCACCTCCGACCCGGGATATCTGGATATCCCTGACTTTCTGCGGTAATCAGGCGAAGGAGCAGGTATGGCAGGATTGATGAAGAACGCAATGTCCTTTTTCGGCATGTCGGATGTCGTGGACGACGATGACGACGACCTGGCCGACGATGAAGAGGCCAGCGATGGCTTCGACATCGATCACTCTGTGACTCCCATGGCTCCGCAATCCACGTCCAGCAGCCAGGAGACCGAGTCCACGCCCTTCCAGAGCCGGATCAACCGCATCACCACCATCCATCCCAAGTCCTATGAGGATGCCCAGATGGTCGGCAGGGCCCTGCGGGATGGGGTGCCGGTGGTCCTCAACCTGACTGGCGTGTCCGAGTCGGTGGCCTATAGGATCGTCGATTTCTCAGCCGGCGTGGTCTTCGGGGTGCGTGGATCCATCGAGCGGGTCACCCCCAGGGTCTTCCTGCTCAGTCCTGCACAGGTCAACATCAAGGTGGAGGAGCCCGAATCAGGCTCTTCGGCCAAGGGGCTTTTCGCCCAGTGACCGACCCTCTGGCAGCCGTGTCCGCAGGAGCCTAAAGACGCATGCTTGTTCCTTTTATCCGATATCTGGTAGACATCTGCATTGAAACCTACCTGCTCATCCTATTCGTGCGGATGATTCTGGACTGGGTCATGGTTCTGTCGCCTCGCCGGTATCCCCGCGGCTTCCTGGCCTCGCTCATTCGGGTCATCTATGCCTTGACTGAGCCGCCCCTGCGCTGGCTGCGCCGGTACATCCCGCCCCTGCCCATGGGCAGGATCCAGCTCGACGTCTCCTTCATGGTGCTCTATGCCGCCCTGATTATCATCCAGGTGCTGCTGGGATAAAGGCAAGACCGCGGATACGGCAGACTCCGTGCTAGCATGCAGTAAGAGAACACAATCGGGCTGGTTGGCCTGAAGCGAGGTGGAGAAACATATGGCTCTATTGACGCCTAATGACATAAGGGAGCATACCTTCCAGACAGTGCGGTTCAAGGAAGGCTACGACGTCGACGAGGTTGACGACTTCCTGGATCAGGTCACCGACACGGTTGAAGCCTTGGGCAAGCAGGCCATGCAGGGCAACACCGCTTCCACCCAGTCCCTGGGTACCGACGTGGCCTCGCTGAACTCCAAGATCTCTGACCTGACGGCTCAGGTGGAATCCCTGCAGACAGAAAACCGGGATCTGAAGCAGGCCCAGGGTAATGCCGCCCAGCAGCCTGCCGTGGATGCCCAGACCAAGCGTCTCCTGGCTGAGTCCCAGAGTCAGATCAAGACCCTGGCCTCCCAGAACGACCAGCTCAAACGTCAGGTCGAGCAGCTCAACTCGCAGATCGACCAGCTGACTGCCCAGGCCGCCGCGGGCAACAACACCCAGGCTCTGACCAACCAGCTGACCGCCATGCAAAAGGAGCGCGACCAGGCCCGCCAGCAGGCCCAGGCTCTGACCAGCCAGCTCAATGCCTCCAAGCAGAGCATGGCCGCGGCTCGCCAGCAGGTCGCTCAGGCCCAGAAGGCCTCTCAGGAACAGCAACAACGCACTGAGCAGCTGAACAAGCAGCTGGAGGAGTCCCACAAGCGCGAGGAGCAGCTGCGCCAGCAGGTCTCCAAGTCTGAGCCCTCCACCGAAACGGGCAGCCTGCAGCGGATTGCTGGTGCTGGCGCCGAGGTCAGCGAACCCGAGAGGGCCACTGCCATGATCTCCCTGGCTATGACCCTGCACGACCAGTACGTAGACAAGGGCAAGGCCGACGCTTCTCAGCTGGTGGCTGAGGGCCACGCCCGGCACGACGACATCGTCAAGAAAGCGGAGGACTACTCCAAGAGGACCCGCGCCGAGGTGGACGAGTACTCCAAGCGAGTGCACTCCGAGGCTGATGGCTACTCACAGCGTGTACGCTCCCAGGCTGACGAGTACTCGGTCAAGACCCGTTCCGATGCTGACGCTTATTCCAAGCGCCAGCACACCCAGGCCGACGAGTACGAAACCCAGGTGCAGACCCGGGCTCAGGAGTACGACAAGAACACTCGCGACGGAGCGGACCGCTATGCAGCCGATGTCAAGAACAAGCTCATGGATCAGTCCAAGGTTCTTGAGGAGAACATCCAGGGGCTCAAGCAGTTCGAGGCGGGTTACCGCAGCAAGCTGACCGAGTTCCTCAACCAGCTGATCAACCAGATCTCGGACACCAGCAATTACCAGTCCATGGAAAAGAAGCCTGAATAGCCCCACTGATTCCATCCGGTAATGACCAAGAACATATACAAGAGACGGCTGCGCGGGCGCGTGGCCGTCTTCGTTGCTCTGGCGGCAGTGGCCATAGCCCTGGACCAGGTGACCAAAGCCCTGGCCGTGGCACGGCTGGGCAACGGGATCAGAGTGGCTCTGCCTGGACCGTTGCGTGGACTGCGTCTGGTGCGCAACCCCGGGGCTTCGCTTGGATTGGGGTCCGGGAGCACCTGGGTCATATCCCTTATTGCTCTGGCGGCCTGTCTGCTTATCATTGTTCTGGCTCTGCGCACCACCTCCATGGTCTGGACCCTGGTCCTCTCCCTGGCCTTTTCCGGGGCAGCAGGCAATTTGATCGACAGGGCGGCCTATGCTTCCGGTTTTCTTGACGGTGCCGTGGTCGACTTTCTGGACTACGGCTGGTCGGTGGGCAATGTGGCCGACGTGTATCTGACCCTGGCAGGCATGGCCGTAGTGGTGCTCATTATCTGCAATGTGCGGTTCAGCGACAGGGACAAGACACCGGATCATGGGGGAGCGGCCAAGTGACCCGGCTTCTTCCCGCGCCTGATGCCTTGGTGGGTCGGCGCCTGGACATGGCCCTGTCCAAGATGCTGGGCCTGTCCAGGGCCAAGGCCAGCGATCTGGTGGCCCAGGGCCATGTGCGGATCATGGGCCGTCGGGTAAACAAGGCCACAACCCTGATGGGCGGTGATCTTATCGAGCTGGACGAGCCCGAGCCAGCCAAACAGGTTGAGCCGGTGGCCGAAGATATGCCCGTGGTCTACGAGGACGAGGACGTGGTAGTCGTAGACAAGCCGGTGGGGGTGGCGGCCCATCCCTCCATAGGCTGGACCGGCCCAACCGTTCTGGGCAGCCTTTTGCAGCGGGGCACCCACATCACTTCCATGGGGGCCCAGGGCCGTCAGGGCATCGTCTCCCGCCTGGACGCGGGCACCAGCGGCCTTATGCTGGTCTGCAAGTCCGACCTGGCCTACAAGGAGATGCGTCGGCAGTTCGCCCGGCATGAGGTGGTCAAGATTTACCACGCCTTGGTCCAGGGCAACCTGACCGAGGACAAGGCCACCATAGAGGCCCCCATCGGACGGGCACGCGTCTCGGACTTCCGCTTTACGGTCACGCCTGCCGGCAAGGAGGCCATCACCCACTGGGATGTGCTGGAGCGCTTCGGCTCGGCTACCCTGGTCAGCGTCAATCTGGAGACCGGGCGTACCCATCAGATACGTGTGCACTTCTCCTCCATAGGTCATCCCCTGGTGGGCGACCACATGTATGGGGCCAACCCCGACCTGGCGGACAGACTGGGCCTGAAGCGGCAGTGGTTGCATGCCATGCGCTTGGAATTCCGCCATCCGCGCACCAAAATCTGGACCCAGGTGGTCTCCTCCTACCCGGCTGATCTGCGCCGCTCCCTACAGATCGAGCGTCAGAGCGCCACTGGTATACGCAGCTAGCGGACTCCGGCGATTCGGCCAGGGATCTGGGTAGGTTGGAGATATGTCCTCAACCCGGTCAGACTTCGTTCACCTTCACACCCACACCCACTATTCCACCTTGGACGGGGCCAGCAGGATTCCCGATCTGGTAACCGAGGTGAGTCGCTTGGAGCAGCCGGCCGTGGCCATCACAGACCACGGCAACATGCACGGGGCCTACGAGCTCTGGCGGACGGCCGTGGATGCCGACATCAAGCCCATCATCGGCATCGAGGCCTACGTGACCCCTGAGACTGCCCGCCAGGACAAAAGCCGGGTCCACTGGGGAACCGACGAACAGCGTTCTGACGACGTCTCCGGCGGCGGCTTCATCACCCACATGACCCTCTGGGCCAGTGACGACACAGGCCTGGTCAACCTGATCAAGGCTTCCTCGGTGGCCAACCTGGAGGGCTTGGTGGGCAAGTGGCCCCGCATGGACAAGGATCTGCTGTCCACCTATCACCAGGGGGTCATCGCCACCACTGGCTGCCCATCTGGCATCGTTCAGACCAGACTGAGGCTGGGCCAGTTCGACGAGGCCCTGAGGGCCGCCGGGGAGTTCCAGGACATCTTCGGCAAGGAAAACTATTACGTGGAGCTGATGGACCACGGGCTGGAGATCGAGCATCGGGTGACCAAGGATCTGCTGGAAATCGCTCGTCGTCTGGATGCACCCCTAGTGGCCACCAACGATTCGCACTATGTGCGCAAGGACGATGCCTCGGCCCAGGATGCCTTGCTCTGCATCAACTCGGGGTCCCGGCTGACCGACCCCGGCCGCTTCAAGTTCGATGGCAGCGGCTACTACATTCGCTCCGCCCAGGAGATGCGCGAGATTTTCAAGGAGTTCCCAGAAGCCTGCGACAACACCTTGGAGATCGCGGAACGCTGCAACGTCATGTTCGACGACCACGAGGACGGGGCCTTCATGCCCCGCTTCGAATGCCCGGAGGGCTGGGACGAAACCTCCCTCTTCCTGAAGAAGGTGGACGAGGGGTTGAAGAACCGCTACCCGGACGGGGTGCCCGAGGAGGTCTCCCACCAGGCTGACTACGAGTGCGGCGTCATCTGCCAGATGCAGTTCACCGGATACTTCCTGGTTGTGGCCGATTACATCAACTGGGCCAAGAACCACGGAATCATGGTGGGGCCGGGCCGTGGATCGGCGGCAGGATCCATGGTGGCCTACGCCATGGGCATCACCGAGCTGGACCCGCTCAAGCACGGGCTGATCTTCGAGCGCTTCCTCAACCCCGAGCGCGTCTCCCTGCCTGATATCGACGTGGACTTCGACCCCGAGGGGCGCATGAAGGTCCTGGACTATGTGGGCCGCAAGTACGGCTCCGATAAGGTGGCCCAGTGCGTGACCTACGGCACCATCAAGACCAAACAGGCCTTGAAGGACTCAGCCAGGATCATGGACTACGAGTACTCCGTTGGCGACCAGGTCACCAAGGCCCTGCCGCCTACGGTCAACGGCAAGGACATGAGCCTCAAGGAGATCTTCGACCCCCAGTCCAAGCGCTACCCGGAGGCCAAGGAGTTCCGCGATCTGTACGAGTCCAACCCGGATGTCAAGCGGATCACCGAGGAGGCCAAAGGCATCGAGGGCATCATCCGCCAGACCGGTGTGCACGCCTGTGCCACCATCATGGCCTCCAATCCCATCACCAATACCTCACCGCTGATGGAGCGCACCGACGGCACGGTGACCACCACCTTCGAGTACCACACCTGCGAGACCCTGGGGCTGGTCAAGATGGACTTCCTGGGGCTGTCCAACTTGACGGTCATCAGGGACACGGTCACCAACATCGAGCGCAACGGCAAGGAGCCCATCAGCATCGAGAAGGTCCCCTTGGATGACAAGGAGACTTACCAACTGCTGTCCCGGGGCGACACCCTGGGCGTCTTCCAGCTCGATGGCGACGGGATGCGATCCCTGCTGCGCATGCTTAAGCCCGACAACTTCAACGACATCTCCGCCCTGATCGCCCTCTACCGGCCGGGGCCCATGGATATGAACTCGCACATCAACTATGCAAAGCGCAAGAACGGACTGCAGAAGATCGAGCCCATCCACCCCGAGGTGGCCAAGCCCCTGGCGGGCGTGCTGGACGAGACCTACGGCCTGATCGTCTACCAGGAGCAGGTCCAGTCCGCAGCGCGAATTCTGGCCGGGTACTCCCTGGGCCGAGCCGATGTGCTGCGAAGGGCCATGGGCAAGAAGAAGCCCGACGTCCTGGCCAAGGAGCAGGTGCCCTTCTTTGAGGGCATGAAGGCGCACGGCTACTCCCAGGAGGCCGCCCAGGCGGTCTGGGACGTCCTGGTGCCCTTCTCCGGCTACGCATTCAACAAGGCGCACTCGGCAGCCTACGCCCTGATCGCATACTGGACCGCCTACCTGAAGACCCACTATCCGGTGGAATTCATGGCCGCCCTGCTGCAGAACGAGCGGACCAACAAGGACAAGACCGCCCTCTACCTGGGCGAGGCCAGAAGGATGGGCATCCGCATCCTGGCTCCCGACATCAATGAGTCCGTGTCCGAGTATTCCGCTGTCGGCGACGTGGTCCGCTTCGGCCTGGGAGCCATCCGAAATGTGGGCGACAAGGTGGTGGCGGACATCATCAAGGAGCGCCAGGGGCCCCGGGGCAAGTACATCAACTTTATGGACTTCGTCAAGCGGGTGCCCATGGAAGTGCTCAACAAGCGAACCGTGGAATCCCTGATCAAGGGCGGCGCCTTCGACGGTATCGACCCCAACAGAAGGGCCCTCTTCCAGATCCACGACGAGGCCGTCGACCAGGTCATGCCCATCAAGCGCAAGCAGGCCGAGGGCCAGTTCGACCTCTTCGCCGACGCCGATGACGACGCACCCCAGCAGGATGCCTTGGGCGACGCCCAAGTGACTGTGCCCGACATCGATGAGTGGGACAAGTCCACCAAGCTCAACTTCGAGCGACAGATGCTGGGTCTGTATGTGTCCGACCACCCGCTGAGCGGCATGACCTCGGTTCTGGCCGGCATGCGCGACATGTCCATCGCCCAGCTGCTCAACCGGTCCAGGGGCATGGAAGGCAAGGCGGTGACCCTGGCCGGGCTGGTCACTGCAGTGGACCGACGGGTCTCCAAGAAGGGCAATCCCTGGGCCATCGTCACCATTGAGGACCTGGAGAGCTCCATCCAATGCATGTTCTTCGGCAAGGTCTACGACGCCCACTCCGACGACCTGGCCCTGGACTCGGTCATCCGAGTGAGGGGGTTGGTCGAGCTGCGCGATGAGGCCACCAATATCCGCGTCAACGATATGGAGGTGCCCGTCCTGGAGTCGGCGGACGAGCGGCCATTGACCATCACCCTGCCCAGGCAGGCCCTGGATCGGGGGCACATGGAGCGGCTGGCCCGGATACTCAAGTCCCACCCCGGCTACTGCCAGGTCCGCCTGGCCGTCACCGACGACCGGGGCAACGTCCGTCTGCTGACCTTTGGCGACGGATTCCGCACCGGGCACGACACCTCCATGATGGCCGAGATCAAGTCGGTGTTCGGGCCCTCCTGCCTGCCGTCGGCCTAGGACGCGCCCGAAACCGTCTCACCATTTGGGACGGTGGTCAGTCACTGGCTTTGGCGACACAAAAGTTCACTACCATCAAAGTATGACAAAGCTCATGATGAGAACCATGGATCTGCGCGGGAAAACCATGTCCCGCGCCCAACTTCTCGCCGCCATGCCCCGTGCCGATATGGGTACCCGGGAGGCCAGTGCCCAGGTGCAGCCCATACTGGACCGGGTGCGCGAGCATGGGGCCGCTGCCCTGCGTGACCTGGAGGAGAGGTTCGACCATGTGCGTCCCCATGATCTGAGGGTCCCGGCATCGGCCATGCAGAAGGCCTTGGAGGGGCTTGATCCCAAGGTCAGGGCGGCAATCGAGGAGTCCGTTACCCGCATCCGCAAGGTCTGCACCACCCAGGTGCCCAAGCCCATGGCCACCGACCTGGCACCCGGTGCCCGGGTCAGCGAGCGGTGGATCCCGGTCCAACGCGTAGGTCTCTACGTGCCGGGAGGCAAGGCCCTGTATCCTTCCTCGGTCATCATGAACGCAGTGCCCGCCCAGGTGGCCGGCGTCGATTCCCTGGCCGTGGCCACTCCGCCCGCCTCTGACGATCCCCGTGGTCTGCCAGCGGCCATCATCCTGGCCACCTGTGCCATCCTGGGCGTGGATGAGGTCTATGCCGTGGGCGGTGCCCAGGCTATAGCCATGTTTGCTTACGGGGCCAAGGGGTCGGAACCTCAGGACGGGGAGATTCTCTGCGACCCGGTCGATAAGATCACAGGCCCGGGCAACATCTTTGTTGCGACGGCCAAGCAGATGGTCTCCGGCATGGTGGGAATCGATGCCGTGGCAGGACCCACGGAAATCGCTATTCTAGCCGACGGCCAGGCCAACCCCGACTGGGTGGCAGCAGACCTGATCGGACAGGCCGAGCATGACGAGCTGGCCGGCTCGGTGCTGATCACCGACAGCCAGGACCTGGCCCAGGGCGTTCAGGAGGCCCTGGATCGCAGGGTGCCTAGGACCGAGCACGCCGACCGGGTGCGCACCTCCCTGGGCGGCAACCAGTCGGGAATCATCCTGACCGACGGAATCGACCAGTCCATCGACGTGGCCAATGCCTATGCCGCCGAGCATCTGGAGGTTCAGACGGCCGATCCTGATGCCGTCATCGACCGGATTCGGAATGCAGGGGCCATCTTCCGCGGCCCTTACGCTCCTGTGCCCTTGGGCGACTACATGTCCGGGTCCAACCACGTCCTGCCCACCGGCGGCACCGCCCGGTTCGACGTGGCCCTGGGCGTCCACACCTTCATGAAACCTGTCGAAGTCATCGAATATGACCAGGAAGGGCTCAAGCCCATCGCAGCCAAGATCAATGATTTCGCCGTATCCGAGGATCTGCCCGCCCATGGCGAGTGCGTCCTGAGCCGGTTCCTGGAGGATCCCTACGACAAGGCCGACCTGGAAGCCAACGAAGAGAATGCCGGTCTGCGGTGAGTGCCATACCTGCCGATCTTCCCCTCCGTAGGGACTTGGTAGGGGAGGAGCCCTATGGCGCCCCCCAGCTGGATGTCCCGGTCTGTCTGAATGTGAACGAGAACCCCTACCCCCTGGACCAGGAGGTGGTCGATGCCATCTGCCAGCGTGTGCGCCAGGCGGCCCCCGGTCTCAACCGCTATCCGGACAGGGAGCATGAGGATCTGCGGCGGGCCTTGTCTGCCTATCTGAAGAAGGAGTCAGGGACCTCGCTCCAACCCGAGCAGATCTGGGCGGCCAACGGGTCCAACGAGATCATGCTCCAGCTCTTCCAGGCCTTCGGTGGACCGGGCAGGATCGCCTTGGGCTGCGATCCGACCTACTCCATGTATCCCGAGTACGCCAGAGACACCTTCACAGACTGGGAGCTGGCTCATCGGCAGCCTGATTTCAGCCTGGATATTGAAACGACCATCGAGCGCATCAAGACGCTAGGCCCCGCCATGGTCCTGGTCACCAGCCCCAACAATCCCACGGGGACGCCCCTGCCCATGGATCAGCTGACCAGGCTCCTGGAGGCCTGCTCCAAGGTCCCTGTAGCGGGCGCGGATAAGTCCGCCCAGCCCATCGTGGTCGTGGATGAGGCCTACATCGAGTTCCGAGACCCGGGCACGCCCTCGGCGGTCAGTCTGATCGGGCAGTACGACCATCTGGCAGTCACCCGGACCATGTCCAAGGCCTTCGCCTTCGCCGGCGCCAGGGTGGGCTACCTGGCAGCATCCAGGGGAATAGTTGACGCGGTCCGCATCGTTCGTATGCCCTACCACCTGAGCGCCCTGACCCAGGCTGCGGCCCTGGCTGCCCTGGAGCACACCGACCTCCAGCTGGCTCGGGTGGATCAGCTTCGCCAGACCCGTCGGGAAACCGCTGAGTGGCTGGCCGGACAGAAGTTCCATGGTCGTCCCTTGACCGTGGTCCCCTCGGCCTCCAACTTTATCCTCTTCGGTACCTTCCCCGACCGCGATGCCATCTTCGAGGCCATGAAGGATGAAGGCGTGCTGATCCGGGCTGTCGGTCCTCAGGGCTACCTGAGGGTCTGCATGGGCACGGACGCGGAGATGGAGCGATTCCGTCAAACCCTGGTCCATGTCCTCAAGCGGTTCTGAAGGATCAGACCAGCGGCACGGCTATGCTGGTGGTCTAGATGCCGTGCAGGAGCCGCAGTGCGGACTGGAATGCGCGGCAAGAAAGCGGAGGAGCAGCAATGGCAGGCAGAACAGCCACCATCACCCGCCAGACCAGTGAATCCAAGGTGAGTCTGAGTCTGGACCTGGATGGCACCGGAGTGACCGACATCGACACCTCAGTTCCCTTCTATGACCATATGATGACGGCCTTGGGCAGGCATTCCCTGATTGACCTGACCATCAAGGCCAGCGGGGACACACAGATCGACGTCCACCACACCGTCGAGGATGTGGCCATCGTCTTTGGCGAGGCCCTGGCCCAAGCTTTGGGGGACAAGCGGGGCATCAAGCGCTTCGCTGACGCCACTGTTCCCCTGGACGAGGCTCTGGCCCGAGCCGTGGTCGACATTTCCGGCAGGCCCTATGCGGTCTGCGCCGGCGAACCGGAAGGGTTCGAGTACGCCATGATCGGCGGGCACTTCACCGGCTCCCTGGTAAGGCACGTCATGGAGTCCATCGCCCTGCACGCCGGCATCTGCCTGCACCTGATTCTTTTGTCGGGCAGGGATCCGCACCACATTGCCGAGGCTGAGTTCAAGGCCCTGGCCAGGGCCTTGCGCTTTGCTGTGGAGCCTGATCCCAGGGTGAAGGGCATCCCCAGCACCAAGGGGTCGCTATGAGCGCTGATGAACACGATAACAAGGACGGCAAGGATCAGGACCTGCCGGATTCCGGCCATCATCTGAGCGAGGAGGAGGTCGAGCGGGCCCTGGCCAGCTTTGAGGCCGAGTTCAATGAGGGCCAGGATCAAGCGGATCAACCTGTTGAACGGTCTGCATCAGGAGTGGATGACGAGGCTGGTTCGGATTCTGCGCCCACTGACGAATCGTCGGTGGAACCAGATGGGACTGATGGTGTTGCTGCCGATTTCGATCAGGAACTGGAAGGTCTGATCGGCAACCGGGCCAAGGCCGCCGTCATGGTGACCCGTCTGGCTTCGGCAGAGCTTCTGGCGGCCTTCTGCCAAATCTCCGATATCTCGGCCTGGTGCATTCAGGCCCGTGAGGGTGCCGTGGCCGTCCTGAGAAACCTGGACGGTGACGGACCCGAGGCAGCCATCCGCGATCTGACTACCGTCGTATCCGGGCTCAGCGCCATCCTGGCGGTCAACAGGGCCGACAAGCTCGAAGTGACCCTCTGGATCAGCGGACAGTCGGGGCAAACGCTTGCGCCGCCCATTCTCTTTGCCGCTACCGCCGACTTCGTGGAGGACCTGATGATCGGGACCACTACGGTGGACAGGCTGCGCCAGGATGGGGCCACCATCTTCGACTCGGGGGAGTACAACCGCGAGAAGGCCATGGGCATCATCGCTTCGCACACCAGGTTCGGGGCCGGAGGATCGACCCGCCAGGGTCGCGTCGAGTAATCGTTGAGACCAAAGACCTGCTAGGAGGAACATGACCAGGATACAGGTGCTTGACTATGGGTTCGGCAATGTCAGATCCATGGTGCATGCCCTCTCCCAGCTGGGGGTAGATGCCCAAATCAGCGCCGACCAAGACCTGGCCATGAAGGCCGACGGCCTGGTCATTCCCGGCGTGGGGGCTTACGGGGCCTGCATGGCGGGGTTACGCGCCGTCGGCGGCGATCGGATCATCCTGGACCGCCTGACCCAGGGTCTACCGGTTCTAGGGGTCTGCATAGGTCTTCAGATCATGTTCCAGTTCGGGGACGAGGATGGCCGCAGCGAACCCGGAATGGGCCTGATCCCCGGTCGGGTGACCAAGCTGGATGCTGATGTCGTGCCCCATATGGGCTGGGATCATGTCCAGGCACCTCAGGGAACACAACTGCTGGCGGGGGTTCAGGATCAGCGTTTCTACTTCGTCCACTCCTATGCAGCTATGGCGGTGCAGGGGGATGACCGGGCCGGCGAGACACAGCACGACCTGGCCCTACGAGTTTCGGCGTTGAATGAACAAAGCGGCAGCCAGCCGGAGTCAGGCAAGACCTCACAGGGCGTCACTTTTGGTGAACCGCTGGTTACCTGGGCCACCTATGGGCGCAGCAGGTTCGTGGCTGCCTATGAGTGCGGTCCCTTGAGCGCCACTCAGTTCCATCCGGAAAAGTCCGGTCAGGCCGGGGCACGGTTGCTGACCAATTGGGTGCGGACCCTTCCCGGGGCTTCCGGACTCCCCTCCGAGAAAGGTGAATGAAGATGCTGACGCTGCTACCCGCTGTCGATGTCCGCGACGGAAAGGCGGTCCGTCTCAGGCAAGGGGTCTCCGGCTCCGAGAAGGTCTACGGCGAGCCTGCCGATGCAGCCAAGGCCTGGGTCGACCAGGGTGCCGAGTGGCTCCACCTGGTCGACCTGGATGCGGCTTTCGGTACCGGAGACAACCGTGACAAGTTGGCCGCCCTGGTCAACCAGCTGGGCGATCGCGTCAAGGTGGAGCTCAGCGGCGGCATCCGCGACGACGCCAGCTTGAAGGCCGCCCTGGATGCCGGTGCCACCCGGGTCAACATCGGCACGGCGGCCCTGGAGGATCCGGAGTGGACCAGCCAGGTCCTGGCTCGCTACGGACAGAAAGTCTGCGTGGGTTTGGACGTGCGTGGACACACCCTGGCCGCCCGGGGCTGGACCAGACAGGGCGGAGATCTCTTCGAGGCCATGGAACGATTGGACCGGGACGGGTGCAGCCGGTACGTGGTCACCGACGTGACCTGCGATGGGATGATGACCGGCCCCAACCTGGATCTGCTGGGCCAGGTGGCTGACCGGACTCCGGCCAAGGTGACCGCTTCCGGGGGCATCTCCAGTCTGGATGACCTGAGTCACATCCTGGACCTGGTCGATCGGGGCGTGGACAGCGCTATTCTGGGCAAGTCCCTTTATGAAGGGGCCTTCACCCTGGAGCAGGCGCTGGACCTGGTCTCGGGGCATTGTTAACGCTATAAGCAAGTCTGCGAAATATAGGAATGGGAGCATAAGCTCTATGGATAAACAAGAGGAGTTCGCGCTGCGCACTGTCGAGGAGCGCGATGTCCGGTTCATTCGCCTCTGGTTCACCGACGTCTTGGGAACCCTGAAGTCGGTGGCCATAGCGCCTACCGAGCTGGAGGTGGCCTTCGAGGAGGGACTGGGCTTTGACGGCTCGGCCATCGAGGGCATGACCAGGGTCTCCGAGGACGACATGATCGTCAAGCCCGACCCATCCACCTTCCAGATACTTCCCTGGAGGGGAGGGCCGCAGGGCACAGCGCGAATCTTCTGCGACGTGCTCACCCCGGACGGCGAGCCCAGCAGCGGGGATCCCCGGCACGTGCTCAAGCGGGCCTTGGCCAAGGCCAAGGAGAAGGGCTTCATCTTCTACACGCATCCGGAGATTGAGTTCTACCTGTTTGAAAACCAGGATGACTGGTCCCAGACCCCGACCCCTATCGACGAGGGCGGCTACTTCGACCACGTGCCCCGCAGCCCGGGGATGGACTTCCGCCGGGCCTGCGTCAACATGCTGGAGCAGATGGGCATCTCGGTGGAATACTCCCACCACGAAGCCGGACCGGGTCAGAATGAGATCGACCTGCGCTATGCTGACGCCCTGACCACCTCCGACAACATCATGACCTTCAGGACCGTAGTCAAGGAGATCTCCCTGGAGCGGGGGATTTACGCCAGCTTCATGCCCAAGCCCTTCACCGACCAGCCGGGCTCGGGCATGCACACCCATCTGAGCCTGTTCGAGGGCGACGCCAACGCCTTCTACGAGGTGGGCCAGGAGTTCAACATGTCCCAGACGGCCCGGCAGTTTGCAGCCGGCATCCTGGCCCATGCGGCTGAGATCTGCGCGGTGACCGACCAGTACGTCAACTCATACAAGCGGCTCTGGGGCGGGGCCGAGGCGCCCAGCTACGTCTGCTGGGGGCACAACAACCGGTCCGCCCTCCTGCGCATACCCCAGTACAAGCCCGGTAAGGGCAACTCGGCCAGGATGGAGTTCCGCGGGCTGGATCCAGGGGCCAACCCCTACCTGGCATACTCGGTGCTGCTGGCTGCCGGCCTGGACGGGATCGAGCAGAAGATGACCCTGGGCGAGCCCACCAGCGACGACGTCTGGGAGCTGACCGACGCTGAGCGTCAGGCCTTGGGCATCGAACCCCTGCCTGACAGCCTGGACGCGGCGCTGAAGGTCATGGAGAAGTCGGACTTCGTGGCCCAGGTGCTGGGCGAGCAGACCTTCGAGTATTTCCTGCGCAACAAGCATCGGGAGTGGGCCGGGTACAGCCGGCAGGTCACCCCCTACGAGCTGGCCTACTACCTGCCTAGGCTTTGAAACCGGGGCTCACTGGTCCGATCGGCCGAACCAATTGTTGTAGATGATGACGAAGTTGCGGTTGCCGTAGCTGGAGCAGCGGTCGCCTTCGCCGTCGCCTGCCTGTAGCGCTGCCTCGTTGGGTTGGTAGGGCGTATAGATGTAGAGCAGGGCAGTGGCATCATTTTCGATGTAGACTTTGCCGCTGCCACAGGAGACATCGGGGCTGAAGCGTACATCGTTCAGAGCCTTGGTCTGGTAGGCATACTGGTTCCGATGGGCCTGGTAGTAGCGGAATCGGTGGGCAGCCCCGTAGACCTGATTGAAGAATCCGGCATAGCGGGTGTCACAGTCTGCATCATCTGGGCAGGAAAGGCCCATGGCCGACCGAAGCTGGACCTGGGTGGGGGGATGATTGGTGGCCACTAGATGCTGCTCCTTTTCCAGCATGGTCAGGAGGACCTTCTGGCTGATTCCACAGGAGCGGGCGGCCCCGTCGATGATCTGAGCCGCGCTCTGTTTCTTGCCGCCCTTGTAGGCATCACATAGACCGTCACCGGGACGGTCGGGAACATCCATCTGCAGGCTGCGCAGGCAGGTGGATCCGTTGCATGAGGCCTCGTGTTTGTTTAAAAAGGCCTGGACGTCGTCGGCGTTCATGTCCACGGTGTCATGGAAACGGTGATCGGTGATGATTTTGCCTGGATTGAAAACGTACTCCTGGGACAGCTCCTCCTGGTGGCGGATGACGCGGCCTACCATCAGCCGGTAGGAGACGAAGCGGACAGCCAGGATGCATAGGGCGACCACCAGGACTACGGCCATCAGGGCGGCCCCCAAGGTCTGCGCGCGGCGGAGGCTCGTCCCTCCGCGTTTGGTGCCGCCCTTACGTGATCGTCCCGATGGTCTTTTGCTCATGGCTTTCCTTCCAGCACCTTCCTGATTCGTTGCAGACTGACAGGGATTGCTGTCCCCAACTCCTGGGCCCAGATGGAGACGAAGTACTCCTCCATCATCCAACGTCCCCTTCGTGCACGGTCCATGGCCTGGTCTCTTCCGGGACCGGCGGGCAGAGCCTGGGCCGTCTTGGCCGCCTGGCCCACCAGATCCTGGGCGGTCTGTGCCTGCCATGCCCATCGTACGTCACGGTCCTTGTCCCTACGGGCCTTGTCCAGGCGCATCAGGTCCGCCTTCAGGTATGTGCGCAGGCGGGGAAGGGCATAGGGCGGGTCGGCGCCGATGAAGCCCTTGGCCACCAGGCTGGCCGAGTGCTGGCGTATCCACTGCAGGACGGAGAGCAGGGGCAAATCGGCCGGGCCAGACACGGCCTTGTCCACCTGGGCCGAAGTCTCCAGAATGGCAACCACATCCTTGGCCACCTGATACACAGTGTCCTCGTAGACCTGGCTGACGCCGGCCACAGCCTCCTGCAGGGTCTGATCGTCGGTGATGGTCTCGGTGTGGGGGATCAGTCGCTTGACAGCGGCCATCTGCAGGTCTTCGGCAAGGGCAGAGGTGTCCGGGTAGGGGGCCGAAGCCAACATCAGGGCTTCCCGGCTCAGCCAGCGTGAGGAGATCCGCTGGGCAGGCAGGTGGAGCTTGTACAGGGCGACCTGCCAGATCAGTTCCTCGCGCGGTTTGGTGGTGGCGCCGGACTGGTGGAGGAGGTCGGCGCTCTTGACCACCTGGCCCTGTTGGGCGGCCTTGCTGGCCTGGGAGTCCACCCGTGACCGGGCCGACTGTCGGGCCTGTCCAGCCAGGTTTCGCTGCAGATCGGTCAAGGACTTGGACCGGCCCAGGACCTTGGGGTGGCCGTGGCGCCGTTTCTCCTCCACCTGGAAGGTGGGCCGCAGGTAGTCGGGCAGTCGTTCCAGCCTGGCCTGGGTGAAGACCTCCGGGTGTAGCTGGGCTCCGAGAGTATCAATGGCCGCGGCTGTGAAGACCTGCTCGAAGTCCGGCCAGCCCCCGGTGGGGATGGCTCCTGCACCATTTTCGTCTCCGTCCGCATGCTGGTCTGCCGACCCGTAGGTGGCCTGCTCTGCCGACGCAGGATCGGCACCGGGCAGCAGGGGATAGTGGCCGTCTATCCAGGAGCGGATGGTCCGGGCGGCGTCAGGGGCGGGAACGAACTGGACCCGGAGGGCCTTGGGCAGGGACTTGATGGTGGCTGTGATCAGGTCGTCCAGGAGGCCGGGCACAGTCCAGCTGAACTGTCCTGGCGTCAGCTGGTTCAGGCAGTGCAGGGGGATGTGGACTGTGATGCCGTCGTCAGGCTCTCCCGGCTGGTAGCGATAGGTCAGGGGCAGATCCATGGGCCGGCCGTCGGTGCCCAGGGTGTGCCAGTGGTCGGGGTAGTCTCCGGGTCGATAGGAGGCGGACTGGTCGTTCAGGCGCTCCACCTTGTCAGGGTCGAAGTCCAACAGGTGCGGGTCCGCATCGTGGTGCTTCCGCCACCAAGAGCCCAGTGCGGCCAGGGAGGTGGCCTCCTGGGGAATGTGTTCCTGGTAGAAATCGTAAAGGTCCTCTTCGGTGACGGTGCCGGTCACTTGGCGGGTTCGGCTGGTCCGCTCGCCAGCCTCGCTGAGCACCTGCCGGTTGGCCTGGATGAAGCCGTCATGGGGGAAGCGCTCGCGCACGTCGCCCTGCACTAGGCCCTGGCGTATCAGCATATCCCGAGCCTGGCCCGGGTTGATCCGTGCCCATTGGACGGTCCGGTCGCGCACGATGGGCAGACCATAGAGCAGGACCTTGGAGGTCGCCACCGCGGCACCACGGGAGGCCGACCAGTGGGGTTCGGCGTAGGTGGTTCTGGTCAGGGACTTGGCCAGGGGCTCGGCCCAGGCCGGATCGATGGCCGCGCAGCAGCGAGCCCAGAGCCGGGAGGTCTCCACCAGCTCAGCAGCCATAATCCAGGGCGGATTGGCCTTGGAGAGTGCAGAACCTGGGAAGATGGCGAAATGTGTGCCGCGCGCACCCTGATAGTCGTTCTTGGCCTGCCGGCGTGCCCGCTTCATAGCCTTGGCCCGGGCCGCGCCATGCAGGCCGGCGAAATCGGAGGCCTTGGGTTCGTGAACCACCTGCATGCCCATGCTGGAGAGCAGGCCAGCCAGCATGGAACGGTGGATGCCCTGGTCGTCCCAGGAGCAGACCAGGGCGTGTGCTGCCTGCTGCCCAATAGGCAGGTCCAGCAGGGTCTGGTCCGGTCCCTTGACAGGTACTGGGGAACCCACTTTCATGTGCAGGCCTCGGCACATCTGGGCCAGCTGCCGGTAGAGGTCATGCCACTGCCGCATGCGCAGGAAGGCCATGTACTCCTGCTTGCAGGCCTTGCGCAGGGTCCCGTTGGAGGGCTCCTTGTCCTGCGGGAAAAATCGGTTCCAGATGTTCAGGGCCGTCAGGAAGTCGCTGGAGGGGTCCTCGTAGCGGGCGTGGATCCGGTCGGCCTCCTCGCGCTTCTCCTCCGGGCGCTCGCGAGGGTCCTGCAGGGAGAGGAAGGCCACGACCACCAGAACAGCGGCCAGGGTGTCCGGGGTGGCGTCCTGACCGGCCTGCAGGATCATTCTGCCCAGGCGGATGTCGATGGGGATTCTGGCCAGCCGCCGTCCCAGATTGGTCAGACGGATGAGGCCCTGCTGCCGGGATATGGCCTGCAGCTCGGTCAGTTTGCGTAGACCGTCGCTGACCGCACGGGTGTCGGGCGGATCGATGAAGCCGAAGTCGGTGACGTCCTCGGCCGTATGGGCCACACCTACCGAGAGCATGTGCAGGATGACCGACCCCAGGGATGTGCGCAGGATCTCCGGGTCGGTGAACTTGGGACGGGTGTCGTAGTCGTCCTTGGCATACAGGCGGATGGCGATGCCGTCGGCCACACGTCCGCAGCGGCCTGCACGCTGATCGGCCGAGGCCTGGGAGATGGGCTCGATGGGCAGCCGCTGGACCTTGGCCGACTTGGAATAGCGGCTGATTCTGGCCAGTCCGGGGTCCACCACGTATCGGATGCCCGGCACCGTCAGGGAGGTTTCGGCCACATTGGTGGCGATGACGATGCGCTGATGGCCGTGGTGTTCGAAGACCCGGTGCTGCTCCTTGGCGGACAGGCGGGCGAAGAGGGGGATGATCTCCAGGGCATCCGGGCGACGCATGTCGGAAGTCCGCGGGCCGAAGTGGCGCCGCATGGCAGTCTCGTACTCCCGGATGTCGCGCTCGCCGGCGGCGAAGACCAGGATGTCCCTGGGGCCGTCGACATGGGTGGAGTGGATGACCAGTTCAGCGCAGGCCCGGGCCACCGCCTTGGGTATGTCCGGCTCCTCCCTGTCCTGGCCCTCCTCCTCGGAGTCGAACCCGGGGACATGCCGCATCAGGGCAGGGGCCGATCCGGCAGGCTCGTAGAGGGTCTGGACCGGATAAGTACGGCCGGAGACCTCCAGCACGGGCACCTGGGTGTGCAGGGCCTTGGCGAAGTGGTCCCGGAACTTGACCGAATCGATGGTGGCCGAGGTGATGATCAGTTTAAGATCGGGCCGTTTGGGCAGCAGGGCGGTCAGATACCCCAGCAGAAAGTCGATGTTGAGGCTGCGCTCGTGGGCCTCGTCGATGATGATGGTGTCGTAGGCCCGCAGTTGCGGATCGCCCTGGATCTGCGCCAGGAGGATGCCGTCGGTGACCACTCGCAGGCGGGTGCTTCGGCTGGACTTGTCGGTGAAACGTACCTGGTAGCCGATCTGGTCGCCCAGCCTGGTGCCCGTCTCCGAGGCGATACGCTCGGCCACGGTTCTGGCGGCGATCCTCCTGGGCTGGGTGTGCACAATCTGGCGGCCGTGGTCGCCACGGCCCATTTCCAGGAGGATCTTGGGGATCTGGGTCGTCTTGCCCGAGCCGGTCTGTCCCGAGACGATGACCACCTGGGAGGACTGCACGGCATGGACGATGTCCTCCTTGGCCGCGCTGATGGGCAGCTCGGCTGGATACTCGAACCTCATGCCCGGCCCACCTCGATGACCCGGTAGCCCTTGGCTGAGGCGTATTTCTCCGCCGTCCAGCCGGAGCCCAGGGTGTCAGCCAGCCAGGGAATCAGGGAGTCGGCACCCAGGTTGCGCTGGACCACCAGATAGGCACGGCCCTGGGGCTTTAGCCTGGGTAGGTAGGTCATCAGTATGTCGTGCAGGGCCGCCTTGCCCACCCGGATGGGCGGATTGGACCAGATCAGGTCGAAGTGCAGATCGTCCGGCACCTGTTCCGGGGTTAGGGTGCGCACCCTGTCAAGACCCTGGGTTTGTGCGTTGCGGGCGGTAAGGTCCAGGGCTCGCAGGTTGGTGTCCACAGCGTAGACGTCAGCCTTGGGCGACTGCATGGCCATGCTCAGGGCTATGGGCCCCCAGCCGCAGCCCAGATCCAGAAAATCGCCCTCGGCCGGAGGCTGGGGGACGCGTTTGAGCAGGACCGAAGTCCCCAGGTCAAGCCTTCCTGACGAGAAGACCCCGTGGGAGACCTCCACCTGGCAGGTACGGCCGGCCAGCTCCACCTGGATGGTCCGCCGCTGGTCGGGGGAGGCCGGACGGGTCACGAAGTACTGTTCGCCTCCGTCCGTCCCGGTCCTGGAGGATTGTCCCCGGCTGCTGCCATGGTCCCTGTGCGTCATGTCCATCCTGTCCGTCTTCGAATCCTGCCCGTCCCTCGGGCACTCACTGATGTCTGCTAAGAAGATGATAATAAAGACTGTGTCATGATTCCGCCTATACCGGATTCGTTCCCTAGTTCATAAACCAGTGCAGAGGTGCCTTTGACCCAAGAACAACCGACCCAAGAGCTTGGCCGAACAATTGTCGATGCCCACCAGGACCCGCTCGCCCACAAGTCCAAGGTGCTGACCGGCAGCGAGGGGCAGGTCGGGCAGGACCAGGATCAGGAGTGGCAGGAGCGCAGCCGGCGCAACGCCTTCCGCCATGTCGAGGGGCTGGGCGAGCTCCAGGACGTGACCGAGGTGGAGTATCGGAAGGTTCGTCTGGAGCGGGTGGTCCTGGTCGGCGTCTGGTCGGGTTCGCGCACCACGGTCGGTCAGGCCGAGGAGTCCCTGCGCGAGCTGGCCGCCCTGGCACGGACTGCCGGGGCTCAGGTGCTTGATGGACTGCTCCAGCAGCGGGTCAAGCCCGATCCGGCCACCTACCTGGGTTCAGGCAAGGCGCGGGAGCTGGCGGATATCGTGGCCCGGCTGGGCGCCGACACCATCATCACCGATGACGACCTTCATCCCTCCCAGCGACGGGCCCTGGAGGATGTCACCAAGGTCAAGGTGGTCGACAGGACGGCCCTGATCCTGGACATCTTCGCCCAGCACGCCACCAGCCGCGAGGGCAAGGCCCAGGTGGAGCTGGCCCAGCTGGAGTACATGCTGCCTAGGCTGCGCGGCTGGGGCGGATCCCTCTCCCGGCAGGCTGGCGGCCAGGCTGCCGGGCAGGCCGGCGGCATAGGCTCCCGAGGCCCTGGTGAGACCAAGATCGAGACCGACCGACGGGTCATCAGACGACGGATTTCCCGGTTGAAGCGTCAGATCGCCCAGATGGCCCCCTCGCGTCAGGTCAAGCGTGGATCCCGGCGGCGCTACCAGCTGCCGGCAGTGGCCGTGGTGGGGTACACCAATGCCGGCAAGTCTTCGCTGACCAACCGGCTGACCGGGTCCGAGGAACTGGTGGAGAACGCCCTCTTCGCCACCCTGGATACGGCCGTCAGGCGCACCAAGGCGGCGGACGGTCGGCTCTACGTCTACGTGGACACGGTCGGGTTCGTCCGCCGTCTGCCTACTCAGCTGGTCGAAGCTTTCAAATCCACCCTGGAGGAGGTGGGTCAGTCCGACCTGATTCTGCACGTCGTGGACGGCTCCCACCCCGATCCTTTTGGGCAGATCAGGGCTGTGGATGCCGTGCTGGCAGACATCCCCGGCGCTGAGTCCATCCCCCGTCTGCTGGTTTTCAACAAGGTGGATCTGATCGATCAGGATGCCCGGCAGCGGCTCGCCAACCTTGAGCCTGATGCCTTTTTGGTCTCGGCCAGGCAGGGTCAGGGCCTTGAGTCCCTGCGCAGACGAGTGGAGGAGCTGCTGCCCGCCCCCGCCGTGCATGTCGAGGCCATCCTGCCCTACACCAGTGGCTCCCTGCTGGAACAGGTGCGGCAGTTGGGACGGGTGAATTCGTTGGAATACCGGGCCGATGGGGTTGTGCTGAGCGCTGATGTGGACGACCGGCTGGCGGCTGCCGTGCTTGACCAGGCCATCGACGAGAAGCCCTTGCAGGCTTCAACGGGTGACACGCCAGCAGCCGGGTTGGGCTCCTAAGGGGCAGGTGCACGCCAGGTCACCTATGCTGGGTAAACTACGTATGTTGTCAGCGGCAAACCCGTTTCCCGGGTTCCGATAAGAGAGGTCCATAAAACTATGGCGGAATCATCAATCAAGCCAACCAAGCTAGCGATCGTAGGAGCCGGAGCCGTGGGGTCGACCCTGGCCTTCTCGGCGGCCCAGCGCGGTGTGGCTCGGGAGATCGTCCTTGAGGATATCAACGCCCAGCGTGTTGAGGCCGAGGTCCGCGACATGCAGCACGGATCCAGCTTCTACCCCACAGTCACCATCGACGGCTCGGACGATCCGCAGATCTGCGCCGATGCCGACATGGTGGTCATCACTGCCGGAGCCAGGCAGAAGCCGGGGCAGACTCGGCTTGACCTGGCCGGCGCCACCATCAACATGATGAAGTCCATCATCCCTCAGATGGTCGAGGTGGCCCCCAATGCCATCTTCCTGCTGATTACCAACCCCGTCGACATCGTGACCAGGGTTTCCCTGGAGCTGTCCGGGCTGCCGGTCAACCAGATGTTCGGTTCGGGCACCAACCTGGACTCCGCCCGCCTGCGCTACCTGATCGGCCAGCAGACCGGCGTCAACGTAAAGAACGTCCATGCCTACATTGCCGGTGAGCACGGCGACTCCGAGGTCCCCCTCTGGAGTTCGGCCACCATCGGCGGCGTGCCCATGTGCGACTGGATGGAGCTGCCTGGCCATGAGCCCCTGGACGCGGCCAAGCGCGAGGAGATCCACCAGGAGGTGAAGAACGCGGCCTACCAGATTATCGAGGGCAAGGGGGCGACCAACTTCGCCATCGCCATGTCCGGCGTGGACATCATCGAGTCCATACTGAACGGCACTGACCGAATCCTGCCGGTCAGCTCTCTGCTGGAGGACTTCCACGGGATCTCCGACGTGTGCATGTCAGTGCCCAGCGTGCTCAACCGTGATGGGGTCAACACCCACATCAACACCCCTCTGAGCGACGGCGAGCTGGCCGCTCTGAAGCGTTCCGCCGAGACCCTCAAGGAGACGGCAAGCAAGTTCGGTTTCTGAGTATTTCTCAGAAGACTCTTGCCTTATGACCCCTGGTGACATACTTTGGTGACTGATGAATCGGGGTATGCATGAGCGCTCATGAAGGTAATGTCCGGGGTGGCGGATCCGCCCATCGTCGACAGTTGCTGATGACCCTGGCGCTGACGGGATCGGTCTTCGTGGCTGAAGTTGTCGGCGCCGTGGTCACCCGTAGCCTGGCTCTGCTGGTAGATGCCGGGCACATGATGACCGACATGGCTGTGCTGATCGCCTCCACGGTCACTGCCGTGTTGATGGAGCGTCGCCCCACGAACCGACGTACCTGGGGCTGGTCCCGTCTGGAGGTCATCACGGCGGCTGGCGGTGCTCTGGTTCTGCTGGCTGTGGGCATCTACGCCATTGTGGAGGCCGTCTTGCGACTCTGGTCACCTGGGCGGGATCAGGTCCATCAGCAGGGGCTGCTGCTCTTCTTCGGCATTTTGGGCCTGGCTGCCAACGTAGGGTCAATTTTTGTCCTGGCCTCAGGGCATAAGGACAACCTGAACATGCGTGCCGCTTTTCTCGAAGTGGTCAACGACGCATTGGGCTCGGTGGCGGTTCTGATATCAGCTGTGGTTATGATGATCACCGGTTGGGCCGGGTTCGATGCCGTGGCGGGAGCCCTGATCGCCCTGCTGATGATTCCCCGCGCAATCAAGCTCCTGGCCTGCAGCGTCTCCGTGCTTCTTGAGGAAACCCCGCCGGAGCTCGACATGGCCAAGGTCAGGAAGCACCTGGAGGGAGTGCCTGGCGTACTTGAGGTTCATGATCTGCATGCCAGCAGCGTTTCCACTGGTCTGCCGCAGCTGACGGCACATGTGGTAGTGCGTCAGGGCACGACGGCTGTCGAAAACGAACGTATTCTGACCAGCATGCAACGCTGTCTGCGCGATCATTTCCCGGTCTCGGTCGAACACACGACCTTTCAGATAGAACCGCAGGGCCACCGGAACAGCAGCGGCGAGCATTTGGATATGTAACCCTCAGACCTTGCGCAGAACGGTGACCACCTTGCCCATGATGACGGCGTGGGTGCCGTCAATGGGGGAGTAGGCCGGGTTGTGGGGAATCAACCAAACGTGGCCCTCCTCGCGGCGGAAGGTCTTAACTGTAGCACCATCGTCCAGCAGGGCTGCAACGATATCTCCGTTCTCGGCCTCCTGCTGGCGGCGGACGACCACGAAGTCCCCGTCGCAGATGGCGGCATCGACCATGGAATCCCCATGGACCTCAAGCATGAAGAGCTCGCCGGATCCGGTCAAACGTTCCGGCAGGCGCATGACATCGTCCACATGCTGTTCGGCCAGAATGGGCTGGCCGGCGGCAATTCTGCCGACCAGGGGTACATCGCGTGACTGCATGATGGCCTCGTCGGCCTTTGCGTCAGGGAAAGGAACGATTCTGGCGGTTCCTGCGGTCGGCTCAGGATGGTTCTGGACCAGTTCTATGGCACGGCCCTTGTTTGCAGTCAGACGAATGTAGCCCAGATCCTGCAAGACCTGAAGTTGGTGCTTGACAGAAGAAGTACTGCGCAGTCCAGCGTCTCTGCCGATCTCCCTGTAGGAGGGCACGAATCCGCGCTCTGACAGGTGACGCTTGATGGCTTCCAACACCCTGGCCTGTCGATCGGTCAGCTCAGGCCTGGATCCTTGATTCGGGCTCTCAGTGGTGGCGGCGTTTTCTTTCGCTTCGTTTTTGGCTGAGGTCTCGGCCTTTTCCTGAGAGGTTGCGTTGTCAGTGGTGGTGGACTGGCTGGCGGAGCTCATGGTCGCAGACCCGGCAAAGGGGATGGTGCTCACTGATGGCTCCTTTCCTTGGAAACTGAACCCAGCTTAACCTGCCTGAAGTGAAAAATCAAACAAATGTTCGAATCGGTCTTGCCAAATGACGACTGCAGTGCCACAATGAGAACATCTGTTCGATAGAACAAATGTTCGAAAGAGGTGTGCCATGGTTGTTCGTTCCTGCGCCAGTTCCCGCATGTCCGCGCCTTCGAACCTGTTTTCGGACTGCCGGACGCGTATCAGTGCTGTGTTCTCATCCATCATGGCTCGTCTGCGTGGAGCTATAACAGCATGTTTGTCCGCGCAGGGTTTTGCGAGCGTCACCATACGCAGATCTGTGGTTTTCCTAGCAGTGAGCGCCTTGGCCCTGACTGGGGTCGGATTGATGGCTCGTCCGGCAAGCTCCGCTCCAGGACCACAGGAGGTCGTCACCCGTACAGTTCGTCCGGGCGATAATGTCTGGTCCTATGCGGCCTCAATCACGCCGCAAGGCGAGGACGTCACTAAAAACGTAGACCGCATCATGCAGATCAACAATATGTCCTCACCCAATCTGCGCGTTGGGGACCGAATTCTGATTCCCAGCGACGAGTGAGGCAGTGATCTTCGGTTCAGGAAATCACCAATGGGGCTTCAATAGCTTGTCGACTGGAAAAGGGTAACTAGCTGAGTTTGAGGAGTTTGTCCAGTGTTATACGCTGATAGGCCCGGTATACGTGGGTCTTGAGGTTCTTTGGCGCTATGATATTGCACATGCACTGTCCTTTCTGCCAAAATCCCGATACCAAGGTTGTGGATACGCGAATCAGCGACGACGGCCATGCCATCAGACGCCGCCGTGAGTGTCCGCAATGCTCGCGTCGGTTCACCACGGTGGAGACCTCAATCCTCCTGGTTATGAAGCGCTCAGGCAATGCCGAGCCCTTCAATCGGGACAAGGTCATTGCTGGCGTGAGGAAGGCCTGCCAAGGTAGGCCCATTGATGAAAATGACCTGAAACTTTTGGGCCAGCAGGTCGAAGAGGATCTGCGTTCGCGTGGCCTGGCACAGGTCGATTCGGAAGAGGTCGGCAGGGCTATCCTGAAGCCTCTCCGGGAGCTGGACGAGGTGGCCTATCTGCGCTTCGCCTCGGTCTACCGCAACTTCAGCAACCTGGAGGACTTCCAGCAGGCCATCGACACCCTGCGCGCCGAAGACCAGTCAGCTGAAGAGCAGTCTGCTACTGCACAGTCCTGAATTCGGCTATTCGGGCACCGGCCATTCTGCCTGCAGCAGGCGAGCAGCTTCCGTCATTGTGTGACGGGGCTGGCCTGTGACTGGAAGTGAACGCGGTGCCAGGCCTGATACTGGCCCGGCACTAGATACTTCATCCCAGGTTCAATAGTTTCTGATCCCCGGAAGTTTGGGCAATGACCAGCTCCTGAGTGGGGCGCGTCATGGCCACATAGAGGTCAGACGCTGCGCTCAGCCTGGAAGGAGCCTCATCCTGAATGGCACCAGGCTCCACGAGAACCACGGCATCAAACTCCAGGCCCTTGGTGTGGCCGGTGGTCGTGACCGTGATCTGATGCTCCTGAGCCTTATCAATATGCAGGCGCGAGCTGACTTCGGCTTGCAGGGCGCTGGGAACGATGATGGCCAGGCGTCCGGTGCCGTCCTTGCTCAGATGACGTTCCGCCAGTTCGCGCACCAGGTCAGGCAGCTGGTCCAACAGACTGACCCGATCCTCTGCCCGTAGGCGGCTTACCGATCCTTCCACCTCGCGCACAGCCTTGAGGGTCGAAACCTCAAGGCCCTCGGAGGCTGCGAAGGAGGAGGCCAGGTTGGATACCTGACGAGGGTTGCGATAGTCGATGGTCAGCTGCCGCAGATCCCATCCATCCGGTCCGAAAAGCGCGTCCATGGTGGAGGCCCAGGACCGGGTGCCACCCAGTGCGGCCGTCTGCGCCACGTCCCCGACGATGGTGAAGGATCGGGAGGGACAGCGCCGGACCAGCATCCTCCAGTCCATGGCTGTCAGCTCCTGGGCCTCGTCGACCACGATGTGCCCGTAGACCCATTCGCGGTCGGCGGCCGCCTGAGTGGCTGCCTGGTTCTCGTCCTGGCCGTTGATGGAATCAAGCAGCATCTGCGAGGTCACGATGCCCGTTCCGATGCCATTCTGGGCCAAGGTGTCGCTGGCAAACCGTCGTTCCTCATCGCGGCGGGCCTTTTCAGCCTGGTCGCGGTCCGCCTGACGGGGGTCAGGGCCCAACAGCTCCATGGCCTCATCCAGGATGGGAATGTCGGATACGGTCAGTTCGGCGCCGTCCTGGCGGGTCAGCAGATCAATCTGTTCAGGAGTCAGCCAAGGGGCGAACCGGCGCAGACGATCCGGCCTGGACCAGAGGTCATTGACCAGCCAGCGGGGGTTCATGGGCAGCCAGGCTAGATTGAGGGTCCGCCGCACCTGGTCGTTCAGTCTCAGCAGGGAGGTGACCCGGGCGAGTTCCTCGGCTCCAGGCTGATAGTCCACGCCCTCGGCATAGCGGGCGGTCATGGCGTTCAGGGCCGAACGCACGAAGGTATTCCTGGCTTTGTTGTGGGGCTGGTGGCTGCGTCGGGCATCGACCAGGGCCTGTTCCAGGTCGACCGCCAGCATAGGGACGGCCACCCCATCCACCTTGACCGTGGGCAGGGAGGCAGGCACCCGCTCCCGGGAGGCGACGGCATTGGCTACGGCCTCGGCCATGCGGATGTCTCCCTTGAGCCGGGCCACGTGCGGGTCCTCCTGGCGTTCGGTGCTGATGCCGGGGATGAGGTCGCCCATGGTGCGGCTGAGCACTCCGGTCTCGCCCAGGGAGGGCAGGACCTGATCAATATAGTGCAGGAAGGCGTTGCTGGGCCCGGCGATCAGCACGCCTGAACTCTCCAGTCGACGCCTATGGGTGTAGAGCAGATAGGCCGCCCGGTGCAGGGCCACGGCCGTCTTGCCGGTGCCCGGCCCGCCCTGGACCACCAGTGGACGGGTCATGGGGGAGCGGATGATCCGGTCCTGTTCAGCCTGGATGGTGGCCACGATGTCGGTCATCTGCCCGGTGCGCCGGCTGGACAGGGATGCCATGAGCGCGCCCTCGCCGGCCAGGGTGCCGCCCTGGGCCGCCTTGTCCACTTCTGGGGCCGACAGGTCCAGAACCTCATCCTCGATGCCGGTGACTTGGCGGAAGTTAAGGGTGATGTGCCTACGCATGACGATGTCGCCGTGGTCCGCTGGAGTGGCCTCGTAGAAGGGGCGTGCGGCCTCGGCACGCCAGTCGGTCAGGATGGGCTCATGGTTGCTGTCGAGCAGGCCCAGTCGTCCGATATATCGCCGACCGCCCTGGGCAGTATCCAGTCGGCCGAAGACCAGACGGTCCTCCATGGCTCGCAGTTGGGTGAGCCGGTCCTCGTACATGTTGGCAAAGGAATCCCGTTCGGTGCGCTGGGTGGGGGAACCGTGGGAGCCGGCGGCCCGAACCGCGTCCAGTCTGGTCCTGGCCTGCGTCCGCAGCTCGTCCAGACGGCCGTAGGCCCTGTCCACCGCCGTCTGCTCTTCATGCAGCTGTGAGGAATAGCTCGACATGTGCGTCCGTTCTGTGGAATGTTCAAAATCGGATGATCCAATATACCGCCCGTCCTCTACTTTTTCGGTTCAACTGACCCTTGGCCGTGCCCTCTTTGCCGGGTGGCGAAACGCCGAGGTGAACCCTTCGGCGGGGCGAATGGTTGGGTTTGGGCCTGAAGTGGTGTCAAGGTGGTGAGCAATGGGGATAGGTGGGGTAAAGTGGGGAGCACTGCGTAGGGGACGCTACCCGGTGGGGCCGTCCCATGGATACCAAACTGGCATTGGAGGTGGGGCATGGCCGATACATACGACGCAGATGCCGCCTCGCCTTCCCTGCCGCCCATGCTTCTGGGCACCTACACCCCCAAGATGGATGCCAAGGGCCGCCTGGCTCTGCCCGCCAAGTTCCGCGCTCAGCTGGGTCAGGGCCTGGTCATGGCCCGTGGCCAGGAACGCTGCGTCAGCCTGCTGCCCACCGAGGAATTTCGGCGGATGGCCGTGCGCATCCAACACACCTCCATGGGTGACAAATCGGCCAGGGACTACCTGCGCGTATTTCTGTCAGGCGCCGTCGACCAGGTCCCGGACAAGCAGGGCCGCATTCTGGTCCCGCCCATGCTGCGCTCCTATGCACGGCTGACCGGCCCCGTCGTGGTCATCGGCGTGGGCACCCGTGCTGAAATCTGGGATCAGGATTCCTGGACTGCCTACCTGGAGAGCAAGGAGCAGGGCTATGCCGACATTGCCGATGATGTTCTTCCGGCGGTGGATTGCTGATGGAGGCCCTGATGTCAGAACGCAATCCTCTCGACCAGGAGGCCGTGGACAGCGGCAAGGTCCACCGTCCCGTCCTACTGGAACGCTGCCTTGCGCTGGCTCGGCCCGCCTTGGAGCACCCTGGGGCCGTGGCTGTGGATTGCACGCTGGGCCTGGCTGGTCACGCCACCGCCTTTCTCAAGTCCTGCCCTGAGGCCCGTCTTATTGGCATAGACAGGGATAGCCAGGCCCTGGATCTGGCCACTGGCCGGATGCGCGACGAGGGCCTGGCCGACCGTTTCACGCCGGTTCACGCCCCCTTTGATCAGCTGGACCAGCAGCTGGATGCCCTGGATGTAGGCCAGGTGGACCTGGTCTTCATGGATTTGGGATTGTCTTCTCTGCAGATCGACCAGCGCGACAGGGGATTCACCTACCGTCAGGATGCTCCGCTGGACATGCGCATGGACACCAGCCAGGAGCTGACGGCTGCGAAGGTCCTGGCCGAGTACGACCAGGACCAGCTGGCTGACATCTTCTCCCGGTATGGGGAGGAGCGCTATGCAGGACGCATCGCACGAGCCATCGTTGAAGCCAGGCAGGAGCAACCGCTGACCACCTCGGCCCAGCTGGACCGTCTGGTCGATAGGGCAGTGCCGCGTGGCCACCGTCCTCCTGGCAATCCGGCCAAGAGGGTCTTTCAGGCCCTGCGCATCGAGGTCAATGGAGAGTTGGATCGTTTGAGGCGCACCCTGCCCCAGGCCATTCTGCGGCTGGCCAAGGGCGGTCGTCTGGTCGTGGAGTCCTATCACTCCCTGGAGGACCGCATGGTCAAGCGCTTCATGGCGCCAGGGCTGCATGTGGATCTTCCTGCAGGCATGCCGGTGGTGCCCGATCAGGCCCGACCCTACCTGTCGGACCTGACTCATGGTGCTGTTAAGGCCGATGCGGCCGAGCGGGAACGCAACCCCAGGTCTGCTTCAGTGCGCCTGCGGGCTGTTGAGAAGATCGGAGCCATCCCCGAGGAGCGTCGTCGTCGGCTTCAGGCCGAGGCCCGTGGGCAGGGCTCAGCCGGTCACCATCGTCATGTCGGCCACGGTTCGGAATCGAGGCGCCGGTCATGACCATGCCAGCACGTTCGGTCCGTTCCAAGACATCTGCGGACAAGGGTCATCCTCGCATCCAGGAGATGCCCACCAGGCCTGAGCTCAGTCTGATCAAGGGCACAGGCAAGGCAGGCAAGGCCCGCCGTCCCGAACGAGGTCCATTTGCTGAGGGGGCTCGGCGTCTGATCGGCTGGACGCGGACCCGCGGCAATCCTCTCTTGCGCATCATGACCTCCGTGATCTTTTTGGCCGCCTGCATGTTCGGATCCCTGATGCTGCGTACCCAGATGGTCCAGGACTCCTTCGAGGCCACCAGGGTCCAGCATGAAATCAGCAATCTGACCCAGGACGTCCAGGATGACCAGAACAAGCTCGACCAACTCCAAGCCTCCCTGCCGGACAAGGCCCAGCAGTTGGGCATGCAGCCCCAGCAGGGCCTGAACTCCATCGATCTGCAGGGCTACAAGCCCCCTCAGGATGCCCAGAGCAAGGCGGGGCATCCATGAGCGGCAACGGAACCAAACGCTCCTGGCACCTGTCTTTCTGCAAACGTTCCTTGTCTGTGGGTCTGATTCTGGTCCTGGTGGCCGCCTTGGCCCTGGGTAAGCTGGCCTATATCCAGCTCTTCGACGGAAGGTCCATGGCGCAAGCGGCTGCGGCGGGCCGCACTGTGCCGCACACCATCAAGGCCCAGCGTGGCCGCATCCTGGATGTCAATGGCCGGGTGCTTGCCCAGAGCCTGGAGCGGTACAACATCATCGGCGACCCCGAGGCGGCCGCCTCCTTCATACCTATCAACTGCACCAAGCGCACAGGCAGTGACTGCCATAGCATCAAAGGCCATCCGGTGGGCGCTGACGGTGCTGCCGGCGTGGCCCGCCTCCTGGCGCCGGCCCTGGGCATGAACGCCATGGAGCTGGGCGGCAAGCTCAGCGTCCCTGGACGGTACGTGGTTCTGGCCAAGCGGGTGACTCCCGAGGTCAAGCGCTCCATCGACAAGCTGGGGCTGCAGGGGATCATCACGGCAGAACTGAGCAGTGAGCGCACCTATCCGCATGCGGATCTGATGGGAGCCCTGATCGGGGGCATCGACGACAGCGGCAAGGGCGTGGCCGGGATCGAGCAGATGGAGAATCGGCAGCTGACCGGTACTGACGGTTACACGGTCTACCAGCAGGGAATGCTTGGTCAGGAGATCCCCGGAACCGTGACCCGTCAGCGCAATCCGGTCAACGGCAAGGATGTCACCCTGACCGTTGATCAAGACGTTCAGTGGTACGTCCGTCAAGCCCTCAAGTCAGGCTGTCAGCGATTTCATGCCGACTGGGCCCTGGCTGTCGTCCAGGACACCCGCACCAACGAGATCCTGGCCCTGGCCGACACCGATGACTACCAGGCGGGCAGCGACCAGGCCAAGGTCAACTCCTCGCGGGCGGTGGCGGAGACCTTCGAACCCGGTTCCATCGGCAAGACCATCTCGATCTCCGGCATGCTCCAGGAGCAGGTGCACTCCATGAGCGACCGCTTCACCGTGCCCGACCACATCACCGTGGACAACCAGCAGTACAAGGACGCCTTCGACCATCCAGCCGAGCACTGGACCCTTGCCGGCATTCTGCAGAATTCCTCCAACGTGGGCATGGTCATGGCCGGCGAACACTACCCGGACCAGAAGCGCTACGACTATCTGACCCGTTTTGGCATCGGCCAGGCTTCGGCACTAGGTCTGCCGGGGGAGTCCAAGGGCCTGCTGACTTCGCCTCAGACCTGGGATCGGCGCACCCGCAATACGGTATTGTTCGGCCAGGGCTATGCCACCAACGCCATCCAGCTGACCAACGTCATCGCCACCCTGGCCAACAAGGGGGTCCGCGCTGATCAGACCATCATCCACGGCCAGGGTGCCGTCAATGCCAACCGGGTGAGGGTAGTGGACGAGAAGGTGGCGGCTACCGTTATGAACGGCATGGAGTCAGTGGCTGAAAAGTACCAGAATACGGCCAAGGTAGAGGGCTATCGGGTGGCCTCCAAGACGGGCACTGCCGAGGTGGCCGACAGCTCGGGCGGCCTGGGTGGCATCATCAGCGACTGGGTGGGCATCCTGCCTGCTGACGACCCTCATTTTGTGGTCACCGTGGTGCTGAAGAATCCCCACAGCAGCGATGGCGTTTTCGGCAGCATCACCGCCGGTCCCATCTTCGCCCAGATCGGTGAATTCCTTATGCAGAAATACCAGGTCCCCACGTCCCCGCCCAGAACCGATGCTATCCCGGTAACATGGTGATACCGGCAGACATCATGGCGTTCCCGGACGAAGGAGAGATTGCAGCATGAGTGCGCTGAGTGAATCAATCTCCCGACGACTGACCCTGGGTCAGCTCAAGGGGCGCTACGGGCTGACCTTGGTCCCTGATTTCGCTGAACCAGTTACGGTGACTTCACTGGTGGACGACCTGCCCTCAGTGCGGCCCGGTAGCCTTTACGTGCCTGCAGACCGGCAGGTGGACCAGGGCATGATTGAGGAGGCTGAGCTTCGCGGCGCCTATGCGGCCCTGTTGCCGACCTCGGCCCGTCAAGAGGTGGGCCGAGCCCGTATACCCCTGCTCTTCGGTACCATGCATGCCTGGCAGATGGGCCAATTGCTGGCCAATGCCGCCGGTGATCCTTCAGGAGCCTTGGCTGTCTTCGCTTTGGTCGGTTCCCAGGTGCAGGACCAGGTGGATCTTTTGGCTGACTTCCTGCATGTGCTGGGCAATCCTGTCGGCATTCTCAGCGCCAAGGGCTCATACTCGCTGGACAGGCGACTGGATCTGGAATATCCCTTGAGCATGTTCGATGTGCAGCGCAGTCTGTCCATCGCCCTGGAGGATGGAGCGGCCGCCGTGGTCATATCCGTGGACGACCAGACCCTGGCCAGGGACGCTTTGCAGGCAGTGGATCTGGATGTGGTGGCCTTGGGCGCCCAGGAGGGCTCCACCCGCGATATGCGGCACGTTCGGCTGATTTCCAGGGCCCGTCGATACGGGTTCAACCTGGGCGGGCATACCATCGTGGCCAAGCGTAACGAGGAATCCGATGGGCTGGCCCGCCAATCCCTGCCCGCCGATGCGAATAGTGACGATCTGTCCCTGTGCATCGCCATGACCATGGCCGCCGGCGTCAAACGCAACAACATCAGGAGCGCCCTGCGCGTCTCCCGCGAGATGTCCTGAGAGGTGAGGATGAGTCAGTCTGTAAGGGCCGGGTCCATGCCCATGACCCTGGATGAGGTCGTCGAATATGTGCACGGTCGGCTGGTTGAAGTCGGTTCTGGTCGTGAACCTGACCGGCGGTCCGTGCGCATGCGGGTGGTGACCGACTCCCGGCAGGCGGGGGCTGATGGCCTCTTCGTAGCCATCAAGGGCGAGCATGTGGATGGCCATGACTATGTTCCCGGCCTGGGAGCCAAGGGCTGCCGCGCGGCCCTGGTCGATCATCTCGTTCCGGGCGCTGACCTGTCCCAGATTCTTGTGGACGATACGGTTGCTGCCCTGGGGCTGCTGGCCCGGGCCAATATGGACCGTCGGCGTGCAGCGGCAGAACCCTTTACTGTGATCGGCATCACCGGATCCGTCGGCAAGACCACCACCAAGGATCTGCTGTCCTCTCTGCTGGCACTCCTTGGTCCGGTGGTGGCCCCTGTCGGGTCTTTCAACAACGAGATCGGCCTTCCTCTGACCGCCTTGGAAGTGGGGCCCGACACCCGATATCTGGTGGCCGAGATGGGCGCTAACCACGTGGGTGAGATCGCCCGGCTGACCAAAATGGTTCCCCCGGACATGGCTCTGGTCCTCAAGGTGGGAGTAGCACACCTGGGTGAATTCGGCTCCGTGGAGCGCATCGCCCAGGCCAAGAGCGAGATCGTGCAAGGCCTGGTGCCGGGCGGGGCCGCCGTGCTCAATGCCGACGATTCCCGGGTGGCCGCCATGGCTGATCTGGCCTCTGGGTCTGTTCTGCGATTTGGCATGGCCGCTGATGATGGCGGGCAGGACCGCGACCTGGATGGCTCGGCTCGCTACCTGGACAGCGACAGTCTGGACAGGCCGGCCTTCGAGCTGCGTCTGCGTGGCCAGCAACCAGTGCGGCTGCGTCTGGGCATTCCGGGACGGCACAATGTCATGAATGCTCTGGCTGCCGCCACGGTAGTCCACGCCTTGGGTCTGGACGCAGAACGCATCGCCGATGAGCTGGGTCGGCAGCGGCAAATAAGTCCGCATCGGATGGCTTTGTCTTCGGTCCGGTTGCCGGATGCCTCCTTCACCCTGATCGATGATTCCTTCAACGCCAATCCCGATTCCGTGCGGGCTGGTCTGGACGCCTTGGCTACCTGGAGGGGATCCGATGGCCCGGTCTATCGGATAGCCGTCCTGGGGGTCATGCTTGAGCTGGGCGATCGAGGCGAGCAGCTGCACCAGGAGATCGGCGCCTACTGCCGTCGGTTGGGCATCGATGCATTGGTTGCGGTGGGCTGCAGGGATCAGCAGATGGACAGGTTGGTTCATGCCCTTGTCCGTGGTGCTGGTGGCCTATCTGATCCCAGCGAGGAACAGTCTGGGGCCATGTGCGTTCTCTTCGCCCAGGATGCTGACCAGGCCGATCAGATGGTCCGTCGCCTGTGCGTCAGGCATCCGGACCGGCAAAATCTTGTCCTGCTCAAGGGTTCGCACATGTCCGGCCTGTCCGGTCTGGCCGACCGCTGGCAGGGCTGAGCCATGAGTGCACTGGTATACCCGCAGCGGGTTCGAACGTTCAAGGACAGAATTCAAGAGTTGGAGTACACACTGTGATTGCCCTCATCATCGGAATCCTGGTCGCCCTGGTGGTGACGCTGGCAGGGACCCCCCTGCTGATACGGCTGGTCCACCGATTGCATTACGGCCAGTACATCCGCCAGGATGGGCCCAAGTCCCATCTGGTCAAGCGTGGCACCCCGACCATGGGCGGGTTGGTCATCAACCTGGCCATCCTGCTGGGCTGGGCAGCCTCGGCGCTCTACCGCTACCTGTCCCGGGGGGAGTCCGTGTCCCTGTCGGCCATGCTGGTTCTGTTTGCCATGCTCTCCATGGGCTTCCTGGGCTTTATCGACGACTTTGCCAAGGTGCGTAAGAAGCAGAATCTGGGCCTGTCGGTCAGGGCCAAGTTCATCGGCCAGTTCATTCTAGCCACCATATACGCGGTGCTGGCCCTCAAGCTGCCCACCAAGAACGGCTATCCCAGCGCTCAGGCAGGCATATCCTTCGTTGAGCACCCTATTATCGACTTCCGAATGGCGGGCAGCGTCCTGTCCGTGGTGCTGTTCATTATCTGGGTCAATCTGTTGATGACGGCCTGGAGCAATGCGTTCAACCTGACCGATGGCCTGGACGGTCTGGCCTCGGGTTCCTCCATGATTGCCTTCGTGGGCTATACGGTCATTGCAATCTGGGAGAGCTACCACTTGAAGGGTGGCGGCCATCCCGGCCATGCCTATGCGGTCTCCGACCCCTTGGACCTGGCCATCATCGCCTGCTGCGCCGCCGTGGCCTGCTTCGGCTTCCTCTGGTACAACACCAATCCGGCCTCCATCTTCATGGGGGACACCGGATCCCTGGCTCTGGGCGGGCTTTTTGCAGCCCTGTCCATCGCCACCCATACCGAGCTTCTGGCGGTCATCCTGGGCGGACTCTTCGTGGGCGAGGCCGCCTCCGACGTCATCCAGGTGGGTTACTTCAAGCTCACTCACAAGCGTGTCTTCAAGATGGCGCCCATCCACCACCACTTCGAGCTGATGGGTTGGCAGGAGTCCAAGGTGGTTGTCCGGTTCTGGATGGTGGACCTGATCTTCGTCCTGCTGGCCCTGGTCTGCTTCTATGCAGACTGGGTGGTCCGTTCCGGGTTGCCTATCTGAGTGCGTCCATTCACGGTACCGGACTTCGGCAGCCGGTATCATGCCAAGCAGATGCCGGAGCTAGCGGAATGAGGTGTTCATGGATATGGACTTGAGCCAGAAGCGTGTACTGGTTGCCGGGTTGGGCATTTCCGGACGGAGCGTGGCCGCAGCCCTGCGAGGCCGGGCGGCCGGAGTGACTACTGTGGATCAACGCGCCCCCCAGGCCGATCTTCATGACTTCGACCAGGTGGACTGGAGCCAGGTGGACCTGGTCATGGCCTCGCCCGTCTTCAATCCGCGCACCCCATTTATCCTTGAGGCGCAGCGTCGTGGCATCCCTGTGGTCAGCGAGGTGGAGATGGCTTGGATGCTGCGGGTGCCCGCAGCGCGGACCGGCCGGCCAGCCCCCTGGATCGGAATCACCGGCACCAATGGCAAGACCTCCACCACCAGGATGGTCGCCGCCATGATGCAGGCCAGTGGGTTCACGGCCCCTGCGGTGGGCAACATCGGCAAGGCCGTCTCCACAGCCGTCCTGGACCCCGACAATGACATGCTCTGCGTGGAGCTGAGCTCCTTCCAGCTGCACTTCACCTTCTCGCCGGCCCTGGAGTGCGCGGCCATCACCAATCTGGCCGACGACCACCTGGACTGGCACGGGGGCTTCGAGGCCTATGCGGCCGACAAGGCGCGCATCTACCAGGGCGTGCGCAAGGCCTTGGTCTACAACGCTGATGACTCCCGGGTCTCCGATCTGGCCAGACAGGCACAGCCGGCTCCCGGCTGCCGACGGGTGGGCTTCACTCTGGGTCGGCCCGAGCCTGGGCAACTGGGCGTGGAGGACGGCTGGGTCATAGACCGCAGCGGATTGACCGGTCAGAACCCTGAGGAGGGCGTCCGGCTAGTCCGGGTTGCCGACCTGGCGGATCTATGCGAGCCTGACGGCACGGTCTACCCCCATCTGTTGGCTGATGCCCTCTGTGCCCTGGCCTTGGCACTAGGAGCTGGGGCCAAGGTCGACGTGGCCATCGAGGCCATGCGTACTTTCACACCCGGCGACCATAGGATCAGCACCGTGGCGACCCTGGGCCAGGGTTCGCAGGCCATCCGTTTTGTAGACGACTCCAAGGCCACCAACGCCCATGCCGCCGAGGCTTCTCTGGCCAGCTACCATGACGGCCAGGTGGTCTGGCTGGCAGGCGGGTTGGCCAAGGGTGCCCGCTTTGACGATTTGGTTCGGTCCCGCAGGTCCAAGCTGGCTGCAGCCGTGGTCATCGGCCAGGATCAGCAGCCCATGGCCCAGGCCATCAAGGACCAGGCGCCCGATCTGCCGGTGACTTTCATCGATCCTGGTACCGGCGATCAGGTTATGGCCCGGGCCGTCCGTGCGGCTGGCTCCTATGCACAGCCTGGCCAAGTGGTTCTGCTGGCCCCCGCCTGCGCCTCAATGGACCAGTTCGCCTCCTATGCCGACCGGGGTGACCAGTTTGCCCGGCAGGCCGAACAGTGGGTCCACGAGCATGAAGCGCGACACTGATCCGCACAAGGATCCCTCCCGGGGGTCTGGCGGCAAGGGGAACTACCGGGGCTGGCGGGCCATTCTCAACCCGCTTTGGTGCTACTACGGCTTTTTGGCCACGGTCGTCGCCACTACGGTTTTCGGCCTGATGATGGTCTTTTCCTCCTCGGCTGTGGATCTGGTGGCCCAGGGCAGCTCTCCCTGGAGCCAGGTTATTCGTCAGAGCATATACGCCGTGGTGGGGCTGTTGCTGGCCCTTCTGGCTGTGCGGATCAGCATCGACCGCTACCGGAGCTGGAGTACGGGGTTTCTGATTGTCAGCCAGGGTATTCAGCTGCTGACGCGTACTCCGCTGGGGCGGTCCGCCAACGGCAATGAGGGATGGATCTCGGTGGGGGGCATCTCCATGCAGCCGGCCGAGCTGCTCAAGCTGGCCCTGTGTCTGTGGCTGCCCCAGGCCCTGATCGAAGCCCAGCGGCAGGCTGGCAAGGATTCCGACCTGAAGAGCCTGGCCAAGGCCTATGCCAAGCCTGCCGCCGGTTTTATCGTCAGTTTCCTGCTGATCATGCTGGGCAAGGACCTGGGAACGGCCATGATCATCGTCATTATCGGCTTCGTGGCCTTCCTGGTTTCGGGCTTCCCCCTGCGCTGGCTGCTCAGCCTGGCAGTTCTGGGGATGGCCGCGGTCATCGGCTTTTCGGTCTACGGCAACAGCAACCGGACCCAGCGGATCATGGCCGCCTACGGCAAGTGCTCGGTGGATGACATTCAGGGTGTCTGCTACCAGTCCATACACGGGCTGTATGCCATGGCCTCGGGGGGTCTGACCGGGGTCGGGCTGGGCAACTCCAGGGAGAAGTGGAACTACCTGCCAGAGGCGCATAATGACTTCATCTTCGCTGTCATCGGCGAGGAGCTGGGCTTTGTAGGGGCGGCCATGCTTATTCTGGTCTTCGTGGTCATGGGCTGGTGCATGCTGAGGATCGCCCTGACCACCAGGAACCGGTATGCGGGCATGGTGCTGATCTGCCTGGATGTGTGGCTGGTGGGTCAAGCCCTGGTCAACATCTGCGTGGTTCTTGGCCTGTTGCCGGTCATCGGCCTGCCCCTGCCCTTTGTTTCGGCTGGAGGGACCGCCCTGATCTCCTGCCTGGCTTCGGCCGGGGTGGCCCTGCAGATGATTCGGACTCAACCGGACGTGAAGGCGGCCACGGACGGGTCCTGAGATAGGGAATGGATATGGCGGAAAGGAAGCGGATTCGCGGATGACGACAGCGACGAGGACTGAGAACGGGATGCCTGGGGACGGCCAGGAGCATCCCGGAAAAGGTACTGGCCCCCATCTGGTGCTGGCCGGAGGGGGGACGGCAGGGCATGTCAACCCTCTGCTCAGTGTGGCTGCGGCCATTCGGGAGCGCTGCCCCCAGGCTGCTGTCAGCGTGATCGGTACCGCTGTCGGGTTGGAGCACGACCTGGTGCCGGCCGCCGGACTGCCCCTGGACCTGATTGAGAAGGTGCCCTTCCCTCGTCGTCCCAGTAAGGCCGCTCTGGGCTTCCCTCGGCGTTGGCGGCATGAGGTGCAGCGGGTTCGAGGCTATCTGCAGGATCGGTCGGCCGACCTGGTGGTCGGCTTTGGCGGTTATGCCTCGGCGCCGGCCTACAGGGCTGCACGGAACCTGGGTCTGCCCATCGTCGTCCACGAGCAGAACGCCCGGGCAGGCATGGCCAACAAACTGGGCGCTCGCTGGGCTGATTTTGTAGGTACGGCCTATGAGGATACCGGCATCCGAGCCCGGGCCGGAGTGCCCGTGCGCCGCGTGGGTCTTCCCCTGCGGCCGGCCATCGCCCGACTGGCCAAGCAGATGGAGACCGATCCCACGGGCGCTTGCAGGAAGTCTGCACAGTCCTTGGGTTTGGATCCCGATAGGCCCATCCTCCTGGTCACCGGGGGATCCCTGGGTGCGCTCAGTCTCAATACGGCGGTGGCTGGCGCGGCACGGCAGCTACTGGATCAAACCCAGGTCATCCATTTGACGGGCCGTGGCAAGGCCGACCAAGTCAGAGAGCAGGTGGCGGCTGATCTGGGCGATGGGGTCATCAACGATTTGGACCCGGCTCACCAGGGCCAGGGAGATTACCATATGGCCGAATACTTGGAGCGGATCGATCTGGCCTTCGCCTGCGCCGACTTGGTGGTCTGCAGGGCTGGTGCCGGTTCTGTCAGTGAGCTGGCTGCCCTGGGTGTACCTGCCGTCTATGTGCCCCTGCCCATTGGCAACGGTGAACAGCGATTCAACGCCCAGCCAGTCGTTCAGGCCGGGGGAGGCCTTATGGTCGATGATGCGTCACTGGATGCCAAATGGGTGGCCGAGCACGTCCCTGCTCTTATGGCTGATAAGGATAGGCTGGCTGACATGCGCCGCCGGGCCTGGGGGTACGGGATTCGCGACGCTGCTCAGGTAATGGCCGAGCAGATTCTGACCATGGCCGGCCAACACATTGCCCGCAAGGACTCAGGGAGGGCCTAATCGGGCATAATGGAGGCAGGCGACGGGCGACCCCGTCCTGGATGGTCCTGAACTGTTGGAGGAGATGCAACTACTGTGCCCAAGCATGAATTGAATACCGTGTCCGGTCGGCAGGACGGCGGCGACCGGTCCCTGCCGGTTCTGGACCCCTGCCTGCCTGCCTTGGCCCAGGCCGGAGTGCGCGACCCCAAGGATCTGGGGCCTACACACTTCATTGGCATCGGTGGGGCTGGGATGAGCGTGCTGGCCGAGATGCTCCACCAGGAGGGGGTGCAGGTCTCGGGCTCCGACCGCGCCGAGGGGGGCAAGGCCCGCCGTCTGCGTCAGCTGGGAATACCGGTCACCATCGGTCAGGACGCCAGCAACGTGGCCGGGGCCCGCACAGTGGTTTGGTCCAGTGCCATCAAGCCCGACAATCCAGAGATTCTGGCTGCTCGTGACGCTGGTGCCCGACTGGTTCATCGCAGTGACATTCTGGCCTTGCTCATGGCCTCCAGGATTTCGGTCACCGTGGCTGGTGCCCATGGCAAGACCACCACCAGTGCACTCTTGGCCCACCTGCTGACCAAGGGCGGCCAAGGGGATCTGGCCGATCCCAGCTACGCCATCGGGGGCAGCCTTCAGAGCGACCAGGGGCCTATGGACGGAGGGCATGTGGGAGCCGGACGGGTCCTGGTGGCCGAGGCGGACGAGTCCGACGGCAGCTTTGGCAAGTACACTCCCGACATCGCCATCATCACCAACGTGGAGCCCGACCATCTAGACCACTACGGTACGGCTGATGCCTTCCATCAGGCCTTTGTGGAACATGCCCGGCATGGCCGCCGCTTCCTGGTGGTCTGCGGGGACGATCAGGGCGCCCTGGAGGTGCTGCGGCGGCTGCACGGGGACTGCCGGGCCAAGATCATCGTCTATGCCTCGGATCCTCAGCTGAATACTGACTCCCTGCCCGGGGTTCTGGGCCTGGTCCGCATCGAATCCGAGTCCGAAAGCAGTGGCAGCGGTCGTGAGCATTGCCGTCTGGCTCTCCCGGCGCAGGTGCTCCAGGCTGCAGGGTTGGATGCCGGCAAGCCGCTTGATTTGCAGGTGGACTTGGCGATTCCCGGCATCCACAACGCCCGCAATGCCGCCGCGGCCATCATCGCCGCCATCCTGTTGGGAATGGATCCCGATACGGCCGCCGCTTCTGCCGCCGACTTCCGCGGGGCCTCTCGACGCTTCGAGGTCCGCGGAATCCAGCATGGGGTCACCGTAGTGGATGATTACGCCCATCATCCTACGGAAATCGCTGCTCTGTTGACCGCCGCCAGACGGCGTTATCCGGGGCAGACCATCAGGGTGCTCTTCCAGCCCCACCTGTATTCGCGCACAGCCATCTTCGCTGACCGGTTCGCAGATGCTTTGTCTCTGGCGGACGACGTGACCGTCACTGACATCTTCCCTGCCCGTGAACTGGCCAGTGATTTTCCGGGCGTGGATGCCGGGACCATTCCCGCGGCTGCCCGCAAGGCATCGAACCAGGAGTCCCGAGATTCCGGGAAGAGGTCGACCGAAGCTGTCTTCCGGGCCTGCCCGGACATGCATCAGGCCGCTCTGGATCTGGCCGAGCGGGCGGAGCCTGGGGATGTGATCCTGACCGTAGGCGCTGGCGATGTCACAGCCATGGGACCGGTCATTCTCGACAAGCTGGCTGAACGGGACGAACAGTGAAGACCGGTAAGGGTCGCAGCGCCTCAGGTGGAGCCTCTTCCAGGACCAGGGCTGTCCGGGCTGCCAAGGCCGCACGGACAGCCCGGTCTGGGCGCACCAAGTCTTCGAAAGAGGAACGGAGGACCGGTAGAACCGCCAGATCAGGCAGGTCGACCGTTTTTGATGCTGCTGAACTGGCAGGTTACCGGTCTAAGGCTGAAAGGACAGGCGGCCGGGGCAGGCGTCTTAAGCGGTCTAAGCGCCTCAAGGGTCGTCCGAATCGTGCCAAGAATGCAGAAGGATCCCGGACACGTAGTCCAAGGTCGGCCTCCTCATCCTCCCGCTCGCTGATCAAAGGCAGCAGTGCCTCAGCCTCCAAGTCTGTGGCATCCAAGTCTGCAGAATCTCGTTCGACGAGTTCGGCCGGCGGATTCGTCGATGCCCGGACCATACCGCCGGATCGACCCGTCTCAGGCAGGATAGGCAGCGACCAGGAGGATCAGGGGCTGGGGATCTTTGTTCGGCCCAAGGTTCTGGACTTTCAGGCCCGGGTGCGCGAGAAGAAGAAGGTCAGCCGCAGGCTGGTTCTGATCCGAACAGCTGTCGTCGTCCTGGTCATGGCTCTTATTGCAGGACTGTCATGGTTGCTCTTTCTCTCGCCGGTCTTCCGCCTACAGACTGACAAGATCGGTGTCAGCGGCGGCAATGCCTGGGTGTCCAACGATCGGGTGGCTTCAATCGTGGCCCATCAGGGGGATCGCTCACTGTTGCTGATTTCCACCAATGGCGTCGAGGAGGAGATCAGTGGCATGGCCGGGGTGACCGATGCCAAGGTCCGCAAGAGTTTTCCTCACGGTCTGCAGGTGACCTTCGATGCCCAGGAGCCCACTGCGGTCTTCAAGGATGCGCAGGACAAACTGACGGCCGTCGACAGACAGGGGAGGGTGCTCAATACTGTGTCCAAGCCGGTGAAGGGAGTGCCGGTCATCCAGGTGTCCACCGTCAATCGTGCCCAGCAGGATCAGGCGGTCAGGCAGACCCTGCGGATTCTGTCGACCATGCCCGAGGCCATGCGTCATTCGGTGACTAAGGTGACTGCGGAAACCCAGGACTCTATCACCACTGAGCTGGACCAGGGCAAGCATGTCATCGTCTGGGGCGACGGCTCCGACCTGAAGCTCAAACAGGCCGTGGTCGACAAGATCATCAACGATCCGTCCAAAATCGGCGACAAACATCAGCTGGATGTGTCGGCGCCCCTGCGGCCCATCGTCAAATAACCGCTGAAGAGGTCGCCGTCTTCATCAGTTTGTCGGTGTCCAGCAGGATGGTCACAGGGCCGTCGTTGACCGAATCCACTCGCATGTGGGCACCGAAGCGTCCGACGACAACAGGGACACCGGTCGCGGCCAGGGCCCGGTTCAGGTCCTGCCAGACGCTTTGGGCGTGTCGGGGCTCTCCGGCTGCCATGAAACTGGGACGGTTGCCGCGACGCAGATCCGCATAGAGGGTGAACTGGGAGATGGAGAGGATGGAGCCGCCGCAGTCCAGGACCGACCGGTTCATTCGGCCCTCCTCGTCGGAGAAGATGCGCATCCGGGTCAGCTTGCGGACGGCATAGTCCACCTGGTCAATCCCGTCGTCATCCTGGATGGCCACCAGAAGCAAGAGGCCCGTGCCAATGCTCTGGGGTTTGAAATCGGGATCCGGCTGCCCCTGTTCGTCGACAACATCGACTCGGGCGCGGCTGACCCGCTGTATGACGATTCTCATGCTTCCAGTCTAGAGACTTTAGGCGTTGTTGTAGTGACGCAGGGAAAAGCTGGACCGGTACCTGGTTGGGGTCAAGCCGGAGAACCGTTTGAAGACCCGCATGAAGTACTTGGGGTCGTCATACCCGCAGGCCTCGGCTATCTGTCTGACGCCCATGGAGGTCGACAGGAGCAGCTCCTGCGCCCGTTCGATGCGCACCCGCCTGATCTGTCCAGTGATGCCCATGCCGAACCGTCGCTTGTATATGGTCGACAGGTAGGAGGGCGAGTAGTTGAAGTTCTCTGCCACGCTGGCCACACTGATCCGGTCGCAGGCGTTGATGCGGATCCAATCCTGGATCTTCTGGAGGGTGCTGTCCTCGTCGTCCGCTTTTTGAGGGTCCTTTGGTGCAGGCCTTCCCATGGAGATCTCAATGAGCAGACAGGTCATGAAATAGCTGCAGTAGGGGCTGGGATCCGGGTAGGTGCGCTGATAGATGTCGAGCAGCTGGTTGAACATGACGGTCACCCGGTTGTTGTCTGCCAGACGAGAATCCAGGGGCAGCACCACGCGTGCCGCGCCCTGGTCCTTTCCGTCACTCTGTTCGTCGGGCAGGCCCTGGGCCCGTTGCCAGTCGGGCAAGGTGAAGTGGGCCCAGTAGAAGGTCAGCGGCTCCTGTCCCAGCCGTCGACTGCCCTCATGAGGGATGCTGGGAGGGATTAGCAGCAGGCCGCCTGCCTTCAGATCATGATGCCGCCCGGCTACGGTCAGCGGGAGGACGCCCTCTTCAACCAGAATCAGCTCAAAGCTGTCAACAGTGCGGCGCTCGTGGATCCATCCGGGGGTGCCGATGAAGCGTCCGGCGGATTTGAAGACCGCCGCATCGTTGGGGAAACTTGTGATGATTGCCTGATCCGTGCTGACCGTCCTTCCTGTCGCTGAAAACCTTGGCCTTAGAACGCGGTCAGTGGCTGGCCACTTCGACGTAGGCATGATAGGGCTGGTTTTCGTCAATGATCCAGAGGGGGACAAATTCCAGGCCGCTGTCCCGGTGACGGAAGACCAGCTTCTCGCCCTGGCGCTCGAAGGCGGACCCGGGATCCTTCCGATTGATGTCCAGACTCTGCATATCGGTGCTGGGACTCAAGGCGGCAAGCACGTAAGGGCCCCAGGCCACGGCGGCCAGGGAGGGTCTGTCAGGGGTGCCGATCAGCCGGATAGTCGGGTCGAACGTCAGCGTAACGGTGGCCCCTGACCAGGAATCCAGCCCGCAAGCGCTCGCCTCCAAGATCGCTACAGCCGGGTCGGTGCCCATGAGAGCCTGGGATGCCGGGGCTCCGTCGATGTCGATGTGGACTCTGCCACGGGTCCAGGCTGGAACTCGCAGAGCCAGGTGCGGTCTGTCCAGGGCTTCTATGGTGATGGTCACCTTCTCGGGGTGGCGGTCGTCCACCTTCATGCTCAGCGCCATCTTCTGGTCGATGTCGTTCAGGCTGCAGGGCAGATACTGCTCGATCCACAGGGTCGTTTCATCCGTGTAGAAGGCTCCATCGGCGTAGTAGAAGTGCGATTCCAGGCCAGTGCCGTGACAGCAGCTGTTCTCCTCGTCGAACTCCTTGCGGCCGCCCGGCTGGGTGGGGAAGAAGTAGAGGCTGCCGCCTTGGGGCACATGGTCGGTGCCGGCAGCGATGTGGTTGAGTGTGGTCAGCTCAGTGTAGTCTGCATAGGTCTGGTCGGGATCGAAGGAGAACAGGAGCGCCGACAGTTTGAGCAGATTGTAGGAGGCACAGGATTCGGCTGTGTTGTCCTTGAGCAGGGCACCGATCACATCGGGCTGCTGGAACATCTCCCCCTGACCGGTGCCGCCCATGGCGTAGATGTGATGGCCCATGACCGACTTGAGGAAGAATTCGGCTTGATGCAGGTAGTAGGGCAGGCCGGTATGGCGGAAGAGCTCCACCGAGCCGATGACCTGGGGGATGTGTTGGTTGCCATGCAGCCCGCCTAAGGCATCCACCTTCTGACGCATGGGGACCATGAGGCGGTCGTTGTCGAAGAGGCGGGCGGCCTCCAGGTGCTCACGGCGTCCGGTGATGGCATACAGATGGGCCAGGGATTCGTTCATGCCGCCGAACTCACCGGCGATGTACATGCTCCACATGTTCTGCAACTGCTCATGGGGAAGCCGGTGGACGCGGTCATAGACCCAGTCGCCCAGATCCGAGGCCACTCGCAGAGCCGTTTCATTGCCCGCGAAGTGGTAGGCGTCGATCAGGCCCGCCAGAATCTTGTGCAGAGTGTAGTAGGGCGCCCAGATAGTGGGGTAGGGCGCGTACTGTTCCAGCTTGTCGAACTGGCTCTCGTCGTAGGCAGACAGGAAGCCCGGCTTGGTGGTCCCGCCCTTTGCGAAGGCGGCCTGGACCTCGGCCAGCCCGTCGACCAGATAGGTCAGCTTGGCCTGGATGTCCTTGTCGCCGGTAGCGGCATACCCCAAAGCGTATGCGGACAGGACATGCCCTGTGGTGTGGCCGCGCAGGTTGGAGTCCGGAGCGTCCCAGCCGATCATGGGCTTGGCTCCCTTGGTGTCCAGGTGGGAGGCTCGGCGGAACTCAACCAGGAGCTGATCGTCGTCCAGGGTCTTCAGAAAGGCTATCCGTCGGCGCTGGTTGTCTGCCAGCATTCCATCGCCGGTCAGCCGAACCCGGCTGATAGGCACGCGGCGGACCTTAGGGCTGGAATCCACTGGCTGTTCGGGGTCTTCGTCAATCACCTGAACCTTGCATTGCACACGGATGCCGCTGCCGTCGATGGATCCTTGGAAGTCGTGTTCACCGGTCTGCCCGTCCCGCTGCTGAACGCCTTCGTCCCAGTTGACCCGCTGGGAGACTTTCTGTCCGTCCTTGGTCAGTACGGCCGTGAACATGGGCAGATAGTAGGTAGCGCCCTTGCGAGCCTTGATCTCGATGGGGTAGACCTTGCGCACTTCGATCCTGTTGGGCATCTGCAGCACGGTCACATCAAAGCTGCGCTGGGCCTTGGCCTCGCCCTTGGTGACGGTCGCGGTCAGGGTCACGTTACGGTCGCCTCGACCGTATTCGGGCTGATTGACCTTGCCCTGAGGATTCACCCATCGATCGTCGCTGCTGGCCCATTCGATGGTGGCTTCCTCCACCCCTTTGGTCGGCAGCGTCAGGTCAAAGTCCACGGTGCCTGTGTTGCCGATATATATCCGACGGGCTGTCTCGTCGACGCAGTCCTGATCAGTGTGCATGGGTGATGTCATGATGAATTACCTACTCCCTCCGCTGACGGGCGGATTCTGGCCGGTCATGCTCTCCATCGGGTCGTCTCCGATCCGTCGGCGCCGCTCTGCCCTGATGCCTTTGCGCGCCTTACCTCATCAGTTTATGGACGGCTGCCCTATCGAGAAGGTGGGGGATATCGTCGAATGGGTGGACAATCTTGTGTCTTTGGTTTGGAGTCGTTCTGGTTAGCGTCTCTTTCTTCGTAATCCTTTGCCATGGCGCGGTTTCCGAGCAAGCTACAACTTGTCGGGGGGCCTTGTCGAGTAGCGTTCAGACAGCATTACCAAGAAATATCCACCTTTTTCCCTTCGGTTTGCACCTAGGCCAGAAAGGCTGAGGATTTACCGTTCCAAGTGGAACAGCTTGTGGTTCCACGCAGAGCAAAAGGGTGCCGGACAACGAGGGTCGGCACCATTGAGAAGCGAGGAGAAGCGTATGGCTACACCAGCGGAAAACGGTGACGAGCAACCGGATATTGTGATCGATGAATCCGGTCTCAAGGTTGACCGACAACAGGAGGAGGAGCTGAACCGGCTGAGGGCGGACCGCTCCTTTTTCGGCTATCCCAAGGGCATCGGCGCCCTGGCATCCGGCAATTTCTTCAATTCGATCTGTTGGGCCTCCTACGGGGCCGTGACGATCTACTACCTCTATAAGCCTTGGACCCAAGGTCTAGGATTCAGCCAAGGGGAGGCAGCCCAGCTTATCGCTATCGTGGCGGCCATCAATTCCATGTTCGGCATTGTGGGCAGCTGGCTGGCGGACCGGGTGTTCGGGGCACGCAAGGCCCTGGTCATCGGCAACATCGTCAAGGGGCTGTCCTGCGGGCTCTTGGCTATTCCGGCTTTCTCCGTCAGCCAAGGTCGAGCTATGGCCATCGTGGGCATGATCCTCATGAACCTGCCCATTATGGGAGCTTCGAACGCCTCGCTGACCGGCATGCTGTTCCACCGCAAGGACAACCGTCGTGATGGTGCTTTTGCTATTCACGCCATCGCCAACAACATCGCTGGGTTCATTACCCCGATCATCTCCGCGCAGCTGGGACTGATCAACTACCATTATGGATTCGCGATAGGAGCGGTAGCTGCGCTGATCTACGCCGCCATCATTGGTGTGCCGGGCAATCGTTTCTTTGGATCCTTGGGTTCCAAGCCTACGCGTCCGCTCAACAGCCAGGAGCGTAAGCGCTACGGCTTTGGCGCCCTGGGTGTGCTAGTGGCGATCGGCCTGGTCATCGCCGTCCTGCTGATCACCCACAAGGTCAGCGTTAATGCGCTGGCCAGCACAGTAAGCTCCTGCACCTTTGTAGTGGCTATAGCTTTCTTTGCCGTCATCTGGCGGTCCAAGAGGATTGTCGGAGTGGAGCGTCGGCGGCTCAAGGCCTTCGTGCCCATCGTGATCATGCAGATTGTTGCCGGAGTGGATTACGCCATTCAGGGCACCACTCTGCTCATGTTCCTGGACCAGCGGATCAACAGAAAGTTCGGCGGCATTGAAATCGCTCCGGGATCCTTCAACACTCTCGTGGGCATCATCGCCATGCTGGCCGGCATCTTCTTCAGCTGGTTCTGGCTGACCGACACGGGCAAGCGGTGGAAGTCAACCAACCGCCTCTGGTTCGGATTCGCCTTCTTCGGCATTTCCAACCTGCTTCTGATCGTCCCCACTGTGGTGCTCAATCCTCATACGGCAAAGTATTCCGTGCTCTGGCTGCTGCTCTACTATGTGGTCTCCAACTTCGGCGGCTTCCCCTATGGCGTTGCGGCCAACTCGACCGTGGCGGCCATCGCGCCCAAGTCCTACGAGACTCAGATGCAGACCGCTTTCAGCTTGTCGGCTGCCATCGGCACAGCTATTATGCTGCTGATTTATGGGAAGCTGACCACCCTGGACCAGCAGCTGCCGCTGATGCTGATCATCGGCATCGCTGAACTTGTCGTGGCCGTGGCGGTCATGCTCTTCCGCGGCAAGATAGAAGCTACCGTCATGTCGGATTGAGCAACTTGATCCCTGCCGGAGGATGGGTCTTCTGCCGGGGATCGTCCAAACAGGCTTCGACCCCCCTAGCTATGGCGTACAGGACTGTCAAGGCAGCCCCAATGCCGACCCAGACAGCGTAGGCCATGCTGGAAGGGATGCTGAGAATCAATCCCACAATAAAAACAATGTAAGGAACGATTTCGGTAGAGCCCTGAGATTTTCCCAGGGCGGTGGCCCAGACCGATTCACGGATGCCGGCGAGTATGAGTACGATCCACGAGGAGATGGTTCCCTTCGGCATGTCTTATCGCTGTCCGGGTGTTTGACCATCGTCCGGGAACCTGAATCTAATCCTGAGTGATGGTGGCCCAAGCAGGGGAGTGGCCGATGGCCTCATGTAAGAGGAATCAGGGTTGATTCAGGGTCGAATAAGGGGTTTGCCGGATACTGTCTTCCGCGTCGATCGACTATACATGTAATAGAGGGATTTGGCAGGTGAATGAATCATGACTTGGGCCTTGCGTGATCTGAAAGCCAATAATGGCATCTGGGCTGGTGTCTTTATCGTTCTTGTGGTCGCCCAAATCATGCTCTGTGCCATGAGCGTGAGCATGGGCGTCAACAGCTATTACCAAGGTCTATCGGTCAAGACCAGGGATCCTGCCAAGAGTCTGGCTTCGGCCCTGAGTTTGGTCTTCTTCACGGTCATTGTGCTCGGCTGCCTGGTGATCAAGCACACCCTGCAAGCATCAATTCGCCAACGTCGCCAGGGGCTGGCCCTTCTCTCGCTGCTGGGAGCTACGCCTAAGCAGATCCTGGTGCTTACGCTACTGCAGGTAATGATTTTGGCCCTGCTGGCCTCTCTTGTTGCTGCGGCTCTTTCGCCTGCACTGGCTGGAAGGATCCTCGATTGGTATTCCGCCGGGATGCGGAGGCCAGTGCATTTCGCTTTTACCTGGCACGGTTTTCCCAGGTCTGCTTTGACCGGCCTTGCTGTGGGCTTTGCCACGGCCATCTTGGCGACCAGCCTGACTTTGCGAGATTTGGCGAAGATGACACCCGTCCGGGTGGCGCGCCGTGCCGAGGAGAGCGAATCAGTCGAACGGCTCCGACATGGACGCGGTCTTGTGCCGCTTTTCCTTGGGTTGGCCTTGCTGCTATTGCCGTTGCCTGTTTTTGCCTATCTTTCGAGCAGCGGCCCTAGGTCATTGGATCCTAAGCAGGTCTCGGCGGTCCTTAATGCTGTTGGAAGTGGACCGCTGTTCGCCATTCTCTTGCTGCTGATCGCCCTGGCTCGCGCGGGCGAGCCGGTTATTGGCAGGGTCACTCAACTCTGGACCGCTCTGGTGCCGTCATCGTCTGCCGTCTGGCGAATAGCGCGTTCGCAGGCGGAGGCCAGAAGTCGAGACACGACATTTGGCTCTACGGTCATAGCGTTGACCGCCTGCATGTTTCTGGTCGGCGGTCTGCTGACTGCCGGAAGCACCAGTACCGTCGCTATGAACAAAGTACCGGGAATAGAGAACATCACATCAGGCGGAACCCTGGAGTTGCTCTATGGCTTCTGGGCAGCGCTGCTGATCGCCCTAGTCGGCGTGATCGCGGGGTTCACCATTGCTGCCCGGGATCGTGACCTGGATCTGGCGCTCCTGTCAATTGCTGGTGCAAACCCGCAGCAGCTGACTGCTATATCCATATTGGACGGCACCATCGTGACGACTACAGGCATTATCATCGCAGCTGTCGGTACCGGACTGGTCGGACTGAGTACGGCCCTAGTCTATTGCCCGCTTGTCCACAGTCTGTCCATAGTTTTTCCTTGGCGGTTCTTCCTTATATGCGGGTTGCCGATTATCGTCGTCGGCTCGCTGGCGACCATGCTGACGGCTCGGCCTGCATTGAGGCGCTCGCCCATAGCCATTCTGCAAGGCGCCATAGGCGAATGATCGACACCAAGCAACTGGAGTAGGTCTATGGCAATGGCTCTAGGGGTTTGGTTATGGGCTGTTGATTGTCGCAAACCAGCAGGACAGTTTGCCTGTCAAGCTGTTCTATTCCCCTTCGTTGTGTAAAAAAGAAAGCTTTATGGGTTTGGATGGAGTGAGCGGGCCCGACTGATCATTCGTAAATTGGTAACAGAATCAGGAAGCCTCCAGTATACAGGCCTCTTGCACAACCGAAATGAAAGCTTCGGGTTCGTGCGCAAATCGGCCTAAGAACAACCCGTCGACAGCTGGCCATAATTCAGTCAGAAGCCCGGGTCCTGCCGAACCTCCATAAATGAGGGATATTTTATCGGCGTATTGTCGGCAATGATTAGAAATAGCGGTACATACCTCGCGCACATGCTCTGTTGATGCGGGATGCTGGGCTCCTATCGCCCATATCGGTTCATATGCCACCCATAGTGGGCCTGGTTTATGACCATCCACAGCGTTATTAATCTCTCTGATACATACTTGCGATGCTTTCCCTGCATCCATGCGTTCTGGCTCGCCCACACACAACAATGGTGTCAGACCGTTGCGCCTAGCAGCAGCCACCTTACCTGAGATAAGGGCATCGTCCTCGTGATAATATCTGCGACGTTCAATGTGACCGATTTCTACAATCGAAGCACCCAGAGCAGCCAAATCTGAGCCGGATACTTCTCCGGTGTACGCCCCTCTGTCGTTGGGACAGACATCTTGGGCTCCGATTAGCACCCCTGCCGGTTTTAGCAACGATTTCACTGGAGCAATCGTAAGAAAATCAGGAAGCACGGCCATAACGACGGAATCGGCGTTATGGATGGGCTTTAGTAATTGAACTAGACGCTGACAATAATCAAGCGTCCTCTTCCGGGGAAAATACATCTTGGTGCTTAAGGCGACGATTGCCATGACTTTTACTTCCGCATGTCGAATTATTAGTATCTACTGTTTTTTTGCTACATAGCCCTGTGGCAGAAGCGGCGTCACTATTTTTCTGTAACGTCTTATTGCACAGGCGCACAGAGACATTTTTGAGCAGCCTACCGCGCGCCTGAACGCATCTATCCACTTGGACCGGGCGTCTTAGCGTGTTCCGATCGTCCCGCGTTCGTATTCGTTAATCCGGTCGACTTTAGGAGCGCTGCGCGAATTGGGATCAAACGTATAACTCAGGTACTCGTCCATGAACATCTTGGCCGACTCCACTCCCACCACTTGCGCTCCCATTGAAATGAGATTCGCATTATTGCTGAGCACTGCCCGTTGAGCCTGATAGACATCCGTCACGCATGCGCAATATGCCCCGGTGACCTTGTTTGCAGCGATGGACACACCTATGCCGGTTCCGCACAGCAGAATTCCACGGTCCTCTTCACCAGCGGCAACCGACTTTGCCACCGCTATGGCAGTGTTGGCATAAACAGGATCTTCAGAGGGGAAATCGGTTACTTCATGACCGAGCCGCTCAGCCTCCTTTATCAAGGCCTGCTTGAGCTCAGCGGCATTGGGATCACAGCCGAAAGCCAGCTTCATATCTACTCCTCTTCCCCTGCTTTGTGCTCCTGTGAGCGCTTGTAATTCATGCCCATCTCGGCGTACACTGCAGCGACCCGAGTCGCCTCAATCATGCTGCGCCCCTGAGCGGTCCCTTTCCCGGCAATATCGAAGGCAGTGCCATGGTCTACGGAACTTCGCATAAAGGGCAATCCCAGCGTTATTGTTACTGCATGCTCAAAGTCCAAAGTTTTGCAGGCGATGTGGCCCTGATCGTGGTACATCGAAAGAATGCAGTCATTGTGGCCGTCTAGATTCAGCGCGAAAATGGCATCAGCCGAAAGAGGGCCTTCTGCGCAGATTCCAAGCTTTTGCGCATCATCGACAGCTGGGCGGATATCGGTGATTTCTTCGGCGCCGAACATACCGCCTTCGCCCACGTGGGGATTCAAGGCCGCAACGCCGATGGCCGGTTGGTTGAAGCCGAGTTTCTTGAATTCGGTGTTGATGTTCTTGAGAAACTCAAGGATGCGATCATGGTTGGCCATATCACAAGCCTCCCGTAACGAAACATGACGGCTGACGAAAAAGACACGCAGCTTATGGACGTTGAACATGGTTAAGGCATAAGGTGAATGTGTGAGCTCCTGATAGATTTCGGTATGCCCAATATAGGGAACGTCCGCCATTTTCAGCGCGGCCTTATTGATTGCTGCAGTGGAGACTGCGTCGATCTTGCCCGCCATTCCTAGGTCGATGGATTTAGTGATGTATGAGTAAGCACGAAGAGCCGCATCGCGCTGAGGGTAGCCATATTCGATCTTTGCGTCATTAGCCACATCGGTCTGCAACAGATCGACTGTGCCATAGCGGTAATATGCTTCGCTGGGGTCATTAATCATATGGATCTTCAGAGCATCTACATTGCATGCTTTCATTGCCTGTTCAAAGCTGTCTCTATGCCCGATGACGAACGGTTTGCTTATGTCGTAAATCATCGAGGATCTCATGGTCTGGACTACAGTTTCAGGTCCGATTCCAGCTGGATCGCCTAGAGTGATGGCCATGACTGGCTTTTGCAATTCTTCGCTCATATTAAATAGTTGCTTTCTCTGATTGGTTTGTTTGGACATGCTGTTCATCGAAAAGACGGTTGACGACCTGAAGGGATGTCTTTTCTACGCCGGTCAATCCTCCTTTGCATATGACTGGCGTACCCGAGAAGGGTCCGCCGACAATAACTGATTGATCTACTTGAGGAATGAGGTAATCGACCATGTGCAGCCCGTGCGCCTTGATGGCTTTGCAGAAACGTACTGTGGTGTCCCCTCCTGTCAGATAAAAGCCGGCGCAACGTTCGGGAGTAACTATATTGGCCACTGTGCGGGCCACTTCACTGAATTTTTCTGTTATCAGGGTTGAAGCTACTTCGGCAGGAAGGCCGCTGATCTTCGCTAATTCGTCATGTTTGGCCGGAAGCTTGTCTTTCAAGGCGTTGTCAACAGCCAGAAGCACTACCCTCGGCAGGTGGGTGCCAGTCGATAATATTTGAATGGCTTGCTTTTTGACCCGATGCATCTCCTCTCTGCATACTGACGGCTTATTCGAAATCAGTTTCATGGGATCGACTGAAAGAACCGCTGTGCCGGGTTCTGCCGCCAAACGCATCATCTGCATACGAGTGGTCTTCGTGGCGCTGCCGGCGAATGTAAGCACAATGCCCTTGTCGAATTCGCTGGCCTCGGTACGAACTGATCGATCAGGACGAGGACTCGGACGAATAGAGCTGTGTCTCATGGCCAATGCCAGTGTGAGCGGGCCCGGATCGACGGCAACTACTTTCCACCCCAAATCGACGATGGCATCGGCGATCCACTGAATCTCCTGCAATGTAGCGGCATCAATCACAAAGACCCTGCAGCCTCTTGCCCGTTGCAGCAGCAGCTGCGCTGCTATGGTATGGGCGCCGAGCACTACATCGTCGACTGGTACATAAGCTATCTTCTGTTTCATCTGGGACTGCACCAGATCGCGCACGTCGGAAAGCACCACAGGTGTGCGCACATCATGTGCGACATCGGTCATTGCCAGGGGAATCGAGTCAATCAGCAAATATCCGCCGATCATGACTTTTTTCGATTGGGGCATCGCCGGCACCACCAAAGCGACATAGTCGTCATCAAGAACCGACAGCATTCCTTCCATTTCAGCACCTATGTTGCCGCGCATGGTGGTATCGATGCGTTTGGAAAACTGGGTGGCGCCGAGTGAAAGTAAACTCTGCGTGGCTTTACGAACCGCTTTGTATGCTTTCACTGGCTTCATGGCACGAGAATCGGTGCTGGTGATAATCACGTCTTCGTCGGGGCTTACGATATTCGCCATAGTTTGCGTGTCGTAGCACAATGTCGGCTCTATTCCTTCGCGTGCCAGCAACGCTCCCACGGTGGTGCCACCAGTGACGTCGTCGGCCACAATGCCAAGTTCGGTCATCATTACTCCTTTACTGCTTTTAAAAGCTGTATGGATGGGGTGGGAAACTCATTCGGCAGTTGCTCCCACTTTGACGGCCTCGTCTTTTCTCAGCTCAACTGCAGGTTTGAACTCGGTAAGTGTGAGCAATATGAAGAAAGCAAGGACCAGTATCAGTACGAAATAGCTGAATGCCACGGTGTAGTTGTGCGTGGCATCAAGCAGCGCACCCACGATCAACGGAGCGAAGAACCCACCGAGATTGCCGCCGCTGTTGATAATGGAAATGGCAAATGGATAGGTTGAATCGGTTGTCATATTCATTGCAAAGGATGTAAAGCCGGACCAGCCGATGTTGAGGAAGAAACCGGCAAGAATCAGTACTATTGCCAATAGTGCGGTGCTGTTGGGTGTAATCAGCAGAATCGCCATCATCACTGCTGTCATCAGTGCCGTAATCAGCATTGCGGGCTTCCTGCGTCCACGGAAAATACGATCTGAGACAAAGCCGCCAAGAACGGCGCCGATCAGACCTCCGATGTACGGAGTGGACGACATCCAGCCCATGGAAATGGTTCCATAGCCTCGTGCGCTCTTCAAATAGTCAGGAATCCAAGTAATCATCCCATAAAGCACGTTGTTCATGCAGAAGTAGGCAAGCGTAACGCCCCAGATGTTCCAGGACTTGAGCACTTCGCCGTTACGACGGAGCCTACGACCCTGGCGCAGTCTGATGGCCTTGTCGATCCAGCCCATATTGCCAAAATCGACTGCTGTGGTCTTGCTCCCGTTCTTGTCGCCTTCGATATATTCAAGCTCGGCTTTGTTTACGTGCCCGCTCTCCCTGGGGTGAGAACGGACGACCAGATAAAATACCAAGGCCATAATGAATCCGGGGACCGAGAACCAAATAAATACGGATCTCCAGCCAAATGCTTGAGCCAGGAACACGGACACTATTGGGACAAGAATCGGGGCCACCATAGTAGAGCCGATGTAGACACCTGTCGCGATGCCCTTTTCTTTCAAAGGGAACCATGAATTGATTGTTGATGTCATGCCAACGGGTGTGGGTCCTTCAATCAGTCCAAGGAACAGACGCAGAATCAGTAGCGCCAACGCTCCACCCACATGTCCCATGAGGAATGTGACGATCGAAAAACCTAGAATCGCTACGGAAACAATCTTTCTGGTGCCAAACTTACCCATAACCAAGCCGGCGGGAATTTGCGAAACAGCATATCCCAGGAAGAAGAGGCTGGACACTGCACCTGCCTCAAAGTTTGAAATATGGAATTCGCTTCTCATCATTGGCAGAACGGCACCGATATTGGAGCGATCTGCCATGCAGATAACGTAGCCTACGAAGATTGTCGAAAGGACAACCCAGCGATAACCGCTGCGGTGCGGTTGTGCCGCTTTTTGTGTAGATGCCATATACGCTTCCTTGCAATATGAATTCGGCTGAAACATGAAAATTTATATCAATTGTTCTTGTGATTTGGAACTTGATACTGTATTTTTGAGAAAAAAGGTCAAATAACTGTAGCGATGATGATACAAATGACGAATAAAGCTGATACGAATAAGTCTCGTGACCGTCTTGCCGATGTAGCGGAATTGTATTGGATCCAAGGGCTGAAGATAGAACGGGTGGCACGGGAGTTGGGTATTTCACGCTCAACGGTTTCCAGACTCATTGCAAGGGCCAGAAAGGAGCATGTCATCGAATTCTTTGTTCACAGAACGAAAAATTCAGCACTTGAACTGGAGAACCGGCTTATTAAGAAATACCATATCCGGGTAGTCGTCGCTGATACCAGTGACAATGCAGACAACACATTGAAAAGAATGGCTGTAGGAAAATCCGCAGCCATCTGGCTCAATACCCTTGTTCATTCCAACACCACAATCGGTGTTGCTTGGGGCCGTACTATAGAGGCTATGTCGTTGCAATTGCAACAGCGTCATTTGCCCGGCATGCGAATCCTTCAGCTGCATGGGTTCGGCAACTCGCAGACCTTTGGAGAGAACTATGCCACGCAGATTCTTTCGCGTTTTCATAAGAACTTCGATGCATCAGTGCGATTTCTTCCGCTTCCCGCTATTTTCGACTCTGAAAGTACTCGGAATCTCATGTATGAAGAATCGAGCATACGCAAGATTCTTGAATTACGAAAACACATGAATCTGATGGTCACCTCTGTCGGCACACCGAACGGATCTGACCCGAGCCCGCTGTTTACGCCGGGACTATTGAGCAGCAAAGACATTAAGAGCTTGCATGAGCAAAAGGTTATCGGCAACCTTGCCTCAACGTTTTACCGGGCTGACGGCAGCACCAGTGACATCGATCTGAACAGCAGATCGACAGGATTGAATCGCGCCGAGCTGATGAGTGTGGCATCCCGGTTGTTTCTTGTAGCCAGCCCCAGCAAAGCTCGAGCTCTGCATGTCGCCCTCAGGTCCGGATTCGTGACACATCTGGTCATCGACCGCCAAACAGCTGTGGCCCTGCTTGAGTTGTGAAATATAATGGATAAATAATTCGCAATCATATGTGACATTAACCATTCCTTATGGTCCTGTAAATGTGCAGCGCTCAGCCGTCAACGTAGTGTGCCTGTCCATCCAAAATTCCCAGAAATAAAAAGATTTAACCGTGTCATGAAGAAATTCAAGTATGAGCGGCTCGCTTTACTGGCATATAATTTTGGTATAAAGAAAACGGTGACAGTCCGGAATAAGCCTATGAATGGGTAGTAATTTGCCTGCTAACGTTGAATTTGTACCTACTACCTTAAAAGCTTGTATGTTTAATCGTTGTTGCGGATAGGCCGTGGACAAGTGGAGGCGTTATAGCTACCATAAATATTGTTTTCTTATTTGTATTTGTACCAATAGAATCCCCTCAGGGTAAGTGACATCATTTTTGTTGCTAATTGGTCTGAAAAGTCACTTGCGAGCAACGCTGAGTTTTGAACAGATAACACACCGTCGGCTGAATCGTTTTTCGTGTTTATAAATCTGTATTTTGGAGCAAGCTAGACTCATCGTGCCTTAGCCAATGGCTGTTCGTCAATATTACCGTTCAATCAGAATCCGGGTTCTTTCTTTTTTGCTAAGAACTCTGTTGCAAGATAGATTCGTTCAGCCTCGAAATCCTCATTCAATGCCGTCATGTCATATACATCACCCTTGGATAGGTGTCGCTTCGGCATCGATTCGGATTTGTGAAGGTTGGATGTCGGCCTTTTTTGCATAGCCGCAGCAGTTTTCGCGTAGAATCATTAATAGCGGTCGCAAATCTCATCGCGTTAGATATGTGCTCACGATTAGCCGGGGCTGCCCACGCAATGTAGGGCTTTCAACAGTTAGATATTTCTCTCCACCGCTTTTTTGGAAAGCAAATGCTAATAGACCGACTGCAAGCATCCTGATTGACGTTACCCGTGATTCGAATGCCGAGCTGTCCTCCACACTCGCGTGGACGCCGTCAAGCTTATGTTGTTCGTCTCCGCAAGCTATAAGGTCATCATAAAGTTGAATTACTGTTCCATCTGCTCCCATGAACTTCTTGGGCTCCGACTTGCCACAGCTATGCCTCCCATTCCTTGTAAGCTGTGTGGTCGTCAATCTGTACCTGCAATCGCTACGTTCTCACACAATTGCGGTTAAACTCAATCCTTCATAAACGATCAAATTCATCGAAGAGAGTCTCAGCGGCCGCATGCGTCAGAAGATTTATCACAGATTATCTCATAGTGATTCTGCAGCCTACTCTTTGAGTAGGCCGATAAAAACAACGAGTATCGGTGTTGCTGACATGTCGAAGCTCTTGGCAAGGGGGACACGGCTTCTTAATCTAATACCACGATGAGCTCCTGACTCGGATTAAGGTCGTCTAGATCCTGAAGCAGGGAACCTTTTTAGGCAATGGCTATAACTGTTTTTGCTCTATGTTGAATTGTGCCATAAATGGGTCCTGCTGATTTCTTGTCATGTTCTTTATTTGAATTCCAGGCTCCAGTAATGCAGTTAACTCTATAACGGATCACCTCTTCAATAAACTCTCAAGGTTTTGAAAGCCTAGTTCCTACTAGATTGGGTAAGTCTCAGGTGGATCATAAATGGTTGTAATCCAGAAATACCAACCGGGTAGCTGTGACGCACTGCATAATATTGAAAGATGGATTCTGAAGCACAAGACAGTATAAAAAAGGCCAGCCAAGTTGCCTCGGCCGGCTCTTGTCTTGTGGAGCTAGGGGGAATTGATTCATATGTGTCATAAGCTCATTAATTGCAATAAAATAGGGTAATCCGCTGTTTCCCTGTTCCATTACTTGTCCTATTGGATTTCCAAATATCCACGAGCGGAAGTACCTTCAAAGATATGACACAGGAAGTGCGGTTCCTGAGACTTGAATTCAGAGGTGAATGTTTCACCGATGGCCCCATCCCGGTTTCCGCGCTTCCGGAGATTCAAAGGATCACCGAGGCTATTCAGGAAACCGCCATAAGGGAAAGCCCCAAACAGGAAGCAGCCCATATCGATCCTGTTGTCATTCATAAAAAGGCTGTGTTGTGGTTGAGGCCAGTGTTCCCCCGGCCACTAACGAGATTCATACGGAGCTGTTGCGGAGATCCGGAGCTGATGTGGCCAAACGGCTCGGTTCTTTCGATCAAGGTGATTTCAAGGGTATAGACGAATCCGCTGAAATCGGTAAGGCGATTACCGATATATTCGGTTCTCTTGATCAGGATGACGGAATAACATTAATCTCCGCAGACGAGACAATCAGCATCACAGGGAAACAGCATGCCGCCGCAAAGAAGGCATACGAACGTGGTGCTGATTTTCAGTTGGAGCCTTTAAATGAATCTGCGACACAGAGGAAACATCAACAGAAGTTGTCCAGGCAGTTCACTTAATTGTGGATGTGGAACAGAAGAGCTTCAGGCTCAAAGCGATTTCGAATGATAATGTCTGTAAAGGATACTTTAATAATTTTGAAGATATATCTAAAATCAAGAAATCACTGGATTCACCCGGCAAAGCCGAAGTGGTGCGAATCACATGTGATATGCGGATTCAGAATAATTGGAACCATTGGCAGATACCAGGAATAAGGATTCCATATTGAACCTGGTTCGGTTGGCGCGTCCCGTATTATTCAGACTGCTTCACTAACAGAAACTGGAATAACGGGGATGAGCCTGCCATAAGTGACTTAGCAATTGCTGTTGCTTTGAAACTGCTGGAAGGCATTGGTGAAGAATCGCTGCATCTTCCCGGCATATTCCCCACAGAAGAGAGAGGGATGTCTCCTGAGTGGGCCAATGGCCGAACAAGTGGTAAGTGTGGAATCGATTCAGACCTGGGTGCAAATGCTGGTACTGGCTTTAATGTGTTTATTTTCCCGCAGGGTGGATTCACTGGTACCGACGAGGATACTTCGAATTTGAAAGAAGCCCAACAGTTCATTGAAAAGAATGTTGCAGTCTTCCAAGCTTCGAGGCCTGAGTCATGACGACAGCGACGCTTGAGCCGGGCGAATCGATCATTGAGCCTTCTGATGGACTTCTGTACCGTCAGATAACCCCACCACTGTTTGATGAAGAGAACAACCAGCCGGCATCCTTTGCTTTTGGCTAACAAGACTGTGATGAGGGGAAAGTATCCTATTCGCGTAGTTCGGAGGTGACGTCTCAGGTAGCGCGGATTGGCATTGTGCTAATTCATGGAAACCGTCACTTGGAGTTTGAGCCGTTTCTTCTTCCGAAGCACAAACGGAGCCTCTGAGGTGCGTTGATGACTGGACGGATGGCGACCAATCGCAGATAGGAAAAATGGCCCCTGGACATTGGTATCTCGATGTTCGCGGGTTCAGTAAGCCGAAACAAAGAAGAATCCGAACGGTCCTAGTCCGATTCGATTTAAAGCGGGGTGAAATACCGACTAACAAACCGACGGAGTCGTCGGATAGAGCCGGCTGAACGCATAACAAGAGTGGGCATATCCGGGATGAAACCGTGGTATCTACTTACAATAGATACTGCTTACATTCCAAAGAGATTAACGATGACCATAGAAAATAGTATATCTTCGCTTATATTGTTTGCTGGTTCGGCGGTGTCTGTCGGCACAGTAATCATGCCGATGAAAGTTGAGAGTTGGCTTCCTTCATCGACACGACATACCACCTGTGGAGATTGATCAGGAGATCTGAGACAGCAATAGCTGAGATTGAAAGTAGCAGGAACGACTTTAACTGATTCTCTCTCGATCTGATAGAGAACGCTATCAACAGGAAAATCGCGCATGAGATTTTTCGTCGGATGCTTGGGCCGAATGGTGACAGCCGAGTGTTTCCCGGTTGGAGTTTCATTTCTCCGGGGTGTTTGTTCGCAAGCCTCTTTCTAGCAGGTCCATCGGCCTACGCTTTCTGGAGTTTCTAGTTTTACTGCTTTTCCAGGAGAATCCCAAGGATCATTTATCTGATGCCGCGATTGTATTTTTCGCCTTAGTTTTGACTGGTGTGTGTTTCTTTATTGCTTGCTATACTGCTGAGTCGGTATTATATCGGGAATCTGGGTATCAGGGAATTTGTTGATCCTTATTTTTATAGGACCTATGCGATAAAAGGTGTAAAAGGGATGCTTGTTTTTTGCTGAGGACTGTTGGGAAGGACATATTCCACAAGACCGTGCGCAGATGCAGGAATATAGCACTCGAAGGTTTCATGTCAGTATTTTTCGTACCGATTCCATTATTGATCAGGCAAGTGTGGGGGCAGCAATACCACTGGGCTGTTGTGGTTGGGGAAATGTTCACTGCATTGCTATACTGTTAGGGGCTATAATGACAGGCGCGGAAATCCGGCTCTATTCCGTACTGAGCAGGGAAGCAAAAAAGCCAGAGGAGAGTGCAGCTGAATCAAAAGCGTAGACTGGCTAAATGGTTTGTTCCGTGGTTTTGTCATGCGCACTTGGGTAGGTTCCAAAGGTTAGATGTTTGTCTTTTCATAGACATCGTTTTGGCGAATTGAATTGGTGAATTAATTAGTGCTGTTATATCGAGTAAACAGAAAACCCTTAACAAGGTTGTCTTAACAGAATTCTCGATGTGAATAGAAGCGATAATGAGATCAAATATGCACTAAATCAAGTCCGAATCGAAAGAAGCCAGGGGGCCAATCCAGCCAAGCGATCAAAGTGAACCTGTATGCCATAGATGCTGATCGCTTTAGTCTGTTCATTCCCCTATGGGTCACCAACGAGGAGAAAGCCATACAGACACAAAAGCTGCAAGACCCGGAATTGAATCATTCGTATTGAGAACACTGTATGAACAATGATTTCGAGTTGTCGATTGTAAGACTGTCCAATTATATTTTGAAATTGATGAGGATTTGGTATCCACCGAATCCTTCGAATGATGATTGTTCCTGCTGACACTCTGACACCGATGCAGATGTCGTTGTGCTATCTCTTTCCATTTTTGTGTGTTTAACTTTTATCTGGCTTTGGACAGAGCCCATATGAGAAAGATGTCCTCTTTTTGATTTGTCCACTCCTAACCCAGTTTCGACATTAATTGAGTTTAAATGTTGTCCGTCAACTCAAAGATCAGAAAGACCACATTGGCTAGGAATGTAGCTTCTGAGTGATTAGAAGAAGCAACAGCAATAAATAGCAGCCCATCCGTCTATGGATTTCCGTTTACACCACGGTAAGGTGTCTGAGGCTATAATCATGCAACACCGAACTCATAATCGTTCAGTCCAGGTTTCAAGCCTCTGAGGCTCCACAGCCACGAAAAAACAACAGCCACAATGGTTGCGGGGGGTCTCATACCTTCTCAGACCACCAAAAGAACCCCATGTGTACGGTAAAGTGCAATCCGGAGGCTTTCATGGCGTGACAGGTGTGGCGTCATTACCTTATCGTTGCCATACCAACGATAATCGAGCATAAGCCCCGAAAACGCCCATTTCGGCGCACTTATGTAAAAGCCCCGCCGAAGCGGGGCCTGATGCGGTTCTGTCAGTCGTTCAGATGCTGGATGGCGTAATTCGCCTCGTCGGGCGTGAACTGATCGCCGCTCTCGCTGGTGAGCTGCTTACGAATGGCTTCTGGTGTCATATGCATCTTCTTGTGGTAGTATTTCGCATGGGCAAGCGCGTTTGCATTATAGTCCGCCTTGAGATGTTCCGTGGCATATTGGGCTGCCTCAGGAGAGAACTTATACCCGTATTCGTCGGTGAGCTCTTCGTAGATTCCTTGTCTGCTCAAGTGCAATACACGCGAGTAGTAGTCTGCCTTGGCCAGGGCGAAAGAGTATTCGTGAGGCACGCTTGAGTCCGCCTTCGGTGCGTCAGGTGCAGCTTGGGCGCTGTCGTGTTTGAGGCTGATGACTGGCTTCGTGTCAGCGGAAACGGAGGCGACGGTCCAGTTCTCTCCGAGGACTGGGGTCTTACCTTCGTCGGTCTGCACCATATAATCGTGGGCAGTCCAATGGTGTTCGGTCAGGGTTTGGCTGGCTTCATCCCATTTCTTTCCCACCAGTGTCTGCAAATCGAAGATCTCCTTCGAAGGCTGGGTGCTTTTGTTGCTTGCTGGGGCTAATGTGTTGCTTGCTGGGGCTAATGTGTCTTTCAATCCGCCCTGCCCGAAAGCCAGCCCCAGGATGAGCACGACCGCCACGACGATCCATACCCAGGGGTGCTTGTACCATGTTTTCTTCTTGCCCTTGTCCCTTTTCTCTCTGCTCGGTTCGACTTGGACTTCCCCGTTTGGTGCTGGCGTTGTTGCCGTCTCCTGTTCCGTGCCTCCTATGGGTTGTTGCCCTAGTACTTGGAAAGGTATCTGTTTGAGTCGCTGATTGGGTTGTCGCAAAGGCATGGCTTGCGCTGGCTGTTCCTGCGCAGGTGGCATCGTCCGGGTCGGTGGTTCAGGTGAGGTCTGCATTGGCTGCGTGGACTGCGTGGGCTGCTCCTGTTGCGGACGATAACGATCGTAGTCATCGCTTGTCGGTCCTGTCATGGTCTTCCCTCTCATGGTCTGTCAACTGTGACTAGTGCAAAACTATCACCAAGACATACCAAAACCCCGCCGAAGCGGGGCCGATGGCCGTCTTGTGAATCGGGCCAATCCTTTTGGATCACGAGATCCAGCCCGCTGTTCTTGTTGCATGGCCAGGTTGCCTCGAAGCCATCCCAAGAGTCGGTTTGCGTCCCCGAGAAACCATTGGCGGCACCAATTTTTGCTTGTGTGGCTTTCGGGATCGGCAGGGTCGATGCAACGCACTCATAAGCGTCTAAACCATTTATCTCGTCGACGGTAAGGGTGTTGTTGTGGTCTCCCAGACTTAACGAGTCTTTATCATCAGCGTCTTTGCAGGTGTTGTAAACCTTGGAGAGAGCACAGTGGTTATCTTTGACCGTGATCACCTCTGCCGCGACTACTATGCCTCCGAATATGAGCGTTGTAACGGCCGGTATGCATGTCGTTATGGCAAGTGTCCTGGAGCGCTTCTTATACTTCTTGAGCTCTGATGCAAGGCGGATTTTTGATCGGGTTGGCGTTTGCGGCGGCTGCCCCGCAAGCTGGTTGGGCATCGGCGGATCGTAAGAGTGGTAGAACCTTGTCTGGCCCGGACTTGACATGAAGAGTCCTTCCGTGCGTCTTCTGTGACTTATGTCAGCCTATCAGAAGGACATTCATACCTTGGAAGAGGCTGTGTTTCGGATGAAGAGCCATATCAGGGTGCGCTACCGCAGGCTTAACTAAATGCGGAACAGAGAGCGGAAGATTTGTACGATAGCACAGAACGAGGGCGCTAATAGCAAGGGTCAAGCTGAGCAGATATTCTACTGCGGGATAACGAACGATGACGGAGGATCGATATTGAGTGAGCGGTGCCGCAAATTGCTGCATGGTGGTGCGGACGATCGGCATCTGGTAGCGGGTGTGTGAGTTCTGGCATGGTTCATTTACTGATGTGCGTTTTGTTTTTCTTCCGGTTTCTCGCAGAATGGTATAAGCAGATGACTCCTGCTCCGGCGAGGAACAGGAGGATGGAGAATAAGGCGAAATAGCATATTTGGCTGAATAAATCGTAATCGGTAAAGAACACCACGATGGCGACGATTCCGACTGCCGTGAAGATGCTGAGGGTGTAATAGACGAAGTCTTGTGCTCTCCTGGCCCAATGGCCTGCCGTCCACATGCCAAGCACGAACGAGAAAGGGATGACTACGAGCAGGTGGACGGCACCGAAGATGGCCAGGAGGCTGAGGTTGTCGTTGGGCGACTCGATGAGGATGAATGGACAGGCTGTGACAAGGAAGTAATAGCTGAAGAGGAGGATACTGGTGACCCCGACCCTTTGCTTGCGCTTATGGTCAATGGTGGCGTGGTCGTCCTTGTCGGGTTCCATGATTTCCACAGTAGCAACCGTGGTATGAGAGAGTACGGGAACCGGGTGAGCCTACACCATGGTCGCAGATCAGCATGAGAAAGCCCCGCCGAAACGGGGCCTGGCAAAACTGAGTCATTGCTTCTTGAGATGGACAGTGGTCGTGGTGCCCACCGCGATGGACGAGTAAGTGATCTCACCGTCCGTGTACTTGAAGTCCTTGGTAGCGTCCTGAGAGGCGAGCAGGCTTGACGACATCTTCTCCTTGTCGCCTTGGCTGGTCCACGAATAGTCGCCGGCGGCGGTCGGGGAGTGAAGCTGCCCGACCAGTACAGGCTGCTGGAGTCCGGGCTGACCCAGTTGACATCGATCTTGTCTGCTGCCACGGTGGCCTGCTGGTAGTGGTCCTTGTCGGCCCCGTTCACCTGCTTCCACGTGCCTGTGAAGTCTGCAGGCTTGGGGGCTTCCGTCTTTTTCTCGGTCTTCTCCTGGGAGCTGGTCTGTTCCTTCTTTGAGTCGGCGCTGTTCGAGCCGCTCCCTCCGCAGGCCGACAGCCCCATCGTCAAAGCCGCCACGGTGACCAGAGCAGCGATGCCCTTCTTCATAAGTCAATCTCCTTTGCTTTGCCAGTCATCTGCGAGTGTCCGCCAGCCTATCAGGAGGACATGCCCTCCTGTTATTCGGTTAATGGTTCTGTGAATGATTGGAATGGTCGTGTTTGAATCGAGTAGCCATCGGTAGTCTTGTATTATTTGGAAGGTGATGTCAAGTTCGCAGGCGATCTGGTAGGAGTTCCCTCCATAAATGTTTTTTGTAGTCCGGTATTCAAGTGGGTCGACCAGCTTCAACGCGGTCTCCCTCCCGGTGCGGTGTTCGACGCGGGAACCTTAGACTCCTGTCCTGGTGTTGTCGGCGTGCTGCCAGTGGATGAGCTCATGAACGAGCGTGCAGCGTTTCTGCGTGTAGGTCATGCTCCGGTCAATGAGGATCATGTTGGAGAATGGAGCTGGTGGCAAAGTGTCATGTGAGGAGGGGGAGCTTATCATGGACGAGCATGGTCCGGCAAAGACCACAT
>NZ_JAFNMM010000002.1:96207-233513 GCF_026537335.1 Bifidobacterium sp. B4081 | reverse complement strand
CCCCGAAATTGATGGAACCGTCCGAATTCTGCGCAGGCATAGGATTGCCATCCTTATCAGTCGCAAACAACTCATTCGGATTATTCTGCTGCTTAGGCAAATTAAAAGCCGAATACGAATTGACCGAGGACGTCGCCCCGCCCGAATCAGTGAGCGTATTGGGAGACGGCTGCTGGCCCGTCACCAGAACCGGCCCAGGAGTCAGCTCATCAACAGGCACCCACTGGCCATCCTTCAAAGCCACCCACTGGTAATAATACGAATTCGTCTGCGAACATACATCAGTGCCGCCGCGAACATTCAGCCAGTACACGAAGAAAGACCTGGGCGGGGCTCCGCCAGGAGCAGTGCCATTAATGCCGTTAGAAGCAGGAAAACCATAATCAGTCACCATGCCCCAATTCGGCTGACCCCCACTATAGAGATTTGGGTTGTTATCCCAGCCTACATAAGACCACGGCCCGCTGCACTGAAGATCAGCTCCACTACCCAAGCAGTCTTTCATGTACTTCTTGAAGCCCCTGCCCTCAGCCGTTAAAGCTGAGGTGATATTAGAAGTTCGATCCGGCGCCTTAATATTAATATCAGAATAAAAGTAGTAGCACTCATCAGCAGCGATGTTGGAGGTCCAGGACCATGTATCACCACCGCAACCCAAAGCTCCTATCTGCTGACCTACAATTGCATAAATGTTCAGAGGCTCGTCGACACCACCCGTTTTATGGGCTGACGAGTCACCCGTATCCCCAAGATTCAGATCACCCTCAACGGAAATGGTCAAATAGTCATATAGACCTGAGTTTATGATCTTATGGACAGTGAAAAACTGATCCTGATTCTTGGCCCAATTATAGGCTCCGGTCCAGGCCGGATCAGTGGATGATTTTGAAGCTATGGTGTTCAGATACTTTATTCGGCGATAATGCGGCGGATTAGTGGAACCTTCATACGGGTATATAAAAGATAGATTACAAGAGCCCGTGGTATCGATGCCGCCGTTAGCTTTGGCGCAGGAAGGGTCGAACTCGTTGTGCTTCACGCGCAGGATGAAGTCCATGCGCAGCTCATCAATGGAGGAATCAATCCTTTGGTTATAAGCCAGCATCTTGTAAAGCAGCGGCTTCCTGCTGGCCGTCCCGTCCTGCCCGTCGACGGCATTCGCCTGACCGGCCGACAAGGCGCTCAGCCCAAGCGGAACAACCATGGCCAGTGCCGCCAGAAGGGTCACCAGAACAGCGATGACCGAACGACTCACACGCAGTGATCCCCTATTGTTCCGTTCTTGCAATCGCTTCAATACGAAACCCCCAAATCCCGATAGAGTCATGTGCTAGAACAGATCAACTGTGCTCTTAGTCTTTCCCTTAATACCGCCGACTCTATCACAGAGATAAAAGAATCGCACCTTCGCGCTTACTTTACCAGCTTCAAGCACAACCGGCATTCAGGGCATGATCATCGATGCTTCGCGACCGTTCACCGTATGGAATCTATAAGGATTTATCAGCCTCTAACGCGGCCGTCGCCCAGCACCCAGCTGACGAGAATCGGCATGATGGCCGCCAAGGCCTTGCCCCTGTGCGAAATGGCGTTCTTTTCATCCGAGGTCATTTCCGCCGAGGTCAGAGGCTCCTGGTCGCTGGCGCGCCGAGGCTGGTCACGGGGCACGAAGATCGGATCGTAGCCAAACCCGTTTTCCCCTCGTGCCTGACGGATGATGCTTCCGGGCATCTCGCCGGTCCTGGTCACCTGAGACCCACGGACGGCGTACCCTGGCACATCAGGAACGACTAGGGCGGCAACGCAGACAAACCGCCCTCCCCTGTGACCGTCAGGAATGTCGTTCAGCTGGTTCAGCAAGAGCTCCAAGTTGGCTTGGTCGTCGCCGTGGCGGCCGCTCCACCTTGCCGAAAGGATTCCCGGGGCCGCGCCCATCACATCAACGACCAGCCCCGAGTCGTCCGCCAGCGCGGGCAGACCGGATTCCCGAGCGGCCCGCCCAGCCTTGATGAGAGCATTCTGCTGAAAAGTGGTGCCGGTCTCTACCGGATCGGGCAGGCCCAACTGGCCGGCCGAAACCAGCTCGATCCTCTGCCCCTCATGGGGCAGGAAACCGTTGAGTATACTACGAAGCTCACGCATTTTGCCCTCGTTGTGCGTGGCCACAACCACTTTTCTGGCCTGCCCCATACAGATTCTCCTCGCTGAAATACCTGCCCTAAGCGTCAGTCAGATGCCAGAGCCTCGTGCTGAGCGGCCTGAAGCTCCCTGTTCCCCTTGGATGCCAGGTCCAGCAAGAGGCCGAGCTCCTGACGGCTGAAGGGGCGATGCTCCGCCGTTCCCTGTATCTCTATGAAATCGCCGGAGCCGGTCATCGACACGTTCATATCGGTCATGGCCCGGCTGTCCTCCAGATAGGGAAGATCAAGCATGGGGTTGCCATCGATGATGCCCACCGAGACGGCCGAGACGCAATCCTTGGTCGCCTTGTCGGCGCTGCGGATGTGATGATGGTCCTGGGCCCATCGGAGGGCATCGACCATGGCCACGTAGGCGCCGGTGACGGAGGCCGTACGGGTGCCGCCGTCGGCCTGAAGCACGTCGCAGTCAAGCTGGATCTGGTTTTCGCCCAAGGCCTTCATGTCCACTACGCCGCGCAGACAACGCCCTATCAGCCGGCTGATCTCCTGGGTGCGTCCACCGACCTTTCCGCGGACCGATTCCCGTGCAGTCCTGTCGCTGGTGGCTCTGGGAAGCATGGCGTACTCGGCCGTGACCCAGCCCAGTCCGGAGTCCTTGCGCCAACGGGGCAGCGTCGGCGTGAAGGAGGCCGTGCACATGACCCGGGTCTTGCCGCACTCAATCAGCACCGATCCCTCGGGGGCATCCGTCCAATGCCGGGTGATGACGACCGGTCGCAACTCATCAGCCGCCCTGCCGTCAGGCCGCAACACGGCACCTTCCTGGAGCATGTCCTTGATAGCAACCATCAGTGATGATCCTTTCCTGTTCCGCCCAGGCTCCCCTGGTCTGGTCCCTATTATTCCGTCAGCCGTCTACCGATCAATGGTCAGCGGTGTCTTGGCCGGCAGGATGCGATCAATCAGGAAGATGACCAGCGACAGGGCGAAGAAAACGACCAGGTACTCAGCCAGGTTGACCAACAGCTGGGCCCATCCCAAGTGTCCGAGGTCCAAGAAGGCATAGGGGTAGGGATTACCGCCCGGCTGCGGTCCCGAATGAGGCCAGATGGCGGCCCTGATCAGTACAAAAGCCACATAGAAGGGGAAATAGATCAGCCAGGTCAGCACATTGTGCCAATGGAAACGACGATGAGGGTCGAACAAGAGGAAGTCCACCGATGCCAGGATGGGGCTGATGACGTGAATCATCCATGTGGTCCGGATGCCCAGGACCAGCTTGTAGTCCGTGCTGTTCAGCCCCAGAACCAGGATGGCCACCAGCCCGGTGATGACGATGTAGAGCGTCAGGCAGCCTTTAAGCCAGGCGGGAGGCTGGACGCCCTTGAGCAGGGTGGCCGCTCCGGCCCAGAGCATGACCAGGCCTAGGGCGATATTGGTCTGGAAGGTAAAGTAGACCCACTTGTTGCCGATCCCCAGCAGCCAGGCCTCGTAGGTGCCGCCCAGGCAGAAAAAGGCGATCAGCAATCGGTAGATGCCCACGACGAATCTCATGCGGACCAGCTTAGCCCACCTTGGGAGGGCAGGGCGAGCCAGGTGGCCGGAGGATTAGACTGGGTGCCAACCAAGTGCTTTTTCACCCACAAAGGGGAACGCATGAACGCTGAAAACAATAGCAAGGGCACCGGAACCTCTACGGCTCTGATGACCGATATGTACGAATACACCATGCTGGATGCAGCCTTGCAGGATGGTACGGCCGGACGCCAATCCGTCTTCGAGGTCTATACCAGACACCTGCCGGCAGGGCGCCGCTACGGAGTGGTGGCAGGCACTGGGCGGATTCTGGACGCGCTGGCGGATTTCCACCCCAGCGAGGATGAACTTCGCTTCCTGTCCGACCGTCGCATCGTCAGCCAGACCACCATCGACTGGCTGGAGCACTTCCGCTTCACCGGAACTATCCGCGGCTATCGGGAGGGCGAGATATTCTTCCCCGACTCCCCCATTCTGCAGGTCGAAGGCAGTTTCGGCGAGTGCACCCTCCTGGAGACACTGATCCTGTCCATACTCAACTACGACTCGGCTGTGGCCTCGGCGGCCTCCCGCATGGTCACCGCAGCCAAGGGCCGGCCCTGCATGGATATGGGCGCGCGCCGTGCCAACGAATATGCAGCCGTGGCAGCGGCCAGAGCGGCCATAGTCGGCGGATTCCAGGGGACATCAAACCTGCTGGCGGCCAAGCGATATGGCTTTAAGGCCATCGGAACCGCAGCCCACTCATTCACCCTCCTTCATGACAATGAACGCGAGGCCTTCCAAGGGCAGATTCAAGCCCTGGGCAAGGGAACCACCCTGCTGACCGACACCTACTCCATCGAGGAGGCCGTCAGGACAGCCGTCGAGGTGGCCGGACCAGAGCTGGGCGGGGTCCGCATAGACTCTGGAGACCTAGGCTCGCTGGCCCAGCAGGTCCGCGCCCAGCTGGATTCCCTGGGAGCCACCAAGGCCACCATCACCGTCACCAACGATCTGGACGAGTACGCCATCGCCTCCCTGCAGAACGCTCCAGTGGACTCCTACGGGGTGGGCACCATGCTGGTCACCGGTTCGGGGGCCCCCACCTGCGCCATGGTCTACAAGCTGACCGAGCGCGAGAACTCCGACGGAGTCATGCAGGCCGTGGCCAAGAAGTCGGTGGGCAAGGCCTCGGTGCCGGGGCGCAAGCTGGCCTACCGCTCCTACCACAACGGGGTGGCCGACGCTGAGCACGTCATCTCGGGCGCCGAACAGGCTTTGTCGGCCTATACGCCTGATCAGGACTGGCGAGATCTGCTGGTCACCTACGTGGACCATGGCCAGAGCATGCCAGGGCACCATGGGGGGCAAGCCGTCCTGGACGCCCGTGAGCACCGGGCCAAGGCCCTTGAGGAGCTGCCCATCAACGCCCTGAGCCTGATGAAAGGCGAGCCTGTCCTGCCCACTCTGGTCAGGAGCATCTGATGGGCGCGCAATCCGAAAACCATCAGCCCGACCCAAGCCGATATGATTCCACAACCTACCGGCGCTGCGGCGACAGCGGTCTGAAATTGCCGCCCATTTGCCTGGGCTGCTGGCACAACTTCGGCGACACCACGCCCCTGGACCGTATGCAGGGACTATGCACGACGGCCTTCGACCACGGCATCACCCACTTCGACCTGGCTGACAATTACGGGCCTGGACCGGGCGCCGCTGAGCGCAACATGGGAATCATCCTGCAGAAATGTTTCAGCCACCATCGCCAGGAGCTGGTCATCTCCACCAAGGCCGGCTATGAAATGTGGCCTGGCCCTTACGGGGACCTCGGCTCACGCAAGCATCTGCTGTCCGGGCTAGACCAGAGCCTGAAACGGCTGGGACTTGACTATGTGGACATCTTCTACCACCACCGCCCCGACCCGGACACGCCCCTAGAAGAGACCATGGGCGCCCTGGCTCAGGCGGTCACCAGCGGCAAGGCCCTCTACCTTGGACTGTCCAACTACGACGGGCCGACCATGGCACGGGCCTCGGCCATCCTGACCGAGATGCACGTCCCCTTCATCATCAACCAAAACCGCTATTCCATCTTGGACAGGACCATCGAAGGCAACGGCCTCAAACAGACGACAATGAACGAGAAGAAGGGACTGATCGCCTTCAGCCCGCTGGCCCAGGGGCTGCTGACCGACCGCTACCTGCAGGGGATTCCCGAGGACAGCCGTATTCGGGCCGACGGCCGCTTCCTCAAGGAGTCCGCCCTGACCCCTCAGCGACTGAAGCAGATCCAGAACCTGAACGGCCTGGCCCGTCAACGCGGCCAGAGTCTGGCAGAGATGGCTCTAGCCTGGCTGCTCAGGGACCCGGCTGTCACCTCGGTGCTCATCGGCGCCTCCAAGCCCGAGCAGATCATGGACAATCTCAAGGCTGTCGAATCCGCCGACTTCAGCCAGGAGGAGCTAGACCTCATCGACCGGATCGCCTTGGACAGGCAGTCCTAAAGCAGCCTGTGCCGCTCAGTAGCCTTCAGTGGCTGCCGCCGGTCATCTGTTCATAAATGCGCTTGCAGTCCGGACAGACCGGGTACTGGGAGGGGTCGTGCTTGGGCACCCAGACCTTGCCGCAGAGAGCCACGACAGGCCGGCCGGTCAGCTTGGACTCGGCGATGCGCTCACGGGAGACGTAGTGGGCGAACCGGTCGGCATCGCCCTGGTCGTTCAGGCGGGTCTTTTCGGCGGTCTCGGTGTCCGGACGGTCCAGAACGGCCGTACCAGTGCCCTGGTCGGGGTTCTGCTCCCGCTCCGGATCCTCCATGCGAATGCTCTTGCTTGCAGTCATGATATCCATGGTACGGCGGCGAGCTACACGTTCGCTCCCTATGACGCGCTACGCTGAGAATCATGACTATCGCTGTATGCCCTGGCTCATATGATCCGGTCACCTCCGGCCACATGGATGTGATCGAACGTTGCGCCTGCTTCTTCGAGACGGTCCACGTGGTCGTGGCCGTCAATGCCGCCAAGACCCCCATGTTTAGCGAACAGAAGCGGGTGGCCATGATCCGCCGGGCCCTGGACGAGGACGGATACCCGAACATCACCGTAGCCTCTACCGATGGCCTGATCACCGACTACTGCCGGAAGGTGGGGGCCTCGGTCATCGTCAAGGGACTGAGACAGAACGGGGACTATGAGGCCGAGCTGGGCATGGCCCTGGTCAATCGCAAGCTGTCCGGGGTGGAAACGCTCTTCCTGCCAGCAGATCCGGTAAGGGAGCACATCTCCAGCACCATCGTCAAGGACGTGGCCAGACATGGAGGGGACATCACCGGCATGGTCCCTGACAGCGTCGTGGATGCATTGATAGACACCTTGCACAGGGACACACCGCACACGGAAAAGAGCCAATGATGAACGAGCAGACCCAGGAGAGGGACGATAAGAAGCCTATCGACGACTCGACCAGAGCGAGCGCTCCCAGGTCCGCAGTCGACATGAAGGACCTGCCCGACCTGCAGGAGGATCGAAGCGAGAGCGGGAACCCCCGATCGGAATTCACCACCGTCTATGACATCATCGATCGGATCCAGGCCGTGCTGGATGAGGCCAAGGCCCCCATTTTCAGTCCGGGACTGGTCAAGGTAGACCGAGACGAGCTGGCCGACGATCTCAACGAGCTCAAGAAGATGCTGCCAGTGCAGCTGGAGCGGGCCTCGGCGCTCATGAGAGAGGCGGAACGCCGGCTGAACACGGCACAGACTCAGGCCAACGCCACCGTATCCGACGCCCAGAGTCGAGCTGCAGACATCGTCAAGGAGGCTGGCGAGCAGGCCCGCTTCCTGGCTGGTCAGGAGAATGTGGTGGCCATAGCCCGGCAGAAGGCCCAGACCATCATCGACACGGCCCAGGCCCAGGCAGACCGTCTGGTCCAGGGGGCCGATGGGTATGCCGCCCAGGTCATGGGCGAGCTCGACACCCAGCTGGGCAAGATGAGTCAGGATGTGCGTGCCGGCCTGGAGGTTCTCCACCAGCGTGAGCAGGAGGCAGCGCGTAGCATGAACGCGTCGGTCTCGGACCGGGGAAAGGAGACGCAGGGATGAGCAGACCGGAGGATTCCCCCTGGGCGGTTTCAGTTGCCCAGGTGTCGACGCGGGCAGGGCAGAGCACCCGAGTGAACCGCGATTTTCCAGCTCCGGAGGGCATCGGCGACCAGGTAGTGGGTATACCGGCAGGAACACCCGTGCATGTGGAGGGTGACATCGACTCCTTGGTGGATGGACTCTTGTTGCAGGCCCACATCAGCGTACCGCTGAAGACCGAATGCACTCGCTGCCTGAGGCCTGTGGACACCAGCATCCAGGACGATCCGGTGGTCTTCTACCCTTACAAGGAACCCGAACCGGAGCCGACCCATGGCAAGGAGGAGATCCTGGCCGAACAGGAGGAGGCCAGCGGCCAGACCTATCCCCTGGCCGGCGCGGGCGCCTTTATGGATCTGGAAGCCCTGCTGCGTGACGCCCTGGTGGAGGCCCTGCCCCTGCAGCCCCTATGCCGACCCGACTGCCGAGGCCTGTGCCCCCAGTGTGGCATGGATCTTAATGACCACCCTGACCACCACCACCAGATGATGGACGACCGCTGGGCGGCCCTGGAGGGGCTGAAGCAGCGTCTTGAGCAGGAGGAGAACCCCGGCAGCGACGGCCAAGCTGGCGAATGACCGGAGGTTGCGATAGACTGCTCTACGCTTAAGCTCGAAGTATTCGATCGAAACAGAGGACAATATGGCACTGCCAAAATACAAGACTTCGCGCGCCAACACCCATTCACGGCGCGCCAACTGGAAGACCCAGGCCGCCGCTACGGTGACCTGCCCCAATTGCGGAGCTCCTGCGCTGCCGCACATGGCATGCCCCAGCTGCGGCATGTACCGCGGGCGCGTCTACCGCGACGCCATTCGTCCGCAGTTCAGCAAGTGAGCCAATCGGCGATCGACACGCAATGAGAGAACCCCGGCCATCGACGGGTGGCGGGGTTTTTCCATATCATCAGACGGCAAGTCCGAGAAAGCGAGAAGGGGCCATGCAGACAGGGCGCTCCAGGAAGGATCAGGAAGACCACATGCGGCAGGAGGAACAGGAGCAAGAGGATTCCGGCAACCAGGCTGCTGAGGAGCTCTTCCAGGCCCTGGGCGGCAGGATCAGCCCGGAGCTGCTGGTGCACGCCCTGACCCATCGTTCCTTCGCCCATGAGCACCCGGGCATGCCCAACAATGAACGGTTGGAGTTCTTGGGCGACGCGGTTCTGGAACTGGTAGCCACGGAGACCCTATACAAGGTTCACCCGGACATGACCGAGGGCCAGCTGGCCAAGATGCGGGCCAAGGCGGTCTCCGAGGAGGCCCTGTCGGCCATCGCCCGGGAGAAGCTGCACCTTGGGCAGTATATTCTTCTGGGCAGGGGCGAGAGCGAAAACGGCGGGGCCGACAAGGACTCCATACTCTGCGACACCGTCGAATCGTTGATCGGATCGGTCTTTGTGGAGCACGGCATCGAGGGGGCCAGGACCACCGTCCATACCCTTCTTGACGACACCTTGGCCGAGGTAGCCACCGAAGGGCCGGCTCTGGATTGGAAGACCTCGATCACCGTCAAGGCCCACAAGCTGGGCTTGGGCGAACCGCGGTACGCCATGGCGGTCTCCGGACCGGAATACGCCCAGGTTTTCACCGCCGAGCTGCGCCTGGAGGACGGCGGGACCGTGATCGGAAAGGGCCAGGCCAGCAGCAAGCGGAAGGCCCAGCTGGCTGCCGCCGCCCAGGGGTGGAAGCGGCTGGACGACCGGGATCTGCTTGCGACCCTGCGCGCCGAGCAACCCTCCTGAGGATCCATCCGAAATTCCGGCATGCGGTACTGCGCCAACGCCCCGACCAGACCCCTGTTTAGACTATGGGGATAACCTGGAGGCATGCCGTCACGAACGGCATAGGCGCCTCCTCCTGATCGGGATTCGTCCGCCCACACCGCCGACGCTCCGACAGGTTCATATTTCGACATGCACGGCCGCAGGTCGGCGCGCAGTCTGGAGGTCGAGAGGAAACATGAGTCTGCCGACACCTCTGCAAGCATTCAGTTCGGTACCCAGGAACTGGGGCCCCGACGACAAGGATGTTCCCGCCCAGGGCGAGCCCATGACGGGAGCTCAGGCGCTGATTCGGTCCCTGGAGGATCTAGGGGTCACGCAGGTCTTCGGCGTTCCAGGAGGGGCCATCCTGCCCACCTACGACGCCATCGACGAGCAGGTGCGTTTCAACTTCACGCTGACCCGCCACGAGCAGGCCGCCGGGCACGCAGCCGAGGGCTATGCCGTCTCCACGGGCAAGGTGGGGGTCTGTCTGGTGACCTCGGGCCCCGGGGCCACAAACATGGTCACCCCCATAGCTGATGCCATGATGGACTCGGTGCCCCTGGTAGTGGTGACCGGCCAGGTGGGTGTGGACTCCATTGGCACCGATGCCTTTCAGGAGGCCGACATCGTGGGCATCACCTACCCGGTGGCCAAACACTCCTATCTGGTGACCAAAGCCCAGGACATTCCCCGGGTCATGACCGAGGCCTACCACATCGCCCGCTCGGGAAGGCCCGGCCCTGTAGTAGTGGACCTGAGCAAGACGGCCCAGAACGGCAAAATGCTCTACTCCTGGCCCCAGGAGATGATTCTGCCCGGCTACAACCCGGTGACGCGGGCGCACGGGCACGTCCTGGATGATGCCGCCCGACTCCTGGTCCAGTCGCACAGACCAGTCCTCTATGTGGGCGGCGGCGCAGTCCGATCAGACGCTCGCCGGCAGATCCAGGAACTCGTTCGAGCTACCGGTGCCCCCATGGTCACCACCCTGCCAGCACGAGGCATCGTGCCCGACTCCGATCCAGCCGTTCTGGGAATGCCCGGCATGCACGGCACGGTGGCCGCCAACGGAGCCATCCAGCACTCCGACCTGCTGGTGGCCGTGGGCACACGCTTCGACGACCGGGTGACCGGCAGCCTGGAGGACTTCGCCCCAGTGGCCAGGGTCATCCACATCGACATCGACCCGGCCGAAATCGGGAAGAACCGGCAGGCAGACGTACCCATCGTCGGGGACGTGGGCCAGGTGCTGGACGACCTGATTCCGGCGCTCAAAGCGTCCCAGCGCACTTGGGGCAAGCCCGACCTCAAGCCCTGGTGGCGGCTGATCGACGGCTGGCGGCACGACTATCCCACCACCTTTGAGCCCAGCCCGGACGGCACGCTGGCTCCCCAGTGGGTGGTCCAGACCCTGAGCAACAAGGCCGATCCGAATACCATCTGGGTATCCGGCGTAGGTCAACACCAGATGTGGGCCAGCCAGTTCATCGACTTCGAACGCACCCGCTCCTGGGTCTCCTCCTGCGGACTGGGGACCATGGGCTACGGTCTGCCCGCCGCCATCGGCACAGCCATTGGTACCAGGGAACAGGAGGATCCACGGCCTGTCTGGCTGGTTGACGGGGACGGCTCCTTCCAGATGACCTCCGAGGAGCTGGCCACAGCTCAGCAGGCGGGACTGCCCATCCGCATCGCCATACTCAACAACTCGGTCTACGGCATGGTCCGTCAGTGGCAGACCCTCTTTTATGGCAGCCACTACTCCCAGACCGACTTGGAGGACGGCGGCGACAAGCCCACAGACGGCAACGGCATCCCCGACTTCGTCAAGCTGGCCGAGGCCTATGGCTGCCTGGGACTGCGGGCCTTTACCCAGGAGCAGGCCCTGGAAGCCATTGATAAGGCCAACGCAGTGACCGACCGGCCGGTCCTGATCGACTTCCGCGTCTGGAAGGATGCCATGGTATGGCCCATGGTCCCGGCAGGCGCCTCCAACGACACCATCATCTACAAGCCGGGCGTGCAGCCCCTGGCCGGCATCCGTCCGGAACAGGAGCAGCCCGAGCCGCACCAGCAGACCGGAGCCGACCGGGCAGCCATGGCCAACGATGCCGCCGGTCGCATGAACAAGTAGGAAAGGGGCACCACATGGCCAATTATCCAGCATCCAAGCCCGGCTCCGAGCGGCACACCCTTTCCGTCCTGGTTGAGAACCGCCCCGGCGTCCTGGCCAGGGTGGCCGGCCTGTTCGCCCGGCGCGCCTTCAACATCAACTCCCTGTCCGTCTCGTCCACCGAGCGGGGCGACATCTCTCGGATCACGGTCACTGCAGACGTGGAGGCCGTCCCCCTGGAGCAGATCATCAAACAGCTCAACAAGCTGCTGCACGTGCTCAAGATCGTCGAGCTCAAGGGCGACGAGGCCGTGGAGCGCGAGCTGGTCATGATCAAGGTCAAAGCCAACGAACGCAACCGCTCCGATGTGCTGGAGATCGTCAAACTCTTCCGCGTGCGTGTTGTCGACGTGCACCCCGAGTCACTGACCATCGAGGCCACTGGGGCCGAAGGCAAACTGGAGGCCCTGCTGCGTCTGCTGCGGCCCTTCGGCATCATCGAGCTGGTCCGGTCGGGCGCTGTAGCCGTCATGCGAGGCCCTCGGGCGCTGAGCGAGAGGGTGCTGAGCTCACAGATCACCGACCGCTGATCCTCAGGGCTCCCATCCAAGGCAGGCGGTAGATTGGTGAATCATGCCCATCTATGATCTCGGTCTGGAACACGTCGCCCTGTCCTTTGCCACAAAAACCATCTTCACGGATGTGACCCAGGGCATCTTCGAGGGGGACCGGATCGGCATCGTGGGCCGAAACGGCGACGGGAAGTCCACCCTGCTGCACCTTCTGAAGGGCACCCAGGAACCCGATCAGGGACGGGTGACCATGCGCAATGGTCTCACCTTCGGCATGCTGGACCAGCGCGATCCCCTGAAGGACGAGGACACGGTCCGCAGGGCGGCCTTGGAGGATCGGCAAGACTACGAGTGGGCTGCCGATCCCAGATCGCGCGAAATCGTCGAATCCCTTCTGGGCGGCATGGAGCTGGAAGCCAAGGTAGGCACATTGTCCGGCGGTCAGCGCCGCAGGGTGGACTTGGCCCGGCTGCTGCTTCGGGATTGGGACATCCTGGCCCTGGATGAGCCGACCAATCATCTGGACCTGCTCACCATCCACTGGCTGGCCGAGCATCTGAAGAACCGCTGGGCCAAGAATTCCGGAGCCCTCCTGCTGGTCACCCACGACCGCTGGTTCCTGGACGAGGTCTGCACCTCCATGTGGGAGGTGCACGACGGAACCATCGACCCCTTCGAGGGCGGCTACAGCGCCTACATGCTTCAACGGGTGGAACGCGAACGCCGGGCTGATCTGGCCGAGACCAAGCGCCGCAACCTGACCCGCAAGGAACTGGCCTGGCTGACCCGGGGCGCCCGGGCCCGTTCGACCAAGCAGAAGTTCCACGTCAAGGCCGCCCGGGAGCTGATTGCCGACGTGCCGCCCATGCGCAACAGCCTGGAACTCAAGCGGATGGCCACCTCCCGCTTGGGCAAACAGGTGGTGGACCTGGTCGACGTGACCAAGATCTATCCAGAGGCCGACTCCGATATCGAAGGAGGCAAGGATGACAGGGTCCCCTCCCCTCATGCCCAGCGCCCTCTGATGGGATCAGTGACCGTGGCCGCCGATCCCGGCAAGGACCGCCCGGGCACCGCAGCGGCCGACACCCTCACCATCAGCGGTCACAAGGTCCTGGACGACGTGACCTGGCTGATCGGCCCCGGCGACCGGTTCGGCATCGTAGGCGCCAACGGAGCCGGCAAGTCCACTCTGCTGGGTCTGATTGACGGCAGTGTGGCTCCCACGGCGGGGCACGTCAAGGTAGGCAAGACTGTCCGCTTTGCAGTGCTGACCCAACGTCTGGACGAACTGGAGAAACTGGACCGCTATCGGATCAAGGAGGTCCTCAGCCGCTACAAGCCTACCTATCTGGTGGAGGGTAAGGAGGTGTCACCCAGCCAATTGATGGAGCGCTTGGGCTTTGAAAGCTCCCAGCTGATGACCAGGATCGGCGACCTGTCTGGCGGGCAGAAGCGCCGCATGCAGCTCCTGCTCATCCTGCTGGACGAGCCCAACGTGCTGGTCATGGACGAGCCTGGCAACGATCTGGATACCGACATGCTGGCCGTCATGGAAGACATGCTGGACTCATGGCCGGGCACCCTGATCGTGGTCTCCCACGACCGCTACCTGCTGGAGCGGGTGACCGACCAGCAGTTTGCGCTGATCAACGGCAAGGTGGTTCACCTGCCCGGCGGCGTCCAGGACTACCTGGATATGGTTGAGTCGGCCGATCGGGAAGCTGCGGATGCACCGGGCCGGACATCGGCCAAGGAGGCCGAGGATCCCGATCAGGCCAAGGCCGAACGTGTCGCCAGACGAAATCTGAGCAAGCAGGCCTCTGCCATCGAACGCAAGCTGGCCAAGCTGGCCGATCGGCGCAAGGACCTTGAACGGCAGATGGCTGAACACGACCCCGGCGACTACCAGGGCCTCAACGAACTCAACAGCAAACTCAAGGATCTGACCGGGCAGTCGGACCAGCTTGAGGAGGAGTGGCTGACCATCGGGGAAGAGCTGGAGTAGCCTCAGGCGGCAGCCAGCTGAGCGGCCTGGGTCGAGCACTTGGCCGCAAAGGCAGAGAAGATTGCGTCGGCCAAGGGTTGCATCTGTGGCAACCCTTTCATAAAATCGTCACGCATTTTAGCGATCTTGGACTTCTTCATCGTGCCGACCATGCTCGGCACCTGCATCCACTCCTCGAAGATGGGCGCCGTCACCTCCAGGTGGAATTGCAGGCCCAAGGCTGATCCGAGCCGAAAAGCCTGAACCTTTGTTGCCTGGGAGCGGGCCAGGAGCTTGGCACCCGGCGGCAGGGTGACCTGGTCGGCATGCCAGTGCAGCACATCAGTGTTCTTGCTCCACATGGCCACGTCGTCGTCCTGCCCCACCCAGCGGATCGGGCCCATACCGTATTCCGGAACCTGGTTCCTCATCAGGGTGCTTCCCAGGGCCCGCGCCAGAATCTGATGACCCAGGCAAATCCCCAGAATGGGCTTGTTGGCAGCCATCGCCGCCTTGGCAAGCTTGGTCTCCGCCTTGAGTCCGGGGTGATGCTCATAATCGTCAGCCGACATGGGCCCGCCCATGATAACCAGTCCTGCCAACTCGCGCGAGCGCGGCAGCTCGGGCTTTTTCTCGTCCACGATATTGGTGATCTCGGTGTCCAGCCCGCACTCCTGAAGATTGTCGAGAATGCAACCCGGCTTTTCCCAATCCACATGCTGAAGCACCAGCACCCTAGGTTTCGCCATGATTCCATTCTTGCACACATGCCGTCGGACCGGGTTCACAGGCTCGGCATTTCCCCTTGGACAGTCAGCAAGCCTTGGTAGGCTCAAGGATATGGATACGAGTTCGCAACCGCATGATTGCAAGGATTCAGTCAGCCTGGCCGCAGCTGGTCTGCGTCTGTATGACACGGCTGATCACCAGGTGACTCCCTTCAGACCCATTGAACCGGGCAAGGTCGGCATCTACGTGTGCGGGGCCACGGTGCAGAGCTCACCCCACATTGGCCATATCAGGACCACGCTAGCCTTCGACATAATCCGCCGCTGGCTGCTCAAATTGGGGTACCGGGTGACCCTGATCCGGAACGTGACTGACATCGACGACAAAATCCTGACCAAGGCAGCGGCCAACGGCCAGCGCTGGTGGGAGCGGGCTTACATCTACGAGCGCGAATTCACTCATGCCTACGAGACCATGGGAGTCCTGCCGCCCACGTACGAGCCCAGGGCCACCGGGCATATCCCCCAGATGATCGATCTGATTCAGCGCATCATCGACCGTGGCCACGCTTATGTGGTGCCCGACGAGCACGGCCGCCCATCAGGCAACGTCTACTTCGACGTGGCCTCTTGGCCTGAGTATGGTGCCCTGACCCACCAGCAGACCGGTACCCAGCCCGCTGACGAGCAGGCCGCCGCCAACGACCGACTGGGGCCCAGCATCGACACCGATGGTCAGAATGCCGACACCGATGAGGAACCCGGCAAGCGCGACCCCCGCGACTTCGCACTTTGGAAGGCGCCCAAGCCCACCGATCCGCCCACGGCTCGCTGGCAAACCCCCTTCGGCACAGGTCGGCCGGGCTGGCATCTGGAGTGCTCGGCCATGAGCCACCGCTATCTGGGTGCGGATTTTGACATCCACGGAGGCGGACTGGACCTGCGCTTCCCCCATCACGAGAACGAGATGGCCCAGTCGCACGCGGCAGGCTGGGGGTTCGCCCATCGATGGATGCACACGGCCTGGGTGACTCAGAAGGGCGAGAAGATGAGCAAGTCCCTGGGCAACGGGCTGTCAGTAGACCAGGTGCTGTCGCAGCGTCCAGCCTGGGTGGTGCGCTACGCCTTGGTCTCGGTGCAGTACCGGTCCATGCTGGAATGGTCCGACCAGTCCCTGCAGGAGGCCGAAGGCGCCTACGAGCGCATCCGTAACTTCGTGGACCGGGCCGGGCGGATCCTAGGAGCGCAGCCGGAGCGTGCCCGCGTGGCGGGGCTGAGCGCGGATGATCTGCCAGAGGACTTTGTGCAGGCCATGAATGACGACATCAACGTTTCAGGCGGTCTGGCTGCCCTCTATGCACTGATCCGTCAAGCCAACGCGGCGATGGATGCCAATTCTGAAACGCTGGGCCGGAAGTGGCTGGCCAATGCCCTGCTTCAGGTCAGAGCCATGCTGGACGTCTTCGGACTTGATCCACTCGACCCCCACTGGGCCAAGGCTGCAGCCGACCGTGACAATCGGGCCATGAACACCCTGGATGCCTTGGTAGGCCAGCAGTTGCAGGAACGCGAACAGGCGCGAAAGGATCATGACTTCGCCCGTGCTGATGCCATCCGGAGCCAGCTGACGGCTGCCGGCGTGGCCGTGGCGGACACACCAGCTGGCAGCACTTGGGACCTGAGCCGCTGAACCCATGTCCGACATACGCGACGTCGCCAGAAGGGCCGGGGTCTCGGTCAGCACAGTATCCTATGCCTTCTCCGGCAAACGTCCCGTCTCTCCGGAAACCTACCAGCGGATCATGCAGGCCGCCGACGAACTGGACTACGCCGCGGATGCCGGCGCCCGGATGCTGCGGGCCAAGCGCAATCAGATCGTCGCCCTCAGCGCCCCCCTGCGCCCCGGGCAGAACCGGGCCTCCTACGCGGATTACTTCATCGAGATGGCCAGTTGCGAGCACGCTCGCGGCTATGATTCCCTGCTGCTGACCGCTGAAAACGGCGTCGAAGATATTCGGCGGGTCACCCGTAGCAATCTGGCCGACGGGGTGGTCCTGATGGATCTGGTGGACGATGACATCCGCGCCGCCCAGGCCGCCTCATACGGACGCCCCTGCGTGGCCCTGGGAGTGCCTCGGCAGCACACAGCCTGCGCCTGTGTGGATTTGGATTTTGATCTGATGGGCCGCATGGCGGTGGAAGCCATGGCCCGAGCGGGACGCAAACGCCTGCTCTTTTTGGAGGATCTCGAAGGCGAATACCAGCGCGGGTCCGGTTTCCGTCTCATCCTCCTACACAGTCTCAAGACCTGGGCCCGCCGCCTGGGAATGGATCTGCAGCTTCAGCCGGGACCTACCGGCAGCGATTTGGCCTACACCCAGCAGGTGCTGGACATCATCCATCACGGCCGCATTGATGGCCTGATCGGACAGATTCGCCCCTCCCTGCTGGACACCGTGGTGGTCCGCATGCGCTCGGACGGCGTGAGCATTCCCGATGACGTGGCCGTTCTGTCCTGCGCCGCAGGCAAGGTCAGCCCTACTCTTGAGCTTCAGGGCATATCTGAGATGCCACTTACCCCCCGCTCACTATGTGCCAAGGCTGCAGATCTGCTGACCCAAGCTGTGGAGGAGGGGGCTTCCCTGGCCGGTCGAGTCCAACTGGAACGCCCCAGGCTGATCGACCGCGCCTCCATCAGCCGGTAGAAGCAGGAGTTCCCCAGAGCTGCTCAGCGGGGACGACGGTCCCGCTCACCCGTCTCCAGCACATTGTGCGGGAAGGGCCGGTGGGGCTCCTGCTGATACCAATAGGCCACGCTGGCCAGGTCGTCCTGACGCTCGAAGTAGCCCTGCTCATCCACGCCTATCTGTTGCAGGGTCACCCTGATGTCACTGTTGAAAATGATGGGGTCGGGAATGTGCCAACGGTAGAACCCCCTGGTCACCGGGGTGTCAGCATCCCAGTACTGGGATTCGCGGTTGTCCAACTGCCTGGAGCGGAAGGGAAATCCCATATAGGCCCCGCTGTAGGTGACCTCGCGCATGCGACCATCCGGATCCTGCCCGGCAAAGCTCCAGGCACCGCCGAAGTAGTCCTCGCTGCCCGTGGAGCACCAGGTGGGATAGTCCTTGTCCCCGTCCAGATAGACCTTGACCTCGCCTTCGCCCCACCAGCGGCTCTCCAGAGCGGTCAGAGCCAGATAAGTGCCCACGTAGGAGCCCCGGCCATGCACCCCATCCAGGATCACGTAGTCCTGACCCAGTTCGGTGACCCGCTGACGGCGCCACTGGGCATGGAAGGTCATGACCTCCTCGGGCAGCTCGTCCTTCTCCACATAGTCAATCTGGTAGAAGAAGGCCTCAATGGGTTCGTTGTGCCGGTTGCACAGGACAATCCGGGCCCCGTCGTGGAAGGGCATGGGCCAGTAGCAGTTGAAACCCTGGCGCGGGTAGACGGCCACAGGCACAGACTCCACCCTGCAGGCTTGGGCATGGCCGCAGCAGAAGAAGTCGCCCAGAGGCACGCAGACGGAGGGTGTCTGTTCGCCATCCCAGTAGCATTCCAGGATCAGATTGCGCAGGACGTTGGGCCCGGTGGGCGAGGTGGCATCGGTCACAGTCATCCAGATATGGCGGATTTCGCCTGCACCGGACAGGTCGGCCAGAACCATGTCCTGCCCAGGAGGAATGTTCTTGAGGCAAGGGGTCCCCTTTCTGGATGGACCGAGATTGCTGGCCGTCATAGCTGCACTGCCCTTGCCCCCCCGAGGGTTCTCGGCGTTGATGCAGCGGGTGCGGTCCGTGGATGGGCGGGTCAGCGCCTCAAGACCGTTGGTGATGTTCGGCATGGTCATACCCATGGTTGTGGTTGCCTTTCATATTCGGGCCGCTCGCTCCCCTCCTCCGCCTTCTTGCGGCGGGCGGCCATGTTCAGTGTACTTGTGCAACAGCGATTACTTGACAGCGCCCGCTACTATCCCCTGCGAGAGCTTCCTCTGGAAAAAGATGAAGAAGATGATGGTGGGAATGATGCTGAGCAGGGAGGCGGAGGCCAAGTCTGTGGCAGCCATGGTGTGCTGCCCCTGCATGGTCGCCAGGGCCAGCGGGATGGTCTGCGTCTTCTCGCTCATCAGGAAGGCCATGGGGATCATGTACTCATTCCAGGTCCAGATGAAGAAGAAGACGAAGAGGACGCTGATGGTCGACCAGGACACCGGCAGGACGATCCTGCTCAGGATCTGCCAGCGCGAGGCCCCGTCGACGGTGGCTGCCTCCAGGATGGCCTGGGGGAAGGTCCCGTAGACCGAGGAGAGCAGGTAGGTGCCGTAGGCGCTCTGGATGATGGTGAAGATGATGATGATGGACCACTGCGAGTTATAGAAGCCCATCCATTTGAACATGACGTAGAGCGGGTAGAGCAGGGCCTCCTGGGGGACCATGTTGGCCAGCATGATGAACAGGAGGATGACCGTGTTGCCCTTGACCCTGCCGATGCCCAAGGCGAAGGAGTTGAGGACCGAAAGCAGAACTCCGACCACGGCAACCACCAGGGAGATCAGCAGGGAGTTGCCCAGCTTGAGCGGGAAATTGCTCTTGTTCCAGAAGGAGATGATGCCGTCCATGCTGAAGTGGGCGGGCACGGACAGGGGGCCCGTGGCGTTGTAGTCTGCCGTGGTCTTGAAGGCGTTCAGGACCAGAATCAGCAGGGGGAAGAGCATGATTACGGCTCCGGCGACCAGCAGGATCAGACCGGCCCAGTCCCCCCAGGTGCGGATTCTATGGGCGTGCCGGGCGGACACCCCGGTGTCGGCTTGCAGTGTGGCTTGATTATTCATGATGTGCTTCCTAGCCTTCCTCAGGCGATGCTCTTTTGCACGCGCTTCTGCACGATGGTGAAGACGATGGAGAAGATGACGATGACCACGGTCAGGGATGTCGAGATGGCGGCGCCGTAGCCCACCTGCTGCACCTGGAAGAACTGGTTGTAGGAGTAGTAGGAGGGAACCATGGTGGAGGTGCCAGGCCCGCCCTTGGTCAGCAGATAGACCGGGGCGAAGGTCTTCAGAGCGCCGATGGTGGAGGTGAGAATGACCACCAGCAGCTCAGGAATGATGGAGGGCAGGGTGATGACGCGGAACTTCTGCCACCAGTTGGCCCCGTCCAGGCTGGCCGCCTCGTAGAGCTCGGGATCCACCCGCTGCAGTCCGGACATGAAGATGACGATGGGATAGCCCAGCTGTATCCAGATCAGGATGACCATGAGGATGGGCAGGGCCGTTGTGGTCGAACCCAGCCAGTTGTGGGCCAGGCCGCCCAGGCCGATCTTGGTCAGCAGGTCGTTGACCGCACCGTCTTCAGGCCGGAAGATCCAGCCCATGATGATGGTGGCCACGGCCACAGGCAGAACCTGGGGCAGGTAGTAGAGTGCCCGCAGGGTCGAGGAGGTGTGGGGGCCGAACTTCTTCTGGATCACGTCGGTCAGAGCCGAGGAGATCAGCAGGCCCAGGACCGTGGGAATGATGACAATAGCCACGATGATCCAGAGGGTGTGGCCGAAGGAGACCCAGAAGGTCGAGTCGCCCATGAGGCGGCGCCAGTTGCGCAGACCCACCCATTTGGTCGGCCCCACCCCCCTCCAGCGGGTGAAGCTCAGGTAGATGTTCCAGAAGATGGGCACGATGACGATGGCCACGATGCCTATCAGACCGGGAATCAGATAAGGGACGAACCGCGAAGGCGCGCTGCCCGGGATGCGGGATTGCGCCTTCTTCCTGCTATGTGTGTCAGACATGCTTGTACTCTCCTTGGCGGATTGACGCAGCTCAGTCGTCATCCAGATCGAGCTGGGCGACGCCGTCGTCGTAGTTCTTATGCAGGGTATCCAGAACCTGGTCGGGGCTCTTGGTGCCGTTGACCAGCTCTTGGAAGGCGGCCGGCATGGCGTCGGTCAGGTTGGGCGCAGGATAGTCGGGATAATAGCTCATCCGGCTGGCGTCCGAGGCTTTGGTATATTCATCGACCAGATCACGGCTCTTGGGGTTGGTGATGGCGTCCGTATCGGCCGCCACTGGCACGCCGCCCTTGTTGCCGATGTAGTTCTGAACCTCCTTGGACAGGACCACGTTGATATAGCGGGCCGCAGCATCCTTACGCCGGGATTTCTGCGGGATGACCAGCAGGTTGCCCGCGCAGCCTTCTACCATCTTGGCCCCTGGGAAGATGGATGCCGTCCAGTCGAAGGCCTTCACCTGTTCCATGAAGCGGGTCTGGTTCCAGGTGCCGGTCTGGTAGATGGGATAGGTCCCCTTGATGAATGCCGTGGTCGTGTCCTCGGCCTTCATGCCGGTGGCGTTCTTGGAAATGTATCCCTTGTCGATCCAATCACGGATGGTGTTGGTGGCGAAGGTCAGCGGCTTGCTGCGCCAGTTGACCGGATGCTTGTAGAGCTGCCAGTCGTCGACGAAGCGGGCATCGGCCTTGGTCATGGCCAGCTGCCACCAGAGCCAAAGCACCCCGTATTCCTGGGCATCGGCCGCTATGGGCGTGACCCCGTGACTCTTGAAGGCCTTGAGGGCAGCCACGAACTGGTCGAAAGTACGCGGAATGGGGATCTTGTACTTGGCAAAAAGGTCCTTGTTGTAGTAGACCCGCTGCATCTCCGCATAGGAGGAAACCCCGTACCAGGTATCCCCGTCCATGACGCCGCGCTTATCGTACTTGCCCACTGCTGCCGCCTGGCCGCGCACCTTCTTGTCCCAGCCGTACTTCTGCACATAGGGCTTCAGATCGGTCAGCAGCTGCAGGGTGGACAGGACCCCGGCCGAGCCGTTGCCTCGATTGGACTCCATGACGTCCGGGGCATCGTCCGAGTTGAGGAACTGGCTGCCGTTCTGGGCAATCTGAGTGAAAGACTTGACCTCGAAGTCCACCTTGATGCCGGTCTGTCGGGTAAAGATATCGGCAGCCCTCAGCCAGCCCCGTGCCTGCCCGCTGCTGGGCTCCTCGTAGTACCAGATCTTGATGCTGGACGGATGGGCTTCCTGGGGAGCATCGCCTCCCGATCCGCAGGCCGCCAGCGGCAGGATCGACATGGCCAGGGCCAAGGCCGCCCCGATCCCTCTTCTGATCTTCATGATGGCTCCTAACTTCCTTGCATCCTTGCATCCAGTTATTGCGATTCAACTTGTCGAAAGGTTTCGACTCCGGGCGGATTGCAGGGTACCGACCATCTCCGTCGATGCACCCGAGATGTCGAATCGTTTCGACTCAGTATAGAAGCCGGCCATGGGTCATGTCAACAGGCGCGCAGAAGAAGACTGCTGCAAAACCAAGAATCCCTTCCCATTGCCCGATGGCTGCGGACAGTGGGAAGGGATTGGAAGCGCAGCGATCAGGGGCGCCGCATGCCCCAGGGGCTGGTCACCTTCGACCCGACGAGATCCGGCGGATGGTCTTGTTCCTGGCCACATAGGCGACAAAGGCCAGGGCATAAGCGATCAGCGAAAGCCAATCTGCCGTGGCCAAGGAAAAGACCATGCAGAAGATCATCCAGTACTCCACTCCCCGAATAATCGTCGAGGGCCGCATGGCCCGCAGAGCCACAATGAAGGAGACCGCCCCAAGAATGAGCAGCAGAAAACCGTAGGACTGGGCCACGGTGGCCGCGCCGTTGACTGTGGCCATGTCGTCGGCCAGACGTCCGGCCCGGCCGAGGATGGCATAGCCCTCATCCTTGAACCAAGGCGAGTAGATGAACATAGTGACCGAGGCCATGATCACGTTGATGGCTGCCGCCACCAGGAGGATGATTTTCTCGGTCCTTCTGCTAGCTACGCCCTTGCTCGCCAGATGATCGCTGCGGTTTTCCTTTGCCATTGTTGCCGCCTTTCCTGATTCAGCCCTTGAGGCCCGAGGTGATGTTCAGCGACTGCAGGAAGTAGCGCTGGGCGAACACGAAGAGCAACAGGGTGGGGATGATGGCCAGGCAGGTGGCCGCGCAAAGCGTGCCCATCTGGTTGTACTGCATCATCTGGTTGCCCAGCAGCTGCAGGCCGGCCGTGACCGGGGTCTTCTTGATGTCATTGAAGACCAGGGTGGGCCAGAGGAAGTCGTTCCAGGCGCCAGTGAAGGCGAACAGGAAGATCACGATCAGGATTGGGCGGATGGAGGGCAACATGATGCTACGGAAGATGCGGAAGTCGCCGGCACCGTCAATCTCGGCGGCCTCGTCGATCTCCTTGGGGATTCCCTTCATGAAGTTGCGCACCAGGAAGATGTTGGCCACGTTCCCCAAGCCGGGGATGATGCAGGACCAGTATGAGTTGATCCAGCCGAAAGTGGCCACGATGCGGTAGGAGGGAATCATGTTGACCACGCCCGGGAACATCGAGATGAGCAGGAGGACGAAGAAGAGCGTGTCCCTGCCCTTGAAGTTGATGCGGGAGTAGCCGTACCCAGCCAGGGCCACCACGCAGACCGCCAGGATACCGTGCGACAGCGAGATGATCAGCGAGTTGCCCAGCCAGTTGAAGACAGGGTAGGAGGCCGAGGCCTGCAGCAGTGTCAGATAGTTGACGGTGACCCAGTGCGCAGGCAGGAAGTTGTAGGCGTTCTTCAGGAACTCCTGGGGCGACTTGAACGATGTTGTGATGGTGTAGACCACAGGAATGATCCAGACTACAGCCAAGACGATCAGCACCGCATAGACGGCAACCAGCGAAGGCTTGAACACTTTGTGGTGGTTTTCGGGCACGTCCTCGCCGCCGGGAACCGTTGCGCTGGGGCCAGGAGCCTTGAGCCCCTTGCCCAGAGATGACATATCAAGGGTTGCCGAACTCACGTCAGTCCTCCTTGTTCATGAAGAATATCTGCACCAGGGAGATCAGCATGAGGATGATCCCCAGCAGCAGGGCCATTGCCGAGGCCATGCCAGCGGCCGAAGGCCCCTGCGGGAAGGCCAGGTTCCTGATGTCCATCAGCAGCACCTGCGAAGTGTATGCAGGACCGCCGCCGGTCAGCATTTGTGGCTGACCCCAGACGTTGAAGGCGCCGCCCGTGGTCATGATGGTCGTATAGAAAAGCGGCAGCTTGATGGCTGGCAGGGTGATGCTGAAGAACTGCCGGATGGATCCGGCGCCGTCCACCGAGGCCGCCTCGTACAGATCCTGGCTTACCCCGGACAGGGCCGACCGGTAAATGATCAGGTTGCCGCCGATGCCTCCCCAGAGGCTAAGGACGAAGATGGCGATCCAGGCCCAGGGCTGCTTGCCCAGCCAGTTGATGTCCCACCGGAAGGTGGTGTTGAGCAGGCCGAACTGGGAGTTGAAGACCAGCCGCCAGACCAGAGCGCCTGCGGCCACTGATATCAGCCCGGGCACGTAGAAGATGGCCTGGAAGAGCCCCACTCCCTTCAGGTGCTTGGTCTGCAGGGCGCAGGCCAGCAACAGGGGGACGACGATGGTCAGGGGCACGCTGATCAGCACGAAGATGATCGTGTGCCACATGTCCCTCCAGAAGATGGAGTAGAAGTAGGTGGACTTGTCGAAGATCAGCTTGAAGTTGTCCAGGCCGACCCAGGTTGGGGAACCGACCAGGTTCCACCTGGTGAAGGCCAGGTAGATGCCGAAGAAGATCGGGATGACTCCGAAGACGGCGAATACCACCATGTGCGGGGCGATGTAGGGGAAGGCATGCCAGAAGGACTTCTGTCCCAGCGGACGACGCTTGACCCGTCCATCCGTGACTGCGGTTGTGCCGTGTGCGCTCATGATTGCTCCTGAATCTGAATCTGGCCCTGGGTCATCAGATCAAGCGTCTTCAGACCTTCCTCCAGTGAGATGTTCCGATAGACGATGTCCATGAAGGATCCCCACCCGGCTGTGGCATAGCCGCCATATATGTAATTGGATGTCTTGATCCATTGCCGCTCACGCTTGTCGTTGGTGAAAGAGGCCTGAATGAGCTTCTGGTATTCCGGGTTGTTCAGGTCACGGTAGGCCGGCGATATGGATCCCACGTCCGACCACATCATCCAATGCTTGTAGACGAAGTCCACGAAGTCGGCAGCCGCTTTGACCTTGGCCTCGGGACGATTCTTGTCCTTGAGCTGGAGCCAGTTCTGCTGGTACAGGAAGTTGGAAGGGTGCTCGGTACCGTACTGGAGGGTGTTGATCTCGCCAACCTTGTCCTTGCCCAGGGTGGAGGACATGTTGCCCTGCGCCCAAGTGCCCAGCATGCCAAAGACCGCATGCCCAGAGGCGAAGACCTGCTCACCGTCGCTGTCGATGGGCGAGAGCATGCCCTGGTCGTTGAGGTCGCGCAGTGCCTTGAGCGGCTTGCGCCAGCCCGGACCGGTCATGTCCTTGACGCCATCCTTGATGTTGCCACCGGTGCTGTAGAGCAGGGACATCATGGCCCAGGGCAGGTTGCCCAGGCAGAGCCCGTAGACGTCCTTGGGCAGCTTGCCCTTCATGGAGGCGATCTCATCGGTGGTGACCAGCCGGTCGTCCAGGATATAGTCCAGGCCGTACTTGTGGATCAGATCCTTGTTGTAATAGATGGCCATCTGGAACATGTACAGAGGTATGCCGTAGGACTTGCCATTGACGACGGTGTTCCGCCAGGCCTGCGGCAGGAAGTTCGATTCCTTGAGCTCCGGGTGGTACTTGGTCCACACCGACGAGGGGTTGAGCAGCCCCTGGCTCTGCAAAACCGAAGTAGAAAACGAGTCGTTGATGACCAGATCGGGGATGTTCTTCCCGGTCTGCATGACGCTGTAGATCTTGGTGGTCAAATCTCCGCCGTTCATGGGTTGGAAGACCACCTTGTACTCAGGGCTCTGTGCATTGAAGGCCTTGATGATTTTCTGCATGGCCGGGCCGTCATCGCCGGTCAAACCATTCCAGAAGTAGATCTCCTTGGCGGATTGATCACCGCCGCCACAGCCTGCGGTCGAGACCACCATGCCGCATATGGCTGCCAGGCTTAGCAACAGCCTGAGCCAACGTCGCGCAAATAGGGGCATGTGGGTTCCACCTCCCCCGTGTCTTTCTTCCTTGAAGACACTCACAATCCCTCTTGCTCCTCTCGATGGGACCGGCACACCCGTATGCCGGCAACCCTGCATCGTTTCTTCAGAACCCGTCGGCCCCCGGGCATCAAACATCGATGCCCAGCGAGCCGGACCGACCGGTTCATATTAATTTGCAACGTTGCAAATTCAGGGTAACACGCCTTTGGCTGCTGAACAAAATCGTCGTTCCATATATCAGAACCAGCTAGAGGCCCTAAGGAATCAACAGCCAATCTCCCGGCTGACAGGTAGAGTTGGGACACTATGGCAGCATTTTCATCTTTGACCGATCGGCTCTCCCAGGCCTTCACCCATCTGCGCTCCAAGGGGAAGCTGACCGAGGCCGACATCGATGGCACAATCCGCGAGATCCGCCGCGCCCTCCTGGATGCCGATGTCTCCCTGGATGTGGTGCGCTCCTTTACCGGACGCATCCGGGAACGCGCCCTGGGCGAGGAGGTCTCCAAGGCTCTGAACCCAGCCCAGCAGGTGGTCTCCATCGTCTATGACGAACTGACCGACATCCTGGGCGCGGGAGTGGACCGACCACTCAATTTCGCTAAGAACCCACCCACAGTCATCATGCTGGCCGGCCTGCAGGGTGCAGGCAAAACCACGCTGGCCGGCAAGCTGGGCTACTGGCTCAAGGATGCCGGCCACACCCCACTGCTCGTGGCGGCCGACCTGCAGCGACCCAACGCGGTCACCCAGCTCCAGGTGGTCGGCGAGCGCGCCGAAGTGCCGGTATACGCACCCGAGCCGGGCGTGCAAACCAGCGGATCCGAGCTGGCGGCCCCCGGACAGGTCACAGGAGACCCCGTCAAAGTGGCGGCCGACTCGATCAGGGCGGCCAAGGACAAGCTCTACGACGTGGTCATCATTGATACGGCCGGACGGCTGGGCGTGGATCAGGAGCTGATGGAACAGGCCCGCAATATCCGCGATGCCGTCCACCCCGACGAGATCCTCTTCGTCATCGATGCCATGATCGGCCAGGACGCCGTCGCCACAGCCAAGGCCTTCGACCAGGGCGTGGACTTCACCGGCGTGGTCCTATCCAAGCTGGACGGCGATGCCCGCGGCGGCGCGGCCCTGTCGGTGGCCTCGGTGACCGGCAAGCCCATCCTCTTCGATTCCAACGGCGAAGGTCTCAAGGACTTCGAGGTCTTCCACCCCGACCGGATGGCCTCCCGGATTCTGGATATGGGCGACATCCTGACCCTGATCGAGCAGGCCCAGCGTCAGTTCGACGAGGAGGAGGCCCGCAAGGCCGCCGGGAAGATGTCCGAGGGCAGCTTTGGCTTGGACGACTTTCTGGAACAGCTCCAGCAGGTTCGCAAGCTGGGCTCCTTCAAGAGCATCCTAGGCATGATCCCGGGCATGGCCCAGCACCGCAAGGAGCTTGAACAGTTCGATGAGAAGGAAGTGGACCGGACCCAGGCAATCATCCAGTCGATGACTCCCCAGGAACGACGCGACCCCAGCATCATCGACGGCTCACGTCGGGCCCGGATCGCCTATGGCGCCGGCACTACGGTCTCAGCTGTGAACGGCCTGCTGCAGCGGTTCGAGCAAGCAGCCAAGATGATGAAGCGGATGACCAATGGCAGCCGTTCAATCCCAGGCATGGGTGGCATGGGCGCTGGCGGCGGCAAGAAGGGCAAAAAAGGCAAGAAAGGCCGCAAGGGTTCCCGTTCAGGCAATCCCATGAAGCGTGAGGCCGAAGAAAAGGCTTTACGCGAGCGCCTGTCCGGCAAGGGCAAATCCTCCGGCGGCTCGGCCTTCGCTAAGCGCCCTCAAACTCCGCAGATGCCTGAAGGCCTGCCGGACCTGCCCCCCAACCTTGGCGGCGGACTGGGCGGTCTCTTTGGCGGCCGCTAACCCCTCCCTCATGCAGGAGACAATGGCACGTGAACACGCTTCTCTGGATTCTCTTGGGTCTCATCGCCTTGTGGATGGCCCTGCGCTTCCTGCCTGCCGGAGCTGATTGGCACCGCCCCCTGGTAGAGCTGATCGCCCTGATCGACCTGCTGACCGCTCCGCTGTTGGCCATACTGATATGGACGGTCTTCGCACACGCCTGGCCCCAATGCCTGCTGGCGCTGATAGAACTCACTCTGGCCAGCTGCCAGCGTCTATGCTACCGACTGCCTCCAGCAGACCGGACCAGTCAATCATCTTCCGACCATGGACTGAGCGTCATGACTCTGAACTGTCGCTTCGGCCAGTCCAATCCTGAAGAGGTCGTGCGTTGCGTGCGGGCCTATGGAATAGAGGTACTAGCCCTGCAGGAGGTAGAGGGGAAGCTGCTGGAATCGCTTCAGGCCGCAGGTCTGGATCGGCTCCTGCCCTACCTGACACAGGGAACTGCGAGCCCTGACGACAATGGCGGCCAGAACGCTATTCTCTCAGCCACGCAACCCGTCAAAACCTCGCCATCGGCTCTGGACCTTCCGGCGGCTGCAGTACCTCTAGTCGAGCTCAAGACCAGCTCTGGACCGATCCGAGTGGCCAGCGTCCATCCCAAATCACCCCAACGAGGTGCCGGACAGTGGGGTTTGGGCATCGCCGCACTGGCCAAACTGACCCATCCGCCTGTACCCACCATCGTCATGGGCGATTGCAACGCCACCCTGCAACATCCGACCTTCCGGGCTACGCTGGCCAAATCCGGACTGCATGACGCATCTTTGCACCTGAAAGCCGGCAGCCATCCGACTTTCCCCTCCGCAAGCGCGCTGCCGCCGTTGATCGAAATCGACCATATTTTGACGGACGGCGGCCTAATTCCGCAATCCATGCATGCCCTCAGGATTCCCGGCAGCGACCACCGAGCGCTGGTGGCCCGGTTGACTCTGCCTCGTCGGCTCTGAAATCCTTACAGGCTCACCACCCGCCATATCCCACGGTGGAGGTATACTTTTGTTGTTATTCATGTCCGGAGGAGCCCTCTCATTCCGACGGCCGTGAGGAACACGCCAGGAGCGCCACCATGCCCCACATGGAGACGCCGCCGGGCACACCAAGTACCAAGGAGAGCCGTTTTGGCAACCAGAATTCGTCTGAAGAGAATGGGCAAGAAGTTCTACCCCTTCTACCGCGTGGTCGTGGTCGATTCCCGCAAGAAGCGCGATGGCAAGGTCATTGAGGAGATCGGCACCTACGATCCCAACACCCAGCCTTCTTCAATCAAGATCGACTCCGATCGCGCCCAGTACTGGCTGGGTGTGGGCGCTCAGCCCAGCGACCCTGTTTTCAACCTTCTGAAGATCACCGGCGACTGGCAGAAGTTCAAGGATCTGCCCGGCAAGGAAGGCACTCTTAAGGTGCCGCAGGCCGAGGTCGACGCCCAGGCCCGCATCGAGCAGGCACAGAACGAAGCCCAGAAGCTCAAGGCCGCCAAGTCCGAGGCTGACGCCAAGGCCAAGGCTGAGGCGGAGAAGGAAGCCCCCAAGGCCGATGAGTCGGCGGATGCCGCCCAGGCCGAGCAGGCTGCTGAGTAAGGCACATTCACTGAGGACTGGAAGGACCGGCTATCATGCTTGCACAGGCTGTTGAGCACCTGATCAGGAACATCGTGGACTTCCCCGATGACGTGTCGGTCAAGTCCCACGAGAACTCTCGCGGGGAGCTGTTGCGGGTGCGGGTCAACCCCGAGGACATCGGCCGCGTGATCGGCAGGGGCGGCAGGACCGCCAACGCCATCCGCACCGTGATCCAGGCGTTGGCCGACCACAAGGTGCGCGTCGACATCATGGACGTGCGCCGGTGAGCCCCAGCCGGTCCGCCAATCACGACCCGCAGGGTCCGGACCCTCAGCAGCGAAGGTTGCTGAGGGTCTGCCGTATCGGCCGCGCCCAAGGGCTCAAGGGCGAGGTCAACGTATATGTCTGCACCGACGAGCCTGAGCGACGCTTCGCCCCCGGCTCCCAGTTGCAGACCAGGGACGGTCAGGTTTTCACGGTGGTCTCCTCCCGCCGCTTCAAACAGCGTTGGATCGTCCTCTTCCAAGGAGTCGAAGACAGGAACGCCTCCGAAGCATTGAACGGCATCGAGTTGTATACCCAGGCCGATCCAGCAGAGGAGCTGGCGCAGGAGGATGCCTGGTACTCCGATGATCTGATTGGACTCGAGGTTCGCATGGCTCCGGGCAACTCACTGGGTGAGCCCTCCGGACGAGTGGTCGGCCAGGTCAGCGACGTGCTGGACGGCGTAGCCCAGCAGCAGCTGCAGATCCGCATGACCGTCGAAGAAGGCGACGAGGAGACGGAAGGGCTGATACCCTTCGTCGAAGCCTTGGTGCCTCAGGTTGATATTGAAAACGGGTATGTGGCCATCGATCCACCTGGAGGACTTCTGCCTGGCCTGGGCTGACCCCGTCTCTTAACAAGAAGGTAAGTGGGGAGTCAGCGGCTCGAAGAAGGACGCTGACTCCCCACCTGCGGGAAATGCACCTGCCGAAGCAGGAAATGATATAGAGCTACATATCTTCAACCACCAGATATGTCATATCCAGAGGGCCATGCACGCCCACCACGATCACCATTTCGATATCGCCCGTGTTGGAGGGGCCAGTGATGAAGTTGATGTTGGAGGTCTTGAGCTCTCCTGAAACCAGGGCTGGATCATAGTAGTCCATGGCCTGCCGGGTTCGCGGCAGGATCTTGGACTTGCGGATGATGCTCAGATAGTGCACCGGGAGGAAGTGGAAAGCACGACCCTGACCAGGAGTGGTTGCCACGGTGATGGTGCCAGACTCTGCCAGCAGGAAGTCCGCAAAGGCAATCGCCGTACCAGACTCGTCAGCAGTCCTGATGTTCTCCTCGCGGCTGGCCCCCGGCTTCCAGAAAGTGGCAGGCGGATTCAAGCCATCCCGCCACTCCTCCAGACCGAAGTCTGCGAACAGGTCGGAGGTGGGCAACATCACATGGTCGCTGTCGTCCTTGCGCGAATCGATGAACTCGTCCAAGGCAGTGGGCAACCCGGCCTTGGTGCAGGTGCGGAAGTCCACATGGACAGCCTCGCTGCTCTTCCGGGCGATCTCCAGCAGCTCGTCCTGGGTGTGGCCAGACAAAGTGGTCTCCGGCAGATCGTTGACCGGCACCAAAGGATGGTCCTTGAGCTGGTGGCGTGGTCTGCCGCTCTTCTTAGCCAGGTAGTCCAGGAATACCTCACGATCGGTCATGCCTGCTGCTCCTTCTTGTGATGAGCGAACCAACTGCGGAAGTTCTGCCCGTGCCTGGGCGGATCCGGCAGATCACGAACCTTGGTCCAACCGCCGAAGACGAAGGGCATCCATTCCACATGCCGATCGCTGGCGAAGAGGTTCTTGGCCGTTTCCGGCTGCTTCTTGGATATGGGCGTCAGCATGGTGTGATCCACCCCTAGGGCGGTACGGAAGAGCGAGGAGTGGCCGGTTCCCAGGCCCATGACCCTCATGACGGTGTCGTCAATCAGATTGGCCTTGGATTGGTCGTCCATCATGATCCTTCTGTGCTCGATCATGAGCTGATGCAGGGGGATCTTGACCGGACAGGTGGCCGTACACGCGGCGCACAGGCTGCAGGCGTAGGGCAGGTCTCCGAAATCGTCGTAGCCGCCATCCAGCACCGGCGAGAGCACCGAACCCACAGGACCGGGATAGATGGATCCGTAGCCGTGACCGCCAATGTGCCGGTAAATGGGGCAGACGTTCAGGCAGGAGGCGCAACGGATGCACTGGAGGATGGGCTCGAAAACCGTTCCCAGAGCGTTGGAGCGCCCATTGTCCAGAATTACCACATAGACATCGTCCGGCCCGTCCGACTCCTGGCCGGTGCGTGGTGCAGTGTAGGTCAGATAGGAGGTCAGCTTCTGGCCGACAGCGGACCGGGCCAGCATGTTGTCCATGGTCTCGGCCTCTTTCATGGTCGGCACCAGACGCTCCATGCCCATGACCACCACCTGGGTCCTGGGGATGCACATGGCCAGGTCGGCGTTGCCCTCGTTGGTCACCAGGTTGATCATGCCCGTGTCAGCCACGGCGAAGTTGCAGCCGGTGATGCCCATGTCGGCCTCAAGGAAGTGCTTGCGCAGAACCTTGCGCGAGAATCGAGCCATGTGCTGAGGATCGTTGTCGCCCTTGTAGCCCAGCTTCTTCTCGAAAACCTGACGAACCTGTTCACGGTTCTTGTGCAGGGCAGGGAAGACCAGATGCGTGGGCTGGTCCCAGTCGTCCTCCTCCAGGATGAACTCGGCCAGGTCGGTCTCCAGCACTTCCAGGCCGGGCACAGTCATCAGCGTAGGATCCAGGTTGATCTCGCTGGTCACCATGGACTTGCTCTTGACGACGTGCTTGGCCTTCTTCTCGATGGCGATCTGCTTGATGTACTGGGCAGCCTCATCGTCGGTCTGAGCGAAGAAGACATGGCCGCCGCGCTTCTCTACATTGTCGGCGAATTCCTCCAGGTAGTCAGGCAGGTAGCGGATGACGTGCTGGCGAATCTGCTCACCTAGGTCGCGCCACTGTTGCCAGTTGCCCAGTTCCTGACGGGCGGCCTCCCGCTTGACCCACTGCGCATCCTGGGCCTTGGCCACGGCCTGTTGGGCAAATTCGTCCTGTTCGGACTCTTTGACCCTGGTCAGGAAGGGAGCCTTGCTGGTCCGCAGATATTGCGCAGCCTTCTTGCCATTGACCATGCTGCTCATACCAGAGCCCCCTCTTCCTTGGCAGCCCTGAGGGAACCCGCGGCCCCATCGCCTGCAGAGCGGCCTTCCACATACTTGACGCGGCTCATGTCCACGTTGTGATTGAGCACCTCAGCCAGGTGCATGATGGTGATCTTCTCGCCACGCCGGTTGAAGCGGCCGCCGATGTTCATCAGGCAGCCTGGATCGCAGGAGATGAGGACGCTGGCCTTGGTGCTGAGCACGTCGTTCACCTTCTCATCCACCATCTGCTTGGAAATCTCAGGCTCCTTCATGGAGAACATGCCGCCGAACCCGCAGCAGTTCTCGATATGCGGCAGGGGTACCATGGTCAGACCCTTGACGTGGTCAAGCAGGACGAATGGGCTGGTCCGCTCCCCCAGCAGCCGTGTCATGTGGCAGGAACGATGGTAAGTGGCCACGGCATTAAGTTCGGCGCCCGCATCCAGCACACCCAGCACACGATAGAGGAACTGCGAGAATTCATAGGTCTTGTCAGCCATGGTCTGGGCCTTGGCCGCGTAGACCGGGTCGTTCTTGAGATGGAAGGGCAGCTCCTTGAGCATATTCACGCAGGAACCTGCAGGACCCACGATGTAGTCGGCATCCACGCTCAGCAGGGCATCGACCTCGTTGCGCATGACCTGCATGCTCTCCTTGACATACCCGCTGTTGAAAGTGGGCTGGGCGCAGCAGATCTGCTGCTTGGGAAGGTAGGTGTCACAGCCGAACCGCTCCAGCACCTCCACCATGGCCTTCCCCACGTTCGGAAACATGAGGTCCACCACGCAGGTGGAGAATATTACTACTTTCATTACCGCACCTCTCTACAACCTTGCACGCCAGGTCCGAACCATCTCCGGATCGCGGAGAAACCCAACATCACTTGAACCCCTAATCCTTCCAACGCATCGCTGCCTTGCGACCGACCACGCCCATGGGGACACCGATGTGCAATCCTGAAAGGACCCATCATTATCATGGTCTCGACCTGGAATTCGCGCCGCCGGGAATCGCCCACCCTCAGCTTTTGAACGTGTGAGATTTACCACATCTATGGTACCACGGCGGTCTGGGAAGCGGTGGCATGTCAAGGACGAGCAGCGACTCATCTATTGGCTACAGTGGAATACAACCCTGCCAGTTCGTCCTCGGGAAGGGGAATCACGGCATGACCAACTACCTGCAACTCCTCCTGCTCTATGCACCCGCCATCATCTTCGGCCTGCTTTTCCTCTGGGACCTGCACAAGGAACCACGGCAGTTCCGCAATGCCATCTGGCTCCTGCTCCTGCTGCTGTCCCTGGGCGGAGCGCTTCTTCTGCAGTTCGGGATGCGCTGGCTGATCCTGCCCCTGGTCATCCTGCTCATTGCCTCTCCCCTGCTGGTGATCTGCTTCCTGTTGGCCAACACGGCCATCGTCATCCGACACGAGGGAATCTCCCTGACCACTCTGTTGCCCGGACTGCTAGCACTGGCCGTGGTGGCCTACATGATCCTTTCACCCCTCTTGGCTGGGTTTGGCGCCCCCTCATGGATGCAGAAGCTGGCTGGGCTAATCGACCTAGAAGCCACCTGGTTCTTCTTCTCCTTCCTGGCCCTGCTGCTCTATTCCAGCCTTTACAGGCTGCTGCCCCGCAAGCGTCGCTACGACTACATCATCATCCACGGAGCAGGTCTGCGCGGCGAAGAACCCACGCCTCTGCTCCGGGGACGGCTGGACAAGGCTGTAGACCTCTGGAAGCGGCAGGGACGCCTGGGACGCTTCGTGGTCTCCGGCGGGCAAGGCCCCGACGAGGTCATCAGCGAGGCAAGGGCCATGGCACAGTATCTACTCAACTCGTGTGGGGTGCCAGCCGAGGCCATCATCATGGAGGACAGGTCGACCACAACCCTGGAGAACCTGCGCTACTCCAAGCAGATCCTGGATGACCGCTACGAGATGGGCACCGGGCCTGAGCATTACCGGGTGGCCCTGGTCACCAGCGACTACCACGTCTTCCGGGCCAGCGAATATGCCAGCAAGGTGGGACTGAATGCCGACGGGATCGGCTCACACACCAAGGGCTACTACTGGCCGACTGCATTCATCCGGGAGTTCGTAGCCATCACCCGCATGCACTGGTGGCCCTACCTGGTCCTTGCACTAGGCTGGGCCGTCTGGGTCGGTATCTCATTGCTCAATTAACACCATTGGCCTTCCAGAAGGAATCAGAGGTCATACAACCTGAACCCCACCTTTATCCTGACTGGCCAGGCTGTGCTCTAGGAACCAGGCCACCAAGAGGATGACCAGGACGATGAGAAACACGAAAACGAAAGCCCAAACGGCCCCGAACTGGAAGGCCTGAGCGCCGGCATGAATCCCTCTGGCCTTGGGCATGCCCGTGATGATGGCGGCCAGAACGCCGGTCGAGGCGGCGCCTGAATACTGCTGAAGGGTGTTGAAGAGTGCGTTGCCGTCAGGCACCAGTTTGGCTGGGATATGCTGCAGTCCGACCGTGAGCAGGTTGTTGAAGACGCAAGCCTGACCGACCATGTAGCAGGCGTAGAGAAGAACCATCAGCGGAACAGACAAGTGCCGGCTGAGAACCAGGAAGCCTAAGGCCGAAAGGAAGAAGGCAGTGCTTCCCACAGCGAGCAGTCCACGCAGGCCATGGCCATCCAAATAGCCGCCCGTGATGGGCTGGCAGAGGGCCGAGAGCAGGCTCCCCGGCAGCAGAAGCAGGCCGGCCACGGTGGAGGTCTCTCCCAGGACGGACTGGGCCATGTTGGGCAGGATGAACGTCAGGCCAATCTGAACGAACTGGACCAGGAAGTAGAGGATCAGGGCAAGGGTGAAGGTACGGTTCCGGAAGACCACGATGTTGATTAGCCTGGTGCGCTGATGCGTAAGGGTCCAGATCCCTGCAACCAGGGCCAGAACACCGATGAACAGAGACAGCCAGGTAATAGGACCGTGCACATCCAGGGTGCTCAGCCCCAGGGTCAGTCCAGTCAGGAAAATACCCAGAAGAAGGAACTGGAGCCAGGCGAAGGGTCCGACATGGGCGCTCTCCCTGTCTACTGAGATGAGTGCTATGACCCCAAAAACCAGCTCTATGGGCAACACGATCAAAAAGATTGCTCGCCAGGATAAGGCTTGGATAACGGCCCCGCCAAAGGTCGGCCCCAGGGAGGGCGCCAGAGCCACCGCCATGCCGGCGCTGCCCACGTAGCGACCCTGGATGTGAAGAGGGACCTTCCTCATAATCAGGGAGAACACTAAAGGAAGAGCGATACCAGTACTGATGCCCTGCAAGAGACGTCCCGCCATAAGGACAGGAAAACATGGAGCAAGGATGCACATCAGGTCGCTGCACAGGAATATTCCCACGCTGGACAGAATCAATGCACGGGTCGTGAATGAATGCTCCAGCCAGGCGGCGGCCAGAACCGTCAGGGCTACCACCAGCAGATAGCCGGTAGTCAGCCATTGGACCGTGCCCAGCCCGGTGTTGAAGTACCGGGTCATCTCCGGAAAAGTGACATTCAGCGAGGTCTCCAAAAGGACCCCGCAGAAGGCGAGCCCGGCAGTGCCGGTAATCAGCAGTTTTGTTCTCTTATCAACATGGTCGACCATGGACCGTCCGCTCCTCACATATCAGACTGTTCGCATAGCCATCACCACGGATCCGTACGGCATGACATCGTCCGATGCCGCTCTCATTGCTGTTTGCGCAACGGTTATAGCTCTCTGGCTGCGTTGATGACATCTTCCAAGGTGGCGCCGGGCTGACAATCGCATGCTACGACGAGCCGGTTCGCCTCCACAACTTTTGAAGACCCAGCCAGTGTAGCACCCGCAGACGCACCAATCCGTGTCCACTCCGAACCTAAACCAGTTTCGGTAAAGTTGGTGACATGCAAATCGATATCGTCTCCGTCTTCCCCGAGTATTTTGACGTAACTGGGCTCAGCCTGCTAGGCAAGGCCCAGGAGAAAGGCCTGGTGACCATACGCGCCCACAACCTGCGCGATTGGACCCATGACGTTCATCACTCCGTGGATGATACGCCGGTAGGCGGCGGAGCAGGCATGGTGATGGAACCCGAAGTCTGGGGCCAGTGCCTGGACGACCTGCTGGACATGCCAGACGAATCGACTCAGCAACAACCGTCTGCGGACCAGACAGCCGGCACCGCTGATGTTACAGAACACAAAGAAGCAATGAAGAGTTCCGGCATCAAAAGCTACGGCATAGCATCCGAAGCAGATTCATCTGCAGACAGCCGCGAGGCAGGCGTGACCGAACCAGTCCTGATCTTCCCCAATCCATCCGCGCCCCTGTTCACCCAGGCCGATGCGACCGAGCTGTCGCAGGCGGAGAGGCTAATATTCGGCTGCGGCCGCTACGAGGGCTACGATGCACGCATCCCCGACTACTACCGGAATCAGGGAATCGACGTCAGGGAGTACTCCATCGGCGACTACGTGCTCAATGGGGGCGAGGTGGCCGTCTCGGTCATGCTGGAGGCAATCACCCGGCTGCTGCCCGGCTTCATGGGCAATCCCGAATCCATCGTGCAGGAATCTTACACAGGCGATGAGCCACTGCTGGAGTATCGCCAGTACACACGCCCCACCACCTGGCGTGGCATGGCCGTGCCCGAGATACTGACCAGCGGCGACCACGGAAAGGTGGACAGATTCCGGCGCGACGAGGCCATCAGGCGAACCAGTCGGATCCGTCCCGACCTGATCGCCCGATTGGACTGCTCCACTCTCGATAAGCATGACCGCCGTCTCTTGGAGGATCTGGGCTGGCGAGCTTCAGGAACCCATCCGATCCGACAGGATACGAATGAATAGGAAGACGTTCAGCTGATACAGCAAACTCACACACAGACGATTGCCTTAAAAAGGATTCATGATCTCGGTAAAAAATCTGTGAGGCACCTTACCCGGAGGTTCCAGGAAGCATAAGACATACAAATTAACATATCTGCTAGGCTGTCCTAGCCCTTTTTCCATCCTGACTCTGGTACCAGTCTGTTTCCAACTCAGAATCATTATCTAGTAAGGCTGCTGGTACCCTCGCAACTTGAATCAGTGATCTGCCAGACTAAGACAGCTGTGTACCCGATTGCAATTACCAGCCCTTGAACTGTTGACAGCCAGGCAGGACGGTCTCTGTCAAAGACGCTATAATAGTGTTAAAAATTGTTCTTTTTTGGGTTCCCTCGATACCTGTTGTGAGCCGTAAAAAGCAATGCCCGCCCTCAGGAACAGCGTAAAGCCAATGCAGTCACGGCCTTAGAGAAAGCCTTATAGCATCGCTGTCGAAGAAGTCCTTCCAGATATTGTTGCTCTGTCAGACAGCTTCCTTTTCTTTCCTTTGCAACATCATGGCGTGCAGACCTGTTATCTGCACATACATGCACACGTTAACCAAGTCGCCGACTATCATTTCGACATCATTGCATATTTTGATCGCATTCTTGCGAGTTGCTGCCTCTTTGGTGGATATAGCGGTACAACCTGGACTCGGTGCATTTGCTCGCAGACCATACCCCCCCTGTATAAGGTCCGCAAGTCGGCTTTATGACAACGATAGTTACTTAACTTACTATCCCTATTTGCACCCCTCGCGTAAGCACCCCTAGAAGTGTTCCTTTTCAAATACCGATCTCCTCCCCCCCCCCCCCTGGGGTCCAATCAACATCAGCCGAGACTCTATTACGGTAATGTCGCCAGGTCTGGAAACCTGACTATTCAATCGAAATTAGGGCCATCGCCTTACCAGCGATACATCAAAAGGCTTCGTCTTATGTTCTGTTTCGATTTCAGAACCTCCGTTATTAGCTACGGCTACGGAAATGACTGACCCCTCTCCTCAAAGGCACTTTCCCTTCGCGCACGAGATTAAAGGAACAGAGTATCGTGTTGTGAAAAATTGTGATATCTTTAACAAGTAATCACAGTAAAGGAGCTGTAATGGATATAAAGCAACATAGAATTTCTGACATCGAAGCGGTCGGAGCTTTTCTCATTGTGCGGAAATCATCTGCGGAGTCAGCTTATGCGATTGCAAGCACCGCAATCGACAGTGGCTTACGAGCAGTTGAAATCGCCTACGGGACACCCGATGCCTTAGGAGTAATCGAAAAGTTAGCAAATAAGTACCCGTCCGAGGATGTGCTGATTGGAGCAGGGACAGTTATTGACCACCATGGTGCCGCTGCGGCTGTTGATCATGGAGCAAAACTCCTGGTGAGCCCGTATTCGGTTCCTGAAGTCATGGAAGTGGCTGAACGGTTCCAATGTGTGTCGATAGGAGGAGCCTTTACTCCGACGGAAATGATGAAGGTGCTGGCTATGGGCGGGGACATAGTCAAACTTTTCCCTGCAGAATCCTTGGGACCCGCTTATGTCAAATCCATCCATGCCCCACTTCCCCAGATACCAATCTCGCCAACAGGCAAGGTTAACGCGGACAATATCGGGCAATGGCTTGATGCAGGAGCTGTCTGCGCCGGCATAGGGGGGTACATCACCAACGCGACATCCTTGGACGAAGCTTCACGCGCAACAAAGCGAATCATTACCGCAGTCAAAGAGTGGAAAGCAAAAGAGGAAGAGAAGAACAGCCAACAATAGCCATCGATGTGTATGGAACTGGCAATCACTGATGACTGTAATGTTCCAACACCAATGAAGGAATAGATGGATCCGCGGGGGAATTCCACATTGCTAATTTCATAAGGAAGTGAAAGAAAGCATGCAAAACCAAAATCACCAGTCTGCCGCACTAGCAACAGACAAAACATCCGGTGTGCAGATAGATGTTCAAGCAAAACGCAGAAAACTCGAAACCTACGGATGGTGGATGGTGGCCATCATCACCCTGGGCGGAGTCATCAACTACCTTGATCGTTCCACTTTATCCATCGGCAACACAACCATTCAGGGCCAGCTAGGTTTCACAACCATCCAGATGGGCCTGCTCCTATCGGCATTTTCATGGCCATACGCCTTGGCCAACCTACCTGGAGGTTTCCTTATTGATAGGTTCGGCCCCAAAAAGGTATTTCTTGGATGCCTTGCTGGATGGTCAATCGTTGCTATTTTGACTGGATTCGTCTCTAATTTCGTTTCCTTCTATATCGCTAGGGTCTTCCTAGGTATTGCTGAGGCTCCCTTCTTCGCCGCGGGGCTGAAAGCAGCTCAGTATTGGTTCAATGCCAAGGACAGATCCATGCCAGTCAGTGTGATCAATACTGGCTCTCAGATCGGCAACGCAATCGGCCCGCCCTTGCTGACCGCCCTTCTAGTCACTTTCAGCTGGAGAACCATGTTCATCATCGTAGGCGTGGCAGGACTGGTGGTTGCCATACTTTGGTGGTTTTTCTATCGGGACCCCTCCGAAGCAGAAGAGAAAATCATCATGTCAGGTTCAGAGGAAGAGGATGAGGCAGAGACACCCGCAAAGAGCAAGCATGCCGTCAGGGAGTGGCTATCCCTGTGGAAACTCCCCAATACCTGGTATATGACCATTGGCTGCTTCATGATTTTCTACACAGTATGGGTCTATATAACTTGGCTTCCTGGCTATCTGGAAAAGGCCCGCGGTCTCTCTCTAAAGGGTACCGGATGGGCTGCCGCTGTTCCTTACATCTTTGGCATTCTTGGGGTTCTCTTTGGCGGCTGGATAAGCAAACGATTCATCACAAGAGGGATGAAACCCATTGTCGCAAGGAAAATTCCCATTGTTGGCGGAGCCGTGCTTTCAGCCTGCGCCGTGGCACCAATTGCATACGTTGATTCCTTCGGGCTATCAATGGTTCTTCTCTGCATCGGATACTTCGGAGCTCAGGTTCCCATCGGGTGCATCTGGACTCTCGCGGCTGACGTTGCGGACAGCAACCAGGTTGCCTCTTTGGGATCTATACAGAACTTCGGCGGCTTCCTAGGCGCTGCTGTTGCTCCGATCGTAACTAGCTACATACTGACTCAAACCGGCGGCAGCTTTAACCTTGTCTTCGTTGTAGGAGCCATCGCATTGATTCTCGGAGCCTTCTTCTACGGGGTTATGGTCAAAGACCGTCGCACAGCATCTGTTACAGGAAAGTGAAGCGACAATGACCAAGGCCGTTTTCATTCTCGGGAGAGCTTGTTCAGGCAAGACAACTCTGGCCCTTGCTATGGCTCGTAAAGCCAGAGCAGTTTACCTGGACAAGGACACTATGGTGAACGAATTCACCCGGCGCATAATGATCCTGGCCGGCGAGCCCGAATACGCCCGAGACGAGAGCCATTACTATACCAATGTGGTCAGGCCACTCGAATACTCGTCTCTATTGGCAGTGGGCTCATCCAACCTTCAAATTGGCCAAGATGTCATATTTGACGCACCGTTCACACCATATTTGAAAGACAGAGAGTTTCTCGACAAAGTCATGAAGAAACATAAATGGCCCGGACAGGTGGAGTCCTACGTCATCTACGTCGAAACCACTAAATCCGAACTCCAAAAAAGGATGAGAGCCAGAAATCTTGACAGGGATTCCTGGAAACTCGAAAATTGGGATCGATATTGGGAAGGTAGCGCGCTCCCGCCACCGGAATGGACAGGATCACAACTCATTCGCTACATCAACGATGCAGAGGCCAGGCCTGAAACCCTCATTTCTTGCATATTCCCAGATTCCGTTTAAAACTCAAAGGAGAGCAATATGAATAAAAAGGCAGCAGTGCTGTGTTTGGATGCTGGTCAAACCGGGGTAAGAGCCTGTATCGATATTCCCAAGCCCGATGGTGGCGAGGAGCGAATAGACCTACCCGAAAAGCCAGGCGTAAAAAACAGTCACCCGCTGATTCCTCAGCTGATTGAACGGACCCACGATGCTTTCCGCATGTTTTCGAGGTATCAGAATGAACCTATGAACATCGGCAAAGACACCACAATTGGCTCAATCTGCGTAGGATCCTCCGGCCTTTCCAAAGACTGCCGCGCAGAGGACTTCCTGGATGGTGTATCGGATTTAGGCATATCCGAAGTTTTCCTGGCACATGATTCAGTGACGGGTTATCTAGCGGCTCTGGGACATGAGCGTTATGGAGCCGTCGTCAGCGCCGGAACCGGTGTGGTCACTCGTGGGGTCGGCCCCCACCTGACCAAACGTGTGGACGGCTGGGGGTGGATGATTGGAAATGCCGGCGCCGCTAGCTGGATGGGTAAACTCGCTTTGGAAGCGGCCATGCGTGCTTATGACGGTCGCGGACCGCAGACCAGGCTAACTAAAGTAGCTGAAGAGCACTTTGGACGACTTGACAAAATATATTTGAAGCTGTACTCGGATGACCAAAGTACCAAGCATCTGGGAAGCATGGCCGAAGACGTGACCAGGCTGGCCGGTGAAGATGCCGTTGCCTTTGAAATCTGCTCAAAAGCTTCAAAGGAGCTGGCAATATCAGCATATACAGCTTTGAGAAAAGCAAATGTGGATAAATATGCTGACATTGCAGTCAGCGGCCGCGGCAGTGTCTTTAATTCACGATTCATCTCAGATCACTTCACCATGTATATTCATTCCATGGTGCCTCATGCCAACATCATCGATCCGATTGGAGACCCACTGTCCGGAGCCAGGCAACTTGGCTATATTGAGCCAGACAATCCCCTGCACAGCCTGATAGCGCACGCGATCAAGTAAGCAGAAAGTGCCGGGGATAGAAAGACTCTCCGGCACTTCTATCACTCATATTCATAATTAGAAGCAGTCGAACACCTCGAAAGGGCAATCGAATTCAATCCTGATAATCACAACGAATCACTATTTTTTACAAAATAGTATATTTGTTGACAATAAATAGAAGCTGACCCGTATTATTGGAAATATGCGAAAGAAGAAAAGTGAAGCGCTGATTCCGGCAGAGCGTCACACAAAAATACTCGATTATCTCTCGCATGAAAACATCCTCAGCATTAAAAAACTCACAGAATTACTCAATGTTTCACATATGACTGTTCGCAGAGACATTGCAACGTTGATCGAAGAAGGCAAGGTTGCTCCTATACGCGGCGGGGTGACCTTGTCCGAAAACGGAAAACCGGTTCCAGCTCCTTTGAAGCGATCTAATAGATCAAACATCAACATACACCTGAAAAAAGGCATCGCAGAAGTCGCCGCACGCTTTATCAATGATAATTCGATCATCTATCTGGATCCTGGTACAACTACTTATGAATTGATCCCTTATATAAAGCGCAAAAAGAACCTAACAGTGGTGTCCAACGATCTCATTATCGTCAACGACCTCATTTCCAGTGACTTCCATCTAATTCATACGGGTGGCGAAATCGACAATCAGACCATGAGCTCAGTCGGCCCCATAGCCATCTCCGCAGTGCAGAACATCAATTTCGACATTTATTTCATGTCAACACCGGGATGGTCTCTTGAATATGGGGTGACTTCGCCTGACATCGAACGTTCGCAGCTCAAGCAGACTGTACTCAACAACGCCTTTCAAACAATATTGATGGCCGATTCAACCAAATACAACTCAATTTCTTTGGCCAAAGTATGTAGTCTCGATCAAATCGACCATATAGTCACCGACCAAGGGTTAGAGAATGCAGTCGCTGAGAAAATCAAGCAAACAGGCATCCCACTCCATCTCGCAGCCCCAAACGATGGGGAAATAAAGGGAACAGCTCCTCAGGCTGATTCGATGTAGTAAACCGAAGTTTCACCGTAGGATCTGGATTGGGATATAACCCAGGCAACAGGCGGCTCAGGGGGATTCGAACGCCCGGAACGTTCCAGGACCATCACTGAATTGGAGCCAACGAATTGCCTTTCAACTAGACCATTCATGATCTCCTGACAGCCTTCTGTAGGTAAATCGTAAGGTGGATCCATAAATATAAGGTCGTAAGGTCCTTTCATTGGGCATGACTGGCCAGCGGAGAAATCAGTATTCATGTTGGTCTCAAAGGGCCTGACAAAGCGTTCCACTTTGGTTCTGCTCACATGTATATCCATGTCTGAATTCCAAGCGGGATGATGGGCCAGCTTGGCTGCCGATCTGGACAAAAGCCCAGCGGCACGTCCGGATGACTCAACAGACTCCAAGGAGGAAGCTCCACGTGACAAGGCTTCAAACCCTAAGGCTCCAGTGCCTGCATATAGGTCTAGCACCTTGGCTCCATCCAAGGCACCGATAGTCTCCAGATGGGAGAAAATGGCCTCCTTGGTGCGATCGGTGGTGGGCCGGGTGCCCTTGAGGGCTGCAGGAACGGGAAATCCCTTGAAGCGGCCGGCGATGATGTGCATATGGTCTGTTGTCCTTTCAGCTTGAGACCAGGAAGCCTTCGTTGCCCCTCATGAAGTCCAGAACAGCGCCAGCCAGCTCGGGCTGCCCGGCCAGAGTGGGGTCGGATTCCAAGAGTTGGCCTGCCTGGGTTCGGGCACGGGCAATCATGGGCGCGTCGGTGACGACTCGCAGAAGCTTCAGGGAAGAATGGCCACCGGACTGGGCATCACCCAACACGTCGCCGGCTCCTCTGATGCGGATATCCTCCTCGGCGATTTTGGCCCCGTCCGTAGTGTCACGAATGACCTCGAGTCGCTCGGCAGCTGGAGAATCCGCAGGGGCGCGCGAAACCAGGAAAGCCCAAGAGTCAGTGCCGCCGCGTCCCACCCTGCCACGCAGCTGATGAAGCTGGGAGAGCCCGAACCGATCGGCATCAAAGATGACAATGCAGGAGGCTTGGGGCACATCCACCCCCACCTCCACCACAGTGGTGGCTACCAGCAGGGGCGTGCGGCCCGAAGCGAAATCCGCCATAACAGCATTCTTTGTGGCATCGTCATCCCGACCAGTCAGTGTGGCCATGGCAATGCCTTGGAATTGCGGCAGGGCAGCCAGTCGCTGACTCATTTCGGCCACCGAGTGCAGAGGCGGACGCTGGCCATCACCTTGGCCTTCCTCAACCAGCAGTTCAGGTTGGGAGTCAGGCGCACTGGATTGGCCGGAGCGGTCTGAGGAGACCGACGGGTCGTCCTCATCGTCGATGCGAGCGCAGATGACATAGGCCCGCTCTCCAGCCTCGATTCGTCGACGCAGGTGCAGGAACATAGCACCCATGGTCGCTCCGTCAGACTCGGCGATGACGTGGGTACGGACTGGTTTGCGGTTGCTGGGCAGCTCGGTCAGGGCGGAGATGTCCAGATCACCGAACCAGGTCATGGCGGCTGTACGCGGGATGGGCGTGGCGGTCATGATCAACAGGTGGGGAACGCGATCGGATTTGCGACGCAGCTCCTCACGTTGCTCAACCCCGAAACGATGCTGCTCGTCGATGACGGTCAGGGCCAGATTGGGAGCCTGGAAGGTCTTGGAGAAGGCCGCGTGGGTGGCGATGACGATGCAGGGACGGCCCGAGGCCGAGACAGCCAGGGCAGAGCGGCGCTGGGCCAATCTCATGCCACCGGTCAGCAACACCAGAGGCAGAACCAGCTGATCCGTCATGCGGATCATGGTGACGTTGTCCACAGGCTTATGGCGGCCTTCTACGGCGGTCGCGGTCACATCGGCGCCCATGGCCTTGAGCATGCCGCCGATAGAAGCATAGTGTTGCTCGGCCAACACCTGGGTCGGAGCCACCAAGACAGCCTGATGGCCAGCCTGGACCGCCTGAAGCATGGCTGCCAGGGCCACCACGGTCTTGCCGGAGCCGACCTCGCCTTGCAGAAGCCGCTGCATGGGCTGATCCTGGGCCATGTCGACACCGATATCATTGATGACCTGACGCTGGCCATCGGTTAGCTGGAACGGCAGGGAGTCGATGAAACGGGCAGGCAGGGTGTCTGGACGGTCGGCGCCCGAATTCGCACATGGATAAGTGGATTGCTGCTGGGTCTGGCGACGGGTCTGCAGGAGTGCCGTCTGCGAGACGAAGGCCTCCTCGTAGCGCAGGGTCTTGCGCGCCGCAGCGAAGTCCTCAGGGCTTTCGGGCGCATGCATGCCCAAGAGGGCACGGGCACGATGCATCAGCCTTTGGTCGACACGGACCTGCTCGGGCAGCACATCAGGTATAGCCCGACCCAGCGCTTCCGGATCAATGCGGACCTCGGCACTGGGCTGCCCCTCTTCGACCCCATCAGCCTGCGCCAGCAGACGCAGAAAACCCAGAATGACATCGTGAATATGGTCCGAGGAGATGCGGGAACTGGCATGATAAACCGGCCGTGGGCGACGGACACGTTCCAAGGCCTCGTCAAGGCTGACTACATCGGGTCGAGAAGCGTCCGCCAAAACCTCTCGATCCGCATCGGCAACAACCAGGGTCTCCGGATGGGTGAACTGGAGCTGGTCCATGTAGATGCCGGGCTCGCCAGCCACGACCAGATCCGCCCCTACCTGCAGCCGACGGACCATCCAATCCATATAAGGCTTCTTGTGAGAGAAGAAAACCAGCCTGACCGCCAGTGGAGTGCCGCCTTGACTATTGACGAAGGCTGCATCGTCCACCATCACGTCCAGCCGAAAACCCCGGTGCCCGCTCAGTGGCACCAGACGCACTTGATCGACCCGGGCGGCGAATGCACAAGGCTCACCCAGCCGAATACCGGCAATAGTGGTGACCTGCATGGGATCGGTAATGCGGAAAGGATAGTAGGTCAGCGCATCTCCCACCGTGACCACACCCAGAGCCTTGAGGGCGCTCACCCGACGCCTGTTGGCCACCAGCGAGGCCACGGTGCTGTGCAGACCAACACGAGCCACTGCCGACATACCCAATCACCTCCCGCAAGCGCCGACCATCATCCCTCAGGATGACAAGAACCCCCGGAGCTTATGCCCCCGGGGGTCCATATACGACCGACGAACCGCACTCAGGCGGCGATGCGCTGCACCTTGCCGGCCTTGAGGCACTTGACGCAGACGCGCAGACGCACATTCTGACCATCAACGGTGGTGTGCACCGACTGCAGGTTGGGGCGGAAGATGCGCTTGTTCCGGATATGCGAATGAGAAACACTGTAACCGGTCTGCGGGCCCTTGCCGCACACCGCGCAACGAGCTGCCATGATGACTTCCTTTACGTTGTTTTCCAAGTCGTCCCAGGTGTCCTTGCCCGCAACGCAAGGCTACGGATGAACACACAACTTTGTTAGACTACTACATTCCGCCAAGTAAGGCAAATCAGCAGTCTCAGGCACGAGGAGGCTTGTGGAAGATGCCAATCAGTGATTGGAGCACTCCGCAGAACACCCCGCCGATGATCCAAATGGCCCAGAATGGGATGCGCCACCCGAAGAGGTTGTCGTAATTGCCCGAGAAGAGCATGGTCAGGGCCACCAGCGTACAAAGACCCATGATGGTTCCGCTGATGGCATTGCTTATCCGGTGCTCATACCGGTAGGTATCCCAGCGACCGTCTTCAACGGAATCAACCTGCCTGTTGTAGGCCCGGAGGTTCATCATCCTATGGCTTGTTCCCGCATGGACCAGCAGAAAACCCCCAGAGCCAGGAGGAAGAAGAAAACGAACCCCCTGACCTGATCGGACCAGCCCCAGATCAGGAATCCAGCAGAGTTGATCCCCACATCCAAGAGCACGACTGCCAGACCGCAGACCAGCTCCCAGGTAGTCTGCCGATAAACCCGCGAGCGCTCCTCATCGGTATAGAAATCCGCTACATAGGGATGCCGACGGCGAAAATCCCTTCTGGCGGAAACCGCCGGTATCAGACAGGCCAGGCCCAGGACGATGCCAATCATCAGAGCAAGGAAGGCCAGACCATTCTGTGCGTCGGTCGGCTGGCTGACTGCGGCGAAGAGACCACTGAAAGCCAGTCCCAGCATGATAAGGGCGATGCCGAAAGCCATCCGCAGGCTGTAGGCATTGCTGAAGGAGGCGTAGCCGGTCACGTCTTCCGCAGCAGACTGAACAGGTATAGTCGTGTGCGTTGTCGAAGTCGTCTGCGCGGCATCCTGATGGTCCGGCCTGGACGCACGCTGCCCGGAACCCGGATGCCGAACATCGCCTAGAACCAGGTCATCAAGAGTGCAGCCGAAGAGGTCGCAGATGGCCAGGAGCTTGTCCATCTCAGGGTATGCCTTGTCCGACTCCCACTTGGACACCGCCTGACGGGATACCCCCACCAGCATGGCCAGCTGCTCCTGAGTCATGTTGCGCTGCGAACGCAGATATTACACATTGGTTCTGAAACTCATAATGTTCTTTCTCCAGATCGGCAGATTGCCGATTCAACCAGCGACGAGACCATGATGAAACGTGCAGGGCTCCGACCGCCACCAGCTTTGGGTTGCACCCGACAAAGACACCAATATTTTCTGTCAACCGACGGTTGCATCCTAGCAATCCCAAGGAAGCAGGTGGTCGCTGAATCCCAATCAGCCCCCCTTCCGGCAAGAAATACATTCCCTCTACGTTCACGATACATACCCTTCAGGAGGGGAATGGAGACCCGGCGGGCCTCACCCTGAATCGTCCCCGATTCGACCCTGAAAACACCCTGACAGGAGCTCTCGCCATGGTCTTATAGAGGTAGGAACCAGGCAGATGACGACTGAAAGGAAGGCAACGATGCAGCATCGGGCGATCAAGGATCCATACGCACAACCGCTCATTCTGGACAAGATCTGCTACGACTACGAAACGCGGCAGAAGCAGGGCGCCCGGGTGTTGGACGAGATCAGCCTGGAATGTCAGGCGGGAACCTGGACGGCCATCATGGGCCCTTCGGGCGCCGGCAAATCGACCCTCCTCTATTGCGCCGCAGGACTGCTCCAGGTCAGACAGGGCAAAGTGACCATCGCCGGGGAGGACCTGACGCGAATGAAAGAGAAGGAACTGACCAGACTCCGCCGCGACCATATCGGCTTCGTCTTCCAGGACTACAACCTGGTCAACGCCTTTACCTGCCTGCAGAACACCATGCTGTCCACCCTCTTCGGCGGCAGGCGGATCCCCGCCCAGGCGGCCCTGTCTGCCCTGTCGAACGTCGGATTGGAAGGGTACGCCAACACCTATCCGGCCGACATGAGCGGAGGCCAGCAGCAGCGCGTGGCTATCGCCAGGTCACTGGCTGCCAGTCCGGAGATCATCATGGCCGACGAGCCCACCGGCGCCTTGGACACCCACAGCTCGCGTGATGTCATGGACCTCTTCGACCTGGCCGTCCGCAGCGGCCAGACCATACTCATGGTGACCCACGACCCCAACGTCGCCGCCCGCGCCCACCGGGTCATCTTCCTCCAGGACGGGCGCATTCAGGCTGCTTGCCCGGGCGGGGACCCACAGACCATAGCCCAGCAGCTGGCCAGCATGGATGCTGCGCCAAACCAGGAGGCCTTCAGCCCTCCTCTGGCAGTTCCATCCGATCAGCCTCGGTGATGGTACGAATTACCCGGCAGGGCACACCCACGGCCAGGGAGTCAGGTGCGATGTCATGGGTGACTACGGATCCGGCCCCGATAACCGCACCATCGCCGATGGTCACTCCCCCGGTCACAGTCACGTTTGAAGCCAGCCAGCAGTTGGATCCGATGGTTATTGGAGCACCCAACTCGTAGTCGAAGAGGGAACCATCCGTATGGCGCCTCAGATTCCGCTCCTGCCACCGCAAGGGATGCAGAGGGGTGGCCAGGGTGACGTTGGGTCCGATCATCACATCGTCGCCAATCTGCACGGGGCAGGTATCCAGAACAGTGAAGTTGAAATTGGCGAAGATGCGCGAACCAAATTTAGTAAAGCACCCATAGTCGAAGTAGATAGGCCCCATACAGTCAACGTCCTGACCATGTTCGGGCACCAGCTCGTCCAAGAGCCGGCTGCGCAGGTCCCGCTCCTGCTCAGAAGACGCGTTAAAAAGGCGGCAAAGCTCGTGGGCCTTGACCCGCAGCTGACCCAGTTCGGGATCCGAGGCGTCATAGAGCTCGCCGGCAAGCATCCGCTCCCTCTGCGAGCGCCGATTTCCTTTACTGGTTTCGCCAGCCGCACCTGTCAGTTTCCAGTCCTGGTCCATAACCATCCCATCGTTCCCGCGTCACTTCAATGTCACTGCTGCAAGCTCGCACTGCTTGCAGAGTCCCCATCCATGTAATCGTCTGGGTCAGACAGCCGACAGCAGCAGGCACCGTTCGTCATCCGGTTGCGGACATCCGTTCATTCCGAGGGTCAAGCTTGGTAGATTGGAGACAGCGGAGGACCGTGGCGAGGAGGAAGCATGCGGTATGAGGTGAGCGAGGCCATTCCCGAGGATGCCAAGGCCATCCGTACGGCCGTATTCGTGGAGGAGCAGGGCTTTCACAACGAGTTCGACCGAACCGACGATGCCTGTCTCCATATCGTGGCCTATGACGGGGATGAACCCGCCGGGGTATGCCGAGTCTTCCCCGACCATTGCAAGACATGGACCCTTGGCCGCTTGGCTGTTCTGAGGCCCTACCGCGGTCAGCATCTGGGCGCCAACTTGGTAGCCAAGGCTGAGGAAACCGCTCGGAGCCATGGGGCGGACCGGCTTACGCTCCACGCCCAGGAGCGGGTGGCGGGCTTCTATAAGTCTTTAGGCTATAGGGACATGGGCATTCACGACCAGGACGAGGGATGCCCGCACATGTGGATGGAAAAGCCTCTAACGAACAATGCTGGCAGCGAGTCAGAGGACGAGGCCTGATGAACCAGACCATCAACTTTGCCAGCACAAGCGTCAATCCGGACAAGGATCCCATGGGAAGATCCGAACAGGCCATCTCCAGCTTCAGCGATGCCGTCATCTACTGGTTCCGCCAGAATTTCGGAAAGATCATCTTTCTGATCGTCGTGGCTGTCTGCGCTGCATTAATCTCCAAGATCGTAGCGGCGGCCATGCGACGCGCCCTGGAACGGACCAACCTGCCCAGTGCCTCCATCTTCGTCAACATCGTCCGCGCCCTGATCTGGATCTTTGCTGCTGCCACCGTCCTGCAACCCGTCTTCGGAATCAACCCATCCACAGTAGTCGCCGCCCTGGGCGTCAGCGGTCTGGCGCTCTCCTTCGGATTGAAGGATACAATCGCCAATATCGTCGGCGGCTTCGGACTGATGGTCAGCAAGGTGGTCCAGCCTGGAGACATCATCACCATCCAGGGCACCACCGGAACCGTCCGCGACGTGACTTGGCGCCATACCATCGTCATCGACAGGACCGGTAACCAGCTGCTGATCCCCAACTCCATCCTTAACACCACGGCGCTCGAGAAGATCACCGAGGCCGGCGAGGCCGCCACCACGGTTCCCTTCACCCTGCGGGGGAATGCCGATATAGCCAGATCCTCCCATTCCATTGCACAGGTGGTGGCCCAGGCAACCAAGGGCATGGCCATGCCAGTCAACCCACCCATCGTTCAGCTTCAGGGCTTCACCCCTTACGGCATCAAGGGCCAGGTAGTCATGTTCGCCAAGCAGGGCGTCATCGCCGCCGATATGCAGGATGCCGCCACCCGCGCTCTGGCCGGCCAGGACTACCTGGTTCAGGAGGCCGAAATCCAAGCAAACGACATTGAGCACTAACCAGATGGCCTTCTCATCCTGCCAGGGAAATACAAAAGCGTGGTCTCTTCTCTTATGGAGATGCCACATGCTCCGAGAACAACTCCACTTTAGGCCGATATACCCTCAATCAGGTCGGTGATCAGATCGGTGTAGGTGATCCCAGTTGCTTCCCAGGCCTTGGCATACATGGAGATGGGCGTGAAGCCAGGCATGGTATTGATCTCGTTGACAATGACCCTGCCCTCGGGCGTCACAAAGCAGTCGACACGGCTCAGACCGGCACCGTCCACGGTTCTGAAGGCCTTGGCAGCCAGGTCGCGAACCTTCTGAAGAGTCTCCTTTGACAGGTTCGCGGGAACTTCCACGTGGGATGCGGAAAAATCCACATACTTGCTGTCGAAGTCGTAGAAGGACTCGTCCTGATCAGCCTTGTCCAGCACCACCTCGCCAGGCCAGGCAGTACGTGGCTTTCTGTCCTTGCCGGAGGCGAGCACGGCGCACTCGATCTCACGCCCTTCGATACCCTCCTCTATCAGAACCCTCCAGTCATGCTTTGCCGCCTCGGCGACCGCAGCAGCCAGAGCTTCAGCTAGGGGCTCTTCTACCTTGACCACGCCAAAGCTGGATCCTGCGCGGGAAGGCTTGACGAAGAGCGGGTAATGCAGCTCCGCCTTCTTCACAGCGGCCAACAGGTCGGTCCCAGACCGCTGTTCACGGGAATCAATCGTGATGCCTGGCGCCACAGGTATGGCGGCTTGGCTGAGCAGAATCTTGGTGTAGTGCTTGTCCATGCATGCGGCAGAGGCGAAGACCCCGCATCCTACGTAGGGCAGCCCCATCATTTCAAGCAGGCCCTGCAGGGTGCCGTCCTCACCATAGGGGCCATGAAGCACTGGGAAAACCGCGTCAACACGCCCCAAAGGCTCCAGAGAACCGGCGGTCCTCGAAGGCTCGGCTCCAGAGACCAGGTCGGCATGGTCGCCGATCAGAAACCCATTCCTACCACGAGCCGTGTCAAGGATAACCGGGCGGCTGCCTTCGGTTATCTGCACGGATGGCAGACTGGCATCACCCAGACCCCACTGCCTGGGATCCTGGCCGCCAATAGTCCATCGACCGTCCTTGGTGATGCCAATGGGAATGGGCTCGTATCGGTCGGTATCGATGGCATTGAGCACGCCGGCCGCCGACACGCAGGATATGGAATGTTCGTCCGCTCGCCCGCCATAGAGCACTACAACACGTTTCCTGACCATCATTCCTCGTCTTTCCTCATCCTGGACATGAATTCCAGCCTCACGCACCTGCCCTGGGCAGATACATCACTCAAGACAGCAGAATATTCCCTTGGCGGGCGGCAGGGCCTAGTCAGGGCCGCTCATCTACAAGCTTGGCACGAACAAGGCATCTTGGGAAGCTGATGCAGACACCAGACAAGCCAGGCATACCGTCTGATTCGGAAAACCGTTCATCGCCGAGCAAAGGGCTGATAGCGCCGGTTTCACAGCCTATCCCTATAGCCTTCAGAATTTTCTGATGGGCATCAGCCTCATTCTGCAGTGATCTGCCCGCCGAACAGCTCGTCAATCATGCCCCGGCAACTCAGGCCCTGATCCAGCACATGGCTCATGGCCGTAGCCAGCGGGGTCGCCACCTTGTAGCGCTTGCCCAGGGCGACGACAGCATCGGTGGTAGGCACGCCCTCGGCAACACCCTTGCTGACGCGAGTGGCTTCCTCAATGCTTTTGCCCTGGCCCAGATTAAAGCCGAAAGTGTAGTTCCTGCTCAGGGACGACCCACAGGTGGCCACCAGGTCGCCGACTCCTGCAAGACCTGCAAAAGTCTTGGACTTGGCACCGCAGGCCTCTCCTAAGGCAGTGAGTTCAGCCAGCCCCCTGGCCTGGATCATGGCGGCCGTGTTCTCCCCGAATCCAGCCCCCCGTGACATCCCCACGGCCAGCGCAGTGACGTTCTTCAGTGACCCGCACATTTCGAGGCCGATCACATCGTCCGAGACGAAGGCCTTGAAATAGTCGGTCGTGCAGGCACGGGCTACTCTCATAGCGGTATCGGCATCAGCGCTGGCAACCACGGTGGCGCTCGGTTCGCGGGCTGCCACCTCCTTGCTTAGGTTGGGGCCGGATACGGCCGCAAACCTGACTGGGGCCAGGTCCAGCGTCTGGCAGACCACCTGATCCATCCGCCTGTCAGTGCCCCGCTCAATCCCCTTCATCAAAGAAACTGCAATGGCATCATGGCCCAACAGACCCTTGAATTCCGTCAAGGCCTCACAGGCGTGCTGAGCTGCTATGGCCACGACCACGATTTCTGCCCCCGAGACAGCCTCGGCCCGGTCACCCTCAGCGTGGATGGCCTCGGGAAGCCTCTTCACATTCGGCAGACGGCGAGCATTCGAATGTTGACTGTTGATTTCGTCCACGACATCCGGGGCGACATCCCACATGACCACCTGATTGCCTGAGTCAGCCAACACTTGGGCAAAAGCGGTTCCCCATGCGCCTGCTCCCAATACCGCGATCTTCGTCATCATTCTCCTTTGCATAATGCCGTGCGCACGGGAACGCCGACTAGCAGCCTTATTCTTGTCCCTACCATCCTATGACACCACCGCCAGACAGGAGGAATTAGAGGTGGGTTCCGGCCTTATTGCTCGCTTCTGGGCCGACGGGTCATGGTCAAGTAGTCGAAGTAACCAGCCTTTGGGGGTTCTTCGCCACGAATCTCGGCCATGACCTCCTCCATACGGTTGCGCAGGCGAACACAGAAGGCATGCACGGACTGCTTGGGGGGTTCCGCACCCCACTGATCCATATCTTCAAGCAGGTCGGAATAGTCAAGGAGCCGGTCATAGCACATGACCACGTTCTTGCGAGGCCAGGGCCACTTGTGATTGATCGAAGCCGCCCCCCAGGTGATGCTGGGATACAGAGGAACCATGCGACCCAGCTGCCGCGAGGCCTCCAGAGCGATGAATCCGACCCCGGGCTTGAGCGACATGGGCCACTTCAGGGGGTCACGGGTCACGGTTCCCTCCGGCCAGATGGTCAGTGGCCTGCCGGAGGTGATGATGCCGATCGACTCCTCCTCAATCGACCTGGCCTTGCCGGACTTGCGTTCCACCGGCTGCATACCCACCATGCGGAACCAGCTGCCAATCATGGGCCAATGGGCCATCTCGGCCTTGGCCATGTAGCGTGGACGACGCCCCTGGTGGAAGAGGGCCATCATGGGAATGAAAACATCGAACTGGGTCACATGGGTGGCTGCGGTGATAAAAGGCCCGGTCTGCGGCACCCGCTCCAGCCCCCAGGCATAGACCCGGCAGGAGTCACGCACCACTTGGGAGACCCCGCGCAGTAGACGGGTGGTCCCCACGGGGTGTTGACCGTCTATCTCGTCCAGGGCCGGCGTGCGGTGTCCAGTGGGATAGTAGCGGGTCGGATCCACCAGCCTGTGCCTTTGGGCCAGCAGGGCCACCTGCTGGTCGGACAAGGAAGGCACCGCAGACCGGGGGGAGGGTTTGCCTTTGGAAGCCATCTATGATGCCTGCCGGATCAGTCGATCTGTGCGTCCAGGGCCAGCAGCTTGTCGCGGAAGTCCTCGTAGCCACGGTCGATCAGGGAGATGCCGTGGACGGTGGAGGGGCCGGAAGCTGTCAGTGCGGCGATCAGGTGACTGAAACCGCCACGCAGGTCGGGCACATCGATGTCCTGGCCGGTCAGCGGGGTGGGCCCGAAGATGACAGCCGAGTGGTTGAAGTTGCGCTGCTGGAAGCGGCAGGGCAGGGACCCCAGGCACTCCTTGTAGAGTTGGATGGTAGCGCCCATCTGAATCAGCGGCTTAGTGAAGCCGAAACGATTCTCATAGACGGTCTCGTGAACGATGGAAAGACCCTTGGCCTGGGTCAGAGCGACCACCAGGGGCTGCTGCCAGTCGGTCATGAACCCGGGGTGCACGTCGGTCTCGATGGCCACGGGCCGCAGGTCGCCGCCCGGATGCCAGAAGCGGATGCCGTCGTCGCGTACATCGAACTGGCCGCCTATCTTGCGGAAGACGTTCAAGTAAGTCATCATGTCAGGCTGGTGGGCGCCCTCGACCATGATGTCGCCATGGGTGGCCAAAGCGGCAGAGGCCCAGGAGGCAGCTTCGATCCGGTCGGGCAGGGAAGTATGGGTGAAGCCCTTCAGGGAGGGCACCCCCTCGATGCGGATGGTCCGGTCCACGTCCACGGAGATCTGCGCGCCCATCTTCTGCAGGACCGCCACCAAGTCCATGATTTCGGGTTCGGTCGCAGCCCCTGACAGCTCGGTGCGGCCCTCGGCAAGAACGGCCGCCAGCAGGGTCTGTTCCGTGGCGCCCACAGAAGGGTAAGGCAGGTGGATTTTGGCCCCATGCAGACCATCGGGCGCAGTGATGTGGATGCCGGCCTCATGCTCCTTGTCAACATCGGCCCCTAGCTTACGCAGGGTTTCCAGATGGAAATCAATGGGCCGGCTGCCGATGCGGCAACCGCCCAAGGCGGGGATGAAGGCCTCCCCCATCCGATGCAGAAGCGGACCCGAGAAGAGTATGGGGATTCGGGAGGAGCCGGACAGGGTGTCTACGTCGGCCACGTCGGCCAGCTCCACATGGCTGGCATCGATGGTGACCACGCCCTCCTGCGGGCGGACATCCACCTTGACCCCGTGCAGCCTCAGCAAATCCGAAACGACCTGGACATCACGGATCTCAGGCACATTCTTGAGTACCGAGACACCAGGAGCCAAAAGGGCGGCCACCATAGCCTTGCTGACGAAGTTCTTGGCCCCGCGGACCTGTATGGTGCCATGCAGGGGTCTGCCGCCCACCACATGCAGCACATCATTCTGTGTATTCACCTTGGGCATTTATCGGCTTCTTTCTCGTATCCGCTCAGAGCCGGGCTTTGGCGCGTCATCGGCCCCTATTTGCAAGTCTGCCACAGGGGGTGTGGGGACACCGTGAATTGTCGCCTCAGGCATAGAGCATCCACCCAGTCAGATACTGGTCAGGCGCCGGCTGAAACGAAGGGGACCAGCATCGTGAAGCCCATGATCAGCAGCAGCATGATAAAGAACGGGCAGGCCCAGGCACCATAGACGTTCGTATAGGTGCGGTTTTCCCGCAGAAAAGCGACAATCCGATGACGGCCCAGATAAAGGACCAGGACGGCTGCCAGCATGCCTGCCAGCATCATGAGCACGTTTATGTAGGAGGACATATTGTCGCTCATAAAGCCGAGAAGGAGTTCCAACCCGTCGCTGACGACCAGGTTGTTGAACACATGCAGAGCCATGGACCAGAAGATGGAGTATTCGCAGGCCAGATAGCCCAAGAGCAGACCCATAATGAAAGCGAAGAACCCCTGGCCAAGATCGCCATGGAAGAAGCCGAACATAACGGCGGAGGTGACGATGGCGAAGACATGGCCATAGGGCTTCAGCGCGTGCAGGATGGCCCCTCTGAAGACCAGTTCCTCGATGACGGGAGCCAGCAGGCTGACGTAAATAAACATGGGAATGGTACCCGAAGCCTGCTGGATCTGCTCAGTGGTGGTCCAGGACTGCTGCACTCCCAACCGCGCCGTGGTCCAGTCCATACCTGACTGATACCAGTCAGCCAGGGTCTGCCCAGTCAGCGTCAGCGCAAAGCACCCCAGCAGAACCTGCCAGGTCATGCGATGCAGATCCGTGTGGAAAATGCCCAGAGGGCCTGAATCGCAAATCTGCCGACGTCGTGTGAAGACCAGGAAGCAGAGGCCTGTGCAGGCGGCGATCAGATTGATGGTGCCGCCATACTCCTTGTCGGCATGTCTCGTCACATATACAAATCCCGAGTGAGCAGGCACTGGATCAAACACGGCATTCCACTCCATCTGAGCCAGAACACCGAACAGAAGGCCGACGCTGCTGATGATAAGCAGGTAGACCAGCAGCAGGGCCGCTTGACGGTTGAGCATGCCCCTGGCCGCGCTCATCCATGCGCGACCCGCTGTGCCTCGTCTGGGCTTCTGAGTCTGCCCGGTCCCTGACGCGTCGGCTGCCGTCGCTGTCTGCCCCATGTCACCATGCCCTTTCATGATCCTCCGCAGGTTTGGCCGTTCAGCACCGACCTCCAGCTGGTCCAAGTCTACGCCACCAGCGGCGGCACCTATGCATCATGCTCTAGAGCAGGCCGGGCACGAACTTGAAGATTGCCAGCAGCAGGCAGAGCAGCAAATAGAGCAGGAACCAGGGCTGCCTCCAGGACGCATAGGTCCCCCTAGGGGCTCGATAGCGCCGCCGGTAATCCAAGAGACTGGCGCGGTGCAGGAAGAACATGAGCAACCCAGCCAGCATCAAGACCAGAGCCACTGCCAAAACCAGCAGACGGGCAGTTCGCGAGGCGCTCATCAGATAACGGTTGGGCAGACCGCTGAAGAGCAGATCGCCGACCACACGGGCTCCGATGGCCCAGATCAGACCATACTCCAGGGAGCAGTATCCCAATGCCAGCCCCAGCAGGAAGATCCAAAGCCCAGAGACCGGATCACACTGCAGCAGGGCGCAAAGCAGGGATGAGGTCAGAATGGCAAAGACCCGGCCAAACCGACGCAGTCCGTTGAGGATGATGCCGCGGAAAACCAGCTCCTCAGCCAAGGGAACCGCCAGGAGGGCATACAGGGCCATCATCGGTGAGGACGTGCCTGTGACCAGCAGGCTGCGCGAGGCCAAGGAGGGGATGTGCAGAAGCAGACAGAAGTGGTTGAAGAACTTGTTCAGTTCATGGACCATCCCCTGGCCGAGCAGGAGAACTGCTATAAGAGCCAGCAGAGCCGCCAGCGTCATTCTTCTATCTGTGCGCCAATGGACGGCGTCCTCTCTTCGCCGATCCTCACCTCGAATAACGCTCCACTCTGAAATGCAGGCATAGGTCAGCGCCAGCAGGGCCGACAGGAGGGTAATTCCATCGGATAGGAAGGCTATGGACCCGGGGTCTTTGACCTGTTCCATGATGGCAGGCAGAATCATCCCCGAACCGACCATGAGCACCAGAACGGATATGGCCAGGTAGACGAAAGCGAAGGCGGCCTGCCCGTTGACGGCATGAAGAACCCCCGAACTGGCTGTGTAGGCGGTGGACTTTTGGGCAGCGGGCTTAGCCGTCTGCGATTCTGCCCGACCTTGGGATTGGGCCGCAACTGCAGCAGCTGGCTTGGCAGCATCAAGTTCACTTGGAACAGCAATCGGCTGTGAACCGACCGGCACCGGACGGCTTGCGCCTGCGACGGGTGCTGCCGAAGCATTGGAAACGCCCCTGGGGGCTGTCGGCTCGACTGAAGGACGGGTGCGGTTACGAGCAGATCGCCGCTTGGACGGCCGACGGGCTTCCCCACCCTTTTCATGGCCTCTGGCGGGAAGGCCGAGATGAAGACCCCCGAAACGCTTGCGAAAACCATGCGAAGAGCCGGACGGCTTGGTTGCGTCCGTCGCGGCATCCTCGGTCTCAGCCGACTCGGCCTTGGCAGCCACGGCAGCTGCAGCAGCCTCGGCAGCCTTGGCAGCAAGAGCTACCGAAGCACCCGGAGAGGATGCGGACGTCGGCGAAGATGCAAACTGGACGACCGACTGCGTCCCTGGAGCTGCGTTCACAGCCTCAGAAGTTCCGGAGGGAGCAGACTGAACGGCAATGCCTTCTTGGCCGGTCTGCATGGGCTGACCGACACGATCCTTCTGCGCGAGCGCAGTCCCCTGTCCGTCAATAGCCTTTGACGAAACGACCCGACCACCGGAGCCGTTACCGGCGACTGCAGTAGGCTGGACAACTACCCGTGGAGTCGAACAGACCCGACGCCCATGATGATCGGCTTCGCTGACCGCGGATCGTGTACCAGCATCATTCTCCGCTGGAGCCGACGAACCAGTGACCAGGGAATCCCAGTCCGCATCCGAGCGACGGACAACGACTGGTCGGTCGGCGAATACCACGGAAGTTGCAGGTGCAGAGACCTCCGAACCCGGTTTCGCAGACATCGGATCCTCAGAACCAGAGGCCGATGGCGTTCCGGCCGTGGTCACCGATTTGGGTTCAGCTGTATCGACTGAAGAAGGAGCGGGAGCAGAAGCTTTTGAAGACTCCTGCTCAGCCTTGGAAGGTGCCAGAGCAGATGAATTGACGGCATTGGCAGATGACGCAGGAACGGATGAAGTCTTTGCCACGAAAGCTGCAGGTTTGCCTGCACGAGTGCTTGCGGAGGGCTTACGACGCTTGGGCATATTCCAAGAGAAGACCGGACCTTTGTTCGTCTCGGGCTTGGTCCAGGACCAGACGACCTCGACCGCAGGCTGCTCCTGCTGTGCCGGGGTCTCTTTGGCCGTCCCGGTGGCCCTGGAAGCCTCCAGCTCTCGGCGAACCATCACGCGCCGCGGGGACGGCTCCTGGCTAGAATCCTTCCCGCCGTGCCCATCAGCTGGCAGGCCTGTCGGAGGAAACGCGGGAACTTCCGGTTGACTGGCCATGGTGACCGAGTTCAAAAAATTATAGGATCCGGGAAGCACCGAAGGTCGTTCACCGACTGGCAGGGCACCCTTGTGCCCCTTGCCACCGGCTCCTTCATCACCCAGAACCGCCGTCTTCCTATGAGCTATCCGCCCCGGGTAGGCCAATCCATCATCCACGGCCTCCCCCGGCAGGCTCAAGGGTGGCAGGTCGACGGATCCTTCCTCATAATCCCAGTGGCGTGCGTAGTCCTTGCTGGCACTGTGGGTTGCGGTCATGAGGGCAATAGAGGAGCGCGACACTTTCCAGCGCCCCTGATCGCTTTGGGCATTGGCAGACTCGCTGCCGCTGCTGCGATCCTCATCATCCCTCATCCGTCGATGATCCTTCCCCTTCATGCACTACCGTACGGCCGTCAAGGACGTCCAGCGACACGAACCTTTCCCCGTCTTCTTATCTTGACACCGCATATCCGAGTCTAGCCCGACCCCGCCCTTCCCTCGACAGAACCCCGACAACGGGCCGGCATTATCGACTGCCCGGTCAAACCAGCCCCGGCACGAATTCGCTCAGGGCCATCAGCAGGCATGCCAGGCAGAAGAGCAGGAACCAGGGCGCCTTCCAGGAAGCGTATATCCCCTTGGGAGCGCGATTGCTGCGGCAGTAATCACGGAGAGCCCTAATCTTGAACAGCAGTCCGACGACTCCGGTCAGCAACACCAGGATCATGAGCAGACCTAGGCCGATGCGAACCACCTCGGGTGCCAGGGACATGTACTTGGCCAGCAGACCTGAAGAGAAGGCATTGTTGAGCATGTGCACCAGCAGGGACCAGACCAGCCCGTACTCCATGGCCAGATAGCCCAGAACCAAGCCGGAGACGAAACCGAACAGACCCTGAACCAAGGAACCATGCATGAAGCCGAAAAGCAGAGAAGAGGTAATAATGGCAAATACTCGACCAAAGCGGCGCAGGCCGTTCATGATGACCCCACGAAAGACCAGCTCCTCGGCAAAGGGCCCCAAAAGAATGCCATAGAAGAGCATGATCGGCGTATCCATGCCCCCGTCGTCAGACGCGGTCGGCGGATGCAGACCAGTACCGGAGAGAATGGCACTTAGTCCGGAGTTAGCCGCCCCGGCCACAAGCTGACTGAGGAAGAAGCAGGCCAGGGCGATGATCAACGCCAGCAGGCTGAATCTGCGCGCAGTGACCCAACGCACCTGGTCCTGGCCATGCCGTTCATGGCCTACGATGACCGGCCATTGACTGATCAAGGCAAACAGCAGGGCCAGCACCACGGAGATAACCACTGTCCAGTCCGACAAAGGACCGTTGTACTGCTCCTTGGAAGCGTGTGGGAAGAGAGCAGGCAGAACCACCTTGCCTCCCAGAAGGCCTGCCAGAGTCTCAATGGCCACATAAATGAAAGCAAAAGCACTTAGGGCATTCACTGCCTGTCTGACGCCCCAGTTGTGCACATCGCCGCTGCTGTGCCTCATGATAATCGCCCCTCTTTGTTTGCCAGCCGGTCACAGTCGACCAATGACTGGCACATTCCATGGTAGGCGAAGAGGGAGCGAATGACTTTCATATAAAGGCGCTCGGCCCGTCGGTCAGATGATGCCGCGGTCAGCCAGGGGACCAGGCCAGTCGATTTGACTCTCCCTGGCTGAAGTGACTGGCTCTTCGGGCATGTGCCGGGCCGGCAGGGTACGCGGCTTGAAGGGGAATCGCTCAGCCCGCATGCGCTCATAGGCACGGATGTCATCCTCGTGCTGCAGGGTCAGATCGATGTCGTCGTAGCCGTTCATGAGCCGCCATCGCACATAGTCGTCCACCTGGAAGGGCAGGGTCACATCCGCGCAGGTAACCGTGCGAGCGCCCAGGTCCACGGTCATCTCGGCGCCGGGGTCCTCCTCCAGGAGCTTCCAGAGCAACTCCACTGATTCCTGGGGCATGATGGCGGCCAGGACCCCGTTCTTGGCGGTGTTCCCATAGAAGATGTCAGCAAAACGGGGGGCGATGACCACGCGGAAGCCATAGTCCCGCAGAGCCCAGACCGCATGCTCGCGCGAGGATCCGATGCCGAAATCCGGCCCGGCCACCAGGATGCGGGCACCCGAATATTCGGGCCTGTTGAGTATGAAATTCGGATCCCTTCGCCAGGCGTAGAAGAGCGCATCTTCGAAGCCGGTCTTCTGCACCCGCTTCAGGAACACGGCGGGGATGATCTGATCAGTGTCGACGTTGGAGCGGCGCAAGGGCACCCCTACCCCGGTTACAACGGAAAGTGGCTCCATGATAACCTCCTGCCTTCTGGATGGCGATGACGATGGCGAACGATTGATGACTTACAGATCGGCCGGGGAGCAGATGGTTCCCTTGATGGCCGTCGCAGCAGCCACCTCGGGCGAGGCCAGATGCGTCCTGCCGCCCTTGCCCTGACGACCCTGGAAGTTGCGGTTGGATGTGGAAATGGAACGCTCCCCCGGCACCAGCTGGTCGGGATTCATTCCCAGGCACATGGAGCAGCCGGCGTTGCGCCATTCGGCTCCGAAGTCCTCGAAGATGCGGTCCAGCCCCTCCTTCTCGGCCTGAATGCGAACTCGCGAAGAGGCCGGCACCACCAGGACGCGATGGAGGTTCTTGGCCTTGTGATGCCCCTTCATAATGGCCGCTGCCGCGCGAAGATCCTCGATGCGTCCGTTGGTGCAGGAGCCAATAAACACGGTGTCCACGGCGATGTCCCGGATGGGCATCCCCGGCTTCAGCCCCATGTAGTCGATGGCCTCCTGGGCCGCCTGGCGCTTAGCCGGGTCGGCGATCTTTTCTGGCACAGGCACATCAGCTGCGATGGGCAGGCCCTGTCCGGGGTTGGTGCCCCAGGTCACGTAGGGGGTCAGCTGGTCGGCATCCAGGATGACCTCCTTGTCGAAGGCTGCATCCGGATCGGTGGGCAGAGTCCGCCAGTAGTCCAGGGCCTGATCCCACATGGCCCCCTTGGGGGCGTGCGGCCGACCCTCCAAGTAGGCGAAAGTGGTCTCGTCGGGTGCGATCATCCCAGCCCTCGCTCCGGCCTCTATGGACATGTTGCAGATGGTCATGCGCGCATCCATAGACATACGCCGAATGGCGTCACCCCGATATTCCAGAACGTGCCCTTGGCCGCCGCCAGTGCCGATCCTGGCTATGACTGCCAGGATGACATCCTTGGCGCTCACGCCCGGCTTGAGCTGGCCGCGGACGGTGATGGCCATGGTCTTGAAAGGCTTCAGACTCAGGGTCTGGGTGGCCAGAACATGCTCCACCTCGGAGGTTCCGACGCCGAAGGCCAAAGCCCCAAAGGCCCCGTGGGTCGAGGTATGCGAATCGCCGCAGACGATGGTCATGCCGGGCTGGGTCAACCCCAGAAGGGGTGCAAAGGCATGGACGATGCCCTGGTCCGCATCTCCCAATGGATGCAGGCGGACCCCGAACTCGCGACAGTTGCGCTCCAAGGTGGAGATCTGCAAAGCCGAGACCCCGTCGGCGATGGGCCGATCGATGTCGATGGTAGGGGTGTTGTGGTCCTCGGTGGCTATGACCTGGTCCAAGTGGCGGATCTTCCGGCCTGCCAGACGCAGTCCCTCGAAGGCCTGTGGACTGGTCACCTCATGCATGAGCTGCAGATCGATGTAGATCAGATCGGGCTCGCCTCCCTGGCCCTTCCTGACCAAATGGTCAGCCCAGACCTTTTCCGCCATTGTGCGTCCCATATCGCCTCCTACAAGCCTGCACCGGCCAGGGCGCCAACCTCGCCGGCTCCCCGTCGGCCTCTCATCACCGAGTATGGAACTGCCCAACGATTATGAACTTTTGCATTTCATATACTGAGATGGCATAATTCAACCATGGACACACCTTCTAAGAACGACGACAGATTTCCTTCGGCGAATGATCAGAACCTGCATCAGGAGGAGATTCATTCGGGCGTCGGCGTTCTGGACAAGACGGTGCGGATTCTGGATACTTTGGAGACCGGACCCATGACCCTGGGCCAGCTGGTCAACGCGACCGGATTGGCCCGACCCACGGCCCACCGACTGGCCATCGCCTTGGAGCGCCACCGTTTCGTGCTGCGGGACGCGCATGGCCGCTTTGTCCTGGGCTCCCGCTTCGCCGAGCTGGCCGCTGCCGCCGGCGAAGACCGCCTGCTGACCGCCTCAGGGCCCATCCTGCATACACTGCTTACCCGTTCGGGCGAGTCGGCGCAGATTTTCCGCCGCCAAGGCGAGGTCCGGATCTGCATCGCCGCAGTGGAACGCGCCTCCGGCCTGCGTGACTCCATCCCCGTAGGCGCTCTGCTGTCCATGGAGGCCGGGTCGGCTGCACAGATTCTGCTGGCTTGGGAGGAGCCCGAGCGCCTTCATCAGGGTCTGAGGCATGCCAAGTTCAACACGTCCACATTGGCCACGGTCCGCAAGCGCGGCTGGGCCGAGTCCATCAATGAGCGAGAAGAGGGGGTATGCTCCATTTCGGCCCCAATCCGCAACGGATCCGGACAAGTCATGGCAGCCATATCCATCTCCGGGCCTGTCAACCGCATGTCCACCACGCCGGGAAGGCGATACGCCCCTCTGGTCATGGCCGCTGGCAAATACCTGACCGAAGCCCTGCTGCGAGCCTCATCCCCCGCCCATCACAGGGTCTGAGCGGATTTCTGGCTCTTCACGGCCGCCTGGTGGAGCGCCAAGAGGCAATCAGCCCCGCCAGGGCCGTCAGGCCACCTGCCAGGAATCCGGGCCGACGCAGCAGATTGACCGCATCCCCAGTAGAGGTAGGCACATGGCTCATGGCGAAGGTATAGACCTTGTGGGATCCGGGCCGTCCCACCAATTGGCCGAATTCCAGGAGCTGGGTGCGCGGATTATGGGGATGGCGAATGTCGAACTCGAAGAGCCGTGCCGCCCGCTTGCCGGGCACCGGTCCATAGGAGCCAAATCCGCATGTGGGCGTTGCCCCCAGAGTCAGGTCACCACTGCGTCCGACGAAGCCATTGCGATGGTCATGCCCGGCGAAGAGAGCAAAGTAGCCGCCGTCGCGGGTCAGCAGGTCATACTCCCCGCTGTCCTCGTCCGGACAGGAGACGCCCTCGCCCAGATAGGAGCCCGGGCAGGTGCGCGATTCATCCAGGATGTAGCAATGGGAGTCGAAGCTTCGGTAGCCTTGGACCGCATAAGCCGTAGTGGCCGGCACTGGCTTAAGCAGATCATAGAACTGGGGAATTGGCATGTGCTGGAACACCATGGATCGGTTGCCTAAGAGATCCGGGACGGCCGCCAGGAAGTCCAGGGCCTGGGCCGAAGGCGGGCCATAGCCGCCGGAGCGGGCATAGTCGCCGGAGTCCAGCAGGACCAGGCCCATGACCACCCCCTGACCGTCGCAATCCGCCACTGGCAGGGCGAAAGTGCCTGGGGCACAGACGAAGGCCGTTTGGGAGGGCAGGGCCGACCCGATCAACGCGTGGACCCGATCCGGATGGGCGACCGTAGCCTCTGGGTTCAGACAACCGGGCACTTCCCGGTAGATGGCATCCATCTGATCGGTGTCTAGACCGCACTGGAAGTCGTGATTGCCGTAGGTAACGACGAAGGGAATCCCCCGTTCTACCAGCGGGCCGGTGATCAGACCGACGGTTCTACGGACCAGGTCCTCGGTGTGCTTGATATTCTGCCGACGTACAGGCTCGGCACCCCTACCGGACTCTCCATGCTCCGATCCCCGGCGGCCCGCAGCCGCTTGGCCATTCTGGGGCTTGGAGGAGCGCCTCAGCGAGGCTCCCCCCAGTCCCAGGGCGCCGCCCATGCTCAGACCTGCTGAGTAGATGCCATCCAGAGGAGTACTCCAACGCCTCTTGCGGAAGGTGTGCTCGTAGGCCGTGTCGTAACCGGCCACCTGGTTGCCCGAGAAGACCACCAGATCAGGCCTGGCTGCATCACATGCCGCGCCTATCAGCCTGATCGTGTCCGTAGAGACCTTGGGGCCCTCCTGGACATCGGCCAATTGCAAAAGTCTGAACTTGCCCGAGTGATGGAACTGAAGTCGCCCTAACCGGGCCGAAACGGACAGCGGTCGATCATGCCCTGCCTCGCCGCCTTGTGGGCAGGCCTGATACGCGTGGTAATGCTGACTCATATATCCCAGCCTACTTCACCTGGCTTCGGCCCTCGCCCGATCTGTGCAACCACTTCCCAGAAATGGCCCGTGAAGATGGCATCCTTCGTCCTAGGTCGGAGGATTGCCGCAGCGCGGTGGCAGAATGGTGTGAGATTGGCCACATTGGCCACAGCGGCAGCCAGGACCGGGCCAATGATCTCCGGGCATGGTCTTGTACTTGGTATATTGAATATGTTGCGGTTCTCAACAAGCGAGAGGGAGCATACCTCCATGGCAGAAGGACAAGGGCTCCTGTTGCGCAAGGATCTTGAGCGGGTCGTCGACCGCCTGCACCAAGAGCGCACCCATGTGGCTCCCTATCAGGAGGATTACCGTCGACTGCTAGACAACCACGGCAAGATGATCCGAGCCGCTATGGTGGTCCTCTTTGCCCGAGCCGGCACCAGCACTGAAGGACTGGTGGACGACACTGTCATCACCGGCGCAGCCGCCATCGAGATGCTCCATCTGGCCACGCTGGTTCACGACGACGTTCTGGACAGTGCCCCCATCCGCCGCAACAAGCCTACGGTCCACACCATCCGAGGCAACAAGGCCGCCATCTATCTGGGAGATCTGATCCTCTCGCGCTACATGGAGATCATGGCCTCCATAGCCCCTGATACAGCCTTTATCAGGGAGCAGGCCGGCACAGTCTGCGAAATTGTAGGCGGGGAGCTTTATCAGGAGTCCGACCGCCACCACACCCAGATAACCATAGACGACTACGACCGAGCCATCTCCGGCAAAACGGCGGCCCTCTTCCGCCTGGCCTGCCTGACCGGGATCCGCCTCGACGGCCAGCCAACCGACCCGGCACTGGAACGGACTGCCCGAAACTTCGGCAGTAATCTGGGTATGGCCTTCCAAATCATCGACGACATCAATGATTTTGATCTGGATCACGACACCGGCAAGCCCAAGCTGGAGGATATCCGCGATGGGATCTACACTCTGCCGGTTCTGCTGGGATTCCATGAGGATGAAAACTTCAGAACACTGGTCCAGCAAGACGATCCTGTCCAGGTGGTCGCCTACTTCAGAAGCCATCCCCACCTGATGGAGAGCAGTCGGCAAACCGCCAGGGACTATCTGCGGCGTGCTGTAGACAGTCTGGAGGATTCCCCCGTGGCCAAAGGCGTACGCGACCTGCTTCAGGGCATGGCAACTACGATAACCGCTCAGATCTGACCGAATCGGCACTACCAAACGAGAGGGAGCGAAGCCGGTCGGATATCATGCATATGCGGAGCATTCGCCAAAACATTCGCTTCATGCTCGGGATTGCCCCCCCACTGACGCCAAGGCCTGATGACAGCAAAGCCCCCGTCCCGAACCATGAGGTCCGAAACGGGGGCTTGCCGAAGGGGAAGAGAGGGTGGGCCAGCTAGCCAGCTAGCCGTCAGGCCAAGGCCACCCGGGCGGGAGCGCCATGCACCTTGGCGGTCTGCGGCCCATTGCCGTCATCCGGCCGGTAGAAGGGTCCCTGGTGCAGGGTCCTCCTGGTATAGAAGACCATGACTCCGCCCAGTACCAGGAAGAGGAGGAAATAGACAGTGCAGGTGAAGAGCAGGTTTGGCACCGTGCTCGTCGGCGAAACTCCATCGGCAATGGTCTGGAAACCGTAGACCAGCCATGGATATCGTCCAAGCTCCGTCACCAGCCAGCCGCTGGTCGTGGCCACGAAGGGGACGAAAGTAAAGATACCCATGATCCAGAGCTTCCAACGAGTGGTGAACAGCGTGTTCTTCTTCTTGCGGGTAAACCAAAGCACCAATGCGGATATCAGAGCGAAGGCAAAGCCGACTCCGGCCATCAGGCGGAAGACCCAGAAAAGGGTGGCGGCCGGTACGTAGTAGTTCATGTCCTTGCCATACTTGGCATCATACTTCTCGTGCAGCTCCTTGTTGATGGTGTTCATGCCCTTGACGGCCCCTGTGCTCTTGCCGTAAGCCAGTATGGACATGGCGCCTGGAACCTCGACAGACCCGTCGACCTTGTGATCCTTCTCGTTGACCAAAGCCACAACCGTCCAGGGGGCAGGATCGCCGGTATCCTCGTAGATGCCCTCAGTGGCGGCCAGCTTCATAGGTTGATCGGTCACGATGTACTTGCCCTGCAGATCACCATAGGTAATCACGCAGATGGAGCCGATCAGCCCCATCAGGGCGGCCAGACGGATGGACTTGATGAAGAAGTTGACCTTGGCCTGCTTACCGGAGTCAGCCTCTACAGCAGCCACGGCCTTATCCTTGTTGCCCAGATGCATCCTCAGCAGGCTGAAGGCGCTGCAGCCCATGACCACAAAAGCCCCTGTGCAGACGGCAGCGAAGAAGACGTGGGGGAATTCTATCCATAACTGAGGGTTGGATACCACGGCGCCGAAATCGGTCAGACGCACATGGCCGGTGGCCTGGTTGATCTCGAAGCCGACCGGATGCTGCATGAAGCTGTTGGCAGCCAGAATCCAGATGGCCGACATGGATGAGCCCAGGAAGGTCAGCCAGATGAAGACCGCATGCACAGCCGGCTTGAAGCGGTTCCAAGTGAACATCCACACACCGATGAATGTGGATTCCAGGAAGAAGGCCAGCAAGGCTTCGATGGCCAATGGGGCACCGAAGATATCACCCATGAACCTGGAGTAATTGGACCAGTTCATGCCGAACTGGAACTCCTGGATGATCCCAGTGACCACGCCGACTGCGAAGGAGAGCAGGAAGATCTTGGACCAGAACATGGTCATCTTCTTGTAGACATCCTTCTTGGTCACCACATAGATGGTCTCCATGATCGCGACCGCCAGGGACAGACCGATGGTCATAGGGACATAGAAGAAGTGGAATATCGTCGTCATGGCGAACTGGAATCTAGACAATCCCAATACAGTGAACATCGTTCCTCCCAATCTCTGCAGTGATTCGTCGGGCGTGAGTGCGCGGGTCGAATCCGAACGGATTCAGATGTGACCGGACTTCTTGCCTACGAAAGCCTTTTGGCCCTCCCCGGCTTAGCGATCCTGCCGCTTCTCCGGGCTTCGGCTTCCATACCGTACAGTCCATGAACTGTCGGCATGCAACAACTAGCAGGGAAGCCATCCGCCAAGATCGACGACCTGGCAACCGCGCAAAGCTCACTGCCCGGAAAACAGCCTGATGGTCATTCAACAGGGTTCCGTCCATCCGAATCTGACTGCCAGTCCAAGTATATCCCTTGACCGTCGCTCTTGTCCACGTCCGAGACATCCATGCGATAAAGTTCACGGAAACGTGCGTTTTCCCGATACAGGTCGACCGGGCGCCCTTGCATGACGATGTGACCGTCCTGCATGAAGATGACCTGGTCGGCCTCCTCCAGCCCCTGCAGGTGATGGGTCACCCAAAGGAGTGTGCGCTTTTGGCTTACTCTGAAAATCATAGCCATGAGCCGTCGCTCGGTAATGGGATCCAGACCGATGGTGGGCTCGTCCAAAAGAATGATGGGAGTGCGCTTGAGCACGATTCTGGCCAAGGCCACACGCTGACGCTGCCCGCCTGAAAGACGGCCGCCGGCCTCCTCCACCGGCGTGTCGATTCCCTGGGGCATGCCCGCCACGACCTTATCCAGCTGAACAGCCTTCAAGGCCTGGCGGACCTTATCGTCATCGGCCTGTGGAGCGCCCAGACGCACGTTGGAGGCAATCGTGGTATTGAAGAGGAATGCCTGCTGGTTCAAATAGCCGAAAAGCTCGGGACGCTGGTTCTGCAAGGCATCGACCGGTATTCCATTGATCAGGATGCGGCCACTGGTGGGGCGCAGGTCGCCCAGAAGCAGCTGAAGAACCGTTGTCTTGCCCTCACCGCTGGGACCGAGCAGGGCCACTCGTTGTCCACCCTCGATCCGCAGGCTGAAGTCGTCCAGCAACAGCGGGTCATCAGGCCCGTAGGAGAAACTGACATGATCGAAAACGATCGACCGGATCGGCCCCTCCAGCCTGGTCTGAGCACTGGCCGGAATCCGCCGGGACTCGACCCGCTCGGTCAGTTCATTCAGGTGGCCCAGAGAGTCCGTATAAAGGGGAACCTCAGCCACAGCCTGGGAGACCACGATGAAACAGTCGACCAAAGGAAAAACCGCCAGGACCACTGCTGCCGCGAAGTCCGCAACGGATGTGGAACTGGTCATACGCAGATCCGCTCCAACGATCAGAGCCACCACCATGAGGGCGAAAATCATCTGGATGCCGCAATTGCGCCATCGTTCGAACCGCTTTTGCTGCCTACGGCCATTGGCGATGTCGCTGAAATCGTCGGACGCTATATCCACGAACCGCCGCCGGCGGCGGGTGATCACCCAATCCCCCAGGCCCATATAGCTCTCAGTTACAGCAGTGTACTGGTCCTGCCGCCTTGCCTTCTCCATGTCATAGCGCCCGTCTGAATAAGCCAGCGAGACCAGCGGGACCAGGATCAGGATCAAGGCGAAAAGCAGGAAGAGCAGGAGCGAGGTCAGCCAGGAGAAGACGCCTACGGCGATGGTGACCACCACCCACATAATATAGGCCACGACCGTGGGGAAGATGGTGCGCAGGTAGAAGTTCTCCAAATGGTCCAGGTCGTCCGAGAGCATGCCCAAAACCTCGCCCGTGCGTTCATGCTCGTTCAGGAAGGCAGCATCCTGCGAGAGGGTGCGATAGAGCTGAACCCGCAGCTTGGAGACTACTCGGAGCACCCAATCATGGCTCTTGATGCGCTCCAGGTACTTGAATGACGGCCGTCCGATGCCGAAGGCCCTAGTCAGGACCACCGGCACGTAGACTGCGAAGATGTTGAAGGGGTGACGGGCCGACCTGCTGATCAGGAAGCCCGAGGTGAACATGAGCCCGGCCGCGCAGACGAAGGTGATGGCCCCCAGGAAAAAGATCAGGGCAAGCAACCCCTTGTTCTGACGAAGGTAGGGCCAGAACCAATGATCCCGGTGCCAGATCTGCATGTAGCCTGACAGCCCGCGGCCGCGGCGGGAGGTCTTCGGCGCCCTCCTGCCGCCTTTTCCGGCGGCATCAGTCCTGCTGGTAGTCGGCAATCTGGTTCCCCCCCATCTCATTGATCAGATCATCCAAGGGCCCGCCCTGACCGATCAGCTCGCGCGGATCGCCTTGGGCTACAATCCGTCCATCCTCCAGCATGATCACCCAATCCATGTTGGCCAGCCAGTGCAGGCGGTGGGTGGCCAGGACGACAAGGTGCCCGTTCATGATGGGCAGCAGTGTCTGCTTCAGATCGTATTCCGTCTCGATGTCCAGGTGGGCGGTGGGCTCGTCAAACAACAGGATCTCGCGTGAGGGGTCCAAGACGCCCCTGGCCAGGGCGATTCGCTGAGCCTGGCCGCCGCTAATGCCACGGTTGCCCTCACCGATTCGGGTGTTCAAACCGTCGGACAGTGTTTTTAGCCAGTCGGTCAACCCGGCCTGGTCGGCTGCACGAGCCACCGCAGCATCGTCTGCATCCTGGTTGTAGAAGCGTATGTTGTCAGCCACGGTGCCATGGAAGATGAAGGGGTTCTGGGGAATATAACTGATGTGCCGCTGCCAGGCAGCCGCATTGCAGTGCTCCAGCAGATGACCGTCCAAGTCGATGCTGCCCGCCTTGGGCTGCTCAAAGCCGGCCAGCAAATCCATCAATGTGGACTTGCCTGCTCCTGAACGGCCGACGACGGCCACCTTGGAAAAGCCGCGCAGGTCCAGGTCCAGCCCGCTCAGGGCCAGGTGCTCCTTTTCGGCATCGCTGTCGACCCGGCGGACCTGTGACTCCGGAACATCCTCGACTTCGGTTCCTCGCGATGCTCCGGAATTGGATGCAACCGAAACCGGCATCCCATCACCGTCATGATCCTTGGATGCCTTGGGCTTATTGCTTTCCTTGCCGGTCTTTTGATTCTCGGATTTGACCATGGCATCCATCTGCGCCCCGGCTGAAGCATTGCTCTGCAACGGCTTGGGGCCAGGATAGGCGAAGTCGATTCCCTCCAGGTGCAGGTGGCTGTCCTGCTTCCACCCGGACCAGTCCAGCTCCTCCAAGCGCTTAGGCTCAGGCTGAGCCAGCATGTCTACGATGTCATCCAAGGCATTCTTGCCGTTCAGTGTTGCATGGAAGTCGTCTCCGAACTGGCGAATAGGCATGAAGTATTCGGGAGCCAAGATCAGGGCCAGCAGGGAGGGAAAGAGCTCCGCCTTGCCATCGATCAGGCTGTTGCCCAAGAAGACCGCCATGATGGCGATGGCCAAAGTGGCGAAGAAGTCCAGGGCAAAAGTGGAGGTCATAGCCACCCGGATAACGCTCATGGTCCTCTTCCGGAAGCGGTCGGATACCGAATAGATCTCGTCCTCGTACTCCTTGTCGATGCCCAGCATCTTCAGGGTCGGCAGGCCCAAGACCGTATCCATGAACCTTGTGTTGAGCTTTCGGAACTGGGCGTACTGTCGACTGGAGCGATCCCTGGCGGCCAGGCCCAGGATGACCATGAAGAAGATGAGCAGGGGCAACATAAGCAGGAGAATCAGACCGGAACCTGCATCCTGTGCCCAGACCATGACCAGAACGATCAGGGGGATGAAAATGAGATCCATCAGCTTGGGCAGGACCGTCAACACATAGGTGCGCACCTGGTCGAGTCCGTCCACCAACATGGTAACGGCCGATCCTGTGCCGCGCCGTGCCAGAGCCGATGGGCCCAGCGAGAAGACCTTGTCCTGAATTCGGGGCCGCAGCTGCGCCACGACGGCATCGGCACGATCGGTGGCGATACGATCCTTGGCCACGTCGCAGAGCTGCTGACAGGTGTAGGCGACCAAAAAGATCAGCACTGGCGCCACCAGCACACTGAGGTTCTGAAGGTGCCAAATGCGCACCAGAGCCAGGGTAAGTCCATAGGCCTGAGCCACCACACCGATTCCCTGGACCAGGGACAGGCCGGCCAGCAGGCCCAGGGTGGACCGGACTCCATCGAAACGGAAGAGATTTTTGTCGATCAATGCATTACCCTTCGGATGTCCTCCGGTCCTGTCGGCGCTGCCTCCCCTGCCCCTTGAATTTCAGAGGGTCTCAGCCACGGTGGCTGAAGGGGCCACAGGCGAGGTCAGGTGGGCGCCATCGGTCTCCAGCCGCTTGCGCTGGATGAAGTAGCTCCAGATGAAGTAGGCCAGCATGATGGGCAGGAGGATGCAAAGCACCACAGTCATGATCTTCATGGTCAGCGGAGAAGCCGAGGCATCCTGGATCAGCAGGTCGTGAGCCGGATTGTCGGCGATCATCACACGGGGGAAGAGCCCGTTGAAGATAAAGGCGATGATGGCCATCAAAGTGATGCCCGAGCAGGTGAAGGCATAGCCGCCGTGCTTCTTGAAGACAGCAAGGTGGCCTCCAATGACGGATGCCAGAATGATCACAGTGATCAGCCAGGTGGACAGGGGGCGGGCCTTGTAGAAGTCGGTGTTGAAGATGGCCAGGAGCACAAAGACGACCAGTGCCGGATAGGCGATCCAATAGGCCTTCTCGCTGACATTGAGCATCCGGCGCGAATCCATGGCTCCAAGCTTCAGGCTCAGGAAATGCAGGCCGTGGACGAAGCTGAAGAAGACGACTGCTATGCCGCCTACCACGGAAAGCCAGTTGAACACGTCAAAGAACCCGGGCCAGGCATCGCCGTTCTTATCCATGGGAATGCCCTGGATCAGACTGGTCAGCATCATACCCAAGAAGAAAGGCGCAAATAGGGAGCCGATGAAGTTGGCCCACTGCCATACGCCACGTTCACGGCTGGTCAGTGCGTGGGAGGCGAACTCGAATGAGACTCCGCGCAGGATCAGGGCGACCAGCACCAGGAAGAGCAGGATGTAATACCCCGAAAAGAGGGAGGCGTACCAGAGCGGGAAAGCCGCGAACATGGCGCCGCCGGCAGTGATCAGCCAGACCTCGTTGCCGTCCCAGTGGGGGCCGATGGCCCTCATGAAGGTGGCACGCTCATCACCATCGCGGGCCACGAACCTGGTAGCCATGCCGACGCCAAAGTCGAACCCCTCGAGCAGGAGAAACCCTGCAAAAAGCAGGCCAATGACGAAAAACCACAAACCTTGTAGGAAACTCATGCTAATGCCACTCTCCTCTCGCTCCTGCCGATCCGCATACGGGCGCGGGATCTCCGCACTCCTGGCGGAAGCCGCAGTCGGCCGGGGTTTCCGCCGGAATGAGAAGGAGCAGGAGGTAGTCAATCATATTGATGAACGCAGGGCCAATGGCAATCCTCGCCGCGAATGATCCGATCCGAGGCGGGAGCGGAACGAACATGCTTCCCGTCGCAGACCGATGCGGCGACTTCCTCATGTCCTGAATCATGTTCGTCCTCCCCTCTTTCATCGCCTTGCCCCTTGCATTCCTTGGGACGCTGGTTCAGTTGCTCTCCAGCATGGTACGCACGTCGGCCAACTCAAGGACCGACCGCTCGTTGACGATCCACTTCAGGACCGAGACCATCCTGCCCCTGAGCTTCAGCGTCCCCATTCGGTCGATTTCGGCGACCCCGGCGTGAGGGCCAAGGGAGCACACAGTCCCTTCGCTCCGGAAGGTGAACCGCTGAGGCTCCTGCCCCCGCATTCTGGCAAGGACATTCGCGGCCGCGGTATCAGCCTGGGCCATCGAAATCTGTGCAGTAGTTGGGTAGAGCCGACCTGACTTGGGGTCGGGAACGGCGCTCACATCACCCACCAGGAACTCCTCTGGATGCTGCTCCACCGATAGGTCATCCCTGACCACTACACGGTTGCGCTTCTGATTATACCCTGAATCGGCAATAACGTGGCTGCCACGTACGCCCGTTGTCCAAATGATCGTATGGGCCTTGAACTCCTGGTCATTGGAGACCACGGCACCTTGCTTGACCTCGGTGATAGGGGTCGAGGTGTGGAAGTTGACTCCCCGTTTGCTCAGATAATCCACAGCCCAGTCGACCAGGTCCTTGCTGAACATGGGCAGAATCTTGGGCGACGCCTCTATGCAGTCCACCTTGACCCGATCCATGGGGAAGCCCAGGCGCTTCGAAAGCTGAGGCAGCCGATAGACCAGCTCGCCCAGGTACTCGATGCTGGTGAAGCCCGCGCCACAAACCGCTATGCTCAGGTCCAGCGGATCATGGCTGGTCTGGTAGCGGGCCAGCGTCTGCTCCAATTTCCTGCGGGCTGCCAGAGCGGTGTCCACGTCCACGATGGGCCATCCATGCTCTTCGGCCCCCTTGATGCCGAAGGTTTCGGACTCGAAGCCCAGGGCGTTGACCAAGTAATCGTAGGACAGGGGATCGTGATGCTCCAGGCTCACCCGATGGCCGTCCTGATCAATGCCGACCACCTTGTCGACGATCAGTGTCACCGAATCAGGCAGAGACTTGCGCAGGTCGAAGACCACATCCGCTGGCTCCTTGGTTCCCGCCGCCAACTGATGCAGCTGGGTGGACTCGTAGTGGTACTCATTCTGGTTGACCAGCACCACATGGGCATCCGTCTTGGCATGAGCCAGCCTCTTGACCACGCGAAGGCCCGCATAACCGGCTCCCAACACCATGATTGTCGTCATGTTCACGCACCTTTACCAAAGAAAACCGTACAATGACTCAAACACTGGGTGATGCCGCCCGATCAGCCGATGACCGGGTCCATCACTCAAACTTCTATGCTCAACGTATCAGATTCCACCATCGGAAACTCTGACATGACTGCCTGCCGGGCCTCCTCTTTTTGTTTGCTTGCTCACACCGCGGGCGACTCTCATGGACACGACCGGCCGCCCCTTTGGAAACCGGAAGCATTTCTGAGAAACGCAGCAATACGCATACAAGAAGAGCGGAACATCGTTTCAATGCTCCGCTCTTGGGGACTCTGAATCCCTACTGCTGGGGTACCTGGACTCGAACCAAGAATGGATGAACCAGAATCACCTGTGTTGCCAATTACACCATACCCCAATTGGCTGTGCGACAACCGCTTGGACGATTGTCACATGTCGTACCCCCGACCGGATTTGGACCGGTGTTGGCGCCGTGAGAGGGCGTAGTCCTAGACCGCTAGACGACGGGGGCTTCACTTTTCGCCGCGTACGAACCCGGTTCAGCAGGTCAGTAGCACAACAAAAAAGAAATATACCCGCTCAGAGGTTTTGGCGCAAGTTGGCCATCCTTCGGAGTGTTGTGCCCTTGCCCAGGATCTCCAGGGACTCAAACAGGGGCGGCGAGACCCGCCTTCCCGAGACTGCCACCCTGACCGGGCCGAAGGCCAGACGGGGCTTGTAGCCGCCCTCATCCACCAGCGCCTGAGTGAGCAGGTCGTGCAGGTGATCGGTCTTCCAATCCTGTTCAGGCACATCCTGCAGGGCGGCAATAGCCAGGTCCAGAACCTGTCCTGCGGAGTCCTTGAGCTGTTTTCGGGCATCCGGCTCGGGTTCCAGGTACTCCTCCTGGCTGAGCAGACTGCCTACCATGCCGGAGACCTCGCCCAGCAGACGCACTCGAGGCTGAACCAAGGGGGCGGCCGCGGTCAGAATTCGCTGTTCACGATCACTCAGATCCTGCCAGCGCTCGGCACTCACCAGCCCGTCGCGCTTAAGGTAGGGCAGGGACCGGTTCAGGAAGTCCTGCGGCTCCAGCATACGGATGTGCTCGGCATTGATGGCCACGGCCTTGTCGATGTCGAAGTGGGCCGGATTGGCCTTGACGTCGCGGATATCGAAGTGCTCTATCATCTCATCCATGGAGAAGACATCGCGGTCGGGGCCGATGGACCAGCCCAGCAGGGCCAGATAGTTGAGCAGACCTTCGGGAATGAAGCCATGCTCACGGTGCAGGAAGAGGTTGGACTCAGGGTCGCGCTTGGACAACTTTTTCTTGCCCTGACCCATGACGTAGGGCAGGTGCCCGAACAGGGGCATGGCCCGAGCGATGCCCAGCTTCATCAGGTACCGGTAGAGAACGATCTGCCGGGGGGTGGAGCTGAGCAGGTCCTCGCCGCGCAGGACCACGTTGATGCGCATGAGGGCATCATCGACCGGATTGGTCAGGGTGTACAGTGGGTCGCCATTGGGACGCACAATCACATAATCGGGCACGGACCCGGCCTTGAACTCGATATGCCCGCGAATCAGGTCGTCGAAGGCGATGTCCTCGTCAGGCATACGGATGCGCAGGGCGGGTTGCCGGCCCTGCTCGCGGAAGGTCTGGCGCTGTTCCTCAGTCAGGTCGCGGTCGTAGCCGTCGTAGCCGAAAGCGGCCGGACGGCCAGCGGCCAGGTTGCGTTCCTTGATCTCCTCAGCGGTGGAGTAGGACTCATAGGCGTAGCCGGCATCCAGCAGCTGTCGGGCCACATCGCGGTAGATGTCGCCGCGCTGGGACTGCCGGTAGGGGCCATCCGGACCGCCGACTTCCACACCCTCGTCCCAGTCCAGCCCCAGCCACTTGAGGGCGTCCAGGATCTGCTGGTAGCTCTCCTCGCTGTCGCGCTGGGCATCGGTGTCCTCGATGCGGAAGACGAAGGTACCGTGCGAGTGCCGGGCCTGGGCCCAGTTGAAGAGTGCGGTTCGAACCATGCCCACATGCGGGGTGCCGGTCGGCGAAGGGCAGAAGCGGACCCTCAGATCCTTGGGAAGGTCGGGTTTGGCGTCATGATCATGCTCATCAGTCATGACACCCATTGTGCCCCGGCAAGGCGACGTAGACCAATTCAGAGCGGAAGCCGGTATCAGCCCCGCTGCTGCTCCTGCTGCCGGTCCTTGCTGTAGGTCTCCGGGATGAACCTGGTCTGGTCATGCAGCTTAGGCCAGATGACCACCTGGCCTTGCTCCAAGGACCGTGGCACGTCGATGATCCGCTGGTTGTCCGAGCCTCGGAACTGAAGCAGGCTGTTCTTCCGATTCTCCAAGTAGCGTCCGTCCACCAGCACGTCAAGGTAGGAGATCAGCTGGGCCTTGTCCGGGGTCTCCCCCGGCCGGTTCAGCTCCTCCCAGGTGTAGCCGGTCCAGCACCAGATATCCTTCTCGTGACCGAACTCGCGCCGGATCCGTTCCGAAAGGCCCAGCAGCATAGGGGTGTTGAGCAGGGGCTCCCCGCCCAGGTAGGTGATGCCCTGCACATAGGACAGCGACAGGTCCTTGATGATGCGGTCCTCAAGCTGCTGCGTATAGGGATGCCCGGCGCCGAAGTCCCAGATGGATGCGTTGTAGCACCCCTGGCAGCGGAAAGGGCAGCCGCTGACGTAGAGGGAACAGCGGATTCCCTCGCCGTCGGTCATGACCAGAGGCTTGTAGTCCGCCACGATTCCCCGACTGAGCCGGCGACCGTCCCACTGGCCGGCCCTGGGATTGTTGGTCAGCGCAGAGGGAACCCCCGGACCGCGCCCCTGCTCATCAGCCGCGAAGTCACGGTGGCCACCTGTCTTTCTCATGACCCCCTGTTTGTCCGTCATCTGGTCCTCCTCATGACAATGGCGGGCCGCAAACTACCCGGGCCCGCCATGTACTGCGTCTTGTCAGAGCCTATTCGGCCTTGTCGTCGAACCACTCCTTGGTGGATCCGTCCTTGAGGACCACGTGGCCGGTCTCGCCCTCCATGTGCTTGACGCGGTGGGCGATCTCCTCGTGCCTGCCGTGAACCATGGGCCGCTGGACGGGGTTGCCCAGGTAGCCGCAGGTGCGCTTGGTCACGTTGCACTTGTCAGGGTCGTCGTTGCCGCACTCGGGGCACTTGAAGCCCTCCTCGGTAGGCTCGAAGTCGCCCTCATAGCCGCAGACGAAGCAGTGGTCGATGGGCGTGTTGGTGCCCAGGTAGCCGATGCCGATGTCGTAGGCGTAGTCCCAGACCGCCTCCAAGGCCTTGGGGTTCTGCTGCATGGAGGGGAACTCGCAGTAGTTGATGAACCCGCCCGAGGCCAGGTAGGGGAAGTCTCGCTCGTAGCTGAGCTTTTCCATGGGCGTGGGCCGCAGCCAGACCGGGTAGTGGAAGCTGTTGGTGTAGAAGTCGTGGTCGGTCACGCCGTCGACTACGCCGAACTTCTCCTTGTCCATCCTGGCGAAGCGGTCGGTCAGCGACTCGGCCGGAGTGGAGTAGACCGAGTAGTGGTATCCCTCGGCCTTCTCCCACTGCTTGCAGAGCTGATTCATCCGGCGCACAATGCTCAGGGCGAATTCCTTGCCTTCCGGATCCCAGGAATGGTCCTTCATCCAGTCCTTGCCGTAGAAAACGCTGGTGGCCTCATAAAGGCCGATGTAGCCCAAGGAAACAGTGGAGCGGCTGTTGCGGAAGAGGGTGTCCACGCTGTCAGTCGGCTTCAGCCTGCCGAAGGCGCCGTATTGGTAGAGGGTTGGGGCGTTGATGGGAGTGGCCTGCTTGCAGCGCATGATGCGGAACTGCAGAGCGTGATGGGCCACCTCCATGCGCTGGTCGAAGATCTTCCAGAAGCGATCCTTGTCGCCGCGGGACTCAAGCGCGATCCGAGGGATGTTGACGGTGACGACGCCCAGGTTCATGCGGCCGTCCTCCTCGTCCTCGCCCGTCTCGGGGTTGGTCCAGGCCTGCAGGAAGGAGCGGCAACCCATGGGGGCCTTGAAGGAGCCGGTGATCTTGACCAGGTTCTCGTAGAAGACCACGTCAGGGTACATGCGCTTGGTGGAGCACTCCAGGGCCAGCTGCTTCATGTCGTAGTTGGGATCGCCCTCGTCCGCGTTCAGACCGTGCTTGATGGTGAAGACCAGTTTGGGGAAGATGGCGGTATGGCGATCCTTGCCCAGTCCACGGATGCGGATCAGGAAGATAGCCCGCTGGATCTCCCTGGCGAACCAGGAGGTGCCCAGGCCGAAGCCCACAGTGACGAAGGGGGTCTGCCCGTTGGAGACACGGTTGGAGTTGATCTGGTACTCCATGGTCTGCATGGCATCGTAGATGTTCTTGCGGGTCAGGATCTTGGCATAGACCTGACGCAGCCGAACAATCTGTGGAGCGTCCAGGTCGAAGGGGGCATCCTCGCCGATGGGAGCACGATCGTCCAGGTGGAGCCAGTCAGCCTCCCGAGCCTTGAGGCCGCGGACGACATCCTTGGCCACATCAATGGGCTCCTCATCCGGCAGGACGGCCTCAGCCATGGAATAGTTCTTCTTGTAGTCCAGACGCGCGTACTTGTCCAGCATCTCATCGCAGCGGTTGACGGTCTGGCCGCCGTACTGGGAGCCGGCGATGTCCTTGATGATCTGGGTGATCTGCGTGGCGGCCGTGCCGATGGACTTGGGCGAGTCCATCATGGCGTTGCCCAGCTCGAAGCCGTGGGCCAGCATGTCGCCGAAGTCAGGCAGGGAGCAGTTGGTCTCAGCCGTAAAGGGCGAATAGTCCGCGTCGTGGAAGTGGATGTCACCCTTCATGTGAGCGTTGGAGACATCCTTGGGCAGCATGGCGAAGGCTGAAGCCTTGGAGACCGCGCCGGCCAGCAGATCACGCTGGGTGGCGTAGACGTTGGCATCCTTGTTGGCGTTCTCGCGCACCAGAGTCTCGTCCTTGCTGGTCAGGCGGTGGACAGCCTCATTGACATCGGTGGCCTTGGCCCGCTGAATGTCGCGGTCGAGACGGTAGGAAGTATAGGAGCGAGCGATCTCGTAAAGATGGGCATTGACCAGGGCATGCTCGACCAGGGTCTGGATGTCCTCAATCTTGACCGGATTGGTATAGCGATCGGTGATCTCAGACTGGACGGTCAGGGCCATGTCCCGGATCTGCTGGCGATCCTCAGGGCTGACCTCGTGCTTGACGTCCTTGAAAGCGGCTTCGATGGCGTTCATGATGTTGACGGGATCAAAATCGACGATCCGGCCGTCGCGCTTCTCGACCAGAATGCCATCGACAGCATCGCGATCCGAAATGCCACGCTCCTTCACGCTATCGGTCATGACCTCAGTATCCATCGTCACTCCTCATACGATTCATACGGTTACTCATGTGCAGTTGCTTTGGCGTTCCCAAATTCCATGCTGGGAACGGCGAATCACATGGATGTCATTCTTTGCTGACAAGACTCACTCTATCACGCCGTGACCACCATATGTAGTGCCTGAGGATGATTCGTTGCCTACATGTAGTAATTTTATATTTTGTGAACTGCGTCACAAATAGCAGGGTCTGGACAAGGGCGGCAAATGGCCGAAAGGCCAGTAGAGGTCATTGACAGAGACGAAACAGCCGCCCGACACTCCGCACGGTATGCACTTCTTTTGTCGAGACCTCGCTACAAGGCGTCCATCGTCTCCACCCCAGCTTCCATGGGTGCAGACATAGAAAGGCGGCCCTGTCCAAAATGGCCAGAGCCGCCTGCGAAACCTAACGCTCACACTGCTTGAGGTTGGATGTTCGTCACCATTCCGTCGTACGAGCTGACAAACCCCTCTCTGACAGCAGCCTCCTGCATTTGCTCATAACTGGCATTGCCGTGATGAGAGAAATGGTTGCACACGAACATAGTGTGCGAATCGGCCAGTCCCATCTTCACCATGCGATCCCTAACTCGCAGATTGTCAGAAAAGTTCATGTGGACGTCGGAACTGAAATCAGTCAACCCATGAGTGCAATCCAAGGAAACGTAGTCATATTTTAGCCCAGCTTTGGCCAGATCCTTCCAGGTTGATTCGTAGAAGTAGGCCGTATCATGCGCATACAGCAGCCCCACTTGACCGTCTGTCAGCCCATAGAAGAGACAATCGCCGAAATGATGGCCATGCTTGGCTTCAAAAGCGTATACCGTGTATGTCCTGCCGTTCCCAGCCGTCACAGTGACACTGTCACCAGGATGAAGAGCGTGATATGTCAACTTGCCGTAATCGTAATGCTCTTCCAGGAAGAAAGCTCGCTCGTAGAAGCCTTTGACTGTTTCAGAGCCATAGACATCCATATGGGTGGGATTGTCGTCAGCATACGAATCCATGCGATAAGCCAGATCTTCACCGTAAAAATGATCAGAGTGCCAGTGAGTGATGAAGAGTTGGGTAATTGCCGGCAGATCAAAGTTCTCATTATTAATATAATGACAGTAAGTATCACCAGGGAAATCAAGCAGGAGTGCATCGTCGACCAAAGCCTGGGACTGGGTACGAATTTCCTTGCCTCCAATGCGTCTGGCCTGCTTACACAGATCACACATGCAGAAAATGCCAGGGATTCTTTCGGCTGCAGCTGTCCCTAGATGTTCAAATTTCATAATTGCTCATACTCCTTTGTGATGGATGTAAATATTCATGCTTGGGCAGAGACGTCATGCGACTCGGCATGGCGTTTGCGAAGTATGACCCTGTTGCCGACCATGCAGACCAGAATCCCCAAAATACTGAAGATCGCCAGCATGCCAAAGATCAGGTTGTATGCCTTTTGGGTGTTGAAATTGTCGATAATGGCTCCAAATAGCATGTAAGCGAAGAACGACGGGCAATACCCGATGAAGGATGCAATGGACATGGCCGTGGCCGAGATCTCTGAATCTACCCCGTACTCACCTATTGGTGCATAGTAAACGGCGCGCAAAGCCACACAGATGAAAGTCACGAGGCAGCAGAGGACAACCACGGGGATCATCCATCCCGAGCTCCGGGGCGTAAAGATGACCAATATGCTGATGACGCAAACAATGACATAGAGCAGCGCCATCCACTGGGGAGTTGTCTTAAACCTCTTTGTGGCTAGCACACCGGACAAAGCCGCTGCAATCAGACCCATAAGTCCGGAATTGACTATGCCGAAAAGACCAGCAGCTGCATCAGATAGTTTGAATGATGCCTGGACGAAAGGAAGGAAGTAAGTGTTGGCAGCTACGTAGATCAGATAAGTGGCAGCAGCACCGAAGCCGGTAGTCCACACAATTGGCAGTTTCATAGCCTGCAAGACCATCGCAGCCCCGTTGCTTTTGTGGGCCTTGCCCTTGACTGTGCCAGCCTGTTCATGCAGGAAGTCCTTCGGGATAAACCGAAGCACGACAAAAGAGAAGAGCATCATGCAAACCGGGTAGGTGCACATAGCGATGCGAGCACCGAAGATCTGCGAACCGCCGAGCGTGAACAATCCTAAGGTGCAGGCATTAAGCACCAGTCCGATGGCGGAACGGATACATTCCTGAGTACTGAAAGCGGCAGCCTGCGTCCGTTCCGTGGCCAAACTCTTAGTCGACTTCTGAATGGTTGGCCAATAGATGGCATCGCCGAAAAAGCCGAAGGCTGCGAAAGCCAGTACCAGGAACCAGTACGGCAGATGGGGCACTAGGCCCAGAATGAGGGCGAATATTCCATAACCCCATAGATCCACGGCGATGAGCTTGCGGATAGGCAGCAGATCCTGCAACCAACCCAGCAGGGCGTAACCGAATATCTGCACGAAACCTATGAGACCCAACAAAAATCCAAGCTGGGCATTAGAAACCCCCAGAGCTTGGCGAAAGGGTTCGTAAATTACACTCTTGATGCTGGAAAACCAATAGATACAGGTGGATAAGGTAATGACTATGAAAATACCAAACTGTTTTCGAGACATACCCAAGTAGTCCAAGAGCCACTTCATTGCAAATCTCCTTATAAGGTTGATGGTGCTTCAACGCACCCGGGCGACACCGCCCGTCCGCGTAAGAGTGACTCTGCTTCAAATCACTCGATCCCGTGGAGTCGTGAACCCTTTTGGTTCACAGGGCAAAAAACTACCCCCCCCCCCCCCGACACGGCACGGTCCGGCAATATCCAAACAGTCAGGTTTTTATAAACGACCAGAAGAGAACGTATGAACGCAAGAGATTACTAAGCCAACAGACCCCTTGGCACGAAGAGTGTTTGAGTGCGCAGACGGCGATCCACGCCCATGCCCTCCGGAGCCTGCCGCCCCGGCTCGATCATGGATAGGAGCATATCAACGCCCTGACGGCCCATGCGATCCACCTGCTGGGAGATGACCGACACCTGGGGGCTGATCAGTTGAAAAACCTCCAAGTCGTCGAAGGAGACCATGGGCACGCGCGAGCGCAGATCGCCGTCCCACTCCATGGCGACGGCCTTGATGGCATCAGCCGAGTATCCGAAGATGACAGCGTCAACCCCTTGGCCAAGCAGGCCGCGCATGGTCGCAGCCGCCCGGGGACGATCCTCAAACCCCTGGCGGACCACCAATCCTGTCAGCCCCTGACGGACATCAACGCCGTCCAGAAAAGCCTGCTCACGCTCGCGAAAAGTATAGGAGCGGCTCTCCGGGCCCGGGACAAAGGCCACTCGTCTGCATCCCCTGGCTGCCAGAGCGTCCATGGCCGCCTCCATGCCAGGCACGGGATCGGAATCCACCAAAGGGACACCGGGCAGGGTCCGGTCCGGACGGTCCACGAAAACCACAGGGAATTCCCTTGCCAACATGGTACGCAACATGGGCGAGGTGGGCCCGTCAGGCACGACCAAAACGCCGTCCATATGCCGAGACAGAAGGATGCGGTAATAGTCCTCCTGCCTGCTGGCCTGGCAAGAGGACACGCCGATCAGGGGAGCGTAGCCTGCCGAGTAGAGCTGGTCCTGGACGGCATAGACCAGCTCGGAGAAATAAGGGTTGCGGATGTCGGGAACCAGCAGGCCAACGGCATGCGAGCGCGAGGAACGCATGGAACGGGCGCGGCTGTCGGGGATATAGCCCAGCTCCATGGCCGCCCTGCGGACCCTGTCCTTGGTGGGCGGCGAAATGCGCCCCTTGTCGTTGAGCGCCTGGGAGACCGTGGACACGGACATGCCCGCCTGCTTGGCCACATCACTGATGGTCACCGACATGGGAACCCTCCGTCGACCCCTACCGAGATCGGTTGTCTTGCTCCGGACGAGACCGACAGCGGCCGGCCTGCACGAACCTCTCGTGAGTTCCCAGTATAGAGGCATATGATGCAACCTTTCATCACGGCGAGGCAGGACCGGCTGGCTTGGACTAGAGTGGACTTGTTCGCGCGGCTGGTGGCAGCAGCCGTGGCACATATCGCAGAATTCCATCGGTCAAGACCGTACCGGATCGTCGCGCGGGCTCCTCACCTTCCCGTAGCGGCCCCGATGCGGATGGGCACCAGGGGTGCCGGAGAGGCAAGGTGACAGTGATGAGCATGTCGAGGAACAGTGGCTTCAGGAGAGTTCCCGGCCACAACCTGATCGTGCGGGCGCTCGCCCTAACAGCTGTGCTCTGCATGGCAGCCACGAGCGCAGCCTGCGGGGCCAAGGGGGCAGACGACAAGGCCGATGACGGCTCCAAACTGTCCTTCATGCTGGATTGGACGCCCAACACCAATCATGTGGGCATCTACGTGGCCCGGCACCTGGGCTACTTCGACAAGGCCGGCCTGAAGCTGACCATCCTGCCGACGGCCCAGGCAGGAGCCGAGACCTCCGTCCAGAACGGGGTCGCCGACGTGGGCTTCTCCAAGCTGAGCAACCTGGCCACCTTCAACTCCCAGGGAGCCGACCTGCGGCAGGTCTTCAACATAGGCCAGCATTCCGTGGCGCGGTGGTGCTCGCTGGCCTCGCGCACCGACATCCAGACCCCCAAGGACTTCGACGACAAGACCTTCGTCAGCTTCGGTTCGGCTGAGCAGACAGCCGTAGTCAAGCAGATGATCCGTTATGCGGGCGGCAAGGGCGACTTCAAGCGGGTGACCAGCGGCACCAACACCTTCGCCACCCTGACCAGCGGCAAGGGCGACTTCGCAGGTTTCTACGCCAATTGGGAGGGAGTGGAGAGCGAGCTCAAGGGCCCGGCTCTGCACTGCTTCACCCAGGCCGACTGGGGAGTGCCCGGCAACCCCGACCAGCTGGGCTTCGTGGTCAAGAATTCCTGGCTGCAGCAGGCCGGTCACCGTCGTGCCCTGACGGCATTCGTCAAGGCCTGTCTGAAGGGTTACAACTACGCCCTGAGCCATCCCGACCAGGCGGCGGACATCCTGGTCAAGGAGACCAAGGGATCAGCCATCGACCCGACCCTGGCCAAGCGCTCCATGGAGAGCATCGTCAAGGAGGGGTACTGGGTCGACAGCCCGGACCAAAAGAGCATCAGCGGGCTGATCAATGTCAAGGATGCCCAGGACTATCTGAACTTTCAGTTCAAGGCGGGCACCTACAAGGGCGCCAAGAAGGGCGATCCCAATAAAGCCCCTCAGGCCACTGACCTGTGGACCGATCGCTACGTTCGGGAAGCAGCCGGGCGATGAAGGTAGGGAAGCAGAGCAGAACCCGGGCGCTGCCTCCGACCCTCACTCTGCTGGCGCTCTTGATCATCTGGGAGCTGGCAGCCCGCCTGGGCGGAGTCAGCGAACAGGCCCTTCCGGCACCCAGTCGAATTCTGGTTGCCACAGTGCAGTCCCGAGAGGATCTGCTGCCCGCCACCGCCATCACCGCCCTTGAGGGTCTGCTGGGCTTCCTCCTGGCCTCGGTCCTGGGAATAGTGATCGGTCTGGCACTCTACAGCTGGCGCACCCTGCATGATGCCCTCTACCCTCTGATCGCCGGCGCTCAGATGATCCCGCTGATCACCATCGCCCCCCTGTTCGTGATCTGGTTCGGATTCGAGCCACTGGGCAAGGTAGTCATCGTGGCCGTCTTCGCCCTCTTCCCCATCGTGGTCCAGACCTACCGGGGCCTCAAGTCCGTGCCCCGCTTCTATCAGGACGTGGCCCTGAACTGCGGGGCGACTCGAACCTGGACCCTCTGGCACGTCAAGCTTCGGGTGGCCGCCGGGCAGATCTTCGGCGGCCTGCGCATCAGCGCCGCCTATGTCTTCGCCACAGCGGCCACCTCAGAGTATCTGGGCGCCAGAAACGGCCTGGGCATATGGCTGCAGTCGGCCTTCAATTCCTTCAGAACACCGCTGATCTTTTCGGCCACCTTGGTCATCATCCTGCTGACCGCCCTCCTGCTGGCCCTGATCACCCTGATCGAGCGCCTCCTGTTGGGCGATGCAGGCGATGATCACATGGTCAATCCAGACGACGAGTGAAGAGTCCCCCATCCCCTGCACTATTCATGGCTATCAAGCGGAAGAACCGGCCTGCCATAATAGGAACATACGGAAAAGTCAGATTCAGGATTATCAATAGAAGATGAGAGGGACGACATCCATGAGCCATCCAGATGATACGAACAACGGGAACCAGACCCCCAATAACCAAGGTTCGGCCAAAGGCTGGCCCCAGAATGACCACGCAGACGGAACCGGCTCAGGGCCCGCAGCCTACCTGAATCAGCCTCAGCCAGGACAATCCGGCCATGCGCCGGCAGCTTCGGATCAGAGCGACGTGTACCATCCGATCAGCGAAGCCCAAAGACCTGCCGACGATTACCGCCGGGAACAGCCGTACCAAGGGCAGCCATACGGTCAACAGCCGCAGGGTCAACAGCCAGGCTACAACCAGCAACAGCCCTATGGTCAGCAGTACTACGGGCAGCAGCAGGCACCCTATGGTCAAGGCCCGAATCCCGGCCAGGCCAATGGTCAGCCCAATGGCGCAACCCCTCCGACTGGCTATGCGCCGGGCAACCCTTATCAATCGCCCGCGGGTTGGCCACAGGCCAGCTACCAACCCGGCCCCCAGGTCCCGCAGTATCCGGCCTACCCCTATGCGGATGCCGGATTCAACGGCGAGCCGCCACTGAACGCACCCTGGTACGGCATTGACTTCGTAAACGCTTGCAAGCGTTTCTTCGTCAAATATTCCGTCTTCTCCGGGAGGGCCTCCCGCGGGGAATTCTGGTGGGTTGTTCTCATGATCTTTTTCATCGACCTTGCGATCTCGATCATCACCTCAGGATCCATCTTTGTGGGACGGATTCTGTCCCTCCTGGTCACCCTTGGACTTTTCATACCCAATCTGGCTGTAGGCATACGGCGGCTTCACGACACCAACATGTCCGGCTACTGGATACTCCTGCCCTTTGCAAGCGAGCTGGTGGGCGCCATCCCTCTGGTCTTCGCCATCGTGGCTATTATTGACGGGCATCCGGGATCCTCGCTCTCCCTTCTTAGCTTGGGCGCATTGATCATGATCGCCGGAACCGTCGCCGGGATCATTCTGCTGGCCCGACCCAGCGATCCACGAGGAGCCCGTTTCGATCGCTGAGTCCAGCCAGCCCTTCGCCTTGGCCGATAGCAAGGCGAAGGGCAGAAGGTCTCAGAGCTCCACAGGAGGCTTGTTGGGATCCTCGGGCACATGGGCGAACTTGGCCTGCAGGGCTTCGCGGCTCTTGCGCTCGTCATCTTCCTTGGCCTTGCGCTTGGCCTCCTCGGGATCCCAGAGCACCTCCTGACGATGATGGTCCCACTCGGCACCTGCCAGAGGAGCCAGCAGGTCTGCGAAAGCCTCCGGATCATCCAATAATCCCAGCGCCTGGACGACATCCTCGCCGGACAGGAAAGCCCGGGGAATGCCCAGCCGCTCGTTGAGCTCATTGACATAGACCAGTATTGGCGCAGCGGCCGCAGCATGGTCAGGGTCAGCGCCTGCACGCTGAAGCAGATCACGGCAAATCATCAGGCTAGTGGCCAGGGCCCGGGCCACTCCCTCATTGTCCTGCGGAGATTTGGGGGATGTGCCCTGGTCATCCACGGATTGCTCGGCCTTGGCCACGCCGGCGGCCATATCCTGCTGCCGAGCCTGGTCCCAGCCGCTGCCCAAGGTTGCCGCCAAACCCGCAAGCATCTTGGACTGGTCTTCCTGCGCCTGTGCAGCCGCCTCGATGGCATCGTTGGCCGCCATGAGGGCATCCACCAGATCCTGGGGACGACCAGGAATGTCCTCAGCGCCCTCATAGACGTATTCAGCGTCGGGGATGGTCACATCCTCTCCCGTCATCAACTGCGCCAGCACCATGCTGATGCGCACCTGCAGGTCCTCCGCATACTTGGCGTCGTTGGCCAGATGTTCGGCATTCGTCAAGGGCCAAAGGTCTACCAGCCTGGCCCCCTGTTCAGCCGCCTGGGCCACGGCGGGCCGCCCGGCTATGGCCTCCAGGCTTCCCTCTACATCCACCATGATCATCACGCTCCTTCATCGGGTTCTCGGACAGTCATCCACGACAGTATCCTCAGCCATCCTAGGCCGTGCAAGCGGTCTTCACACGCCTGCCGCCGGGTCCGTGTAGGTGATTCCCAGCACTTTGCCGGTGTCGCAGTCCAGGGTGATGGAGGTCACCGAGGCCAGAGCGGTGGCTCGAAGGAACATATTGTGCTCGGGGTGACCGGTCTCCAAAAGATGACGGTAGGACCAGATGGGCGACTCATGCGAGACAGCCAGGATCTGCGCATCAGGATGGCTACGGACCACCTGCCGGACGAAATCCCCCACTCGCCGGGCGATCTGCCGATAGGACTCCCCCCAGCTGGGTCGGCGCAGGTCCAGGATCAGCCGCAGGTTGGAGGGCCGCCAGAGGGCCCCCTGCCCGCGTCCGATACGCTTGCCGCGGAATTCGTTGCCGGCCTCGATCAGACGACGGTCGTAGATAGGCTCCAATGGTTTCAAGCCATGATGGACACGAGCGGGGTTGATCTGCTCAAGCAGGATGGCTGTGGTCTCCCTGGTCCTGTCCAGCGGAGAGGAGTAAACGGCTTCCAGATCGCGCATGCCAGGAGCCTCGGCCATAAAACGGGCCGTCGCCTCGACCATGGCCCTGCCTCTGTCGGACAAATGGAATCCCGGCAATCGCTCATAGAGAATATGATCGGGATTATCAACCTGGCCATGACGGACGAAATGAATGGTCGTCGCAGGCACGACCCACCTCCCAAGCTCCCCGGCAGACCCGATAAGAGACCATGGCGGGGGGTAGAATTATCACTATCCCAATGGCACCCATCAGGCGCCGATATGGTTACCACTGTAGCAGTCCCCCAGCAGCCCTATATCCCTTTCATGCATCTGGAAGGTTCTGGGGAAAACATGCTTCGGGACTGCAAAACACTTAAGGAATGCGAGGTGAACAACCCATGCCACGGCAATTGAAAGCAGCTCTGGTCGAAGCCGGTCACAGGGTCTTCGGGGGATACTCGGCGCTCCTGCGACTGCCTCACACGGCACGGTTCGCAGTGGGGTCGGTTATCGCCTCCATGCCCTTCCCCATGGTGGGCATGACCATCACCATCTCGGTGCAGCACTACTACGGCAGCTACTCCTTGGCCGGAGCCCTGACCGCCATCCAGGCCGTGGCACTGGCCCTAGTCAGCCCCATGCTGGGCAAGATGGTCGACAAGTTCGGCCAGCGACAGGTCTCCATTCCCACTGTTCTGGTCTGGATCGTGGCCGCCACGGTCCTGATCACAGCCATCACCGCCCACGCTCCCGCCTGGGTGCTCTACCTGGTCACCCCCTTCATGGCGGCCATTCCGCCCTGGGGAGCCATGAGCCGTAGCCGGTGGACGCATCTGCTGCGCGGCGACCACCGAGCCACTAATCAGGCCCTGTCCCTGTCAGGGGTCTTCGACGAGGCCATGTGGGTGATCGGCAATCCTCTAGCCTCCATCCTGGCGGTCATTTCAGGCGTATTGGCCTTCTCCTTTACCGGGATCTGTGTGCTGGTGGGGGCCTTTATGTTCCTATCCTGCCGAGAGACCGAGCCGCCTTCGCAGACGGACATGGCCCGCGCCCAGGGCATCACCCGCAAGGAGTACCGGGAGCGTCAGGCTCAGCAGGTGGCTCGTCTGCGGGACCAGGAGGGTGGGAACAGCCGCAGCGGGGCCTTCTGGAGTGCTGGTATGATTGCCGTCTGCGCCACTTGGTTCGGCCTGGGAGCCTTCCAGAGCGCCGCATCCATCTCTATCATCGCCTTCGCCACCGAACAGGGTATGAAGCAGATGACCGGGTTCGTCTTCGCCTGCTTCTCCTTCAGCTCTCTGGCCGGCGCCCTGCTTTACGGTGCCAAGAACTGGACCATCCCCCTCTGGAAGCGTTTCTACTTCTGCCTATTGGTGGTCAACCTGGGCATCGGAACCTTCATGTTCGCCAGGAATCTGTGGACCATCATGATCATCTACCTGATCATCGGCGTCTGCCAGGCACCCACCTGGATCAACGGCAACCAGCTCATGCTCCACCTGGTGCCGCCCATCCGCTTCACCTGGTGCCGCCCATCCGCTTCACCGAAGGCATGGCTTGGCTGAGCGCCATGAATTCGATCGGATCCTCGGCGGGTTCGGCTGTGGCCGGGCAGTTCATCGACCGTTACGGATCCCAAGGCGGGTTCGGGGTGGTCACTGCTCTGGCCCTGACCTCGCTGGCCATCGCCTTTGTCGGCTTCCGGCAAATCCGCAATAGCACCGAGGAGCCCATTCTGACCGAACTGCCCGCCTGAGGGCGCAACGTAAGGCTTTTGCGCACAAGCGGCTCCCGCTACCTCGTGAGCACAGGATGAATGATTGAATGGGCTATCGTGCGTAGATTAATCGGACAACTGCTCAAGTTCGGCATCGTGGGCGTGATCGCCTTCCTGATCGACATCGGCATCATGAATCTGCTGATCATGGGGCCGCACCTGAACAATGTCCTAGCTGGGGCCATCTCCTTCCTGATCTCCCTGGTCTTCAACTATTTGGCCAGCATGCACTACGTCTTCAAACACCGGGAGGACATGGCCCGGTGGATGGAGATGGCGGTCTTTCTGGTCTCCTCGGTGATCGGCCTGGGGATCAACGAGGTGATCCTGTGGATGGGCACTGCCATGCTGCCGCCGGACGCCATCACCACCATGCACGCCCGTTACCTGCTCTACGCCAACATCGCCAAGATCACAGCCACCGTGGTGGTGGCCATCTGGAACTTCCTGATCCGCAAGTGGCTGCTGGATGCTCCCGCCCCCGGCAAGCCGGTCGACCCCCGTTCTGTGGCTCACCGTCTGGGGGCCTGGTCCCTGAGTCATCGTCCCTTCGGCTGGCGCTAAGCCAGCCGGCCCGGTCGAGGCTACTATGGGACGGGAATAGTCAGCCATCCGCCAGACGAACCGAATCATTCTGATTGGTCATGCCGGACGGACCGGAAAGGAAGCACCATGCCCGTCATCCACACCCATGTAAGCACACCCATCACTGCAGAACAGCGCGAACGGATCAAGACCGCCTACGGCAAGGCCATCACCGCTGTCCCTGGCAAGTCCGAGGGCTGGCTCATGTGCCCCTTCGAGTCGGACATGCCCATCTATTTCGGCGGTGACGACAGCAAGCCTGCAGCCTATGTCGAGGTCAACGTCTTCGGCAGCGACGTACCCAAGTCCGCCTGGGAAAGCTTGACCAAGACCATCATGGACACGCTGGAATCTGAGCTGTCCATCCCCAAGAACCGCACCTACATCCGCTATACGGCCACCACCGACTGGGGCTGGAATGGCGGCAATTTCTAGGCGAGTAATCCCCTGTAACGCATAAGGAGACCTTCCCGCGCATATACCTGCTGCGGGAAGGCCTCCTGCTTAAGCCCAGATCCCTATTGCAAAAAGAATCGTTATGGGATGGTAGATCAGATTTACTACTCGGCGACGACCTTGACCGTGAAAGCGGCCGAGATCTCGGGGTGCAGGGCCACAGTGGCCGGGAACTCGCCAGTGGTCTTGATGGTCTCCACCGAAATGGCTCGGGGATCCACATCGGCCAAGGGGCGAAGAGCCTGGGCGATGGCATCATTGGAGATGCCGCCGAAGAGCTTGCCTGAATCAGACACCTTGGCTGCGATCTCGACGGTCTGGCCATCGATGGCGGTCTTGGCTGCCACGGCATCCTCACGGGTGGCCATGGACTTGGCACGGCGTGCCCGCTGCAGGGACTCGATCTGTGCAGCTGCGCCCTTGGACCAGGCGAAAGCCAGTCCCTGGGGGATCAGGAAGTTGCGCGCATAGCCGGGCTTGACCCCGACAACGTCGCCCTTATGACCCAGATCGGTCACGGTATCGGTCAGAATTACCTTGGTTTCCTTTGCCATAATCCGGACCTCCCTCAGCGACCGTTGGTGGCGTAGGGCAGCAGGGCCATCTCGCGGGCGTTCTTGATAGCCTTGGAGATCTCGCGCTGCTCCTGGACGGTAACACCGGTGATGCGGCGGGAACGGATCTTGCCCCGGTCCGAGATGAACTTGCGCAGCAGAGCCACGTCCTTGTAATCAATGGTATGAATCTTGGCAGCCCTCAGAGGATTCGGCTTCTTCTTGAAGGGCTTGACCGGCGGTTGCGGCCTTTTACGTGACATTGGTACTCCTTAAATGAATGATGACGCTATGAAACTTCAGAATTCGGGATCGTCTCCAGAACCACCGAACTCGCCGGTGGACCCAAAGGATCCGAAGGAATCGCCGGATCCGGTCGATGACCAAGGATCCTGGGCCGGGGCCTGCTGGCTCTGCGCTGGCTGCTGACGACCCATAGGGGCCGATGCCGCGCCGGCGCCACCCTGGTAGGATGCCCCACCCTGGTAGCCGCCGTTGTTGGAGCCGGCGAAACCGCCGCGAGATCCTCCGCCACCGGTGTTGGCGTTCCTGGTGACCTGAGCGGTGTTCCGTGTCAGTGCAGGTCCGATCTCATCCAGACGCAGCTCCACAACCGTGCGGTTGTTGCCCTCACGATCCTGATAGGAGCGCTGCACTAGACGACCTTGGGCGATTACCCTCATGCCCTTAGTCAGACTGGCCTGAATGTTGGAAGCCATGGGACTGTAGGTGGAATCCCAAGCCGAGCAACGCATGAAGAGCGAGTCGCCGTCCTCCCATTGCCCCGAGTTCCTATTGAACTGTCTGGGCGTGGACGCGATGGTCAGGTTGGCCACCGTGCCTCCGTTGGAGGTCGTACGCACCTCCGGATCCGCAGTGAGATTGCCCACCACGGTGATGTATGTATCTCCCGCCATGTCACGACCTTTCCTCGGAGTGAGGACTTGGGAATGGGCCTCCTGGGGGCGAATCCCGCACCCTTGGACTTTCGACGCGAGGGCCGGACGTCAGCCGACGCTTCTATGTCCTTTTGCTGTTTGCTTACTTGTCATCCTTGCGAAGAATCTTGGTGCGGATGACGGACTCGTTCAGGTTGAGCACACGATCGAGCTCAGCGCTGGCGGAGGGCTCGCAGGTGTACTCGACCACCACGTAGTTGCCTTCCTTGTGCTTGTCGATCTCGTAGGCCAGCTTGCGACGACCCCAGACATCGATGTTGTCGACGGAGCCGCCTTCCTTGGTGACCACCTCGAGATACTGGTCGGTCAGCTTCTTCAGCGAGCGCTCATCCATGGCCGGATCGGCAATGAACATCAATTCATACTTATGCGCAGACATCACCCACCTCCTTTGGACTTACAGGTCACGGACCTTCCGTGACAGGAGGGTGTAGCAGATTACCAGATCTGGCTGTCCAAAGTCAGGACAGCCACCCAGTAACTTATTAAGAATATACACTAGTCCCGACCTTGTCTCAGAAACAAAGCAGCAAGCTACACTCAGTGCCCCTGGATCTTGTAACGACGCTCAGTTTCTTCTTTGGCGGGCCTCCACCAATACTGATGCGAGGCGTACCAATCGATCGTATCCCTGAGACCGTGCCGAAAATCATGGTGTCGAGGCCTCCAACCCAATTCCGACTGGATTCGGCTGGAGTCCAAGGCATAACGCCGATCCACCCCCGGCCTGTTAGGTACTCTGTCGAAGGCATCAGGTTCCTGTCCCATCTCCTCTAGGATCATGGCTAGAACCTCCCGATTGCTGTATTCGTTATCCGCACTTATCAGATAGGTGGATCCCAATATCCCCCGGGTCAGAACGGTCCAAATAGCTTCACAGTTGTCCTGAACGTGAATCCAATCACGGGACTCCCGCCCTTCGCCATAGAGGCGGGGACGAATCCCTGCGAGAATATTGGTGATCTGACGGGGAATGAACTTCTCCACATGCTGGCGCGGTCCATAGTTATTAGAACAGTTGGAGATAGTCACCCGAGTCCCATAGGTACGCCACCAGGCCCTGACTAGATGGTCCGAAGCTGCTTTGCTAGCCGAGTATGGACTGGAAGGCCTGTAAGGACTTGATTCGTCGAAACGCCTGGAGTCACCAAAATCTAAATCGCCATAGACTTCATCCGTAGAAATATGGTGAAAGCGCAAATCATGTCGACGAACAGCTTGAAGAAGGATATAGGTGCCCTGGATGTTGGTTTTGATGAAGGGATCGGGAGATTGAATGGCGTTGTCGTTATGGGACTCGGCTGCAAAGTGAACGACGGTATCGATTCCGTATTCGCTGATAGCCCTCTCTACGGCTCCAGGATCGCAGATATCGCCCTTGACCAGAAAAGGGCCATTTGGACCCGTATCGGGAAGGCTACCAGGAATGGCCGCATAAGTAAGGGCGTCAAAGACCACAATCCTTGTGTTGGGATGGTGCTGGCCGACCCAACGCACGAAGTTGCTCCCAATGAATCCCGCCCCGCCAGTAACCATGAGGTTGCAGGGGCAAATCTGATCACTCCCTATGCCGACCATGGTGGTCATTCGCTACCTATCTTGGACCCGGGTTTTCCATCTCTCTCGGAAGAATAGGGAATCACCTTCATGCCGCTATTGGCGAAAATTCGCTGCCAAGTATCAAGAGAGGCCAGGCCGTAATCACGATATTGGGCCGAAATTTCTTTCCAGTGCTTCCTGATAGTCAAAGCCAAACGGCAACCCTGACCCATCAGACGACGGAATTCGCTGTTGTCCCGTTTAAGCCAGGCTACCGAATCGCCATCTGGCGAAGTGACTAAGGCCGAATCTATGCCATCGAAAGCCACCCAGGTCCAAGCTGCGTCCTGAGCTGCTATGGAAGTGTCAGGCTGCTGGTCTCTTGTGGCGTCACGGTCAGTCAACACGGACTTGGCAAGGAGCTTTAACGCCACCAACATCCGATGTTTCCTACTCTGTGGCCGTTTACGCGGGGGTACGGTCTCATGATCAGGAGCCGGTAGAGACCAGAGATCCTTGGTAGTCTGCGCATCAGTGAAGCCCGCCCTGAGGCGGCGTACCTGGTCTAGCTTGGTGGAGAAAGTCTCAACGATATATTGCGGCCCTCTCAAAAGATCCTGAAGCGCCAAGTTGCGCAGAGCCATAGCTGAATAGGTAAAGCGCAGCCCCAGACTAGCATCCCCATACAAGGTTTCCGTCATGATTCGAGATACAGGCAACTCAGGTTCTAAGAGAAGGGCGGCCAACCACCGGTTGCGCTCCGTGTAGTACTCCTCCCAAGTACGCGCCGGATCCTTCTCATGCCAAGCTTGATGCCAGACCGCAACTCCCGGAAGACAGACCGTGGGATAGCCGGCATGCTGTGCCCGAAGACAAAACTCAACATCGTCAAATTTAATGAAGACCGGTAGGGAGAGACCAATTTCCCTGATGACACTGATTGGTATCAGGCACATCCACCACCCATTGAAGTCCTCGTCAATACGCTGATGGCGTTCAGGGCAATCACGAAGAGGCTCCAAGGCGAAATCATGGTTGTAACCCAGCCCTTGAGAAGGCTCCATCCACATACGTTTCCAGTTCAGCCGCTCCCCCTGAGTGTAGAGGACGGTCCGGTTGTCTAGGTGGAACATGCCTCCACCGACCAGCATGGGCTTGCATGCATAGTCGGCGAACTGAACTGCACGAAGGATAGACTCCGGCTCACTAATGGCATCGTCATCCAGGAGGAGGACGTAGTCGGACCGACCGGCTTTGAGCGTCTCATACATGCCCCTCGAAAATCCGCCTGACCCTCCCAGATTCCGTTGGCGCATATAAGTCAGCTGGTCACCCAGAGACTGTGCCACGGCTCCGTACCCTTCTTGGTCACTGACGAATTCATTACCTTGGTCAGTGCAGTATATAGTATCCAATCGGCTACGGAGCTCAGTAGCAGCAGCGAGGTCCTGCAGCTGCCGCAAGCAATAGGGGGCGCGGTTAAAGGTAGTAATAGCGACGGATACACTGGTCTGGCGGGATGCGGTCCTGGCACGAATGGGTACTTGCCAGTCCGCATCCTTGATGGTCAAGGTATCACCCTTGCTGGCTTGTGCTTCCAGCCAGCAGTAACCGCCGTCAACCAGACCAGTCATAGATATGTCCAGGGCAATGTGTTCTCCCTGTTCCGTCTGTCCATCCTGCTCGATCCGGACAGAACCGGCAGAGGTGAAGATACCCCGACCATTGGATTTCATGACTCGGACCTCACCGCGGCCCCAAACCATCAGGGTCAGCCTGACGGTATCGACTCTGGTCCAACGACGCCAGTAACCGGCTGGGAAGGCGTTGAAGAAAGTGCAGAGTGAGATCCGCCCACCGGCGTGGATACGCAGAGATCGCCTGGAGAGAAGGTCGAAGTCATTGGTGGTCACGCCTGCGCCGGTCCGCGTTAGAGCCTGGCCCACCAGCCGTTGATATTCAGACTGATTCATAGCATTCAGCCTGATGCGCTTCACATCCGTCCGTGGATCCATAACCGTATTCGACAGGTGCGAAGGTGACCAGTCAATGGCATACAAAGGAAGCACCTGTTCCTGGTCACGCTCGGGAAAGACCACCCGGACCACACTTTCAAAACCTGTGTCTGCCATCTCTTGAACCTTCATGGGTCAAATACCTTCCCGCGGCACAGCCGCCGAATCGCCTCAAAATCATCCTATCCCGAGCACGAAGACGGGAATCACCCATCCACTTCGTCCACCTGGTCAGGGTCCAGGGCAGCTATGGTCAGTGCCCGATCGCTGAGGAGAGCATACTCTCCATTCCGCTTATTTCGTATAACAAAGTCACAGGCGTTCTCGTCCAGCGCCACCCCCACAGCGTCCGTCCCATGAGGATCGTTGGGATTGGGAGTGCGCAAAGACGTAATCAAACGGAACTCACCATTGTTAAAAACGTTCAGCGGAAGCTCGAAGTGAACGATCTGGTGGCCGTGGCGGCGCATACGCATAGTTTTTGGGCCTGTATCATAGGTAATGCCTCCCCGCCTGATGTCGTGCAGAGCTACAGCTAGATAGAAATCACCTGGCTGGTCGTACTGGTACTCGACATCGAACTTGAAAACGCCAGTACCGTCACTCACCTGCGGGGAAACTGGAATGGTCCTCAGAATAGGACAGCGATCGTTCAACCCGTTGGCGTAGCCTCCACGCTGAATCTGCATCTCGTGCTCCGCTGTACGCTCAGCTTCCAAATTAGCCAAGGTGTACTTATGAGAAACGGTCTCTGGATCTCCTAGTGCTTCCACCCGCCCGTCGGCGATCATCATGGCTCGGGTACAGTATTTCTTGACTGAACCCATATCATGAGTGACGAGGATGACAGTTTTTGTAGGGTCTTTCTTGATTTCAGTGAAATAATCATCGCACTTGCGCTGGAAAGCCTCATCCCCCACAGCCAGGACCTCATCCAGAACCAGGATATCCCCCTGGGCCTTGATGGCCACGGAAAAAGCCAAGCGGACCTGCATGCCAGAGGAATAGTTCTTAAGTTTCTGGTCCATGAAGTCATCAAGTTCAGCGAACTCAACGATGTCATCGTACATGGCATCCACTTGATCTCTGGTGAACCCGAGCAGGGCTCCGTTCAGGTAGACGTTCTCACGGCCAGTCAGTTCCGGGTTAAACCCTACACCCAGCTCGATGAAGGGGACCAGCTTGCCGACCACGTGGATGGAACCGTGCTCGGGGTAATAAATCTGCGAAATCAGCTTGAGCAGAGTAGATTTGCCGCCACCGTTACGCCCGACAATGCCGAAGAACTCCCCCTGATGAACCTCAAAGCTGATGTCCTGAAGAACCTGCTGCTTCTTATAACCTTTGATGCCCTTGGTCCAGTTAATGAATGCCTGTTTGAGACCAGTGGCCTGCTCTGTGGGGAGCTTAAAGTACTTGGAAACATGATCAACGGAAAGAACCACTGGTGCCTGTTGATAACGTTGCAGGACTTCTTCGTAGGTTTGATCATCGCTAGACATCACATGACCTCCGCGAATTTGCGACTGTTACGGCGGAACAGCCAGATACTAAACCAAAGCAGACCTAGGGTAATCACCAAGGGAATCATCATAATCCAAAAGCTGTGAAACTGGTTCCATATAGTAGGCTGAGTCTCAGGCGCAATGAAGTTGTGGCGGATGTCCTGAATGGATTGGGCTATGGGGTTAATCAACTCCAACCGAGCCAGAAAGGCCAGCCTGCCCCCACGATCAGTCACGTACTTCAGGGGGTAGATAATGGGCATAGCATAGAAAATCAGCTGCTGAAGCACTTCCCAAATGTGGGCGATATCGCGGTAGTAAACATACATGGTTGCCATGATCAACGTCATGGCCAGAGTGACCACGTAGAGCTCAGCCACATTGATCGGCAGGAAGATGATTCGCCAAGTGAAGTGAACCCTGCTGAAAAGAGCAAAGACAAGAACCACAACAAGGTTTATGGCATAGGAAATCATCGCCCCAATCGTGGCTGAAACTACCACGATATAGTTAGGAAAATGTATCTTGCGCAGAAGGTCACCGCGGTCTACCACGGAGCGTAGGCCCACATTCGTGGATTCAGTCACAAACTGCCAGGAGCTGATGCCCAGCAACAGGACAACCGGATAAGTCGCTGTTCCGTCTGACATACGCAGGAATCTGGCAAAAACCAGATACATGACGCAAAAAAGCATAAGCGGCTTGAGTACCGACCAGGCGATGCCCAGGAAAGAACCCTGGTACCGCAGCTTGAAATCAGTCTTTACCAAGCCGCGCAGCACGGTCAGCGCATACCCGTATCGGTCCCTGATCTTTTGCACAAGTTGTTTCACGTTCATTTCCTATCGACGACCGCACCACCATACTTCAGCACTCGGCCTGACATGCTATGAAACACTATTCACAGAAGGCGAATTTTCAGTCCATCTTCAGATATTTGCGCCAGAATCCCTGAGAGGTCAGCCGTGCACGATCATGGGCATAGTCGCGGCTAATCCTCTTGATATTGGCCCTATAATAGCGCAAATCCCTGGCATAGCGCTTCTTAATCCTGGCATACCGTTCAGGATCTTTAACACGTACAGCGCCCTTGCGGTTGTACCAATCCAGAACGATAAGTTTGTTTTTGCCGCGAATCGCCCCCGCCGGATAAACCCAGCCAAGCAGAGGAATGACTGCATAACCCTTTCCTTGGGTCTTAAGATAGCGCTGCCCATTATCGGTTACATAGTCCTCCAAGCGCTCCAGCGTGGTGCGAGGCTTGTTCCCATCAATCAATTGACGGTCGATTTGATTTAATCTGAGCCCCTTCGTTTCCGGATCCGCATCCAGCTGTCGTTGCAACTGATCGAAGTCCACCAGCTGCTCCTTGACACGATTCGCCCGGAGGAAGGTCTCTTCCGCCTTCCCTATTTGGCTGAAGAAACCTGGCCCTTTGAGAAAATCTTCGAAGGCATCCAAACAAAGTTCGGCATTCTGATAACCGAACTTCTTCAGCTCCAACCGAATGTTGTTATGAAGCTCGCGCATGAAGTCAGAACTCTGGGCGACCCCGGTGGTCGCTTGGGCAATCATGGTATTACGAGTTGTCTGATACCGTTCTACGGCGGCGTTGTAACGCTCATGGAAGGACATATGCCAGATACACAGACCGTTCATTGTAATGAAGGGCGTCTTACAGCGCATTCCGTACTCTGCATCATCGGAACGCACGAAGAACGGCAGAGGCAAACCATTCTTGTCTATGACCGACAGAGGAATGCAGCAGTACCACCAAGCTGCATAAAGATTGGCCTTCATAACTTTGGTGGGTTTGAAGAGCTCATTGTAAATCAAATCTTCAAAGAGCACTAGACGCAGACCAGGCTTGCAGGGGGAAAAAGTACCTTCAGGCGTCATGTACCCGATGTCCTCCCATTGGTCCTCGCCTACCTCATAATTGAGCATGGCACCACTGATCATGGCCTTTTCGTAGCCTGGCTTGAGGATTCTCAGAAGGTTGTAGGTCCGCTTGATGCTTTCGGGAGACACATCCACATCATCATCCATGAGCAGGATGTTGGTGGCCCTGGGTTTCTGATCCATAGCAGCCAACATTCCCCGGGTAAAACCGCCTGCCCCGCCCACGTTGTCATTTGGAATGATCCGTATCCGTTCGCTGGTCAGAGCTGGAGCATCCAATGTACGGCCATTATCAATGACATACATATGGAAGTGATCCGCAATGTCTTCACCGGATTCAACAATCTTTTTACGAACAAGACCGATATTGTGAGTGATGTAGCTCTCCTTCTTAAAGGTAGTGGTAGCCAGGGCCAGTTCCACTGACCGCTCATCGCCCTCATAATCCAGGGCATAGTATCCATTACGGATATAAACCTGCCCCTGAGTCTCGATGCTAAACCCGATCAGGACCATATCGTCTGTCACCTTCAATGGAATATCCAGATCCTGCCAAGTATCAGATGCCTCAACATGGAATTCGACCTCCTTGACGGGCACAGGGTGCACAGCAAAGGCATCGCCCATGGTTTGCATAACCGTGCAGTCGGCACCTCGTAGCTCCAGGTGCAGGGTATACCCAGTGGACCGAGTGTAACGCCGGAGCTTCATAACAGATAAGGAATTGAAGTATGTGTTGAAATCATAGAGCCCCGCTCTGTACATAGCCCATTCGCCCTCATGATCGTCGTAAATCACCGGCTGATCAGAACGGCAGTAAAGGTCTGGGTAGGACACTGACCTCTGGTTGGCCTCCAAAATAATGTTGGCAAATTTCATGGTTGGCATACCTGTAGGCACCTCGTCTCAACAACCGAATTCATGCTTTACATTCGAAAAACATACATACGAATAATAACCCTAGGTCAAAACCCTCGATCATCTACACAAAGAGGAACCAGGAATAGACATCCCACCACAGTGAGGTTCCCTCAACAGCTTGAAGTTGGAGGAGGTTGAGGATAACCCCCAGAGCCATTCCAGCTGTGACCAATCCAATCATCACGCGCGAAAGCTCAGTAAATGCTCCAAGACATTCTGCACAGTCAGTTTCACCAGTCGAAACCACGTTTTTGGGCACATCTATTTTCCGCTCACTGTCAATGGACATAAACAGCATTGCAAAAAGAAGCATTAAAGCCCAACCCCAATCCACAAGATAACGTGCATCGTATCCAACCGCATGCACGTCGAAAAAGAAAACGACTACAGCATAAAAGCCTAAGAACCAGCAGAGTGAACTCACCCGATGCGTTTTCAGGCAGACACGCCATTTCGGCAACAAAAAAAGAATCAACGCAAAGGGAGCAATAGTGGTTAGATAACCGCCATAACTGTTCTGCATGGGTGCCCAAAGGGGGAGTGGCTGTGGTGTCTTAGCCACAAGGGGGAAGAAAGTAGAAATGACAGGGGGCTGCAGAAAATAGAGGAAAATCATAGGGAAAAGCTGGGTATAAGGAAGGCTGGAGTTGGGCATATCAAACCCGGTTAAATTATAATTCGACCCAAAATCCAGATAAGACCCGAAGCGTACCTTGTTATAGGCCAAGAGCGGTGCGAAAACCAGAAGAACAGGTAATAAGGCACAGGCCCATACTCCAGCCTCTCTAGCCAGCCCACGGACTCCTGTCCGTCCCTGCAACCAAAGACCGCGTATCTCCTCCCAGAAGAGGGGGATGGCCACAATAGCAGCCAGCATGAATTGAGGGCGACATCCCAAGGTCATTGCCATTGCCAAAGAACCCAAAGCCAACCAAGCCTTATTAAGACCTGACAATTTGGACTGTACCCAACAAGAAATAGCTATTAGGACAAAAGCCCGAGCCATGGTCTGAGGAATCTGGTAAAAGAGTCTCACCGGCACTAAGTTTATGATCTGTAGACCCATGAAAATAGCACAACTAATCAACATAACTGCACCCAGACTGCAAGATGACTTCGACCGAGAGAAAAGGCGAGCAATCTGAATGGCCACCACCATAGACATTATGGTGTTAATCAAAGCCAGGATTAAGATGGCAGAGCCCACCGATAGCTCGGCTCCAGTAATCATCTTAAATGGAGCAAACATAAAGAGCGCAGGAAGTACTCCGAAATAGCTGTAGTATTTTCCCGATTTAAAGGCCGTATCGAAAAGAATCGGCGTCCGATCTCTGCCTGTCGCTGCGATCTGAGTCCTCGCCCAAGTATCATAGGGGTTCGAGAGCGCCGCTAAATCTTTGTTGACCGGCATGTCTAAAGCAACGTGACCGTTGATGAGCGCATCAGCCATATGGTTATATTGGCCGTTGTCGAAAAATTGGCCGTTACCTAGCCGGTCAAGCCCGATGGGCGTATCGCTGCCACCGGCTATTAACCACAATTTGATCACAGCGCATATTTCGATGATCAGAAGAATAAACATTCCGGCCCAACAGACTATATCTCCAGAGGCCAATCGACGCCTATAAAGAGGGGAATTCGGTCGGAAACAGATGATCAGCAAAACCAAGACTGCTTCTAGGGCTACTCTCGGCCAAGATAAGCGAAAAGGTACACGAGGATTAACAGTGAAAGAGGGGATTGTAAACGTGTCATTGACATTGGCTTTATATATCAACCGAACATTAGTGGCACCGCCACCAATGTGTGAATACCTGGTCATCTCATTGTCAGGAGAGAACATAATAGGGGCCGTGGAATGGTACCAGCCGCTCTCGGTTGGCTTCTTAGTACTAGTAGTCCAGCTCAAGCTCTTAGCATCCGAACTTAAGCTACGTTGCTGCCTGCCAGTGCCCGGATTGAGATACAAGTATTCTATTTGATCAGAGGCTGAAATATCCATCCAAGCCTGCGCAGGGTCAGTAACCCTGGCCTTTCCATCCCCTATCTGAACCAAACCTGGACCCAGACCCTCATTGACAGCCTGGACGGGCATGGCGTTACGTGTCAACCAATAAGGCAGATTGAAGATGAAAACCTCTGCCGAAAAAGCTAGAAACACACACAATATGGGTACTAGTTGCTGCCGGATCAGAGTCCGTACCAAAAAAGTAGTCTTCGACCTTGGCAAATGCATAATGCGACATGATAGCCTTAGGGCACAACCATCGAAAGCAAGCTGGCAGGCGGGCGGTCAGATGCTGCTGTATGCATGCAAAGAGCGCGAAAGGCATCAAAAACGAATATGGCAAAGGTGAGAGTTCGGTATTTTGACATCGCGCGCGGTCTCGCCATCCTTGCTGTCATTCTGGGACACAGCACACTCAATGTGAACAGGCCCGAGAGCATGGACCACGTTTCGTTTCTTTTTTATAGTTGCTGTTTTTCTTTTCATATGCCTCTTTTCTTCGCACTTTCAGGGTTCTTTTCCCATCCGGAAAGCAAGTTTGCCTGGCGCAAGGAAATCAGAGAGCTTCTAGTTTCCTACGGATTGACCTCATTTATGGTGATCATTTGCAATGTTCTGCTTGCGTTGCCTTTACACAGATCCATCCTGAATTCCCTAGTGATCTGGACCAAGGCTTCTATCTACGGTGCCGGGGCACCGGTAGACGGATTATTCTGGTCTGTCCACCACAGCATAGGGGCCATATGGTTCCTCTTGGCACTCTTTTGGGCACACCTCTTGGTCAACCTGGCAGTACACCTCCCCTATACATTTATCTGGATTGCCCTTTTCTTCGCCATAGGCTATACAAGTGCCCACATAGGTTGGCTACCCTGGAGCATCCAAGCAGGCATGGCTGCCGCCACTTTCGTTTACCTGGGTCACCTAGCCCATCAACTCAATCTGCAGAAAATCTTGATCCAGTATCCTTGGCTATGGATCATCCCCTCTATTGCTTGGGTGGCATCTATTTGGAGATTTAGCGGCTTCAGCATGGCAGTCAACCAATACGGGAAAATTCCCCTTCTGACGTTTCTAGGTGCATTAGGCGGTACCGTCTGCGTGGTTGGCCTGTCTAAGTTGATCGATTCAAACCTGCCTTTGATAAATTCAGCACTAGCCAAATTGGGCCGATACACACTGGCCATACTTTGCGTGCATCTCCTAGAGGACGACGTCTTGCCGTGGGAAATCATTATCCCACGAGTGCTGAATCAATTTACCTCGCTCGCAGCGACTCTGATTATCTTCACTGTCCGTCTAATCTTTGATCTACTAATGGCTCTTTGTCTCCACCAAATACCTGTCATAAATCGCGTTTTCTTCCCCGAACTAGCTAAAAGGCAGGCCTAAGCGAGTACCACAAGGTTCTCAGGACGTAAGACGCGGTCGTCAGCTATACTTGCATTTGTGCCTATGTCGAACGAGAACCATATGGATGTCGCCGTGCTTATACCCTGCTACAACGAAGCCAGCACAGTAGGCAAAGTAGTCGACGATTTTCGCCTTTATCTACCCGAAGCACGCATTTATGTCTATGATAACAATTCAACTGATGAAACAGCTTCCATAGCCGAAACACATGGTGCCATAGTCCGCCACGAGCCAAGACAAGGTAAGGGGAACGTGACCAGGGCTATGTTCTGCGACATCGACGCTGACATCTATATCATGGTGGATGGCGATGACACCTACCCTGCCGAGCAGGCCCCGGCCATGGTCCAGAAAATCATCGATGGCTATGATATGGTTATCGGCGACAGGCTCAGCTCAACCTATTTCACAGAGAATAAGCGACCTTTCCATAACTTCGGGAACAGACTGGTAAGACGAGCCATTAACTGGTGCTTCCATGCCAACATCAACGACATAATGACCGGTTTTAGGGCTTTCTCCTTCGCTTATGTCAAAACCTTCCCTATCCTCTCGACCGGGTTCGAAATCGAAACCGAAATGACAATCCAAAGCCTTGATAAGAATCTTCGTCTTTATGAGATGCCGGTCAAGTACCGAGATCGCCCCCATGGCTCGGTCAGTAAGCTGAACACCTTTGGTGACGGGATGAGGGTCCTATCTACAATTTTCCAAATGATACGGCAGTATCGGCCCATGTCCTTCTTCGGTTCCTGCGGATCTATCCTGACTGTGCTAGGCCTAGGATTTCTGATCTCTGTCATCATCGATTTCTGGAGGACAGGCGTAGTCATGCGATTTCCCACATTGGTCTGCTCGGTGCTCCTGATCTTGATGGGACTGCTTGGTATCTTCACTGGCGTCATCCTGGATATCCTTGCTAGGAACGACCGGAAATCATACATTCGCAACACGAACACCTTCACCTACCTACGCAGGAGGGAAAAGTCTGTTGAGGATGTTCCGAAGAAAGAGGACACCCAAACAGAGCTTGTCAGTAAAACTGAACCTATCGGGAGACGCTAGATAAATCAACGGCAGGCAAGCCTATACAAAGCCCAATTTATCTTGGCAGAATCTCCATCGCTGTAATCACGGATCAGCTTCAGAGCGCCTTGGTTGACATATCTATCGATAATCGACTGGTCATGGAACGGCAGGTACTGATCCTTATAGGTAAACATGAGCAGACTGTCGGCCTGATCTCCCATCGCCAGGAAATAGACGGACGTCGGTGCAGAGCGAGGACTTTCGGGAGCGTAATTGGTTTGAACTGGGCAGGCTCTATCTAACAAAATATTCCTGTCACCCGAAGCGAAAGCCTCTTCCACCTGCCCAAAGATGACCCCGTGCTTGGTGTGCATGGGGTTATAGACAGGGTAGAGCATATTGGTTCCGTTCAGCGTCATCCCATACATTGATCCGTTCATGGGATCAGAGATGACGACCGCATCAGGCTCGATACGAGTAGCCAAATCATCCAGGACCTGCTTCTTCTGGGTGGTTAGCTGGGCACCTTGGGTAGAGCTGAACAGCCTTGTGGTGTCAGCAATCTGACCAGCCATTTCGATGCGTATCGGGTTTGAAAAGTTAGCCAAGAGAACCAGAATGACCATCAGACTCGAAAGCACCCAAGGCATCAGCCTCTCGGCTGCGCAGTCAACGGACGGAATCGTCCTACGAAGCAAGTCAGGACCATTGACAAGCAGACAATCCGTCCCAAAGGCCAGAAGGGGCACTACAGCAAAAGGTATCATGCTAACAGTCCTTGTCTCCCCCCGGTACCAAGCAGCCGTCAACAAGTTAGCAATAGGCCCGGTTAGGGATGCGCTACAGACGAATATCAAGCCCACAAGCAGAAATGTCAGCACTAGGGCAGCCCCAAGCCATTTGCGTTCTTCCGATAAAAACAGAGAAGAAAAAAGAGCCAAGCAGACCATCAAGCCCATACTCACCCCTGCCAATCCGGACATCCCATCACCAATCACGATTCCCAAGGCACCCGACAAAGAACGGGTGGGCTGGAAAGTATGGAACCAGGTGGACGGGTGAAAGTAATTCTTGCCTGGGTCGCGATACATGACATATGCGCCGAAGAGTCCCCCAGCTGCCAGGACAAGAGCAAGTATGAAGAGAAGAAACTTCCTAGGAAGCTTGATAAGAGCAAAGAATCCCACCAGAACAAGGTATGTGAAGGCGACACGAGGCTGAGCAAAGCAAATCATTAAGAATAACGCAAGGTCGATCAGAATCCAACGGACCAAGGCCCGAGACCGCCCAGGATCGACCCCGGTCAGAAGATCCATAAGCCTGAGACTTCCATAAAGTAGAAAAGGCAGGATGCAGGATGCGAATCCATAGGCGATCAGAGGACCAGCTCTGAGAAGCCAGAAAGGAAAAGCAGCAGAAGACACTGACAAAACGGGGACCAGAAAGCTGATAACCTCCTTACCCCAGCCTCTGCTCTTCTGGAGAAAGTAGGAGCACCAGAGTGCCATGCCAGCAGGAAAAATCAGGCCAGAAGCCACAATCCATACGATATTCAAGGAAGCGAAAATATTAAGACCAGACCCGAACATAGAGGAGATGCTGATCAATGCATAGACCAGGAGATGGAAGAGGGGTGGGTAGAAGGAGCCGTTCGGATTGAGGGCCAGGGCCGCGGAAACCCCATTGCGCATAAGTTTGCGGATGAAGTAATAGTGGGACGGGGCATCGATCTCCTGAATCGGCAGTGTCCACATGGATTGGCTTTTAGGAAACCAGATCAGAACAATTAGAAATGCTAAACAGATACCCAGAAACGATGCCAGCCATTTAGATGTCTTAATTCGTTTAATTAGAGGAAGTTGGACCTCATCGGCGGTATCTGTCTGGTTTGATGAAAGTGGCTGTTCCAAAATCTCCGACGAACCTTTTGCGTCCGAGACACCGTAAGTATTGTCAAAATTGGGAGAAATACTCAAAACCTGGCCACCCCGTGAGCTCAATCTTGTCAACCGCCTAATCATAGTTGCTCCTTGTCTTCGCTTTTTCGGACCTCGCCCCTGTCAGTACAACTTTGAACATGCTGGCGAGGCATGGCGAATAACAACGCTTTCGGGATTTTACTATTTAGATTCTTTATGCGTTAACAGACTAACTTGAATACGGTTGGCTTGATCAGGCATCAGTTCTAAAACGTCCGACATTTCATCTGCACGCTGTACAGCCGCAGGAACTTGCTCTAATCGTATACTAATCAATCCTCTTCTGTTTTGTGATATAGCTAGTACACAGCCCGGACCTATCCCTCTCTCACCGAGGTATCGGAGGAAATCAGGATCCTCGTCGCTGACTCGTTGCACCCTTACCGTCGCCCCGTCGGCTACATCCGAGAGAGGTCGGATGGTTGTTGGCATAGGCGGCAGATCTCCGTCAGCCGATGGTATGGCATCACCATGCGGATCCGCAGTGGGGTGTCCCAGATATTCGTCGATGCGGTCCACCATCTTGTCAGAGACGGCGTGCTCAAGGCTGTCCGCCTCCTCATGCACCTCATCCCATCCGTAACCGAGGACCTGCACCAGGAAGGTCTCCAGCAGCCTGTGGCGCCGGACCATGGTGACCGCATAGCGACGACCGGTTTGGGTCAGCTCCACCTTGCCGTAAGGCCTATGAGTGACCAGACCGGCATCTACCAGACGACCCAGCGCGCCCGAGACCGTCGACTGTTTCATGCCCGTCCTTTCGGCCACCGCAGTGGGCTGGACAGGGCCCTTATCCCATTCCTGAAGATCCCAGATGACCTTGAGATAATCCTGGGCGCTAGAAGACAGTTCAGCAATTCCCATGTTCCACAGTCTATAGCACAGATCCATGGCGCGACCCGCGAGCAACCCCTGCAGGCATATTTTGAGATTGTCACAGATCACCTCTGGTATTCTTCATCGAGCGCCACTAGACTTCGAAGGGTCGAAGTCTATAGCCAGCCACACGACCACCACGGTCCAGAATCAAGGAAGGTGACATGCCGAACACTCAGACCCGACCCGCCTCAGGGTCCGCCAGTCCAGCCGGATCCGAAGTCAGGACTCCGCCGTCCAGTCGGCAGCACCAATCCCATCCCATCATTGAGACGGCCAATGGGCGCTCTCTGGAGGAGATTAACGCCACGGTCTCCGTACCCAACTCTACATCCTCCTTCTGGAAGAACCTGGCAGCCTTCTCCGGCCCGGGCGCCCTGGTGGCAGTCGGCTACATGGATCCCGGCAACTGGATCACCTCCATTGGTGGCGGCGCCCAGTATGGCTACCTGCTCATGAGCGTCATCCTCATCTCCAGCCTGATCGCCATGATGCTGCAGTACATGTCGGCCAAGCTGGGAATCGTGACTGGTCTGGACCTGGCCCAGGCCACCCGCCAGCACACCAGTCGCCGACTCAGCTTCGTCCTTTGGATCTGCACGGAGCTGGCTGTGATGGCCACCGACATCGCCGAGGTGATCGGCGGGGCCATCGCCCTGAAACTGCTCTTCGGCATTCCGCTGATCCTGGGCGTGACGCTGACCGTGCTGGATGTGCTCATCCTCCTGCTGCTGACCAAGATCGGCTTCCGCCGCATCGAGGCCATCGTGGCCACCCTGATCCTGGTCATCATGGCGGTATTCCTTTACGAGGTCTTCCTGGCCAGGCCCGACATGCCCGCAGTCTTCCGCGGCTTCATCCCCGACAAGGCCATCCTGGGCAACGGACAGCTGACCATGGCTCTGGGCATCGTGGGCGCCACGGTCATGCCCCACAACCTTTACCTGCACTCATCCATCGTTCAGACCCGCGACTTCGACCGCAGCGACGACCGTCAGGTTGCCAACGCGGTCCGCTTCGCCACCTGGGATTCCAACATCCAGCTGTCCGCCGCCTTCGTGGTCAACTGCCTGCTGCTGATGCTGGGTGCAGCCATGTTCTTCGGACACGGCGAGGGGCTGGATACCTTCACTGCCCTCTACAACGCTCTCGGCGACAAGACCATCGCCGGCCCGGTCGCCTCCGGTCTGCTCTCCACCCTCTTCGCTGTGGCCCTGCTGGCCTCCGGTCAGAACTCGACCATTACCGGCACTCTGACCGGACAGATCGTCATGGAGGGCTTCATCCGCATGAGGATTCCTCTCTGGCTGCGCAGGCTGGTCACCCGTGTGATCTCCATCATCCCCGTGCTGATCTGCACCATCGCCTTCGGCGGCAAGGAGTCCGCCCTGGATAGTCTGCTGGTCTACTCCCAGGTCTTCCTGTGCGTGGCCCTGCCCATATCCATGATCCCACTGGTCTGGTACACCTCCTCCAAGAAGATCATGGGCAAGTATGCCAACCCTCGATGGATGGCCTTCCTGGCCTGGATTGTGGTGGCTATCCTGACCGGGCTTAACCTCCAGCTGGTCATCCAGGATGTGGGCGAACTGATACAGATGCTCTGAGCACCAGTGCTCTGATGAGAGCCGTCGCCGTTTGCCGATTGAATGAGGCATCGTCGGCGGCTCTCTTGTAATTCCGCCCGCAACAGACACATCACTCTTCGTCGTCATGAGCATCTTGCTCGATTAGTGACATATCTGACTCTCGCTCAGCGCGCATATCCACCAACTCCATCCCCAGTCAGATACGGTGGAGAATAGCAGGATTTTATCAAGAGTCCTGTCATTAGCGATCGAGTGGTCAACCAGGAGCTGGGTCGCAGACCTGGCCAGCTTGGGACTGTCAATCGCAAAACTCATAGAGGTCAGAGGAATCGAGCAGACATGAACGACAAACTTACTACCAACGAAGGGCAGCCTTGGGCAGACAACAACCATAGCCAGACGGCGGGCACCCGCGGACCCATCCTCATGCAGGACTACCAGCTCCTCGAAAAGCTGGCCCACTTCAACCGCGAGCGCATACCAGAGCGCGTAGTCCACGCCAAGGGGGCTGGGGCCAAGGGAACCTTCACCTTGACCAAGGACATGAGCGCCTACACCAAGGCCGACGTATTCAACGGAGCCGGCAAGACCACGCCCATTCTGCTGCGCTTCTCCCAGGTGGCCGGCGAATCCGGCTATCCCGACACCCTGCGTGACGTGCGCGGTTTCGCCCTGCGCTTCTACACGCAGGAGGGCAACTACGACGTGGTGGGCAACAACACCCCCATTTTCTTCGTCAACGACCCCCTGAAGTTCCCCGACTTCATCCACTCGCAGAAGCGCGACCCGGCCACCCACCTGCGCAGCCAGGAGATGCAGTGGGACTTCTGGTCGCACTCCCCTGAGTCTGTCCACCAGGTCACCTATCTGATGGGTGACAGGGGCAACCCTGCCAGCTACCGGAACATGAACGGCTACGGAAGCCACACCTTCAAGTGGGTCAACGCGAAAGGCGAGCAGTTCTGGGTCAAGTACCACTTCCTGAGCGAGCAGGGCGTGAAGAACATGACCGACGAGACTGCCGCCAAGGTCGCCTCCGAGGACACGGACTTCCTCCTGCATGATCTCTACGATGCCATCGACCGGGGCGACTACCCCAAGTGGAAGGTCTGCGTGCAGATCCTGCCTTACCAGGAGGGCCTGGACTACAAGGACGATATCTTCGACGTGACCAAGGTCGTCTCCAAGAAGGACTATCCGCGCATTGAGATAGGCGAGTTCGTGCTGGACACCAACCCGACCAACTATTTCGATGATGTGGAAGAGGCGGCCTTCTCCCCCGCCAACTTCGTCCCTGGCATTGAGCCGTCGCCCGACAAGCTCCTGCAGGGCCGGCTATTCGGATACAAGGACGCCGAGCGTTACCGTCTGGGTGCCAACTACGAACAGCTGCCCATCAACCGCCCGATCAACGAGGTCCACAACTACGAGCGGGACGGTTTCATGTCCCAGGGTCAGGATGGATCGGTCAACTACGAGCCCAACAGCAAGGGCGGCCCCGTGGAAGACAACGATGCCAAAATGCACAGCGATGCCGTCCAAGGGCAGACCGAGTACTCCCGCCCCTATGACAATGACTACTATTCCGCGGCCGGCCGTCTCTATAGGCTGATGAGCCCGGAGGAGAAAGACCGCCTGATACAGACCATCAAGAACACCCTGGGCTCTGTCGATGACCAGGAGATCCAGGTTCTCGAGACCAGGCAGTTCTACCAGGCTGACCCGGAGTACGGCCAGCGCGTGGCTGAGGCTCTTGGCCTTTCCATGGATCAGATCAAGTAATACAAGAACAGGGCGGGAACTGTCGGCGACACGTCTGAACTGGCTTGCAATCCCCGCCCTGTGTTATTATTTCCTAGTTGCCTTGATCAGGGTCACATAGGCTACGGCCCCATTCATTGCAGCCTTGGAGGATTCGCCTAGTGGTCTATGGCGCACGCTTGGAAAGCGTGTTGGGTTCACGCCCTCACGAGTTCGAATCTCGTATCCTCCGCCAGCAGAGTCTTGGACAGTGACCCAAGACTCTTTTTGTATGCGCAATATCGGCCTCACCATCCTTTGCGCTGTCTATCCTGTTCCTTGCCACTATGTCTGGTCTTAGCAGGTCGTTTACTATAGTGAGCTAGGCGGTCTTGTTACGATAAGGCGCCCGATCACCTAAGTACTTGGCAAGACAGGGATGTCTGGAGGCGACAAGACGCTGCGAGCAGAGCGAGACAAAGAAAGTTCAAGGCCATGCCGTTGAAGACTTACGGCAAATGCGAGAGAGGATACGCTCAGCCCCGTCACCAGCTACAAGTTGGCACCCATAGATCTTTGCGACGGGTGATCTTACTTAAGCGAATCACCGGTCGCTTCCTGGACAGGCTGATAGGCGCCTCTTCTGGTCTGAGCGCTGAGTGCGTCCACAGCAGACTGAAGGTTATACGATCTGCAAATGTAATGATCGGCATCATACCAATTTCCATTTCGTACATCTATATAAGCGTCATACCTTTTTAAGTATCAAATTATGACCGATGCCTGTATCCCTGCTCGTTGGCATCATGAGCCAATCGATGTCAGCAACGGTCCCTGCTTTGAAAGCGAAAAGACACCTTTCTTACTCAGTCGCAGTTCTATTCGGTTTAAGGAAGAGCGAGCCGCATAGGCCGATCAGGGCTATGACTGCAAGGAAGATGAAGGCCCATTGGTAGCCCTGATCGAGAGCCTGGGCTGTCGTGGCTCCACTGAGACTGCCACGCTGGGCACCGATGGTTACGATCATCATGGCAGCGGCCGTACCGAGCGAACCGCCCACCTGACGGACAGTCGAGGCAGCCGCGTTGCCATGAGCCGTTAGTTCCGTCGGCAGAGCGTTGATGCCCTCGGTGAAAGTAGTCATCATGACCAGTGCCACTCCTGCCAGGCGCAGAGCATAACAGGAGGCGATAACGATAAGACTGGTAGCGGTGCCGAACCATATCATCGGCAAGGTTCCGGCCAACAGCACCGCATACCCTAAAAGGGAAATCTTCCTCGCCCCGATTCTTTGATAGATCATCCCGGAGAGAGGGTTGAATATGCCCATGACGATGGCTCCCGGCAACATGACCAGACCAGAGGTGAGCGCGCTTGATCCACGCGTGTTCTGCAAATAGAGAGGAAGGACCAGCTCCACACCGACCATGGCGATGTTGCTTAGGGTGCTCAGCAGACTAGTCAGATTGAAGGTGGCATTCGTGAAAACTCGCAAATTCACCAGCGGAGACTCCAGAAGCAGCTGACGCCGACAGAACAGGGCCACCACCAGCAAGCCGGCCAGAAGCAATCCGAGGTCAAGCACTGAGGCACCGCCCGCCTCCCCAATGGCGGACAGGGCGTACAGAATGAGCCCGAAACCCAAGCATGAGTAAACCACGGAAGGCGTGTCCAGCCGGGTTCTCACCTGCCGGTTGACCGTGTAGACCAGGAAGAACGAGGCCACCAGAATCGCAGCGCTCAAGGCAGCAAGCAGCACAAACAAGGCCCTCCAGGACCAGTGCTCCAAAACAAACCCTGAGAGCGTGGGGCCAACCGTCGGACCTAAGGCCACCACCAGGCCCACCACGCCCAGGGCCACGCCGCGCCTATCCGGCGGGAAAAGCAGTAGTACCACATTCTGCATGAAAGGCATCAGCGATCCAGCGGCTATGGCCTGGATGATCCTGCCCGCCAACAGCAGCGGGAAATGCCCTTCGGAGAAGACACAGACCAGGGAGCCGGTCAGAAAAATAGCCATCAGGACCATGAAGGTGTGCTTGGATCGGAAGTTGGAAAACACCCAAGCCGATACGGGTATCATCAGCCCCACCACCAGCAGATAGGAGGTGCTCAGCCACTGAGCAGTGGATTGGGGCACATGGAATTCCGCCATGATGGTGGGCAGAGCATTGTTAAGGAAGGTCTCCGCCATCAAGGCCAGGAAGGCCCCTGCCAAAAGCGTGCCCATCATCGCAGTGCGACTTCCCTCAGCCCCTCCTTGGCTGCCTTCCCCCTTGGCGCCATCCTTATTCATATTGCATCCTCTCCGTCCTTCACCGGCTCGGGCCAAAGCCTGCGTGATCCGACTAAAAGCAGATCAGGATTCCATGTTTCTAATGATTCGTTCCAGGTAGCCGACCAGCTGCCTGCTCTCCTGCTCATCGAACCCTTTCAAGGCAAGCTCGCCCGTGTTCTCTAATACATGCCGGATCTCGACCTGGTGGGCGTTCAGCTCCTTCCGCGCCTGCCCGGTGAGCTCAAGAACCATCTGACGTCGGTCATCACTCTGCGGCTTTGCCGTCAGCCATCCTGCCTTGACCAGCCGTTTGACAACCCCCCGAACCGTAGGATGGCTCAAACGGAACCTGTCGCCCACAGTCTTCTGCGTAACCTCCAGGCCCTCATGCTCAAACAGGTAATAAACCATGACAAACTGAGGACCAGTCAGATTGGGAAAGATGCTCCGCACACACTCGTTCATATGCTTTTCCAGCAGAGTGTTGGCTATTTTGACCAGTCCCTCTGGCCGCTTCTCCGAGAGCTCCAAAAGTTACCGCCTCCCTAAAATGTAGCATGCTACATTCTTAACAAAGAAAGCCTGGCTGTCAAATCAAAGAACTACAAAACCTATCCAACAACGTTCGTAATACAGGAGACGGGGGGATGCTCAGCCAAAGAAGAGCCATAGCTCAGCCTCTCCGACCGGTGGACATGCTGGCTTACCTGGCATTGATGTGTCAGTATCGTCGTTCTGCATAACCGACCGACTAAGCAAAACTGGTAGGGCGATAAGTTGACACTCCGTCCCACCACCCCCTGTCAACAAATCACGAGCCTTGAGTCCCATAGCCCCTCTTTGCCTTGGAGCAACCGACACAAAGAACCGCTAACCCGCCTCAGGGATCCACCCGGCAAACACACGCATACTCTCATGCAAGAAGCTCTTACAAGCAACAATGAAGGCATGCAAGAGCGTCCTTTGCACAGAAAGGTCGATTAAGCGTTCCATGAAATATCCTGCGCTATTTCAACAAAACACAGCGAATATCGAACCTCCTGAGACCCGACTTCATCGGTCGGATACAGTCAGACAAGACCGAAGCCAGAGCGTAGCTGCCTATCTGGGAGATAGATAGTTTCCAATATGATATAGTTTCTATAATGAAATCAAATAAGCCGTCCTCCCTCTACGATGCGCTCATGTATCTGCAGTGCGAATTCGTAGCAGAGCGCAACAGGGTCAATCCGGGGAACATCACCTGGCAACAGTTCGACATCCTCACCATTCTGCGCACAGGAGCATCCACGCCCTCACAGATTGGCCAACGGCTCGGCATGAGCCGATCCAAGATCTCCAAGAACCTGAGCACGCTGCGCGACCTCGGATATATCAAACAAGCGCCCGATACTCATGACCGGCGCGAGCTGGAAACCAGCCTGACCCCGGATGGCCGGGACATGCTCGGCATCATCGATCAACAGCACAAGACCCTCGAGGAGGATGCCCGACAGGTCTGGTCCGAAGACGAGCAGAAAGAGTTCACAGCTCTTGCCAACAGGCTTATCGCCAAGCTGCGCCAGGAGCGAGTCGACCGATGAAGACCGAGTGCATTCTTATTGATCGGGCCTCCACACACAACCTCAAGCAAGTCTCGCTGGCCATACCAAAGCGGGCCATCACCGTGGTCACCGGCCTGTCGGGTTCAGGAAAGTCGTCTCTCGTATTTTCCACGCTGGCAGCCGAGTCACAGCGCATGATCAACCGCAGCTACAGCTCCTACATTCAGCAGCTCATGCCCAAGTATGAGCCTGCGGAAGTCGTCCACATCGACAACCTGCCCTTCTCCATTGTCGTCACCCAGAAACAGCTCTCGGGCAACGCCCGCTCGACCGTGGGCACCTATACCGACATCTACACCGCCCTGCGCCTGCTGTTCTCCCGCATGGCCCAGCCCTTCATCGGGTACTCCATGACGTACTCCTTCAACAATCCTGCGGGAATGTGCCCGACCTGCCAGGGCCTGGGAACTGTACGTAGCCTGGTGCTTGATCGCCTGCTCAACGTGGATCTCTCGCTGAATCAGGGAGCCATCAACTTTCCAACCTTCCAGCCGGGCGGTTGGAGACTGACCAGGTATACGGATTCAGGCTATTTTGACAACGATCTGCCCCTACGTGAGTGGACCAGCAGTGATCTTGACCTCCTGCTCTACGGCAAGAAGCAAAAACCGGCACACCCTGGCCCCGCCTGGCATAAGACGGCCATATATGAAGGATTGGTGCCCCGGATCACCAAGACCTTCATGAATCAGAGCAACGACAAATACCAGCATGAGCTCGAGCAAGTTACACGAATCGCCCAGTGTCCCGACTGCCAAGGGGCCAGGGTCAACGCCAAGGTACGCTCAGCAAAGATCGGCGGACTGAACATAGCCGATTGCTCAGCCATGAGCGTGGCTGACCTGCAGGACTGGCTGGAGCAGATCCATAACGATCAGGCTGATACCATTCTGGAGGACCTGGAGCGCAAGATAGCCAATATGATAACGGTTGGGCTGGGCTACTTGAGCCTGGAGCGCGGCACCCCTACCCTTTCCGGAGGAGAGGGGCAGCGCCTGAAAATCGCCAACTGCCTGAACAGCCCTTTGAATGATGTTCTTTACATCTTTGACGAACCGAGCGTTGGCTTGCATCCCCATGACCTGACTGGGATCAAGAAAATCTTCAAGGGCTTGCGGAACAAGGGCAATACGGTGGTGATCGTGGACCATGACCCCGAGCTCATCGCCATCGCCGATCATATCGTCGACATGGGGCCAGGAGCAGGCAGGGAAGGCGGACGCATCGTCTTCGAGGGGGACTACCAGTCTCTGCTGGAAAGCGGCACAACCACTGGCAGAGCCCTGTCGGATCCAGGCGTAGTGAGCGAACCAGCGGCGCCTTCACATGGCTTTTACACAGTAGACAAGGTCACTGCCCATAACGTCAGAGAAGCCCGCGCCAAAATACCCAGGCATATGCTGACTGTGGTGACCGGAGTGGCCGGCTCAGGTAAGAGCACGCTGATCAGGGAAGGCTTCATGGCTCAGCACGATGCCATACTCCTGGATCAGAAGCCGATCAAGGCCAGTGGACGCTCCAACCTGTTGACCTACTTGGGCGTCTTCGACCCGCTGCGTAAGACCTTCGCCAAGGCCACAGGTGAATCCCCTTCACTCTTTTCATTCAACGCTGCTGGAGCCTGTCCGGTTTGCAAGGGCAAGGGAGTCGTCACCCTGGATATTGCTTACATGGGTGATACCAGCACTGTCTGCGAAAGCTGCCATGGAACCAGGTATTCAACGCAGGCTCTGTCTGCCAGATATCGCGGTTTCAGCATTGCTCAGGTGCTGAAACTGACTGCCAGCGAAGCTATGCACCAATATCGTGAAGTGCTGGGGCCAGCCATGAAGGCACTGGAGGACGTCGGGCTGTCTTACCTATCCATTGGGCAGGCCCTCGATACGCTCTCAGGCGGTGAGTTGCAACGCCTCAAACTGGCCAAGCTGCTCAAAGACGGAATTCGTGAGACCTTGATTTTGGATGAGCCCACCAGTGGCCTGCACGAATCCAATATCTTGCAGCAGATTGCGCTCTTGCGCAAACTCATCGCAAGCAAAGGACTCACTATCATCGCCATAGAACACAACCTGCGCTTCATAGGTCAGGCTGACTGGGTGATCGACATGGGCCCAGGAGCCGGGAGCGCGGGCGGCAAGGTGCTGTTTGAAGGGGCTCCTCTTGCACTGCTGCGCCGCAATGACACTCCCACAGCCCGAGCCATGAATGCCTATTTCGGATTTTTCAATGATGCTGCAGTGCAACCATAAGCGGCTGCATTCAGATCAACAAGAGTTCAGCAATCTTGCAGACGGCGTTTCTGCCTGCCAACCTGATCGAAATTGTCATCATCAAGCCAGGTCTCCAGCCGCTCTTTCATTGCTGGCCATTCACTATCTGTTACGGAAAACCAATCCGTATCCCGAGTGCGGCCCTTGTAGACCATATCGTTTCTGAACCGGCCTTCAGCCTTGAATCCCAGCCTCAGCGCAGCCGCCCGCGAGGGCGCGTTGAGGCTGTCGCACTTCCACTCGTATCGGCGATAGCCCAAGTCCTCGAAGACATGCCGGGCCATCAGATACTGGGCTTCAGTTGCCTGTCTGCTTCTCTGCAACTCCCTGGTATAGATGACATGGCCCATCTCGACGCTTCCCATATCCGCCCGAATCCGCATCAAGGCATACATGCCCAACAGATCCGACGAATGATCAAGCTTCACCAGCTCCCGTAAATCCGTATCCTCCCCGCCCGCAAGCCGTCCAATACCAAGATCGGATGCGGACGGCTTACGCAGAATAGCAAAGAAGAGAGGATCCCGGCTTGCAATCATGGATGCAAAGCCTGAGTCGAATGCTGGTCTATCAGGGTAGAGATCGTGGGTGCTATAGGTCATGATGGATTCGTCGCATTCCGGACTGAAAATCCGCTCATAGAAGGCATCACCTTGGTTTTCGTCCAAGGGCACTATCAGAACGGTCCTGCCAGTCAAGTTGACAGGCTCCGGCATCATGGCCCCGGCAAACGAAATCGCATCCCCAATAGGTTGACCAAACTCATTGGTCCTCATACCCGCATCTCCTCCCTTGGAACGATGCTCGCTCCGTCATCGTACGGAAGAGGTGGCCCCAAAAGCATCAGCTATAACTCCGTACAATCCTGGCACTTAGGCTACCAGCAAACACCCAAAAAGTCCGTATGGATCCGCCTCACGCAACCACGTATGATCACCCTTGCTACCTCCTTATCATCTCGTGCACAAAATGCTGATTCGCCGCCATATTTGTCCACATGCATTCAAGCTGGAGGACCGACGCATCTGCGAGAATTAGACTGATACGCACGAGGAAATGATCGAGGAGCTCCATCCGGTATTCCCTCTGCCTACCGTCAGCATCGACCAAGGGAGTGATCACCATGTCCAAGGCTTTGATCGTCGTGGATGTTCAGCCGACCTTCTGCGAAGGAGGTGAGCTGGGAGTCGAGGGGGGCAACGCCACAGCCGGCAAAATCGCCGACTATGTCCACAGCCATGCCGGGGACTACGCCTACATGGCCACCACCCAGGATTGGCACATCGAGCCTGGATCTCACTGGTCCGATCATCCGGATTTTGTGGACACCTGGCCCAAACATGGGGTAGCCGGATCACCTGGGGCGGAGCTGCATCCCAGAATTCGGGAGCTGGACATCGCCCATCACTTCAAAAAAGGTCAGTATTCCGCCGCTTACTCTGGATTCGAAGGCATCGAAGACAACACTGATCGGATCCAAAGTAGGGAGGAATTCGCTGCGACCAAGTCATCAGGCATCACCTTGGCCGATGCCCTGGCGCAAGCTGGGGTCAACCAAGTGGATGTAGTCGGCATCGCCGAATCCCACTGCGTCAAGGAGACGGCCCTGGATGCCGCGAAGCTGGGCTACCAGGTCACGGTCTTCGAGGATCTGACTGTCCCGGTCAGCGAGGATCAGGGCGTTGAGGCTCGAAAGGCCATGGCCCAAGCCGGCATTCGTCTGCTTTCCTCCAGTAGCAACTGAAGGCAGCGGCAGAGGAATTCACCAGGGCTGGATGGTGGGGCCTACGGTGAACTCCGATACATTGGTATCCTCAGGCTGATCAATGGCAAAGGCTACCACTTGGGCCACCCGTTCGGGATCAATCTGGTAGCTGTCGTAGGTCTTGTTCATATCAGCCAGGGTCTGCTTGTCCGTGATAGTACCCAGCAGTTCAGTCTTGATGGCCGCCGGGTAAATGGTAGAGGTGCGGATATGTGTCCCCTCCTGGGCGGACTCCATCCTGAGCACCTCCATCAGATCACGCAGGCCCCACTTGGTTGCCCCGTAGACCGCTCCGCCAGTATAGGCTTTGAGCCCAGCCACCGAAGAGGTGGCGATGAACTGCCCGTGACGCTGCCCGACGAACTCCGGCAGGGCCGCAGCAATCCCATACAGTGCGCCTTTGAGGTTGACATCAATGGTGCGGTCCCACTCGTCCACATGCAGAGCCGACAAGGGCGAGTTAGGCATGAGCCCGGCGTTGAGGAATACCACGTCCACCCCGCCGAACTGCTTCTTGGCGAAAGCCACAAAGTCTTTGTTGGCCTGTCGATCGGTCACATCCAGAGCCATAGAGGCAGCCTGGCCACCCGCCTGAACGATGTCGTTGACGATTGTATCCATCCGATCCTTGCGGCGAGCGCCCAGCACCACCTTGGCCCCTCGCTGTGCCAACAGCCTCGCTGTGGCCTCCCCGATGCCGGACGAAGCTCCGGTGATCAACACTGTCTTATCTGCAACTGTCATAACAGTCCCACCTTTCCTTATCTTCAATCGGCCTGATGGTACAACCTCGAGTCGCTGGAAGTGCAAGTCACAAATGGGCCGCCTGTGACTTACCCATCAGAATCTGTGATTTCAAAATCGACAGACGGAACCGGCACGAGGCCGCAAATCCCCCTACTAATAGCAAGAATCCGAAATAAGAGGACAATTTTACTGGTCGCAACCCAAATATCCAGCCTTAGTGTGAGACGTAAGGAGACAGCATCGGAGCTGCTTCGGGCCGCTCGACTCCCCCAGACATAACCTTAAAAGACAAAGGAGCAGGTAATGTCATCAACCGGACAGGTCAAAATTTCGGACACCACCTTGGTCATTCCCACCTACGGAGTCGGCAAACCGGATAAGAATCCTCAATTTATTGAAAAACGCGTCTATCAGGGATCCTCGGGCAAGGTCTATCCATACCCGGTAATCACTTCCATCAAAGACACCAAGGAAGACAAGTCATACAAAGCTGTCATCATTGAGAATGAATATACAAAGGTAACGGTACTCCCCGAGCTAGGGGGCAGAATCCAATATGCCCAGGATAAGACCAACGGGTACGATTTCGTCTACCGAAACGATGTCATCAAGCCTGCACTGGTCGGCCTTACGGGACCGTGGATCTCGGGAGGCATCGAATTTAACTGGCCTCAGCACCATCGCCCCACTACTTTCAGTCCAGTCGATTACCGTCTTGTCGATCTCGCCAATGGCGGCAAGGGAGTCCAATGCCACGATGTCGACCAGATGTACGGCACCGAGGTCGTCACTACAATCGCCCTCTATCCAGGTAAGGCGTACATAGCCATCACGGGAGATCTCTACAATGGCACAAGCCTTCCCCAGACTTTCCTTTGGTGGGCTAACCCAGCCGTATCTGTCAACGACCATACCAAGACGGTCATGCCTCCGGATGTGACAGCGGTGATGGATCACGGCAAACGCGACGTGAGCAGATATCCTATCGCCACAGGCACCTATTACAAGCACGACTATTCAGAAGGCGTGGACATAGGCAGATACAAGAACGTCCCCGTTCCCACCTCCTATATGGCTGCTGGAAGCAAGTACGACTTCGTTGGTGGATACGATTATGCAGCTCAAGCTGGCATCCTGCATTATGCCGACCACCACATCAGTCCCGGCAAAAAACAGTGGGTCTGGGGTAGCGGCGATTTTGGACATGCCTGGGATCGGAACCTGACCGATGACAATGGCCCCTATGCCGAACTCATGACCGGTGTATTCACAGACAACCAACCGGATTTCAGCTGGCTCAAACCCTTCGAAACCAAACGCTTCACTCAGTATTTCATGCCGTATAAGGCCTGCGGTCTGGTGAAAAACGCTACGTTAGACGCTGCTGTGAACATGGAGTTTGGCCCTGTTGATCCCGCGAAAGCCGCCGGAGAGACCGAAGGCGTCGATGGCAGCGGCTTGTCGGATGGGCAGGGCCGGGTAACCGTGTACGCCACACACCTTGTAGACCATGGTCTGGTCAAGGTCACGAATCGTAAAGGCGAGACCCTACTCGAACGAACCACTCGACTGGGCCCCGTCAATATCCTCACTGAAGAGTTCGACACTCATGGGGCGGCTCCCACAGACATGACCGTATCGGTCACTGACCAAGACACCGGCAAGGAACTCGTCTCTTACACTCCGGAACCAGATACTATCGACAAACTGCCCAGCCCCGCAAAAGCCGCACCCAAACCGAGCGATGTCGCCACCAATGAGGAGCTATTCCTAATCGGCACCCATCTCGAACAGTACCGCCATGCCACATATCGTCCCGATCCCTACTATCTGGAAGGACTGCAACGCGATCCCGGCGATGCCAGGATCAACAATGCCTATGGCCTGCTTCTGCTACGACGTGGCGTATTCGAAAAAGCAAAGGAACATTTCCAAAAGGCCATCGATCGCATAACCAGCCGTAACCCCAACCCCTATGATTCAGAACCATACTTCAATCTCGGCTTGGCCAATTGGTATCTGGGACTGGAAGATCAGGCATACGATGCCTTTTACAAGTCGACCTGGGATGATTCCCAGCAAGAAATGGGCTTCTTCTATCTCGCCGCAATCAGCACACGCCGCGGCGACTGGTCTCAATCCTTGGACTTCGTCAACAGAAGCCTGGTGAAGAACTCCGAGAACATCAGGGCTAGAGGGCTCAAAGCCTACTTGTTGCGTAAATTGGGCCGAACTGACGAGGCCGCCAGCCAGGTGGAAAAGAACCTCGCCTTGGACGCATTTGACTTCGTCTCACAATACGAACACTACCTGACCACAGGCAACAAACACGATTTGGACCTTACCCGAGGATTCACGAAGAACCACATCAAAGCAGCTCGCGAATACGCGTCCTTCGGAGCCTACGATGAAGCCTTGGCCATGCTGAACCAAGCCAAAGGCCAGGATCCGATGCTGGACTACTACAAAGGCTATTACCTGGCAGCCATGAATCGTACTGACCAAGCCAAGGAAGCTGTCCTGAAAGGCGAGGAAGACGACAGCTACTGCTGCTTCCCCAACACCTTGGACGATATTCAGGTCCTTCAGACTGCGATGAAGATGGGCGCCAACGCCAAGGCACCTTATTATCTGGGATGCCTTTATTACGACAAGCTTCAATCAGATAGGGCTATCAAGCTGTGGCAGACCAGTGCTCAGAACGATCCGAACTTCCCCACCGTCCACCGCAATTTATCCCTGGCATACTATAACAAGCGACATGACGAAGCCGGTGCCCTAGAGCAGATGGAAAAGGCCTTCAGCCTCGATCCAACAGATTCCAGCATTTTCCTGGAGCTGGATCAACTCCGCCGGATGCTTGGATGGACCTACAGCCAGCGTCTGGTCGAATACCGCCGCAATCTCAACGCCGTTCAAGAGCGAGATGACTTGTACATCGAGTATCTGACAGTGCTCAACATGACCGGCAACTATCGCGAAGCCTATGAACTGATGGGCAAGCGGCATTTCCATCCTTGGGAAGGCGGAGAGGGGAAGATCACAGCCCAATACCGCATCAGCCTGACGCTCATGGCAAAGGACGCAATGAATGCCCAAGACTGGCAAACAGCTAAGGATCTGCTGACCAAGGCCCAGTCCTATCCAGAAAATCTGGGCGAGGGCAAGCTCGAAGGACAGAAAGACAACGATCTGCATTATCTCTTAGGCCTGGTCGAGGCACACATGGGTCATGATGATGCTGCAAAAGCTCAATTCCGTCAAGCGACCATCGGACCGGACGAGGTCAAGGGGGCAATGTTCTATAATGATCAGCCTGCAGAAATGATCCTGTACCAGGGCCTAGCCCATGCTGCACTGGGTGAACACGGACCTGCCAATGCCAGGTTCTACCGCCTGCTGGACTTCGGCGAACAGCACCTGAACGATCAAGCAGCTATAGAATACTTCGCAGTATCCCTTCCTGACTTCGTAATCTACGACAAGGATTACACAAGAATGAACCACATTCATTGCTTGTATGTCATGGCCTTAGCCAACATCGGATTGGGCAAGGCGCAAAAGGCGTCGGATCTGCTCGCCAAGGCTATGTCCGAAGATCCCAGCCACATCCAGGTCAACCTATTTAGCGACGAACTCTCACATCGACATATATTGATGAACAGTTCCGCCGCAACCAAGGCGACAGCATGAAGGCAGCGGACATGTCTGCCAGCGAATTCGGCAGATTAGACGATGACAGAGTCGCACACCTGTTCAAGCTCCGGAATGGACAGGGGCAATCGGCAACAATCACCGATTACGGAGCGCGGCTCGTCTCTTTCCTCACCCCGGACAGTGCAGGAGAACTTAGGCAAATAGTCCTGGGATGCCCGGATTTAGCGAGCTATTGCGCTGACGCCTGCTGTCTGGGTGCCATCATCGGACGCAATGCCAACAGGATATCCAATGCCCAGTTTCAGCTGAATGGACGCACATACCGATTAGAGGCGAACGACGGCAAGAACAACAACCACAGCGGCCCTGACGGTTACGAGCACCGGCTGTGGACGACTGATTCGTACGACGACCGGCATGTCACCTTGAGGATGGATACCCCAGACGGCGATCAAGGCTTTCCGGGAGCCATGTCGATCACGGTATGCTACAGACTTCAGGATGACGGACTCGAAATAACCTTCGAAGGCGCCACGGATACAGACACCATATGCAATCTCACCAATCATGCCTACTTCAATCTGGATGGCGATGGATCTGGCAATATTCTGGATCACACACTGCAGATAAATGCAGATACGTTCTGCCCCATCCTCGGTGAGGATGCCATACCAACAGGCTCTCGACAGGCCGTGGCCGATACTCCGATGGATTTCAGGAAACCCTGCAGCATCGGTGAGCGGCGCGATCCGGCTTTCGACCAGATCAGACTTGGGCACGGCTACAACCATGCCTATCCGATCAACAAAAGCCCCCGGCAGTTCGGCCATATGGCCACACTAGCCAGCGCGAAGACCGGCATTCGACTCGACGTCTTTTCTGATCTACCCGCAATCCAGATCTACACCGGTGACTATCTGAGCAACACCCGAGCTAGAGATGGCCACTGCTATGGGCCTAGGGAGGGCATAGCGCTTGAGTGCGAATTTGTACCCAACGCCATCAACAGCGACGACCCCATAAAACCCATCTTGAGAGCAGGCGACATTTTTGCCGCCAGGATCTACTACCGAACGAGCATCATCTCTTGAAACAACAGCGATCCGTCAACAACATAGAAAGAAGTTTCTCACATGTCTCATCCAACTAAAACCGGCATACCGCCGGCAAAAGGCTTATCCAACGGCAATAGGATCAAACTCATTATCGTTTGTGCGGCCGCTGCCGTCGGCGGATTCATGTTCGGTTACGACACATCCGTCATCAACAGCGCCGTCAAGGCACTGACCAGTCCGGATTCCGGATTCGGCGTCACAGGCTTCATGTCCGGATTCACGGTTTCATCGGCGCTCGTCGGCTGCGCTGTAGGAGCTTGGTTTGCTGGCAAACTCGCCGATCGCTACGGTCGCACCAAGGTTCTTATCGGCGCATCCATACTGTTCGTGGCCTGCGCCTTGGTATCGGGCCTGACAAACAACGTTTGGGTGTTCTTCATATTCAGATTCCTAGGAGGGATCGGGGTCGGCTTCACCTCCGTCATCGGGCCTTCATACATATCGGAGATCGCTCCTCAGAATCTGCGCGGCATGCTAGGTTCCATGCAACAATTCGCCATTGTCCTTGGACAAATAGCAGCTTTAGGCCTCAATGATCTGTATGCGATGGGCGCAGGCGGTGCTGAAAAGACCTGGTGGCTGGGTCTGGCGGCTTGGCGATGGATGCTGATGACTATGGCTCTGCCAGGCATACTCATGTTCGTGGTGGCACTGATGCTTCCGGAGTCCCCAAGATACCTGGTGATGAAAGGGGAGAACGAAAAGGCCAGGACTATCCTCTCCGAAATCACAGGCGAGCCCGATCCCGACGACAAGGTTCAGGAAATACGTGGAACCATGCTCGAACGTCCGGCGCGCTTGTCTGATCTGAGAGGCGATTGCTTCGGATTGCGCAAGGTCATGTGGGTGGCAATCGGAGTAGCCATGCTGCAGCAGCTCCAAGGTACGAACGTTATCATGTTCTATGATTCGTCCATGTGGCAGATGGTCGGATTCTCCGAGCAAAGCGCATTGCATATGTCGTTCATTCGCACGATCTTCGCTCTGATTGCAACCATGATCGGCATGGCCTACATAGACAAGATCGGTCGGCGCAAGCTGCTGACGATTGGCTCCGTAACCATGACCATTGGTCTGGCGCTTATGGCCGTAGGGTTCTTCACCGGCAAAGTGGTCAACGGTGAAGTGAACGTGACCACAGGCTGGGCCTGGTTCTTGCTGATCGTAGCCAATGTATTCTGGTTCTGCTATTCCGCTACCTGGGCACCTGGCATGTGGGTCGTCATCTCCGAAGTACTGCCAAACTCCATTCGCGCCATAGGAGTGTCAGTGGCGACTTTCTTCTGCTGGATTGCTTCAGCCGCCTGCAACTGGGTGTTTCCTTCGATGCGTGACGGGATTGGCTTGGGCTGGTCCTACGTGATCTTCGCCCTTTTCGGCGTAGTAGGTTTCCTCCTAGTCACCAAGGCCCTGCCCGAAACCAGCGGCGTGGCGCTAGAAGACATGAGCGAGAACTGAAACCGGGACCCTACACGGGCATTTTGATGATGGCAGGGGCCATGCCACAAGGTTCCTGCCATCATCCTTACCCACTTATTACCCACTTAAGAACCAGACTTATAGCCTATCGTTAAGAAATATGGACAAAGAGGAACAGTAATCATGAAACCCGCCGAGCACTTCATCGACTTGGCCAAGTCGGACTTCGTCATGCGAATTCCTTCAGCCACAGCCCGGCGTACATTTCTTTATCTGCTCAGATCTGGCCTGTTCAGCTACCAGCCCGGCTATCGCCTTGATCGCCGTTCCTTTGACAGTTTTCTCGTCATGCTAGTGCTCTCAGGATCCATGGATTTGGATCTGCCTGCAGGTCATTTGCGGGCCGTGGCTGATCAATTCGTTCTCGTTGACTGCTATTCCCGTCATTGTTATGGGACTGACACTGAAACGGACGTACTGTGGATGCATTTCGACGGAATAACTGCACGGCCCTATTATGATTTGATCACAGCTAAGCTTGGAAACGTAATTAGCCTTCGCAACCCTTCGTATGCGCGGACTCAGTTGCGTGAGATCCACGATATGGCCACGGATCAGGGTGGATACTCCGAACCGGAGATGGCTCGTCATATTACCGATCTGCTTACGGAATTTGCTGTAGAGAACAAGCCTGGAGTCACAGCAAAGCGCTCACGTACTATCGATGACTCGATAGCATACATCGCCGATAATCTCGATCAGTCACTAACGGTGAGCTCACTGGCCGAACGGGCATATATGAGCGAATACCACTTCATTCGTATCTTCAAAAAACAGACAGGACTGACACCTCACGCATATATCACGGCTTCACGTGTTGATGTGGCCAAGTTCCTACTCGTCAACAGCGATCTTTCCCTGGACGAAATCCGCAAACAGTGCGGATTCTCCTCGATATCGATCCTGTGCAACACTTTCAAACATCAAGTAGGCATGACTCCTATACAGTACCGCCGTCAAAACGGTAATTACTGAGTGCTCGCTACTCTTCAACATTTAAAAATCTTATTAGAATAATTCGTGCCCATATAGGCATCCTCATCGCAGATTCCGCAACAACATACTGGTATCATCCCACGCAATTCGACCTGCGCGCTATGCTAAGCGCAAGCATCCTTTTGCTGGTTTTAGGCTGTGTGGCAGTTCTACGTCTGCGGATTCATCATAGGCGTGGGCATGCCGGCTGTACTTTACCTAGCCGTACCCATCTTGATCAACGCATGGTTCTGCAAGCGCATCGGATTCAATATAGGTTTGTGCATGGTCTTCACAGGTGTAGGCGGTGCTATTTTCAACCAATTAGGCAACTTGATCATCCAATCCGCACCCGACGGATGGAGACGTAGATGCCTGACCGTTGGACTTATCATCCAGGTCGCCGCTCTTCCATTTACCATATTCGTCGTCTGCTCACATCCATCAGACCTAGATCTGCAGCAAAACCCACGAGCAAGGGCATAACAGCGCATCAGACCCCGCGTACCCCGGCTTTCTGATCCTTGGAGATATTCTGCGCACTGATCACCATTGATCAGACTGTCTACCAATTCCTGCCCCCCCCCCTATGCGACATCCATTCCCTCCATGGCCTCCATGGCAGGTCTGATTGCCTCCTCCTGCATGATTGGACAAGCAATCGGCGAGATCACACTTGGATTCATCAACGACCGGAATGCGATCCTTAGTTTAGGGGGGATCAGAAGCGGACTGATGGGCATCTTTGCGATATGAGCTTTCCCCAACCAGGGCATCCTGCTGCTGCTCGGTTCTTTCGGATTTGGATTCGTATATACCTGCACGACGGTCGAAACACCTCTGTTGGTGCGCTCGGTCTTCGGCACCTCGGACTATACGGAGATTTATGCCTGCATACAGATGGCCGGTTCCGCAGCCTCAGCCGTCGCAGCGATCCTCTGGAAAATAATTGTTGACCGCCACATGGTTGTGCCATACTGTTCACCTTGAGCACGCTGATCATGGTAACAGCTCTGACAACTGGCTCTCTTCCGCTGGTCGATGGCCACAGGAAAGGGAGCCTGTATACATGAAATAATTTTTACGGTAATTTCTGTATCGCTGCTTGTTCAAAGATAAGGTAACAAGCTACAAAGGCCGATGAGTGCGGATACGTTATTGACCCAAACTAATTCGTGAACAATACAGTTGGCATCATGCTGATTTACGCCACATAGCATCGCTTTTGAGGTCGAAAAATCTCATCGAGTGACAGCCAGCAGGCTTGGCGAAGCAGTAATACAAATCCACATACCAACCGCAGGAGACGTATCATCCGGAATGGCTCATGCAGCAACCATCAGTATGGGAGTATGGGCATGCCATAGCATACGATGAAATACGACAGCACATCTCTATAAAGGAGTGGATATGACTGATCGACTACAAGGTAAGGTAGCCATTATCACCGGAGGAACCGGCGGCATGGGCGTGGGCATAGCCGAATGCTTCGTCCGCGAGGGAGCCAAGGTGGCCCTTACCGACATCAAGGAGACCGATGCCTCCCGCAGCTTCATGCAGGAGCATCCCGGGCAGGTCGTCTTCCACACCTTGGACGTGACAGACGAGGACCAGTGGGTCTCCACCATCGACACCGTTGAAAAGGAGCTGGGCCAGCTGACCACTGTGGTCAACAACGCCGGCGTCGGCGACAAGGGCGTCACCATGGACGAGGAAAGCTACGATGACTGGAAGAAGATCATCGCTATCAACCTGAACGGAACCTTCCTGGGCACCAAGCATGGCATGCGGGTCATGAAAGGCCGCGGCGGATCCATTATCAACATCTCCTCCATCGAGGGCTTCGTGGGCCTGAGCCGGGCTGGAGCCTACAACGCCAGCAAGGGCGGCACCAGGCTGCTGACCAAATCTGCCGCTCTGGATTCCGCCAATAACAACTACGGTGTTCGCATCAACTCGGTCCATCCTGGATTCATCAAGACCCCTCTGATCAGCCAGAGCCTTGAAGACAGGATGAGCAAGCTGACACCTCTGGGCCACATCGGCGAGCCCCAGGACATCGGCGAGATCTGCGTCTACCTGGCCAGCGACGAATCCAAGTTCGCGCTGGGTGCCGAATTCGTTGTGGACGGCGGATTCATCGCCCAGTAAGGAGTTCCATTAAGGACTTGCCCCAACCCCTTCTTCTGCCAGTCCGCCTCACAGCAATGCAAGCGGCTAGGCTGAGGGAGGGGTTCACTTATGCCCCCAACGAGGGGGCGTCATGCGACTGTGGCATCAAGATTTAATCCCACTGCTTCCCAGACAGCAGCTGCTGGGCCAGCATCGGGAGATCACCGCCCTGCGTGGACTGGGCTGGGGTCGACGGCATGCCACCGTTGACTATGTCTTCTGCCACTCCCCATACAAGCTCTTTCAATTTCATCTGCTGGTCATGGCAACGATGCGCGAGCGCGGCTACCATCCTGATCCCGCCTGGTATGACCCGCTCTACCGCGGCAGGCATTGCCCGCCCTACGAGGATCTGGCTGCAGAGCCGCTGACAGATCCCATCTACCCCGAGCACGATGCAACCTATCTGCAGGAGTGCTTGGAGAATCTGGCAGGGAAAGGCATCCATCTGAGCTATTGACAATCCTCAGGGCCGGTGCCGACTGGATGCTGCATCCATAAGATTCGCTGACACGTACGGCAATATTTGGGAACGGCTGTTTGAATCCGAATATCTGCCCAAAGACCGTACTTCGCCCGACAACCGGTTGGCGGAGTTTTGCCAACCGAAGGGCATTATTCCCGAGTAAGCCTGGACACCGGGGGCACCAGGAGGGTGACCGCCGCCAGCAAGAACGCCAAGGGCAACAGCGCCGGCCTGACACCGGTGTGGTCGGCCAGAAACCCGATAGCCGGAGGAATGATCCAGGAGACCCCGTTGTAGGCAGTGGAGATGACCGAAGCACGCTGGGCCGCCACGGCTGGATCCTTGGTTGCCAAAGTAGTAACAATGGGTACGCCCAGAGCAGCTCCGACACCCCAAATTCCAGTGCCCACAAGGCTCAACACAAAAGAGGGCGAAAGAGCATAGACCAGGATGCCCAGAGCCGAGACCAGGAGGGTCAGGACCAGCGAGCGCATGTTCCCCAACCGCTCGATCAGATGTGTCCCCAACAGCCTTGAAACGATCATGGCTGCAGCGAAAATCGTGGGAGCAAGACCGGCTTGAGACTCGGGGACGCCGAAGGCATCGACCAGGCCGATCCCGCTCCAGTCGTTGACGGCACCCTCGCTGGCCTCCAGGGCCACGTTGATCAGAGCAAGCATGAGCACCAGGGCATCGCCCCAGGCAGCCAACTGCTTGCCGAAGGCGGACGATTGCCCTGAACCCGCCTGCTGATCCGAACGTTGGTCGTCAGCGCCGCCCTTGTAATCCCCTAGAGGCTGAGCCGGGCAGAGCAGAACGCAGGCGATCACCAGAGCCAGGCTGACCAGCGCATTGACTGCTAGATGTGCACCTATGGCCACACCCAGATGAGACAGGAGCGAGCCCAGTCCCAGGGCAAGAAACATGCCCAAACTATATGAGGCATGAAACCGCGGCATTATGGACCGAGAGGAGAATCGCTCCACTGCACCCGCCTCGACCGTGTTGACCGTTCCCCAGAGGCTGATCCCCGCCGAATTGAAGAGCAGTCCCAAAACCACCCCGGGCACTGAGCGCAGAGTGACAGCCAAGGCCGCGATTACCATGCCCAGGCACCAGGTGGAGGCTGCCAGCAGCATGGCCCGGCGCACGCCCAGCCGATCAGTCAATACACCCGAGATCAGCATGCCGACCAGAGCGCCGCAGCCGCCCAGAATGGTCATCAGAGCCAGGCCCGAGGGCTGCAGACCGAGGCTGGCCTTGACTGTTGGCAGTCGAGAAATCCAAGCCGAAGTACCGATGCCCATGATGATGAAGAACCCGTAGACAGCTGACCGCTCTCGCATTCCGTGACCTGGAAAATCGGCAGGCGAGAGCTCATGATGATCCCGTTCACTCATGCAGACCTCCCTGTTCTGTCCATAGTTGACCCTTTACTCCGGAGGCGCATATCAATAGCGGAATTATAATCAATGACTTTGTATACTATTCTGTAAAGCTAGTATCGAATGACTCGAGAACCATCGTAGACAGTCGACCGGATGACCTGAAGGGGATGCCCCGGCCCGACGCCCCAGTCGGTCGTCGGCGCTCAAAAGGAGAAACGTGGCAAAGGGTAATTTGAGCGGAAAAGTCCTGGCCGGCCTGTTGGCTATGGCCACGTTAATACCCACTATGGCCTTAGCCGATGGCAGACAGACAGCTGATGCCCAGACCACCGCCTCCACATCAACATCTGCAACGACACAAGCACAGCAGACATCGTCCACGTCGACCCAAACCTTGACTCCACAGTTAAACACCGCCGCGTCCGAGGCAGCCCAAACCACTCAGCAGTCGAAGTCAACCGCCTCGAACCAGGCCGCGCCCATACAACCCAGCACAGGGCCAACCACCAAATCGGCAATCAAGGACATGCTGGACACCGACGACGCCGTGGTCACCACACTGTCCCAAGCATCCCGCTCCACTGGCACGGCTCCTTTCGACAACGATAACAACCCCGGCGACGACCACGATGCAGACAATGACATAGTGCGCACTTTCGATAAGGTGTCCTACACCTACTCTTTTGCCGTAAATACCCGCAGCGAGACAACCAGCTATCGCCGAGGCCGAATAGGCTTCCAATTCAGACTGAGCCAGCCTGAGGACCAGGTCACCTTTGATGTGAATTCCATGGGCTGGGTGGACACTACGCCGGAATACCAGCCAAAGCAAACTACAGAGACTATCGACGGTCATCCGACACAGGTGCTTACCGTTTACAGGCTACTCACCGCCCCACAGAATTTGCCTACCGTTATTCCGGGATCCTCCAGCGTCACTCTGGTCCTTCGGGTCCGAAGCATGCCCAATGGCAGCAAATTCGCCCCCGAGGTCCAAGCCTGGGGCGCTCCGAATACCACCACCAAGACCGATCCTGCTTCAGCCACATCCGATCAGGTCACCGTGTCGGCCAAGCTTAATCTGAACCTGCGAATCACTGGCGGAACCAATGAAGGCTCCGGCAACCAAACATTCGACTTCAACACCCCAGCCGCCAGCAATTATCCCAACCATGAGCTGGGTAAGCGCAAGGGGATAATCAGCAAGTTCAACTGGGCCGTTGACATGCGTTGGCCCGATCGAACCAAGGGCCTCAAGGGTCTGGAGGTTCCCACTGGCCCCATTACCTTTTCCCTGTCACTGAGCAATTTGTGGCAGACCGCTGGCGGAGATGCCTACCCGAAGATAGCGGATCTGCAACCCTACTTCTGGGACATCGGCACCATCGACGGCGACTTCAACAACAGCGGACGCAACACCGGCGATCAGGGCTGGAGACCCACTCTCAGCAACTATGGCTATGCCCGATCCACGGGTGGCACGGCTGGAAAGGACCAAGTCCAAGGCAATGGTCAATACACCGTGGCTGAACAGCGCAACAGCCAGGGCCTCAGGCTGGACCTGACTTTGAAGGACTATAAAACCAACGACCCCTTCCCCTACCTGGGACACACCTATGCACCAGACGCCAAGTGCACGCCTGCCCTGGCCTCGACTGACTGCACGCGACAAGAAGTGGCCGAAATCTCCACTGGTTACCTATATGTCTTCAACCCCTCCACTGTCGACGGCAAAGACGTGGCCAACTACTATGGACAGACCGGTCTCAGCTTGCAGAGCAAGGTCGACGACGGCAACCTGAGTGCGAAATCGCTATCAAACCAGTCTTTACCCCATGCCTCTGGCCCCACGGACACGTCAAACCAACCCGACCAGTCCGATGACATGTGGCACAACGTCATCTTCACGCTAGGCTCCAACACAATAAAGGCAGGCATCAGCAACATCATTCAGTACAGTTGCATGACGGCTCCTAACTTTTTTGATGACGGCGTGGACTGCGGGTGGTGGACTGCTCCTGACAATCTACGGGGGACCGACTCAGCAGTCGCAGGGACCAAAGTGCGGGTAACGGCCGGTTTTAACTTCAAAACCAGCAAGGCTGATCTGCCTCTGCTGGGAATGTCCTTGGTCAAGATCGACCCAAAGGTAGTTGGACTGCCAAACTCCGACGGTCTGGATCTTCCCTGGGGCAACGGCATCTGGCAGAACGGCAAATACAATGATCCAACGAGCGATAAAAACCCGTTGCTGGATCTGGTCATGTACGCCACCAAACCCGACGGGAAAGACTGGAAAAACGACACTGAGCAAGCCAATGCCGACATAGAGGATCTGAACTTTTATAGCACGCAGGAGGATGCAAAGAAGCATGGCACGGTTGTAGGCATGCTGCTGGGCGGGCGCACCGCCGCGCCCTCCAGGTTTGCCGAAGAGAATTCCCGATTCGGCTTCGGCGGATTTGTGATCAATGTCCTCCCCGATGCCAAAGTAAGTTCGGTAGCCCAGCTGACATCAGTTTCACGCACTTTCACCCGCAGCCAATTAGCAGCTATGGCCGGGCTAAGCCCCGAGAACTCCAGCGATCAGGAATGGGAGGAGTGGGCCAAGAAACAGAACCCCTACGATCTGGCCAAAATCAAATCTCCCGTCTTAGCCACGTCAGTCGGAGGCTATACCAAAGCCAACTATAACCAAATAAACGGTTACCTGGGCGGAGACACCGGCGGCAATGAACACGGGGACAGCCTCTATGTAACCGGCGAAACCAACACCATCTCCAACGCCGTGGCACAAACAAGCACCAATTCCAAACCCAAAGAATACTTTGACATAGACAGCGATCAACGGTTCGTTGACTGGCGGCTAACCATCAACACCGGCACTTCAGCTTCCCAAGCCAACAAGGGCGCCAAAACCGAACTCTACATCACCGACAAACTGCCAGCAAAGCTCCACTACATCCCCGGCAGCGCCCGATTGGGTGGCACATATACGGAAGCCACGCCTGAAATGGGCCACATAGAGGGCGGAACCGCCTGTGAGCCATCAGTGAGCACGGACCCCGGAACCGGAATCACCACTCTGTCCTGGACACTGACCAACATCCCTGTGGATGGCAACAACCGCGTCATCCACTTCTCCACCTCCCTGGGTGACCTGACTGACCCCAGCAAAGACATCGGCTCCAACGAAGACCTGACGACCTCTGCCACAGTTCAGTCAAAACAGAATATGTCCCAGCCCAACACATACTTGAAGACTGCCGATTCCTTCACCATCCACGCTTGGCGGACCAACACAACCACCCTTTCCACCTCGGCCGTACAGGACACTAATGAAGTCGGTGCACCAATCGGCTTCACCAACATGCTGAGCAGCACCTCAGGCAGTGGCAAGCAGCATCACTATGCCATCGACATCATGCCGTACAAACAGACAAGCGGTAAACCCGACTTCCACGGGGAACCTACTTTTGCCGATATGAACGTAAAAGCTTCGGCGGGGGCTAGTCTGAGCGGAATCACCATCCGCTACACCACAGATTCTCGATGGCAGGTCAATGACACGAGTTCCATACAATCCCAGGAATACCTCTCTTGGGACGAGGCTGACTTCAACACAACAAGTGGCGAAGTGAAAATGCCTGCAAACGTGGTGGCCTGGGCCTTCATCATCGATGGGCAGCCCAACCAATTCCGCTATGACATTACTTTCCATATAAATCCCGGAAACAACTCCTCCGGCGACCTCTATCGGAATCGCTGGGGCAATGCACTGAACCAAATGCCGGCTCAGGCCATGGTTGTTCAACGTTCCATCAGTGGCATCGTATGGTACGACGTCGATGGGGACGGCACCCGCTCTTCGGACGATATTCTGCTTAAAGATGTCAAAGTTACCCTGCTCAACGATACTGACGACAAGCCCGCCAAGTCGGTCGTCACCCCACATGATGATCTGAGCACAAAATCTGATTCCCAGGGCAAGTACGAACTGACCAATATACCGGCAGGGCAATTCCACCTGCGGTTCGACCCCGCTCCGAATACGAACTGGACCCACCTGTCTACGACAATCCAAAAGGCCAGCGGAGCCAGCCCGAGCGAAAACTCCTCAGCCAGCGACATACTGGAGAACGGAACCATGAAAGGCGCCGTCATCAAGGATATTAAGTTCCAGAAAGCCGAGGATATGGTGGACGCAGCCAGCCAATCCCTGGATTTCAACAACTGTGGCCTGACAGGAACAATGGACACCAATGAGGTGTCTGCCGGAGTCAAAGTACAGATCCAAGGCAGGAACTGGCTCAACTCAGACTCCTTCACACTGGCTATCGAGCCCCTGGATAGCGCACCGTCCGCAGCGTTGCCCAGCCAAATCACCATAGACGCCGACAACAAAAATGCCCAGGTGCCCGTCAACGTGTCTGCTCTGCCCGACGATGGCAGCTACGAGTATCGTATACACCAGGAAACCGGCTCCATTCCTGGCCTGACGTATGATCAGAGCACTGCAATCCTGACCATCACTTTGACAACCGATGCAGCTCAGTTACAACGTACCGCCAAGGCGCAGTGGACTGACAGCAAGGGCAAGAAGATTGACACGGCGGCCTTCACCAACACCTACCAGGCCAAGCCGGCCAAGCCCGTCATCACCGCCACCAAGCACCTGCAGGGCCGGGACCTGAAAGCCGGGGAGTTCACCTTCCACCTGTACGACGGGGAGACCGGCCATGAAGCGGGCTCGGCATCCAACGACGCCCAGGGCAGGATCGCCTTCAACGACCTGACCCTGGACCAGCCCGGCGACTACCACTACACCATCCGCGAGGACCAGGGCAGCCTGCCCGGCATCACCTACGACCGGCACGCGGCCACGGTCGACGTCCACGTCACCGACGACCTCAACGGCCAGCTCCAGGCCACCATCGAC
>NZ_JAFNMM010000002.1:0-96113 GCF_026537335.1 Bifidobacterium sp. B4081 | reverse complement strand
ACCGACGACCTCAACGGCCAGCTCCAGGCCACCATCGACGGCAACAACCCCACCTTCACCAACACCTACCAGGCCAAGCCGGCCAAGCCAGACAACTCCGGAGGACATGACAAGCCGAATCCACCGGTAGAACCGAGCAAACCGGGCCAAACCAGCGATAGTCAAAAACCGGTGCCAGAAAACCAATCTTCTGATGACCAAGCAAAGCCATCTGCAGATTCCCAAGCCCTAGCCGCCTCAGGCTCAGACATGGTCATGCCTGTAGCGCTGGCTATCGGCGCTGCCGTCCTCGGCCTGGCACTGATGTGCCTGTTTCGGCATCGCAGGGATCAGGATGCTGCCTTGGGCTGATAGTTCCCCGCATACGAGCACAGCTGGACCTATTCTTCGTTAGTGACAGGCACCCATGGCGAACCTCACGGTTCCCTGCACCTATCTGCAGGCGAAATTTGGTATTCTTGCAAGTGGAAGGAATCTTGCATCCAGAGGTGACCGTCGACGATGGATGGTCACCTGAACGGTCATGGCCCTGCATGGTCATGATGTCGATTGTCACACGTGCAGGCCGTCAGACAGAAAGGTCAGTCATGGCAGACGATACAGTCATTGTTGTTGATACTTCCATGTTCGAAAAAGATGCCGCCGCGAAGACCGCCAAGGCCAACGATGTCGCCCGCAAGTACGGCATCAGCGACGAGGCCCTCAAGAAGGTCGAGGATTACAAGAATCAGCTGAGCTATCACCAGGCATGGGATCTGCCATTCCTGGGCTACGTGGACGAGGACGGCTACGGATATGCCTATGTACCCAACAAGGCTGTCGCCGCCGATGGATGGGATGCCCATAAGGCTTTCCTGGACCTGCCTGATGATGTCCAGACGGCCTTCGCCATCCGCATGCTCTTCACTCACCGCGACGTCGACCGCCATGGTGCCGAGATGTTCCTTCACCATGGCCGCGGGCTGACGGTCCGCTTCCAGGAACCCACCTCAACCAGCTACTGACCTTGAGCTGACCGACTCACTCGGCCCTCGGTCCTGTCCTCCTGACAGAACCGAGGGCTTTTCCATGCCGACGATCAAGGCAGAAGCCCCATCCAGACAGGCGCCAGCACACCTATGCAGGCTCCGATGATCGGCCCGGCAAAGGGTATCCAAGCGTAGCTCCAGTCCGCATCCTTCTTGCCGGACATGGGCAGAAGGCAGTATGCCAATCGAGCGGAAAAGTCACGTGCCGGATTCATGGCCGCGCCAGAAACCCCGCCGAGGGCCATGACCAGAACCGTGATGACCAGGGCCACGCCCAAGGGCCCAACCTGGGTAGGCGTCCCCCCATTGAGGAAAACCCAGGTAACCAGAATGGCCGTGCCGATAGCCTCCGATGTCAGATTCCAGAAATTCGAACGTATAGCAGGCTTGGTGCAGAAAACCATGAGTTTGGTATCTGTATCGGTCGGAAGTTCGAAATGCTTGCGAGTACCCAGGTAGCCCAGGCAGGTGCCAAAGAAAGCACCCAGGAACTGGGCGGAAATGAAGATGGCCACATTGGCTAAGGTGACCGGAATGCCGCCCTTGCCCATGGCCAGGCCGTTCAAGGTCGCCTGTGGATCAATCCAGTGACCGACTACCCTGGCCAAAGTCACGGCCGGGTTGAGATGGCCGCCCGTTTTCCACCCTGCATATACGCCTACATAGACAGCAAGGCCCCAGCCCAACGAAGCGTTGATCCAGTCGGCTCGATAGGCCCCTGTCTTGGGAAGCGATCTGCTGGCTGCGACCATGAAAGCGATGGCCATCATAAGTGCTGTGCCCAAAAACTCTGAGCAGAACATCTGCATGCCGTTGATCATGCTCTCTCCTCCAGCTTCCCGTCATCAAAGGAGCTGAAGATGGCCAGGCTCCCATAACCCGATAATCGACCGCTGCGAAACCACCAAGTCCGAGGTGAAGCAACCGTCAATCTGCTCATACACATAGTCTTTCGATTTGACTACTGCATCAAGAATAACCGGAACCGTAACCCAAGGGCCTCGCCATCGATGATGACACCGCATTCAAGGCCGCTGACTATTAGGTTCAAGTAGATTTTCACATCAAGATGCGATCAAAATCAGCCCAGAAGGGCCAGGAGGTCTTTTCTGCTCAGCCTGGCCACGCTGGCTGCACCGGTAGAGGCGGCAGAATCGACAAAGCGCGATGCCAAGTCGCTCTTACTGTGCTGCAGGTTGAGGATACGCTCCTCGATGGTGTCCTTGGCTACGATCTGGTAGACGTTGACGTCCTGGGTCTGACCGATCCGGTGGGCGCGGTCGTTGGCCTGCTCCTGGGCTGCGGCATTCCACCAGGGGTCCGCATGGACCACCACGCAGGCTCCGGTCAGGTTGAGCCCGGTGTTGCCGGCCTTCAGGGAGATCAGAAAGACCGGCGTGGCATCCCTATTGAACTGTTCCACCAGCTCCAGCCGCCGCTTCTTGGAGGTGGCGCCAGTGATCAGATCGTAGGGCACGTCCAGCCGACGGAGCCGTTGGGCTATCAGGTCCAGGTAGGAGGTGAACTGGGAGAAGATCAGCATCTTCCGTCCGGCATCCTGACAGGAGACCACCAGATCCTCGATGGCATCCAACTTGGCCGAATCGCCGCGCCGGTCCCGACCTTGATCCTGGTAGACCAGACGCGGATCGCAGCAGACCTCCCGCAGCCTGGTCAGCTGGGCCAGGACCTGGATTTTGCCGACCTCGTACTCCTGATCCCTTTCCTTGTTGAGGGTAGCCCTCAGCTCCTGCTCAAGGGCTGCATAGAGCTTGCGCTGCCGACCCTGCAGGGGCACGCTGATCACGTTTTCGATCTTCTCGGGCAGATCCGTCAGCACCTGGGACTTGAGCCGGCGCAGAATGAAGGGTCCCACCAGGGCCTGGAGCCGGGACTGGGCATCCTGGTCGCCGTTGAGTATGGGCATTTCGAAGCGGTCCCGGAACCGAGAGTATGGACCCAGCATCCCCGGCATCAGAAAGTCGAAGATGCTCCAAAGCTCAGACAGCCGGTTCTCGATGGGTGTGCCCGTCAGAGCGAACCGGTGCAGGCTGTCCAGAGCACGTACGGCACGGGCGGCCTTGGTGGCGTGGTTCTTGATGTACTGGGCCTCATCCAAAACCAGGGCATACCAGGGCAGACTCCGATACCGGTCCAGGTCCCGCCTGAGCAGATCGTATGAGGTAATCAGCAGATCGTAGGACCCGGCCTGATCCAGCAGAGCCTGACGTTGGCTGCGCCCTCCCGCCAGGACCGCTACCCGCAGATCCGGCGTAAAGCGGCGGCACTCGGCCTCCCAGTTGTAGACCAAGGAGGCCGGGCAGACAATCAACGAGGGTCCCCTATCCCTGGCCTGATCCCGACGGGATAGCAGGTAGGCCAGCATCTGTATGGTCTTGCCCAGACCCATCTCGTCGGCCAGAATGCCGCCGAAGCCGCGGTCGCTCAGGGTGCATAGCCAACGCAGCCCTTCTGCCTGATAGGGTCTGAGCTGCCCGCGCAGCCCGTCGGGAACCTTGAACACCTGAGGATCAGGCTTGCGCTCCTTCAGATAGTCACGGAAACTGGAATCGCGATCCTGCTCGGGTATCAAAGCATCCAGGTAGCCCAGCTGGAAGTCAGGCACCCGGACCGGCCCCTTGGCCAGATCAGCAGGGTCAATGCCCAGGTCTTCAGCCAGGGTGTCCACAGCATCCGTATTCAGATCAGCCAACTCGACGAAGGCCCCGTTGCGCAGCCGATGGAAGCGGCGACGACGGCGATGGTCAGCCAGAATGGCAGCAGCCTCCTCGGGCCGTACCTCATCGGCGATGGGCGAGATCTCGACCAGACCGGAGCGCACCCTGACACCCACGCGGATCTGCGGATGAGAGACGACGCTCAGTCCGTCGAAGGCCGGGGTGGAGAAGACCCGCCCCAGCCCCTTGAGCACGGGCAGACCCCGGGTCAGCAGGGTGTGGATGGCCTCCTCGTTCTCCTCGGGGATGCGGGCCAGCCCCTCCTCCATCAGAGGAAAGTAGCGGCGAACCGTCTGCCGGGCCAAAGACTCGCTCTCCCGATCCCTGCCGGGTTCATCCTCCGAGGCGGGATCAGCACCGACTGGCAATAGACGATCCCCGTAGCGAGCCTTGAGATCGCAACTGACTCCCTGCCGATCCCTGTCCAGGTAAAGCTCGATCCTGCAGGGCGGCCGCCGCCGGGCATCCAGCTCCTCGGGCAGACTGGCGGAGAGCCCAGATCCTTCATGGGAACCCTGATTCAGGTCAGGCAGGACGGTCCGGGCGAACAGATCCAGGTCGTCGGCGTCCAGATGCAGATCCCGATCCTCGCCAGGGCGGCAGAGGGTCTCCAGCAGGTCCCGATGACGCATGAAATGCGCGCTGCAGCGGTGGATGACCGGTCCCGGATCCAGCCCTATGCCGGGCTGTGAGGGGCGCACGATAACGAAAGAATGTGCTTGGCCTACAACGAAGCGTTCCACGGCCAGGGCATGGGTGATCCGGTAGCCATCCGCCTCCTTGCTGACCGCGATGCCAGGGTCCGGATCTCCGCCAACTACCGGGGCAGGCATGGTCTGCAGGAAGGAATCCTCGGGAGGCGTGTAGTCCAGGGTGAGTCCAGAGTCCACGAACAGGTCGAGGATCTGCGCCACCTCGTCGTCGCTGAGCCGGATCCCCGACAATCCTGCACGGGTAAGACGGCGGCGCATGCCCCCCTCCTGCTCAGCTAGACTACGGCGGATAGCACCGGCCCTTTCCAGAATGGTCAGCAGAGCCTGGGCCCGGTCATCAAAAGTGTCACGAGAATGGATGAAGGCCAACCGCCGTCCGTAAGACATGAATTCGCCCTGGTCCACAGCGCGCAGCAGGGCCGACAGATCCTTGACCAGGTAGGCGACCCCGTGGGAGGACAGAGTGATGTGCAGACGGACCAGCCAGCCTCCGCGCTCGCTGGTCAGGTCGGGAATCAGCCCGACCGAGCCGATGGGCAGGTGACGGCCACCAACCGGCCCGTTCTCCTGCTTGAGCAGGCTCAGCTGGCGGTCACGAAAGGCCTGCCGCCGCCGACCCTCCTGCCGGTGCATATAGGCTGCCAAAGGTCCCGAAGTTGACCGGGCGGAACCGGTCCGACCCTGATCGCCGGCCCAGTCATCCGATCCTGCAAAGGACTGGCTGGACTCGTTGTAGGCCATGATCAGGGCGACCACATGCTTGCAGGCAGGACCCTGACGCCCAAAGGCCCGGCAGGTGCAGGAGGAGTCGATGACCCGATGGGCCTGCTCATCCAGCCGAGCCTGGACCACGCAGTCACCGTCTGGCTGATAGGTGGCGGGCACACGTCCCTTGAGAACGGTCAAAGCTCCCAGGTGCCGTAGGCGCAGGTCCGTAAAGCGGCAGTCATCCAGCAGTTGATGGGCGCGGAAGTAGGCCTTGCCGCCCAATCGACGCAGAGCGGCGTCGGAGATGGTGTCCGGGTCGCCGAAGGTCCGTCCCTCTTCATCGCCTGGATCATAGAAGCCATGGCCTCCTGAGCCAGCGGCTCTTGACCCGTAGACCGCTGCATGCCAATCCACACGCACCCTCCTTATGGCTTCTGACGACCATTCCCGAGCATAACCTTTTCCGTCCCGATGCGGCACGCCTTCGGCGAAGCGAGTAGACATGCCGACTTACGAAAAAATGGCAGCCTCCCTAAGATGGCGTCCTGTTTGTCTGAAGAAGGAGATCATTATCGTGCAAAACACGTTCACCTCTGCCTCTGTTCACCGGTCACGCCCGGCCGTCCCCCACCCCTGGCTGGCCATCGCCGCGCTGATGATCGGGGCCTTCGTGGGCATGCTGAGTGAAACCTCGCTCAATATCGCCCTGCCCAACCTGATGGAGAGCTTCCAAATCCCTGCCGCCACCGTCCAGTGGCTGGTCACGGGATACATGCTGGTCATCGGCATCGTCCTGCCCTTCTCCAGTCTGATCTCCAAGTGGTTCACCACCAGGCAGACCGTGATCTTCGGCCTGGTCGCCTTCCTGGCCGGCTCGGTGGTCTCGGCCATGGCCCCCACCTTCCCCGTCCTTCTGACGGGACGGCTGATCCAGGGTATCGGCACCGGCCTGATCCTGCCGCTCATGTTCACCGTGGCCATGCTGATCTTCCCACCTGCCCGTCTGGGCACAGTCATGGGCATGTGCGCCCTGGTCATCATGTTCGCTCCCGCCATCGGCCCGACCCTGACCGGAATCATCCTGGGCAAGCTGACCTGGCACTGGATCTTCTGGTTCTTCACCCCATTCCTGGTTGTGGCCCTTATCTTCGCTGTCTGCTTCCTAAAGAATGTAGGGACCATCACTCACCAGCGACCCGACCTGGCCTCTATTCTGGAGTCAATTGTCGGCTTCGGCGGACTGGTGGCAGGAGTCAGCCTGGCCAGCCGTTATGGATGGCTCTCCCCGGTCACCCTGATCATTCTGGTTGTGGCCCTGGCTGCACTGGTCCTCTATATTCGTCGCCAGCTGGGCCTGGAGCACCCGGTGCTCAACCTGCGCATCTTCTCCATCCCGGCCTTCCGCTACGGTGCCACCCTGGTCATGCTGGACTTCGCAGTCATCCTCTCCTCCATGTATCTGCTGCCCCAGTTCCTGCAGCGGGGACTGCTCCTGCCCGTAGCCATGACCGGCATACTCATGCTGCCCGGCGGCGCCATCAACGCCCTGGTCTCAGCCTTCGCCGGCCGGCTCTATGACGGCTTCGGAGCCCGAATGCCCGTCCGCTGCGGATTCCTTGTCGCCCTGCTTGGCACGGTCATCCTCCTTTTCACCGGCCCGCACACCCCTGTGGCCTTGGTGGTGGCTGCCCACATCATTTTGATGATCGGCTGCCCACTGGCCATGTCGCCAGCCCAGACCTACGCGCTCAACTCTCTGAGCGGCCCGCAGTCCGGCGACGGAAGCACCATCATCAACACCATGCAGCAGATCGTAGGAGCCGTGGCCACAGCCATCACCACCTCCCTGCTGGCCATGGGCGAGGGGCAGGCAACCGGTGTTGATAAAGCCCAAGCCTTCACCAGGGGCACCCACTACGGACTGGTCTTCACCTTAGTGCTGATTCTGGCTGCTCTGGTCGTGTCCCTGAAGGTGCGCAACTTCTCCCACGCTGACCAACAGGAGGCCGAGCGAGACATTCAGCAAGCTCCAAGTTCGCACCGCTAGCTTGGGAGCGTCCCTGGCTAGACTGGAGGACGGCGACCGGACTTTAGGCCCGCCATTGTGGGCCGCCCGGTCATCCCTGGAACGCTATCAGGAAGGGTGTCATGTTCGTTCTCAAGAACGCCTGGTTCACCATCAGGCGGCATGCGGCGCGGAGCCTGGTCATGGTTCTGGCCTGCCTGGTCGTGATGGCTCTGGCCACGACGGCGGCCACCGTGCTCCAGGCTGACACCAAGGCACGTACCACAGACTACGAATCCCAACAGGTGGATGCCGTCATCAGCCCGCGCAGGGGAACCAAGGTCTCCCCCCTGGGCTGGAACGAGTATTCCAAGTATGCACAGCGCCTGCAGATGGACGGCATGCAGTACAAGGCCTACTTCCATGAGACCGCGAACATCAGCCCGGATGGGCTGCCTCAGTCAGGCACCTACTCTCTGGTGGGCGTCTCCGACAAGGAGGCCGAGCCCACCCTGCCTCACGGCCCCTTCGTGCTGGACCAGGGCAAGGGGCTGGACTACGCCTCGCAGAATGCCTCCGGCACCCAGACCGTACTGATCTCCAAGCAGATGGCGCAGGCCAACAGTCTCAAGGTGGGCGACACTCTGGCCACCAAGAATCCCCGCCAGCAGGATCAGCAGGTCAAGCTGACCGTCTCGGGCATCTATCACTACCGCAAAACCGCCGGCCAGGCAGCCAACCGGGCCATCTACACGGCCTACCCCACCTTTGCCATGCTGGGGCTGGATACAGCCAGCAAGCCGGGAGACCCGGGCCACGAACTGCTCGTGGCCTTCGTCCTGGACTCGCCGAGCACCTACCAGAAGTTCATCAAGGAGATGCGCAAGGACGGGCTCAAGGCTTCGCAGTACGACATCGACTCTCCCAGCCTGAAGGACTACCAGCGGCGGATGGAGCCGGTCCACCAGGCTGCCGGCCAGGCGCGAACCACCATCATCCTGGTCTGCTTGCTGGGCGGGCTGATTCTGCTGGGCTGCCTCTTCCTCATGCTGCGCGGCCGCGCCAACGAAATCGGCATGGCCATCACCATCGGAGTCCACAAGGCCCGGCTGGGCTGGCAGTTCGCCCTGGAGACCCTCTTGCTCACCCTGACCGGACTGGCCCTTGGCCTGGTTCTAGGTGCCGTGATCAGCCGACCGCTGGGCCGGGCGCTCTTCCGGCTGGGGAGCCTGGCCAGCATGCCTCATGCTGGTCTGATCTGGAAGATGATCCTTATCGGCTTGGCCGTCTGCCTGGCCCTCGCTCTGGCAGCAGCCGCCAGGGTAGCGGCCTTCAGAACCGCCCAGCTATACACCAACGACCTGGAGGACGAGGCATGAGTGAAAAGACATCGGACCAGCAGCCTAACGAAGAGTCCCAGGAAAAGGCTGCAACCATGACCGCCGACCAGGCAAAGACTGGTCAGAAGCAAACTGCTCAAGCGGCGGCCGATGCTGAGCACGAAACCAGCGAGAATGCCAGCGCCGAACCCCTGCCCGAATCCGGGGAAGGGGCAGCTACTCAGACCAACAAGAAGTCCGAGGAGGAGGATTCTTCGGAAGAAGATGTCTCGCTGGCTGCCTTCAAGGTGGTCATCGAGCATGAAGATGCCGAAGATCTCGACGGCGGACAGGAGGAGGACCCGCTGCTGGAGACCGACGACCAACGGGTGCTGGTTCCCGGCGGCTACCCGGTGCTTTCCCTGAAACACGTGGAATACACGCGCAAGATCCAAGGTCGCCCCGAACAGATCCTGGACGATGTCAATCTGGCATTCCAGCGTCGCCGCATCTACTCGGTGGAGACCACCTCCCCTTCCGTACGGGCCGCTCTGATGGCCCTGATGACCGGCCTGCGCGCCCCCACCCAGGGCAGCGTGCTCTTCCGGGGCACAGATCTGCGCCAGTTGCTGGCCTCCGACTATCGCGGCCACCAGATCGGGGCCATCTTCGGCACCGATGCCCTGAGGCATGACCTGACCGCCGTGCAGAATCTTGTCTACACCATGGATGCCAGCGGGCGCACCTTCCTAGGCCCCAAGGACAATCTGGCCCGTCACCTGCTGGATGAGGTGGGCTTCCCGGAGCGTCTGCAGGACAAGCTGACCGCTGATCTGGGCCCCTTGGACTTCCGCCTGGCATCCGTGGCCCGTGCCCTGTGCTGCGAATGCGACGTGCTCATCGCCGACGAACCCACCGAGGGGCTGGAACCGGGCGACTGGGACACCCTGCTGGCCACACTGAAGCGGGTCTCCCGCCGTCATGACTGCACCGTGATCATCCTGACCTCAGGCGGTTCGGACACCGTAGACGAGGGCACCTACGACGACCGGTTCATCGTCGATTGAACCCCGACCTTCCGGGCCGGGGACGGACAGCACTACACTAATCTTTGTGAAACTGTTCGATTGATTTATTTTCCGAGTTACTTGGGAATAACCCAGTTCCCAAAGATTGCGCTGTGATCAGCACAATCGACATAACATCCGAATCGGAGGGCTTACTTGAACGCTATCCCAACAGCTGAGCCCAGAACCGAATCCGACAGTCACAGCCGACCCAGCGCTAAAGGGTTTGGTTTATCCGGACCATTGACTTGCCATGTCATCTCACACAGCGAGTGGATCGCTCAGACCGTAATTGAGCAACTTTCAAAGGTCAGCCATTGGCATCTGGATTGGCAGAACGGGCTGTCACCGACATCCGGCATAAAGGCAGGCGATGCCCTCTGGATTGACCCAGGACTGTTGATTGCCCAGAATGCCTGGCTGAAATCGTTGGGACATCCTCAGCTCAAGATGCTGTCCCCTCCGGCCAATTGGCTGACCTTCCTGGACAGGAACCTACTGGGAAGGACGGTGTTAGTTGCCAAAGTTGAAGACATCCGCAGCTGGTCGGAGCTACCCAGAGAATTAGGTGTCAGACCATGGTCTCAAGTGGCTGGTGGTCGCGTACCGACTTTCTCAGCCGCACGTCGCAATTTGGTACAACTACAGGAGGGTCTAAAACAGGCACCCCGAGATTCATTAATACAAATCAGTGGTCACCTGGAAGCAATCGACCAAGAATGGCGCGTGGTTATCTTGGATGGTCGAGCCGTGGCCTCAAGTGGATATTGTCGACACAAGGGTCCTGATAGTCGCGATATCATCACCGTCTTTGATGGGGCTCATTTTAGCGAGAACATGCGCGCCCCGGCTGAAGAAGCAGCTATCTTTGCCGCCCGACAGGGGGGCATTGACGCAGTATGCCTGGATATAGCCTTTCTTGCTTCCGCCACGTCAGAAGCCGGTCGCAAGTCGGTGCACCCGTTAGTCCTTGAAGCCAACCCAGCATGGTGTTGCTCACCATATAACTATGGCCTTGACGGCACTGAAGGCTTCATGGCTGCCATCCAAGCTGGACGTATTCCTGAATCAGGAATAGCCTACAATCTAGAGACCAATACTGTTAAAGGATGCGAAAATAAATCAGTTGCGCTGAATAAGTTGCAACATTACGGGCAGACCATTCCCAAGTCACAGACCCTCTGCCAAAGCAACCGGATGACCCCTTACCACCCTGATTCCTGGATGGTCAGTCAATTTCACTTCCGCTACCGTACATACTGGGGACACAAGTGATTCCTCATCAGCACTTAGTTGTGTCTCTTGAGCAAGTACCTGGGTGAAAGGGTGGTCTTTACGCCCAGCACCATGCATCCCACCACACCTGCCAAAGGCCCTATCGAGCTCCTTGAGATAGTCAAATTGCGCGAAGCCAAAGGTCGAGTCAATTGATAGACACTCGTCCTGATTTCCGTTAGCAGTTCATCACTGTTGTCGACCAGTAGGCCCGAGATCACCACCTTGTGCGGATTGAGCACATTGCAGACATAAGCAATCGCTTGACCGATAGATCGGCCAGCATTGATGACCAGCTCTTGAGCCAAGGCATCGCCAGAGCGGAGGCGTTGAATCAGTTCTTCCACATCATCGACTCTGCTCTTGGGACGACGTTCATTATAGGCTGCGATAATGGCAGGGACGGAAGCGGTGGTCTCCAAGCATCCTGTCATGCCGCACCTGCACCTCCTCCTGTTCTTAGGATCAAATGAGGTATGGCCCAGTTCACCGGCAGAGCCATCAAACCCATGCAATATGTGATCTCCAGTATCGATAATGCCCGCACCAATGCCAGTAGCAACCTTAACCGCTATCACAGGTCTCTGCTTCACCGAAAGAACGGAAGCCTCACCAAGTGCCCTAGCATTAACATCGTTTTCGACCGTAACCGGGCATCCCAGCAGCTCTTCCATAGCCTTATGGGCATCGAACATGTCCCACCCAGACATGATAGGTGGTCTGAAAAGCCTATCCGCCTCCTTATCGATCCGACCTGGCAAGTCGAGAACACAGTGGCGAAAAGGCTTGTTTCCAGCAAATCGCATAGCCAGATCTCGAAGAATTTGACACACCTTTGTCAGGAACTCGCTCGGAGGCTCCGCCTCAAGGTCCATGTGTGCAGTATGATAACCGAGCAGCCTGAAGTTCATGTCAGCTATAGCGAAGATGGAATGTTTAGCTCCCACATCGGCTATTGCCAAAACGCCTATTTCTGGAGAAATAGCAATTTTGTGTGCAGGCCTGCCACTTGACGATTCTATGACTCCGTCCGCCGTGATGATCCGTTTGCGCAACAAGTAGTTCAGCCTGGAAGTGATAGTCGACCGAGATAAACCTGTAACTCTGCCCAAGGCCGCCTTGCTCTGTGCTCTTCCTGAGGCTATCAACTCACAAAGCACTGATAAGGTCAAATCTCTATCTGCCATAGGAAGCGACATTCCAGGCATAATGGTGACCGGTGGCAGCCCATCGATTTCATCACCGGAGCAGACCGCTTCCTCTTGTTTTAGTAAGTTCCATACTTCTGTCATAGTTATGCTCTTTTTTTACATATATACGTCGTTGTGTGCATTTATTTAGTATTTTACACTGAAAAAGTTCATTGAAAACACGGCCGTTAACACAGATCTGAATGAACAGAAAGGCAGACGATGAAACGCAAACTACCTCATTTTGCAGTCTCATTGATGTGCATGGATCTGGCGCACCCGGCTGACCAGATCTATCAACTCAACAAGCATGCATACTCTTTCCACTATGACCTGATGGATGGCCATTTTGCCCCCAACCTGGCCTTGAGCCCGGATTGGATCAGGGCAATTACTCCCTATAGCAAAGTCCGCAATGACATTCACCTTATGTCGGATGAACCCGAACGATGGCTGGAACCGCTGGCACAGGCGGGCGCCGACATCATCTCCCCTCATGCAGAAACTATCGGCAACAATGCGTTCCGGATCATGAACCAAATAAAAGAGCTGGGCTGCAAAACCGGGTTAGTTATCAACCCAATGACGCCCTTCGACCAAGTCAAGCTCCTTCTGGACAGAGTAGACCTACTGACTTTCATGACCGTGGACACAGGTTTCGCCGGGCAACCTTTCATCAACGAAGTACTGGGAAAAATCCATCAGGCCTATGACTTCCGAAACAAGGAGGGCCTGCAATATGAAATCCAAATAGATGGGCACTGCTGTCCAAGCACCTTCGCCAGAATCGCAAACAGCGGAGCGGATACCCTGATCCTAGGCAATGCTGGATTGTTCAGCCTTGACCACGACTTAGACCGCGCTTGGCAACTTATGGAAGAATCCTACCAAGCAGCTGTGGAGTCTGCGGAACCGGCAGGCATCAATGAATGAACCTGAGGCGCTGATTCTCGGCATAGATTGCGGAGGCACCCATCTGCGTATGGGGCTGGTCAATTCCGAATATCAGGTGATCGCCGCGAGGGTATACAAAACCCAGGAGACTCTGAAAGGCATAGACCCTGTTGCGGAATTAGCCAACTGCATTCGACATTACCTGCACAGAAACCTTCCTGAAGGAAGCAAACTTGAAGCCATAGCGGCCGGCTTTCCATCCATGGTGGCAGCCGACAGACAGACTATAATCGACACAACATTTATCCCTTCCTTGCAAAACATCAATGTTTGCAAAGGCTTGAGCGAGTTCAACGTTCCTGTCTTTGTCGATAGAGACGTGAACATGCTCCTGCGATATGACGCCAAGAGGCTCGAACTTGACCCGTCCAACGCCTGGCTAGGGTGCTACATCGGCACGGGATTAGGTTGTGCGCTGGCAGTAGATGGAAAAATTCTGGCCGGAAGACATGGCGTGGCAGGAGAACTTGGGCACATCCCCGCTCGGACAGGTCTTCATTGTGGATGCGGCAACGACGGCTGCATTGAGACAAAAACAGCCGGCAATGCGCTGACAGGTATTATTTCAGCCGAATACGGCCCAGACGAACCCATAGACCAAGCGTTTGCGCGCCACGGCTCTGAACCTTTCATGCGGGAATGGCTGGATTACCTAGCCCAAGCTATTGCCACCGCCATCAACCTGCTTGACCCTACAGCAGTAGTGATTGGCGGCGGAGTTCCTCAAATGACGGATTTCCCCAAAGATGACCTCATGGATCGGATTCTTCGTATGACGCGAAAACCCGTTCCAGCCGATGACCTCACCCTCCTTTACCCACCGGTCAAGGCTGATGACGGCATCATTGGCGCCGCTATCTATGCCAGACAGCATCGATGAACAAAAGTGGCCGTCCCCATGTGAAACCGCGGTCAAAGCAGCTGCAGCAAGGGATGCCATAAGACATTCTCTATAGGAAATTAATTGAAGGAGTCAATGATGACAAAGAAAGTATTAATCGATACTGATCCAGGTGTCGGCATACCAGGCACTGATGCAGACGACCCGATCGCTTTGCTCTTCGCCTTGGCAGACCCCAGACTGGAACTCCTTGCGGTGACCAGTACCTTTGGTAATTGCCCACCTTGGTTGACTGCCCGCGGCGCCAGGAAAGTACTCGATACCGCCGGCAGAGCGGACATTCCCGTGGCCCAGGGCATCCCTCTGCCTTTAAAAGGAAGACTGGCGGATGAGCTGATCACCGCTTACCAGGGAGAACGAGGGAAAGTAGGAAAAATCGACTTGCCTGAGTTGCCTGGAACATCGTCAGCTGTGCAGTACCCTACAGCACCCGTTCAAATCATCAAAACAGTCGAGGAACACCCGGGTGAGGTTTCCATCATCGCACTAGGTCCACAGACCAACTTGGCTACAGCTTTGCTCATGCGTCCTGATATCGCCAAGGATATTCCCGAAATAATATTCATGGGCGGCGCCTTGGGCATCAATGCCACCTATGGTCGCGGCAATATAACTCCTGTAGCAGAGTGCAACATGTATTTCGACCCGCTCGCAGCCAACATCGTCATGAATTCCGGCATACCCCTGCGCATGATCAGCCTGGACGTAACAAACCCTGAAACAGGAACCATTCTCCGTTCAGAGTCCATCAGGGAAATCAACCCTGCAGCTTCACCGGTTAACAAGCTCTTCCATGACATCTGCGCTACCTATCTCGAGAATCCCATGTTCGACTGGGGCGACGGCTGCATCCTCTATGACCCGCTTGCGGTTGCATCCGCGGCTGATTCTTCGCTGGGCACCTTTAAGGAAATGACGATCGTGGTAGAGACCGACGGCAGATACTCAACGGGACAAACCATTGCATTAAGCGAAGGCAAACCCAACGTCAAGGTCATGGTTGATGTTGACGGCACTCGAGCCGTGGATGAAATCGTGCGTCAGATCGAATCCATCTGAACCATCTGCTCAAATTGGTCATCTGTTTTCCATATATAAGGAGATATTTATGACATCGGCAACTCAAGCACCGGTGAAACGCTCCAAGCAATCCACCGGCACAGTCATGCTTATAGCCGCTATTACATCCATAGGAGGTTTTCTCTTTGGCTTCGACAACGGCAGCATTTCCGGATCAATCGGTTTCATCTCCACCAAGTTCAAACTGAATCCAGCCTCAATGGGGTGGGTAACCTCTTGCCTCACAGTAGGTTGCATTGTAGGGGTGATTTTTGCGGGTCGCCTCTCCGACCTTATCGGACGCAAAAAGGTACTAGTCATCGTCGCATCCCTTTTCATAATCGGAGCCGTGGGTGAAAGCGTCTCTCCCAACGTTCTGTTTCTGGTTATTTCACGCATGCTGGTTGGCATAGGCATAGGACTTGAAACCACTGTCGCTCCGCTTTACATCGGCGAAATTGCACCGGCTCGCATTCGTGGCCGCCTGGTCTCTTTCAACCAGCTTTTCAACTGTATCGGCAACCTCATCATTTTCTGTGTAAGCGCAGCCGTCATCAGCTTTCATGCCGAACAGTGGAATGTGGACTATAGCTGGCGCGTCATTTTCATGATCGGTGTAATACCATCCATAATCCTGATTATCTGCCTGCGCTTCATCCCTGAGAGCCCACGCTGGCTGGTACAGCAGGGTCGGCTTGACGAAGCGCGGGTTTCCATTTCGCGTCTGGTATCAGACAAGGATGCCGTCGACGACCAGCTGAACAGCATCAATGTAGCAATCGCCTCGGAGGAAAAGCCAAAAATCACCGAGATTTTCGAACCTCGCTTGCGGCCGCGACTGATGATTGTCACTGTAGTGCCCTTCTTCATGCAGTTCACTGGCATTACAGCCGTCTTTTACTATGCTCCTGAAATCTTCAAGAAGGCAGGCTTTGGAACCAACGCAGCCGTGCAAAGCACCATACTGGTCGGCGGCGCACTGGTGGCAGGCACTCTCTTGTCAGTGTGGATCATCGACAAGGCTGGCCGTCGACCTCTACTTCTATTTGGTTCTATTGGCATGACTGTGCTTCTAGGGGCAATAAGCTACCTCTTTACCCAGACCCACCCGAACGGTCCAGCTCTGATAGTCCTGCTGCTGACCTATGTAGTGGTGTGGGGTGTGAGTTTCGGCACGGTATCGTATGTGCTTCCCGGCGAAATGTTCCCCACTCGAATTCGTGGCCTTGCCTCTTCGGCAAATACCTTGTCTCAGTGGGTATTCACTTTCGTCATTGCTCAGTTCTTCCCCATCCTGGTCGATAGGTTTGGCTCCACTATGACCTTCGCCGGGTTAGCCATCTTCTCTCTCTTGGCATTCTTCTTCTGCATGGCATATGTCCCTGAAACCAAGCAAAAGCCTCTAGAACAGCTAGAGCTGGAACTCGCGCAGAAGTGAGCCCATCCCTTGATAAACAACTCAATATCAACTTGATCTCATCATTCTGATCAGTTACTTATAAGTTGAAGTGCGGCATCCTGCTCAGCCTGAGCAGGATGCCGAATTATATAGGCATACAAAGCATACAAATCAGACGATGGTCATGCCGTAGTACTTAGCCAGGGGCTGCAGATCCGGTACTCCATACCGGGCCACCAGTTGCCTCCAGCGGGCCAGGTTGTCGGGACCATACTTGGCCGTGCGCTTGGCGGCAGTGGGCTCGGAGACAAAAATAGGCGGCTGGTGCTTGCTGTGGAACTTGTCCGCATACATGACCACCTCCTGCTCAGGGTTGACCGGCAGGTAGTCGTCCGGCGGCAGATTCAGATGCTCCTCCTCCACCTGGCGGCGGGTCAGTCCCACTCCGGTGTGGTTGCGGGCGAACTGGGCCACCGACTCGTCCACCCCGGCATCCAGCAGCAGGTGGTAGCCCTCCAGCCCGTGCTCGATGTACCGCTCGCCTTGGAAGGTCAGGGGCCGACCATGGGAGCCGTCATCCTTCAAAATCCTATAGGTGCCGATGTCATGCAGCAGGGCACCTATGCGGACCATGTCACGGTCCAGGGGACGCTCGGGCAGGATACCGTCAGGGTCATCGTCACACAGCAGGCGTTCGTTGACCTGGTCAGCCATACGCACCGCGAGGGCGGCGATGATCTGGCAATGGGTGTGTATCAGTTCATAGGCGGCTTGTGAGGGTGCGTACTGGCGGTGCAGGGCCTCGGCCATGGGAACATTGGGAATCATACCGACCATTCTAGGGATCCTTGCCGCAAATGTGACCTTTGCGACGCTTATGCACTCTTCAGCGGATAATCCGCCCTGCCCTTCTACTGCCGACAGTACACTGGGAGCCACGGTATTTCACGAGGAGCACTATGGACACTTCACCACTTGCGCGCTCCGCCGACCAGCCCGCTCCCCCCGACGAGGACGGCGGCCGACAGGCGCCCTGGCACAACCCCCTGCTGGACCCGCGCGATCTGCGCATGCCGCGCATCGCGGGCCCAAGCTCATTGGTCATCTTCGGCGTCACCGGCGATCTGGCCAAGAAAAAGCTTCTGCCGGCCGTCTATGACCTGGCCAACCGGGGACTGCTGCCAGCCAGCTTCGGGTTGATCGGCTTCGGGCGGCGCGACTGGAGCGACCCGCAGTTCGTGGCCTTTGCAGAGGAGAACGTCCGCGCCCACTGCCGCACCCCCTTCAACGAGTCCACCTGGCGACATCTGAGCCAGGGCATGCGCTTCGTCAAGGGCAGCTTCGACGATGCGGAGGCCTTCCGTCGCCTGTCGGCCACCGTCTCGGAGCTGGACCGGGTCCGGGGCACCCGTGGCAACCATGCCTTCTACATGTCGGTGCCGCCTAAGGCCTTTCCCCAAGTGGCCCGCCAGCTGGCCGAATCGGGGCTCTCCCACTCCACCCAGGGGGCCTGGCGACGGGTCATCATCGAGAAGCCCTTCGGCCGCGACCTGGCTTCGGCCAAGGAGCTTGACCGGGTGGTCTCCCAAGTCTTCGAGCCGGATTCGGTCTTCCGCATCGACCACTATCTGGGCAAGGAGACTGTGCAGAACATCCTGGCCCTGCGCTTTGCCAACATGATGTTCGAACCAGTCTGGAACTCCAACTACGTCTCCCACGTGCAAATCACCATGGCCGAAGATATGGGCATCGGCGGCAGGGCCGGCTACTACGACGGAATCGGAGCGGCTCGGGATGTCATCCAGAACCACCTCCTGCAGCTGATGGCCCTGACGGCCATGGAAGAGCCGGTCTCCTTCTCAGCATCAGATCTGACAGCCGAAAAGACCAAGATCCTTTCCGCTGTCCGCCTTCCCAAGGATCTGGCGGCCCACACCGCCCGGGGCCAGTACACGGCAGGCTGGCAGGGCTCCCAGCATGTGGTCGGCTACCTGGATGAGGACGGGATTGATCCCTCCTCTACCACCGAGACCTATGCGGCCATCAGGCTGGACGTGGATACCCGCCGCTGGGCTGGCGTCCCGTTCTACCTGCGCACAGGCAAGCGCCTGGGCAAGCGGGTCAGCGAGATCGCCATCGTCTTCAAGCGTGCACCTCATCTGCCCTTCGAGGCCACAGCCACCCGGGAACTGGGCGCCAACGCCGTAGTCATCCGCGTACAGCCCGATGAGGGCGTGACCTTGCGTTTCGGGGCCAAGACTCCCGGCTCGGCCATGGAGGTGCGCGACGTCAACATGGACTTCTCCTACGGGCGTTCATTCACCGAGGCCTCCCCGGAGGCCTATGAACGGCTGATCCTGGACGTGCTCCTGGGCGACCCTCCCCTCTTCCCCACCACCGAGGAAGTCAATCTCTCCTGGAAGATCCTGGACCCCATCGAGGAGTTCTGGGCCGGACAGGGCCAGCCCCAGCCCTACTGCGCCGGCACCTGGGGTCCGCGGGAGGCTGATCTGATGCTGGCCCGCGACGGATACCACTGGAGGATGCCATGATCGTCAGACTGAACAACACCACTACCTCCGCCATCGCCCAGGAGATTGACGAGCTCCACGTCGAACGTGGAGAGGCCGCCCAGGGAAGAGTGCTGACCCTGGTCATCGTCACCGAGCAGGCCCATCTGGAGACGGCCCTGGAGACCGTCAACGCCGCAAGTCGTGAACACCCCTGCCGGGTCATCGCCATAGTGACCAATGCCGAAGACCATCAGGCCGAGCAAGAGGCGGACCAGCGGACCGCTGCGGCACAGTCCTCAGAAGACTGCGTCTCCTACAAGAACACCAACCATGACGGTGACCGCACGCTGGATGCCGAAATCCGTTTCGGATCAGATGCAGGAGCCGGCGAGATAATAGTGCTCAGGCCGGTCCTGGCCCTCCTGAGCCATTCCGATGCCTTGGTCATCCCGCTGTTGGTCCCGGACGCCCCCCTGGTGGTCTGGTGGCCCGCCAATCCACCCCAGGACCCATCCAAGGACCCGATCGGGGCCATGGCCACCAGCCGCATCACCGATGCCATGGAAGCCGACGACCCACAGACCGCCTTCACCTCCCTCCTCGAGCATTCGGGTACTGCTGACGTGGACCTCTCCTGGACAAGAACCACGATCTGGCGAGCCTTGCTCGCTTCCATGATGGATCAACCACCGCATCTGCCCGTAACCTCAGTGCGGGTGACCGGCCAGACGCACTTCCTGCCCTTGGAGCTCCTGGCTTCCTGGCTGGCTCTGAAGCTTGGGGTGCCGGTCACGATTGAGCGTGATCCACAGGCCCAGGCCATCACCGGGGTCTTCTTCAAACGCAGCGACGGAACCATGAGCATGGAACGTCACAAGGCCGACCAGGCCAGAATCAACCAGCCTGGCCAGGCCAGCCAGACCATCTCCATGCCTTTGCGAACCGCCGTTGACTGCATGAGCGAGGAAATGGGACGTCTGGATCCTGATGAGGTCTATCGGGATGTCATCAGCAGGGGCTGGCCCATGGTGCATGAACGGTGACCAGATGACGGCTGGCTCGGCGCCGGGAGCCACTGGAGGCGCAAGCGCGCAAGTATGATAGACATCACTGCCATGAAGGAGACGCCATGACCGAGCGTACAATCATCCGCTATGCCAGCACCAGCCTGCTCAACAAGGCCACAGCCGCGCGAATACTGATCGAATTAGGGGACATCCTGGCACGTCAGGAGCGGGCGGACCTGGCTTTGACCGGTGGAACGGACGCGGCGGAAATCTACGCACTGATGGGGACCAGTGATCTTGCAGCGAGCATCGACTGGAAGCGGGTTCATCTGTGGTGGAGCGACGAGAGATTCGTGAGCCCGGAAGACCCTGAACGCAATGCCAAACAAGCCCGGGATGCCTGGTTCGGCAGGCTCATCGACAAGGGTGATCTACCTGCGGACCATGTTCATGAAATGCCGGCTGATATTCGTACCCCCGACCAGATCGCAAGGGCGAGCGAGTCCGACGACACAGAAGCACTGGCCCAGGCGGCACGGACCTACCAGGATGAAATCATTCGGGGGATCGGCCCCCATGGCCATATGGACCTGGCCGTTTTCGGCGTAGGGCCAGACGGCCACTACGCATCGCTCTTCCCTGACCGCCCCGAGGCGCTGATCAGCGACGAAACCACGCTGGTGGCAGGCGTCAGCCATTCGCCCAAGCTCCCACCGCTGCGAGTGACCATGACCACCCCGTTCATCCGCCGTACCCCCAAAGTCTGGCTCTTCACTTCCACCCAAGAAAAGGCCCAAGCCGTGAAGGAAGCACTGAGGGATGAGGACAACCCCCACGTCCCCTCCTCATTCGCCAGGGGTACCGAACAGACCTTATGGCTGCTTGACGAGGACGCCGCAAGCCAGCTTGGCTAAGATCCCGAACACCAGCCATGATTCGGCCGACCGCACAGCGTCAGCAGCGCTGTGCGAAAGTCGCGCCGCATAGGATAACGTGACTGGCAAGCCCACCCGATCCAGGTTGTGGGACGGCCTCAAAACCGTTCCCCTGATGGCATTTCGTCACACTCGCCTCCCCGCGCTTCAGCTCGGGGGTCTTTTTCAGGCCCGCGAAGGCAGGAATCCTCCTTCGCCGAGTATCCCCTCAAGACAGGAACGAGGTGTTATAGTGCTAAGCAGTGTATTGAACTGCCCTCTCCTGGTTATTCATGGGGTTGAAGAAATCAGGTTCTAAGATATTTCGAGGGCAGCATGTTGGGAAGGCATCTTTCATGCGTGTTGCTTCTAGGCGTGTCTCACGCCCTATTATCTGCGTCTTCGCTGTGCTCGCTGCCATGGGCCTGGGGCTCATGGCAGATGCGCATGCTGCCGGTGCTGAGCAATCAGACACCGATGCATTGGCAGAGGCTGAAATCAGGGGGGGGGGGGGGTGAGAGAGAAGCCCCGGCCCCAAGGCCGTCAGTCCCCGAACTAGACAGCCATCCTTCACCCTCTTTCATAGCAACACCCTCCGAGCATCCATCCCCACAAACCGCCCAATCAACACCACTGATCCAGCCCACGAACCCTCAGCCGGCATCAGGGAGCCATCCTTCACCCCTGGCGACGCTGAATTCTCTGGCCGCCACACAGCAGTCTCCAGGCCCGTCGCCAAGAAACGACGGAACCCATACGGTGCAGTTCACATCAGATGAGGGCACCACGGGCATGCCCGCCCAACAGATCGTGGCCGACGGCGGAACCGCTTCCTGGCCGCATGACGATCCATCCCGCCCGGGCTGGACATTCGACGGCTGGTTCCAGGGCGATGTCCCCTACGATTTCTCCAGGCCCGTCACTAAGGATACGAATCTGAAGGCCAGATGGGGGCAATGGGCGACCAACCCCACGAGCGGCCCCTGGCAGGGCGGCACAGACGTAACGGTGAATTCGCCAAAGGACCCGGTCCGACTCGCTCAGGTGTCCGCTGCCCAGTACCATTCCCTGGCATTGGGCAGCGACGGGAACGCCTACGCATGGGGTAGAAACGACTGCGGACAACTGGGCGACGGGACGACCACGGCGAGTAGAACGACTCCGGTGCCGGTATCCATGCCCGCGGGCGTCAAATTCACCCAAGTGTCCGCAGGCGGCTGGTATTCCATGGCCCTGGACCGCGACGGCAGGATCTGGACCTGGGGATTCAACGATGGCGGACGACTGGGCCGCGGCTCTGTCAACAGCTCCTACTCCACACCCGGCCTGGCTGACATCCCATCAGGCACAACCTTCAAAGCTATCAGCGCCGGGAACCTGCATTCCTTAGCCCTGGACACCAAAGGCAACATCTGGACCTGGGGCGTCAATTACAACGGCCAGCTCGGCCGTCCTCCATATGGCAGCAAGGCAAGCGACAACACGCCAGCAAAGGTGACCGCGCCGGAGGGAACCCTCTTCACGGCAATCAGCGCAGGCGTTTACCATTCCATGGCCCTGACCGCCGACGGCACCGCCTGGACCTGGGGGGACAACGGCGGCACAAGAGATGACTTTTATGGCGTACTGGGCCGCACGCCGACCGATGCCGCCCCCGCCAACAGGCCCGGCCAGGTCGATACCGACCGGAAGTTCACCGCAATCAGCGCTGGATACAACCATTCCATGGCTATCGGCGCCGACAACACCGTACTCACCTGGGGAGGCAACAGTTCAAAACAACTGGGACGCTCCGGCGACACAACCCGACCAGGACAGGTTCCCGGCATGACCGGCGCCACAGACATCAACGCCGGCTGGAACTACTCCACCGCCATCACCGACACCGGTGCCTGGGCATGGGGAAGCAACGACTACGGCCAACTCGGCACCAACACCGACACGACCATCCCCGCCCGCATGACAACCCCCGACGAAACACCCGCCCCTTTCACCTACACCAGCCTCAACACAGGAAACACCAGCCTCCACATGCTTGTCATCGGGTCTGATGGAAACACCTACAGCATGGGCCGCAACGACTACGGCCAACTCGGCACCAACACCACCAACAGCGCAACGAGCGGATCAGCGGCAGCCAATCCGAAGCCAGGCATGGTCTGGCGGTCAACCGACCGGCGGATAGCCTCCGTTCTTTTCGGCGACAGCCACAACGTCGGCGGCATCACCAAACGCGCCGACGGATGGCACGTTACCTCACCCCGGCACCATCTGGGCACCGTCACCCTCACCATCCAGTCCGCTGACGCCACAGGTGCAAGCCAACCCGACGACACCAGCCAGAGATTCACCTACACCGGCACTGCGGCCGCCGTCACTTTCAAGTCGGAGCACGGCGACCCAATACCCAACCAGCAGGTCGCCGTAGGCGACACCATCCAACGCCCGGACGATCCAAGCGAGGCGGGTTGGACATTTGACGGCTGGTTCCAGGGAAATGTCGCCTACGACTTCAGCAGACCCATCAAGGGGCCCACCACGCTGACCGCCAGGTGGACATTCGGCAATAACCAGTGGTCGATCCACCCCACGTCGGGTCCCCGGACCGGTGGCAACGATGTGCGCATCGACCCTCCGAACCGCATCGCCTTCTCCCAGGTGTCCTCGGGACAGTTTCATTCCCTGGCATTGGGCAGCGACGGGAACGCCTATGCATGGGGAAGAAACGACTGCGGCCAACTGGGCACCGACGGAATGGAAGGCGCCTCGGCGCGTCGAACCACCCCGGTGATGGTCAAGGTGCCCGATGGCGTGAAGTTCACCCATGTCTCCAATGGTGGCTGGTATTCCATGGCCCTGGACCGGGACGGCAGAATCTGGACCTGGGGAAACAACGAAGCCGGACGTCTGGGGCGCGGATCCGTGGGAGTGGGTAACTGCTATCCCACGCCGGGTCTTGCCTCCACCCCTCCAAATGTTCAGTTCATCGCCATCAGCGCCGGCAACATCCATTCCATGGCCCTGGACCGGGACGGCAACGTCTGGACCTGGGGGCAAAACAAGGACGGCCAGCTCGGCCGCCCGCCCTACGACGGTTCCATGAACGACATCACCCCTACGAAAGTGGCCATGCCCGAGGGAACCACCTTCACCGCGATCAGCGCCGGCGACCGGGATTCCATGGCCTTGGCCGCCGACGGCACCGCCTGGACCTGGGGCCGCTATGAAAAAACCAACACCCTTAGCGACTACTACGGTATACTGGGGCGCGATTCCAGCGATGCCTACCCCGCCGACAAACCAGGCCCAGTCGCCACAGATCTGAAGTTCACCGCGATCAGCGCCGGTGCATACGTATCCATGGGCATAGCCACCGACGGCAACATCTATACGTGGGGAGGCAATAAGCACAATGAGCTGGGACGCAGCGGAGAACGCACCCGCCCAGGACGGGTACCGGGCCTGACCGGCGCCATAGACATTAATGCAAGTTGGGACTTTTCCACCGCCATCACCGACACGGGCGCCTGGGCATGGGGAAGCAACCAATACGGCCAGCTTGGCACCACCTCCACCAACGGCAGCGACTCAGGCGTAGCCACACCCACGCGCATACCCAAACCGGACGGGGCGACGAGCGGCCTGACCTACTTCAGCCTCACCATCGGCAGCAACCACTGGCACATGCTGATCATCGGGTCGGACGGCAACGTCTACAGTTTCGGCCGCAACGACTGGGGACAGCTCGGCATCAACAGCGTCAACACCAGCAACGGGGCAGCGGCGGCCAATCCGAGACCAGCGGGCGTATGGTTCCCATGGCCCTTGACCGTGTCCTCCGTCACCTTCGACGGAAAGCCATCGATGATCGTGCCGGTCAGGAACCCTGACGGCTCCTGGAAGGTGCGCCCGCCGGCGCACGCTCCGGGCCCGGTGGATGTCAAAGTCTCCTGGTCACGACGGAACCTGGATTCCGGCACGGCTGCCCTGACCTACACGTATCTCACAGTCAGCCACCGGGTCCGATTCGACCCGGCCAACGGCGACCCGGTCACCAGCCATAACGTAGACGACTGGGGACAGGCCGTCCGGCCCGCAGCCGATCCGGGCCGCGCAGGATACAGGTTCGACGGCTGGTTCCAGGGCAACGTTGCCTTCGACTTCACCCAGCCCGTCACCAGCGATACAACCATCACTGCCAGATGGAGCCGACCAGGCCCCTGGACCCGCTCTCCTGCCTCAGGTCGCACATCCGGAGGCACCCGTCTGACCCTGACCCCGCCCGACTACGCGACCAACACCCGCCTGGCCGGCATCAGCGCCGACGGCACCCATTCGCTGGCCGTATCCAGCGACGGCCGTCTGTATGCCTGGGGGGACAACGACCACGGCCAACTCGGCAATCCCGACCGGGCCAGACGCTCCGCCCCCACCAGCGTTCCCACCCCCGATGACACCCGATTCACCCAAGCCACCGCAGGCGACAAATACTCCGCCGCACTCGACACCCAGGGACGCATCTGGACCTGGGGCGACAACGACCACGGCCAACTCGGCCATGGCACCACCAGCGGTGACGACCCGACACCACGGCAGGCCGATACCGGGGACACCAGGTTCACCCAGATCAGCGCCGGCGACGGCCATATGACCGCCCTCGACACCCAGGGCAGGGCGTGGACCTGGGGGGACAACACCCAAGGCCAGCTCGGCGACGGAAACACGGGCGGCTCCACCGGTACCCCGACCATGCGGGCCATGCCTCCCGCCACCCCCTCATGGCTGGTCTACACACAGATCCAGGCCGGCGGCCGCCATACCCTCGCCATCGCCAACAACGGCCGCATGTACGCTTGGGGCGACAACAACCACGGCCAGCTCGGCGACGGAAACACGGGCGGCTCCGCCGGTACCCCGACCCAGGTCCAGGCCCCGACAGGCACATCCTCCGCCTTCACATGGCTGCATGTCACCGCCGGCACCGACCACACCTTCGCCATCGGCTCCGACGCCGACACTGGCGACGACATTCCGTACACGTTCGGCTCCGATCAGCAGGGCCAACTCGGCGCAGGCAGCGGCACCGAGACCGGCCGACCCGTCAAACCCGGTCTGCCCGCAACCATCACCGCCATCTCCGCCGGCGGCCATGCATCCTTCGCCATCGACAGCCATGGAACCCTGCACGCATGGGGCGACAACACCCAGGGCCAACTCGGCGACAACACCACCACCAGCAGAGCCAAACCCGTCGCCATCGACGCACCTGCCTCCGACGCCACCTGGGTCCGCACCGCCGGCGGCACCGGACACACTCTCGCCATCGACAGCCATGGAACCCTGCACGCATGGGGCGACAACACCCAGGGCCAACTCGGCGACAACACCACCAGCAGCAGAGCCAAACCCGTCGCCATCGACTACCCCGACCTGCAGGTCGCCTCCATCGATTTCGGCGGGATGCCAGGAGCCGATCCCTCCCGACAGCCGGACGGCGCCTGGACCGTCATCGCGCCACCCAGACGGCATCGACCCGGCACGATACCTCTCGTCATCCACTGGAACCAGAACGGTCTTCCCCAACCAGATGCTGTCCTCGACTTCACCTATACCCCTGAGCGCTACACCATCACCTACGACAGCGACGGAGGCTCGCCCACACCACCATCGCAGACCGCGGACGAGGACACCACCGTCACCCGACCTGCCAATCCCGCCAAACCAGGTCAACAATTCGACGGCTGGTTCGACGGGAATGCCGCCTATGACTTCACCCAACCCATTCAGCAGGGCCACAACCTGAAAGCCAGGTGGAGCCCTGCAAACACCAAATGGACCCTCACCCCCACGCGCGGCATCGATACCGGCGGCGAGACCGTGACCCTCACCCCACCGCCAGCCGGCAACATGCGTCTGTCACAGGTCAGCGCCGGGTCAGGATACTCACTCGCGATCGGCAGCAACGGAAAAGCCTACAGCTGGGGAGACAATAGCTCCGGCCAACTTGGGGACGGCACGCGGACCAATCGGAACCAACCCATTGCTGTTGCCGCTCCGAAAGGGGCCAGACCCGGGTTCACCTGGCTGCAGGCCGCCGCAGGCACCACGATGAGCATCGGCTTGGGATCCGATGGGATGGCCTACGCCTGGGGCACCAACGCCACAGGCCTGGGCGACGGCACCACCAGCACCTCCACGATCCCTGTCAAGGTGGTCCTTCCGGCAGATGCAGCCCCAGGCTTCAGGTTCACTCAGGTGGCCGTAGGCAGAAGGCATATCCTGGCTCTGGGCAGCGACGGGAACATCTATGCCTGGGGATCCATCACAGGCGGGCTAGGTGATGGCAAGACCGGCAGTTCACCGATTCCGATCCGGGTAGCCAAGCCCGGCGAAGCCGCATCCGGCTTCTCCTACATCCAGATCAGTGCAGGAAGCGAGCACAGCCTGGCCATCGGCACCGACCGGAAGGTATACGCGTGGGGATCCAATGCCAATGGGAGACTCGGCCTTGGCGACGGAAGCAGCGAAAGCAAGGTGCCCAAACCGCTGGCAGTACCATCAGGCATGAGCGAAAGCCCCGTGTACATCCGGATCAGCGCCGGGTCATCCCACTCCGTGGCCCTGGACCAGGATGGGAGGGCCTGGGCCTGGGGGTCGAACAGCAACGGCCAGGTCAGACCCGACGGGGGCGACGAGCCCATACCCGTTCAAGTCGTCCTCCCCCGGGGTGCATCCGACAGCTTCGCCTATCAACAGGTGGCGGCCGGAGACAACCACAGCCTGGCCATCGGCACCGACCAGATGGTCTACGGTTGGGGAGACGACACCCACGGCCAACTCGGTGATGGACGCTCCCCCGAGCAGCCTGCCAAGGCCAGAAATCCCAAGGACAAGAGCCAGGGACTCAAGGCTGGAAGCATCAGCGCCGGCGACAACCACAGCCTGGCCATCGGCACCGACGGAACGGCCTATGGCTTCGGCCGAAACAGCACCGGGCAGAACGGGACCGGCTCCGACAACATCGATCTGGTGCTGGCCACCCGCATTGCCATCCCGCCCATGGGCATTCCCACCCGCCTTTCCTTCGGCGATGCCGACGGAACGATTGTCAGTGGGCAACCGGACGGGACCTGGCAGGCTATCACCCCCAGCCATAGATTCGGCCAGGTTTCCACCACCATCGAATGGACGCTGGCCGGGGAGCCGCAGACCCCGGACACGAGCAATATCTACATCTTCATGCATTCATGGATACTGCCGAATGCCGGCGGAAGGGGGATAATCCTCCTCCTGCTGATCGGGCTTATGGCATTGGCAGCCATCGCCGCCCAACGCAAGCACCGAATGCAGGAAGGCATGAGTTGATCAGGATCTCGCTCGAGTAAGTGGCCATAGCAGGGGAAGCTCCCCAGCTTCCCGGCCGGAAGGCAGCTCCGCCAGTAATATCCCCCTTGGCAGGCTGCCTTCTTTCTTGTTGTTCCCGATCAGAAGAAGGCCTGCCTCTTTGAAAAATATGCAACCAAGCGAATTCCTGGCTTGCTTCGCAGACGTGGAATCAGTCAGCATACGGCGTGCCGAATAGAGGCGGGGATGGCTTGCACACTCTGTCGCGATAGCCACAGCCCGACGACGATGCCAACCTTTTGCCAGTGACGACTTACCCCTGCGAACTCGTCATGGCATGAATGGCCTGGTCGGATTCGTCAACGATGCGCTCCATGGCCCTGCGGGCACCATCGCCGTCACCCTGGCGGATCAGAGCCGCCACGTCGCCATGGAGCCTCAGCGCCTGTTCATTGGCCCGCCGGGGCATGAGTTCATGGCGGGTGCGGCCCGCCAGGACAGCGGCCACCACGTCACCGAGGGCAGCGAACATGGCGTTTCCTGATGATTCCAGGAGTGTCCTATGAAAACATTCGTCAGCCTGGAGGTAGTCGGACTCATTCGCCCGGTTGGCGTGGGCCACCATGTCGATGGCGGCTTGAGTAAGGGCGGCCCATTGTTCCGGCTTGGCCCTGGATGCCGCGAGCCGTGCCGCCGTGGGCTCCACGCTTCCCCGCAGCTCCGAGAGCTCGTGGAGCGTGCTTTCCCGATCCGGTCCGCGCAGTCTCCATTCGATGACCATGGGGTCGTAGATATTCCAGACCCTGGCGGGGTTGACGGCGGCTCCCACCTTACGTTTTACCGTGACCAGCCCCATGGATTCGAGGACACGGGTCACCTCTCTGGTAACCGTTCGGGAGGGGAGCTCCCGACCTAGGGCCGGGGCGGGCAGACGCTCTCCTTGGGCTATATGGCCAGTGATGATGCCCATGCCCCATTGATCGAGCAGCCTGTCATGCAACGACGGTTCGGTTCCCATGAAATTCACTCTACCAATCATTCCCGGCGAGGTGTCCCGTACTGAAATACGGATGGGTCCTGCCATAATGAAAGAGCGGCAGCGTCGCTGCCGTCCACAGGGCGTGTACACTTATAGCAGTTAAAACATACATAATGTCATTTGGTCGATATTATGTCATGCAAAATAAAAAAATGAACCCGGGAGACCGGATTCGTCCGATTCCTCAGAGAAGAGGCAGCAATGCAAACCATATTGCACCTGGCAGCCGCCGAGCAGGTCCTGATCGCCGCTGGCGGGACCGCCAAGCTCAACACCACGCAGCTGGGCGTCAGTCTGATCCTCAGCCTGGCGGTGCTCATATTCCTAGTGACCGTCGTCAAACTCCACCCCTTCGTATCCCTCCTGGCGGCCGGACTGGTGGTAGGCATCGGATCAGGCTATGGACCCATGCCGACCTTGACCAGTTTCACCGGCGAGTTCGGCAACACCATGGGGTCAGTAGGCATCCTGATAGGTCTGGGAGCCATGATAGGCAAGGTGCTCATGGATACCGGCGCCACCGACCAGGTGGTCAACACCCTGGTATCCAAATCCTCCGCAGCCTCCATACCCTGGATCATGGCCCTGATAGGAGCCCTGATCGGCCTTCCCATGTTCTTCGAGGTAGGCTTGGTCATCCTGGTGCCGGTCATCATCCTGGTGGCCCAACGCACCAAGCTGCCCTTGATGCGCGTTGCGATCCCCACCCTGGCGGGCCTGTCGATCATGCATGCCTGCGTACCCCCCCACCCCGGCCCGCTGGCCGCCCTGAGCCAGTTCAAGGAAACCGGCAATGTAGGGCTGACCATGATGTTCGGCATCCCCTTCGCCCTGATCACCCTGGTCCTGGTCGGCCCCCTCTTCTCCAGGGTGGCCGCCCGGTGGGTTCCGGTCCAGGCACCTGCGGACTTTGTAGCCAAAAGCGATGAGGCCGGCAAGGAGGAGACCAAGCTTCCCTCATTCGGCATTTCCCTCTGCTGCATCCTTCTTCCCGCCGTCCTCATGCTCCTCACCTCAATCTTCGAAATCGCCTTGCCCGGTTTCAAGGACCGCACAGACGGATTCGCCCAGACCATCAACTTCATCGGCAACCCCGTCATGGCCCTGGCCATCGCCCTGGTCGTTTCCATGCTGGTGCTCAAGGCCGCCTCCGGAATATCCTGGAAGACCGTCAACGATTCCCTGGGCGCCTCCCTGCCCGCAGTGGCCGGCATTCTCCTGATCGTCGGGGCAGGAGGCGGCTTCAAGGGCGTCCTGGTTGCCACGGGCATCGGCAAGATCATCGGCAACTTCGTGGAGACCTCAAGCATCTCCATCTTCTTGTTGGGCTGGCTCATCGCGGTCTTCGTCCGTGTCGCCACCGGTTCAGCCACCGTCTCCATCCTGACCACGGCGGGCATCCTCAGCAACGCCATGACCATGATGCATGCCACCCCGATGGCCACCACCCTCCTGGTGATCGCCATCGGCGCCGGGTCCATATTCCTCTCCCACCTCAACGACGCAGGCTTCTGGCTGATCAAGGAGTACTTCGGCCTGAGCGTTGGCGAGACCCTGAAGACCTGGTCGGTTCTGGAATGTCTGCTGTCGGTCGTGGTCCTGGTTCTGGTCATGGTCGCCAGCCTGTTTGTGCCCATCGCCTCCTGAGCATCATCGTCACATCACTTTTCAGAAAGGTTGCACATGGTAGATACATCATTGCAGAATTCCGACGCGCTGAGCGCAGAAAGCCACCCGGAGCCCAAGGTCCCCTCGGCGGTCGACAACACGGTTCCATCTGACTATTTCCACGGCCGCACACCAATCCTGGTCATCATGGGCGTTTCAGGCTGCGGCAAGACCACCATGAACGAGCACCTTGGACGCAAGCTGGGCTGGGACATGGCAGAGGCCGACGACTTCCACCCCCAGGCAAACATCGACAAGATGGCCCGCGGCGTCCCCCTGACCGATCAGGACCGCTGGCCCTGGCTGGACAGCATCCATGATTGGATTGAGGACCACATACGTCGGGGGACGCCCGGGACCGTTACCTGCTCCGCTTTGAAGCGGATCTACCGTGACCGGCTGCGGATGCCGGGCGTGGTCTTCATCCACCTGAGCGGGGACTACGACTCCATCATGGAACGGCTCTCCAAGCGGAAGGGCCATTTCATGAAGCCGCAGATGCTACGCTCCCAGTTCGATGACCTGGAGCCCCTGGGACCTGACGAGATCCATCTGACCATCGACGTGGGGCTGCGCATGTCTCCTGAGATCGAGGCCGAAGAGGTCATCGACACTCTGGGGCTCCAGTGCGACGTCAAGGCGCACACCGCCCAGGTTCAAGCTGAGCGCGCCCGGCAGGCAGCCCGCCAGTAGCACCCGCGAATCGGCCCGACCGCGGCCGATAACCAACTATCGCGGTCAACTTCACACTGTTGCAGTTAAGAGTCAAGGGAGAGGAACTAACACTATGAAGATCGGCATGATTGGCCTGGGACGCATGGGCAAGAACATGGCAGACCGCCTGCGCACCGGCGGTCATCAGGTAGTCGGCTATGACATCGCGCCGGACTCGGGCAGGGATGTGGACAGCCTTGAGGCCCTGGTCCAGGCCCTGGAGACACCACGAGTGATCTGGGTCATGGTCCCGGCCGGCAAACCCATTGAGTCCACTCTCAATCAGCTGGGCGAGCTGATGGAGCACGGCGACCTGGTCGTGGATGGCGGCAACACTCGCTTCACCCAGGACCAGGAACACGCCCAGGCCCTGGCCGCCAAGGGCATAGGCCTAGTTGACGTGGGCACCTCCAACGGCATCTGGGGCAAGGAGAAGGGTTATGCTCTGATGGTCGGCGGCTCGGACCAGGACGTGGCCCGAATCCAGCCCATCCTGGACACCTTGAAGCCTGAGGGCGACTACGGTCTGGTCCACGCGGGAGGCACCGGCGCTGGCCACTATGCCAAGATGGTCCACAACGGCATCGAGTACGGGATGATGCAGGCCCTGGCCGAGGGGTACGCAGTCCTTGAGGCCTCCGACCTGATCAAGGAGCCTGGCGAAGTGGTGGAGTCCTGGCGCAAGGGCTCGGTCATCCAGTCGTGGCTGTTGGATCTGCTGGCCCAGGCTCTGAAGGATGACCCGCATCTGAGCGGGATCGCCGGCAAGGCCGACGAAACCGGCGAGACCAAGTGGATGATTGCGGACGCCCTGGAGCTGGGGGTGCCCACGCCGGCCATCACCTCGGCTCTCTATGCCCGCCAGTCCTCCAAGATCGAGGATCCCATGACCATGAAGGTGGTGTCCGCCCTGCGCAGCGCATTCGGCGGCCACCCCATCGTCAGGGAGTAACCGGATTCCGGGCTGGGTACCAGTAGGATCCCACTTGCGGGCGGATCTGGACCAGGGCGCTGTCATCGGCGAAATCCAAGGAGTCAAAGATGATTTCGCGATGGCAGCCGTCACCCCGGCCGTCCCTGGCGAACCTGTGGTAGGCCACGATCCAGTCATCCCGGCCCGGCACACGGGTGATGCAGTGGTGACCCGTGGCCAGAATCCCCTTGGCATAATCAGCCTCGATCAGGATCTGGGGTGCAGTCCAGGGCCCGTCCAGCGATGGCGCGCTGGACCAGCGGATCCGGTAGCTCGGATCCCTGGTGTCATTCTCCGACCAGGAGGCGTAGTAGATGTCTCCCCGTCGGCAGACAGTGATGGCCTCGCGGAAGTTGTCAGGCACGGCGGAGTGCACCGAGCCGTCCTCCAGGCGCCGGCCGTCCGGACTCAGCCGTGCCATGTAGGCACGGCCATTGCCCCATAGCAGATAGGGCACATCGTCGTCATCCACAAAGACCGAGGGATCGATGGGCAGGCAGTCGTAGTCCCCCCGGGCGATGAATGGCTCCTGGGCCGCCCGGAAGGGACCGGTTGGACCAGGTGCGACTGCTTGGCCGATCTGTCCGTCGGCCACAAAATACAGGATGCAGGTTCCCTGGCGCATCAGCAGGCAGGGAGCCCAGGCACCCTGTCCCCCATGCCACCAGGGGACCTGGTCCAGGTCCAGAATCTTTCTGCGGGTCCACTGGCACAGGTCCACGGATTCATAAACGTAGAAGGCATGCGAGGTCCATTCAGGCAGACCATCCTCGGTGCAGTACAGGTACCAGCGGTCCCCGATCATGACCAGATCCGGGTCCGCGCAGTAGCGATGCAGCGGGTTGCTTGCCAATCCCATCCTCTTCGATCCTGGATGTGCGTTTGCGAATTCCTCCATGGACTGTGACTCCGATTCCTTACGAGCGGAACGGCCGGAACCCCAACCGCCTCCATAGACTACGACCTTCCGATTGGTCGCCTTACCCCTTGACCGCTCCGGCAACCAGCCCGGAGACGATCCACTTCTGGCAGAAGATGAAGAAAACGAAGACCGGAATCAGGGCCAGGACCGTAATGGTCATGAAGCTGGGCCAGTCAGTGGTGAACTGGCCGACTGCGTTGTAGACCTGCAGGACGATGGTGCGCAGGTCGGAGCTACTGATGAAGACGTTGGCCGTCATGAAGTCGTTCCAGGTCGACATGGTCTGAAAGACCACCACTGTGGTCAGGATGGGCCTGATCAGGGGCAGCACAATGCTCCAGAAGATCCTTAGGGGCCCGGCCCCGTCGATCCTGGCGGCCTCAATGACCTCGAAGGGCAGGGACTGCATGTAGCCCACTATCAGGAAGTAGCAGAAGACCGCCCCGCCCAGGTACATGACGATCAGGCCCAGGAGCGTGTTGACCAGCCCCACACTGGACTCCATCCGGTAGAGGGGAATCAGGGTGGACTGGGTCGGAATGACGAAGGCGATCATGAGAATCACACCGATGACCGAGGTGAAAATCGACTTGCGCAGGATCATCCCATAGGCGGCCAAAGCTCCGATCAGCACCTGGAGGAGAACGCCGAAGAAGGTGACAATCAGGGTGTTGACCAGGCTTCGGACAATGGGCACCGTGGCGAAGGCCCGCGTGTAGTTGCGCAGCGTCCACTGCTTGGGCAGGCCCAGGGGATTGGTGGCCATGTCGGGGACGGTCTTGAAAGTGTTGATCAGGATGTACCAGAGGGGCACGGCGCAGATCAGGGCGATGATCAGCACCACCACGCTCCTGACCGCCGAACGCTGCCGTTCCCGCTGGCTCAGGGTCAGGGTCGGGCTCTTGCTGCTACTCATTGGAACCTCCTGGAAATCAGACTGGCGGCGCCCATCTGAGCGAAGACCACAAGGGCCGTGGCCACGGTGAACAGGACTGCTAGAGCCGAGCCCAGCCCATACTGGGACTGGCCGATACCCTGTTGAATGATGGACTGGGTCACCGTATAGGTGGAGTACCCGGGGCCGCCCTTGGTCATGGTGTAGGGCAGGTCGTAGACCTTGAGGCCGCCTGACATAAGCAGGAAGCTGGAGGTGACGATGCCCGGGATTAGCTGGGGCAGGGTGATGTGGACGAACTGCTGGCGGCTGCTGGCCCCGTCCACCGTGGCCTGCTCATAGAGGTCTTCGGGAATGGATTGCAGGAAGGCCAGGTAGAGCGTGGCGTGCCAGCCTATCTGCGCCCAGACTGCGATGAAGATGACGCAGCACCGGGCCAGGGTCGAATTGGACAGCCAGGGTACCGGCCCAAGGCCGAAGACACCCAGGACGGTGTTGAAGACGCCTGACTTCATGGGCGAGAAGATGTACTTCCAGACCATGCCCATGATGGCCAGCGATGGCACGCTGAAGAAGAAGAACAGGGAACGGGCGAAGTTGCGGCCCCAAAACTTCCGGTTAAGCGTAACAGCCAAAGGGATGGCGAAGATGGTCACCAGGACCGTCTGGGCCACGGCGTACAGGATGGTGAACACAAGTCCCTGCATGGTCGAGGCGTCGGTGAACACGCTGTGGTAGTTCTTCCAGCCCACATAGTGCATGTTCAGGCTGTAACCGTTGAAGTCGGTCATCGAGTAGATGATGGTCTGCACCAGCGGCACGGCGAAGAGAACGACGAAGACGGCCAAAATAGGCAGGAGGAACCAGAAAGAGGTCAGATCCTGCCGCAGGCCGAGCGTGCGCCGTCGATGGGCGTTGGCACGCTCCGCCGCAGATTGTGAAGCCATGGTCCAGCCCCTTCCTACTTGACCGAAGCCATCTTGTCGTCGATAGCCTTGGCCCACTGATCCAGATTGATGGACCCCTGGACCAGCTGCTGGGTCTCGGACTGGCGGACGGTGGTCAGCACGTCCGGCTTGGCATAGAAGTTCATGAGCAGGAAGTAGTGGCCCGGCTGCACGTTGGTCCGGTAGACCTGCTCATACTCGGGCTTGACCTTGGCCTTGAACCCCTGGACCGTGATGGCATCCCCGTTGTCGGCCGAACGCTGCAAGGCCCAGTGGCTATCCATGAAGGTCAGGAACTTCTGGGCAGCCTTGAGCTTGTCGCCCTTGAGGCGGGAGTATATGGCGTAGGCGGGCGATGGCGACCCCTGTGCGTAGTTGACCGTGTTCCTCTCCATAAGCGGCATGGGGGCCATGCCATACTTGAGCCCAGCCTGGCCTATGGATGGCAGGTCCCAGGGGCCGGTGCAGATCATGGCCACCTGGCCGTTGATGAACTGGGTCTTCATATCGTCGCCGCTGATGCCGACCGTGTCACGGGTGACCAGGCCCTGGTCGTAGAGCTTCATCCAGGCCGCAACCGCCTCACGTTGGTCGCCGCCGGGCTTTTGAGGGCGGCGATCGATCAGGCTGGTCACATCAACCTTGTCCCTGTCGAACTGCGAGCCCATGAAGGCATCGGGAATCCTGCTGGGGCCATCGGCGATGGTCTCCAGGAAGGGCGTGACTCCGGCGGCCTTGAGCTTCTTGCACAGCTGCAGGAACCCGTCCCAAGTCTCTGGGACCTCCTTGGCGCCCGCCTTGGCCAGAAGGTCCTTGTTGTAGACGATGCCGGAGGCCCAGGAGGACACGGACATGCCGTAGACCTTGCCCTGATGGCTGACGAAGTCCTTGTTGGCCTGGGAGATGTTGTGCATGAAGGGCTCGTTGGTCAGGTCGCGCACGTAGCCGTTCTTGATCAGGTCAGCCTTATTCTCGGAGGTGATGATGAACACATCCGGGGCCTGGTTACCGACCAGTCGGGTCTGCAGGGTCTGGATGTACTCAGGGGTAGGCGGCGAATAGCTGAAGTCCACCTTGATCCCTGGGTTCTGCTGCTCGAATTGGTCGATGTATGGCCTCATCACCTGTTCGTTGTTCCATGACAGGAAGGTCAGCGCAGTCTTGGACCCGTCAGCGCCGCCAGCCCCGCAGGCACCCATGGCCGACACCAACATGCCGACACCCAGCGCCGCAGCTATGCCCCTCCATGCTCGCTTCAGCTTCATGACTCCTCCTTGCAATCAATCCTCTGAACATCTCTCCGGGCTGTTCAACGTCGAGACCCGGGAATTGACACGATTCAACTCCTGTCACAACATGGTATATCACGTTGATTGAATCGTGTCAACTATATTCTGATAAGGCCACCCACGTGCCTAGGATAATGGCTGAACCCCGGGAAAGGTGCGAGATGGTGACGATGAGCGATGTAGCCAAGGAGGCGCAGGTCTCTCGGGCCACTGCTTCCTATGCCCTTCGAGGCGATAAACGCATAGCGGATGACACCAGGCGCAGGGTCCTGCTTGCCGCCCACAAGCTCCGCTACTCGGCCAATCTGTCGGCCAGAAGCCTGCGCTCAGGCAAGAGCGGAATCATCGGCGTAGCCATCTTCGAGCTGGACAAGCCTTATCCCGCGCAGATGAGTGCGGCCATCTCCCGGCAGATCAACGCCCACGGTATGCAGGCCATCATTCAGCAGACCTCCAACTCCAAACAGGACGAGGTCTCCATTCTCCGGCATGTGACCAGCCAGCTCTGCGACGGAACCATCTTCAGTCCGGGCAGCATCACCAATGAGGAGATGCAGGAGCTGGCCGATGGCAAGCCTCTGGTGCTGCTGGACGACCCCTCAGCCGAGCCGGTCTTCGATTCGGTCATGACGGCCGGGTTCGAGGGAGCCGCCATGGCTGTGCAGCACCTGCTGGACTGCGGATGCCGACGAATAGGCGTGGTGGGTGCCGACATGACGGCCAGCACAGATCCGGTCCAACGGCACTCGGTTCGCGGTCGCAGGGTGGCCGGCTGCCTGAAGGCTCTGAAGGACGCCGGAATCAAGGCCCGTCCCAAAGACTTCCTGCCCCTGGACCGCTGGGACGGAGAAATGGCGCGCGACCTGGGCCATCATCTGGCGGACACATCCGGCCAGCCCTTTGACGGCATCTTCTGTATGACCGACTCTCTGGCCTTAGGTCTGATTCGTGGACTGCACGAATGCGGCGTGGAGGTCCCCAGGGACCTGGCCGTCGTGGGATTCGACGGCATTCAGGAGGGAGAGTCCTACATACCCTCGCTGACCACTATCAGCACCGACAAGGACGACCTGGCCCGCAAGGCGGTGGATGCCCTGCTGACCCGTCTGCAGGGAAGCGATGAGAATCATCCCCCCACCCGGACGACCGCCGCCTGCCGGCTGGTGGTCCGGGAATCCACAGCCAAGATCCGCTGACAGGATGATAAAAAGGGGTCCGCGCTGCCGTCTCAGCGGCTGTGCGAACCTTTACGATTCTGGCGAGAAACTCAGTCCTGCTTGATCTCGGACTTGTCCTCGGCCCAGAGGGTGTGGAAGACACCCGGCTGGTCCACGCGTCCATAGGTGTGGGCGCCGAAGAGGTCACGCTGGCCTTGGATCAGGGCGGCGGGGAGCCGGTCGGAACGCAGTCCGTCGTAGTAGGACAGGGAGCTGGCGAAGACGGGGACGGGGATTCCGGCCTGGGTGGCGCTGGCCACAACACGCCGCCAGGAATCCTGAGCCTGCTCGACCGCCTGCTTGAAGAAGGGGTCGAAGAGCAGGGAGCCCGGCTCACGGCCAGAGGCATAGGCATCCGAGATCCGGTTCAGGAACTTGGCTCGGATGATGCAGCCGCCACGCCAGATGCGGGCGATGGCACCCATGTCCAGCTTCCAGCCGTAGACCTGGGCGCCCTCCTGCATCTCGTTGAACCCCTGGGCGTAGGCCACGATCTTGGAGGCGTAGAGGGCCTGACGGATGTCCTCAATGAAGGACTTGCGAGCCTCGGGATCGGCGGCCAGGTCGGCCATGACGGCCTTGGGCTGCGGCCCCTTCAGGCCCTCCTGGGCCGCTTGGCTGCGCAGCTCGGGCGAAGAGGACAGTCCCCGGGCGAAGACGGCCTCGCCAATGCCGGTCACGGGCACGGCAAGATCCAACGCGGTCTGCACGGTCCAGGTGCCGGTGCCCTTCATGCCGGCCTGATCGGTGACGATGTCGATGAAGGGCTTGCCGGTGGCTGCATCAGTGTGATGGAGCACCTCGGCGGTAATCTGCACCAGGTAGGAGTTCAGATCCCCCTGGTTCCACTCTTCGAAGACCTGGGCGATGGCCTCGGGCTCCATGCCCAGACCCCGACGCATCAGGTCATAGGACTCGGCGATCACCTGCATGTCCGAGTACTCGATGCCGTTGTGGACCATCTTGACGAAGTGGCCCGCCCCGTCGGTGCCGATGTGGGTGACGCAGGGTTCGCCATCAACCTTGGCGGCGATGGACTCCAGAATGGGCCCCAGGGTCTCCCAGGACTCATCGGTCCCGCCGGGCATCATGGAGGGCCCCAAGAGGGCGCCCTGCTCGCCTCCGGAGACGCCGCAGCCCACGAAGTGCAGCCCACGGGCCCGGATGGCCTTCTCGCGGCGGATGGTGTCCTTGAAGTAGGCGTTGCCGGCATCGACGATGATGTCGCCAGGCTCCATCAGATCGGCCAGGTCATTGATCATCTGGTCGGTGGGATCCCCGGCCTTGACCATGATGATGGCCGTACGGGGCTTGGTCAGCGAGGCCACGAACTCCTGCAGGGTCTTGGCCGGAACGAACCGGCCCTCCTGGCCATGATCGTTGATCAGGGTCTCGGTGCGCGAATAGTGGCGGTTGTAGACCGCTACGGTATTGCCGTGCCGTGCCAGGTTCCTGGACAGGCTGGCACCCATGGCGGCCAGACCCACGACTCCGATATTGGCTTGAGCTTGTGTCATCACATCACCTTTCGACGGTAGCCCGGAAAGGCCGGGCACCAGGTTCCATGCCGTCAATTCTATGGCCCGGACTCGATTTGAGCCAGGCTCCCCGGGGTGAGATTCCACTCATTCAGCCCTTGTGGTGCTTGCCGCCCTTGATCTTGCGGGAGGGCAGGACCACGCGCGTCAGCTTGGGAACCGCCCTGGTGGAGACGAACAGGGGCTGCACCTCCACGATGGGGTTGTAGGGAGCCAGGCCGAACCACTTGATCGGCGAGCCCGCCACCTTGCGGATGGCGTACTTGACCTTCAGCGAGAAGGCACCGCGGGAGTCGATCTTGGACTCGGGCATCAGGGCCTTATGAACCAGCACATAGGTGACCGTGCCGATCTGCGGATCCTCGTCCACCTTGGGATAGATGGAAGGCTGCTTGGGTAGCTCGCCGCTGTCAATCAGCTCGTGCATGATCTGGTGCAGGTAGGTGGCCACATTCTGGTCCACCTTGAAGCCCAGCCTCATACGCACACGGAAGAGGTAGTTGGTGCCGAAGTTCTCCACCGAATACTTGCGGGTGTAGGGGGCGTCCGTGGTCTGGACCGAGACGGCCCACCAGGCGCGAGCCCGCTTGGGCCGGTTGGCGAAGATGGAGAAGAAGATGTCGGTGTCCAGCCGTCGCATCTCCGCATCCGAGGTCAGATAGACCAGGTTGTCTGCGTAGTAGGGAACGCGGAAGTCATTGTGGAGCATCTCCAGGGCGGGCAGACACTCCTTGGCCGTCATATGCCGCCGTTGCGAGCGCTCCACCTTGGTACCCACATCCCAGGTGTACATGATGTAGAGGATGGCCGCGGTCAGCAGCATGGTGAACCAGCCGCCGTGCATGAACTTGGCCATGGAGGCCATGAAGAAGAGGATCTGGATGGCCAGGAAGACCAAGGCGAAGAGCAGAGAGAACACGCGCTTGCCATCGTGCCAGATGTAGTCGGCCAGCAGGACGGTCGTGGTGATCATGGTCACCGTCAGGGCCAGTCCATAGGCGGCCGAGATGTGCTCGGAATCCTTGAAGATGGCCAGCACCGTCAGCGTGGCCGCGCACAGGACCCAGTTGATGGTAGGGATGTAGAGCTGGCCGCGAGTACGCGCCGGGTAGCGTACCTGCAGGTGGGGCATCCAGTTGAGGCCGGTGGCCTCCGAGACCATGGTGAAGGCGCCCGTGATCAGGGCCTGCGAAGCGATGACACCGGCCGTCACCGACAGAAGAACCGCCACGTAGCGCACGGTGGTGGGCATCATCTGGAAGAAGGGGTTGAGTCCGTCCACGCCCTGCAGGGCCTGATTGTCGGTGTTGCGCAGAATCCACGCCCCCTGGCCGAAGTAATTGAAGACCAAGGCGATGTTGATGAAGGGCCAGGTGGCGTAGATGTTGCCACGGCCCACGTGGCCCATGTCGGAGTAGAGGGCCTCGGCTCCCGTAGTCGACAGGAAAACCGTGCCCATGATGGTCAGGCCCACCGGGTTCTGCGGGCTGAAGAGGAAGCGAATCCCGTAGACCGGGTTCAGGGCCTCGAAGATGGACCAGTCGTTGCCGATGCAGTAGATGCCGATCAGGGCCAGGAAGGCGAACCAGACCATGACCACGCTGCCGAAGACCTTGCCGATCCGCTCGGTTCCGCGCGATTGGACGGCAAACAGGATCAGGATGATCACGAAAGTGATGACCATGGTCAGGTTCCCGTTTTCACGGAAGATCGGAGTCAGGATGGGGATGGTCTTAAGGCCTTCGACTGCCGAGGAGATGGAGACCGCAGGAGTCAGCACCGAATCAGCCAGGAAGGCTGCACCACCGACCATGGCCGGAATGGCCAGCCATTTGCCGTAGTGCCGAACCAGGGTGTATAGGGCGAAGATGCCGCCCTCGCCCTTGTTGTCGATGCGCATGGCCACCAGGACATATTTGACCGTGGTGATCAGCGTGATGGACCAGAAGACCAGGGAGAGCATACCCAGCACGGCCGGCCTGTCCACACGGGCCATGCCGCCCTGGCCGGCCACGAAGGCCTGCATAGTGTACAGGGGCGAGGTGCCGATGTCGCCGTATACCACGCCCAGGGCCACGATGCACATGCCCAGGCTGATTCTGTCTGGCGAGGACTGCACCCGCCGCCACCAGCGGCCCAGAGGACCCTTCGGCGGGTTGCGGCGACGCTGGGCCGCCCGTTGGGCCTCGCGCCGAACCCGCTTGAGCTCGTTCTCCTCCTCCCGGGTGCGGGACTTGGCCGAGATCTTGGGAGCCTTGGTGAAGCTCTCCTGAGGAAGTATCGATTCTTTCGTCGGCCGACCTTTACGGCGGGCCGTCGTCGGCTTCGCCGCTTTTTCACCGGATAACCGGGGTGGTTCGTCAGCGCCCCTGCCATCATCCTGAGCCGCCAACTCATGCCGCTCATCCGCCATAGAGCCCTCCATCGGCCAATGCCTTCACTCATCTACTTCCGGGTGCCGTATGTTGCTGTTCGCGCACACGTGCGACGACAACCGTAGCACTCTCCCCCCACACTCTGCAGGGACGATTCAGACCGCGACACACCATTAGCTTAGTCCCGGTCCGGCACCGTCCATCGGACACCCCTCACAGCCCGTAAACCCGGCGCGTGGTGGCTGCCGTCGCTTTGGCCACCTGAGCCAGGGGGCAGTCCAAGGCATCGGCCATGGCACGCAGGGTGTAGGGAATCATGTATGGGGAGTTAGTGCGCCCCCGGTAGGGCATGGGACTCAGATAGGGCGCATCGGTCTCCACCATGATGTGGTCCATGCCGACCACAGACAGGGCCTGGCGGATTCCCTCGTTGCCTTTGTAGGAGACTGTCCCCGAGAAACTCAAATACCAGCCATGCTCGGCAGCGACCTGAGCCATCTTCGCATCCCCCGAATAAGAGTGGAAGATCGTGCGCTCGGGAGCGCCGTCCTCCAGCAGGGTCTCGACGACCTGGCGGTGAGCGTCGCGGTCGTGGATCTGCACAGGCAGGTCCAGCTCCTTGGCCAGGGCGATGTGTTCGCGGAAGGCCTGGCGTTGGATTTCTTCGGCCCCCTGTCCTGTTCGGAAGAGGTCCATGCCCGTCTCCCCGATGGCCACCACCTGGTCGGGATATGCGCGAGCCAGACGGGCGACCTCCTCAAGCGCCTGCTCGAAAGAAACCTCATGCCAGGGCTGATATTGCAGTGGCAGTCCATCCGGCCCCGGCACCCCTCGATGGCCGTGCAGGACGGCCTCATTGGGATGGATGGCCAGGGCCGCGTGAACCACCCCGGGATGGGCCAGGGCCAGGTCCACAGCCGTCTGCAGATGGGGCAGCTCGCAGCCTACGTCGATGGCCCCGACCACGCCCACAGCCCGGGCCCTTTCCAGCTGCTGGTCGACCGTGCGAACGGGGACCGGATTTTGCCCGCGCTCCCTGGCCTGCCGATCCATCTCCTGGGCGAAGGGGACCACGGAGGCCATGTGGGTATGATCGTCGATGACTTCAATGCCTTCGGGCAGCGGCTCGGGGTCGGGAGCCCAGCTGCGGTCGCGATGATGCCTGCTCATGGTCCACAGTCTAGGAACCCGTGCGGCCCAAACCGCGACCCGCCCGGACGACCGGCTCTGCCAAAAGGAAGGGCGGCAGCTAGAATCGCCCATGACGGCCCTGGAACGGCCGGAACGAAGGGGCGAAGAAGCGCCCGCCGCCGCGGTACCGTTGCCGTAAGCAGGAAAGGTGGAACATGTCTACGGATTGGCAACCCTCGTTCGAGGCGACCAGTGCCTACCTCTTCGTTCACTTCACCGGACACGAACAGACCGAGACGGACGAGCAGCTCTACTTCGCCCTCAGTCGCGATGGCCTGCACTGGCATGACCTGCGGGCCCGGGGAGACCCGGTGCTGACCTGGAGCGAGGGCGAGGGCGGCGTGCGCGACCCCTATGTCGTCCGGGGACCAGACGGCCTCTTCCACATCATCGCCACCGATCTGTCCGTCTTCCACAGGGGCGGCTGGCAGGAGGGCCGGGCCACCGTGGACGGATCCACCGGCCTGGTCATCTGGGATTCGCCTGACCTGGCCCACTGGGGCAGGCCGCGCCTGGTGGATGTGGCCTCAGCCATTCCCAAGGCCGGCATGGCCTGGGCGCCGGAGGCCTGCTGGGATGCCGACAGGGAGCAATGGATAGTCTTCTGGGCCACGGCTGCAGCCGACAGCGCCAAAGACCCGGCTGCGGCCGACCTGGCCAACGAGCTGGGCAACGGCATCAACATGTACTACGCCATCAGCACTGACCTGATCACCTTCTCCCGCCCGGTCAAGTGGATCGACCGCAGCAACGGGATCATCGACACAACCATGCTCAAGGCGCCCGACGGCTGGTGGTACCGGGCCTCCAAGGATGATCAAATCACCTTGGAATGCACCCTCAATCCCTATGCGGCCACCCATGAGCTGGTGCGCACGGACGATGACCAAGCCTGGTCCTACCTGTCCAACCTGACCGACATCTTCGGCCAGGGACGCTACTCCTCACGCTATTTGGAGGGCCCTGAGCTCTTCCTCTACAACGATGCCGATGCCGCTGGGCCTGACGGACGGGCCATGCCTTTCGGCCTGATTTGCGACCAGTTTGCCGAGGGCCGGGGCTATCTGCCCTTCCGCTCGGCCGACCTGTCCTCCAGAGAGCCTCAGGACTGGACCTTGGTCAACGACATGGACTTCGGCCGACTGACCAAGCGCCATGGCTCCATCATGCCCATCACCGAGAGCGAGTATCGGATTTTGAAGCGGACTCTGACCCGCTGACTCGCTTCTTGGCAGGTTCGAGCACGCGTAGGCCCATACCTGTCAGCAATGCCCACATGAGCGTGACGACAATTCCTCTCCGTCCACATGCAGGTACATGACATAGATCCCGATGACCGGCGGCGCAACGCGGGGCCGCTCCACTACTCCACCAAGGTATCGCACGTGCCCTGCGCTCGGGTCGGTCCGGCATCTTTACATGATCGTGCCGAACCTGGAGAACGGCTACTACGCCAGGAATCTGAAGTTGCTTATCCTGATCAGCCGGTATGACAATACCAATGAGCTCCGCCAGATCCAGGAACTGCACTCCTACAAGTTTGACAGGCTCTTCGTACGTTCCAGCCACAACAGCGCCCTAACAATCCAGCAGGTGGCCAAGGATGTCGCAATCACCGGCTTCGAGGGGATTGAACCGGGAGCCTACTCCGTCCCCACCCTGACCACCGTGGCAGTGGATTTCACTGAGATGGCGCGGATGGCCATTTCCATGATGCTGGATCATGTGGGTCAGCAGGAGGGTCAGGAAGATCCGGGCCGAACCCCTCGCAGAGCGATCGTGGGCTACCATCTGCTGGAGCGGGAATCCACCCTGGGAATCCATGCTGCAGACACGGTTCAAAGGGACCCGGGAACTCAGCCGAAATCCATATAGTCGATGCAGGCCCGGACGTAGGTTATGGTGTCGGCTACGTTGCTCAACCCCAGGATGGCGTGATCAGACAGGCCGGGCACCTGCCTCCAGCGCGATGAGCGGGAAAGATCCAGTCCCATGGCATGGGACGGATTCGATACCCGCCGTCCCTTGGAGTCCACCAGAACGCCTTGGCTGGCTAACCGCCGCAGGTCACCGCCCTTCAATCCTTGCGAGGGCTTAGCCACCAGCCCGCGCTTACACAGATCGGAAAGAGGCCCGTCGGGGCGATCACCATGTTGATCTGGCCTTCAGTGACCCGGGTCATGGCCTTGGCCGAATCGTCGTAGCCCTGGCCATTCAGCGTCAGGGTCGCCTCCATGTCCACCAGCCGCCCATCCTTGATTCCCCGGTCGCGCATGAATCCCTGTTTGATGCGGTCAAACCCCTCCTCATGGGCGCTCATGTTGAAGCCCTGAACTGAAAAGAAGCGGGTCCGGCAGCCTGGTCAGTCTGGTGACGACCAGGCCGACCAGCAGGGCCAGTACCAGACCGGCGGCCAGAATACCAGGAAGAAAGTGCTGGGCGAGGTATGACCAACGCTCATTCGGCGGCAAGTGCCTGAAGATGGTCCACTTGGACTGTCCGGCGTGGGGATCCTCCGATGCCAGAACCCCCAAGGCATCCTGCTGGTCGGAGCTCAGCCCATATTGATCGCTCTGACGCTCATCCATGCCTGACCTCCCCGTCCGCGACGCTTACCAGCCCAGTCTAGATCCAGAACGAACAAGGGGCCGATGGGGGTTGGTCATCCCCGTCAACCCCTTGGACACCAGGCGCAGTGGCCCACCCCTCAAAGGGCCCTGGGCCCGGTGCCGATAATGATAGCCTCGTCGATCACTTGATGCCGGTCATGGCGATGCCTTGCACGAAGCTCTTCTGGATGAAGAAGAAGATGACCAGCAAGGGCAGTGCCGAGATCAGGGCGCCTGCCATGACCACGCCATAGGGCGTGACCGAGGAGCCATGGCCGGTCAGCATGGCCAGACCGGCAGTGATGGTCCTTGTCTCCGGGCGGCTGGTCATGATCAATGGCCAGAGCAGGTCGTTCCAGTTGCCCATGAAGTTGAACATGGTCACTACCAGCACCGAGGACTTGGCGTTGGGCAGGATAATCTGCCAGAAGATGCGGAACTCGCCGGCACCATCGATGCGAGCCGCGTTGTCCAGATCTTTGGGCAGGGAGATGAAGAACTGCCGCATCAGGAAGATGCCGCCCACATCAGCCAGCCTGGGGATGATGATGCCCCAGTAAGAGTTGACCAGACCCATGCTTGCCAGCAGCTTGTAGACCGGGATCAGCAGGGCCATGCCAGGGATCATCATGGTGGCGATCAGGATTCCCAGCAGGAAGCCGCGCCCCTTGAAGTCGATCCTAGAGAGCCCGTAGGCGGCCAGGGAGTCGAAGAAGACCGAGAAGACCGTCACAGCACCGGCGAAAATCACTGTGTTCATCAGTTGCTTGCCGATGGGCATCCGCTGGAAGAGCGAGGTGTAGTTGTCCAGGGTGAATGAGGAGGGAATCACCTTGGGCGGCCAGGTCTGGGTCAGCTTGTTGGGCGTAAAGGAGGTGATCAGCACGATCAGCAAGGGGAAGATGATGATCACCGTCATCAGGATCAGCAGGAAGTAGGTCAGGACCCTGGCCACCATGTGTCGGGCATGGGCCCTCCTGAGCAGCTTATCGTGCTCGATTGCGGTAGGAGTCGACTGGCTCATCCGATTTCCTCCTTCTCATGCTTGTTGTTCCAGACCAGCTGGATAACGCCGATGATCAGCGTCATGATCAGCAGGACATAGGACAGGGCCGATGCATAGCCCATCTTGCCGTTGCCGAAGGCCTCGGTGTAGATGCGGTAGACGATGGTCTCCGTGGCGCGGTCGGGGCCTCCGGATGTCAGGATGAAGACCTGGTCGAAGACCTGGAAGGATCCGATCAGTCCGAAGATGACCACGTAGTTAAAGGTGGGCATCAGCCCTGGCAGGGTGATGTGCAGGAAGCGCTGCCAGGCGTTGGCTCCATCCAGGGAGGCCGCCTCGTACAGGTCCGGGTTGATCCCCTGCAGGCCGGCCAGGAAGATGACCATGAAATAGCCGAAGTTCTTCCATACGGTGATGAAAATGATGGTGGCCAGGGCCGTGGACTTGGTTCCCAGCAGATCCATGTGCTGGATGCCGAAGAGCACCTTGCCCCAGTAGGGTATGAGACCCAGTGATGGCGAGAGAAGGAAGCTCCAGGCGATGGAGGCCACAGTCAGCGAGATGATGTAGGGCATGAACAGGCAGGTGCGGAAGAAGCCGACCCCCTTGATGTCCTTGCGGTTGAGCAACAGGGCGAAGGCCAGGGCCACGATGACCACCAACGGCGCGTAGACGACCGCGTAGATGACCGTGTTGCGGAAGTCGGTCCAGAAGTCCGCGTTGGTGAAAAGCTCGACGTAGTTGTGCAGACCGACGAAGATGCCCTTGCGGTTGATGCGGTCGGTAGTCAGCGAGGTGAAGAAGGTCTTGATGGTCGGGTAAAAGACGAAGACCGACAGGACGATCAGGGCCGGGGCTATGAAGCTAAGCCCGATCCGGATATTGCGCCTGGAAAGGGTCTTCTTGTTGTCCTTGATGACCGCGTCGGCGCCCTGCGCGGATGGGATCCCAGTGGTAGTGGACATAGGTACTCCAAAGTGCCGCCCGGACGCCGGGCCCGGGCGACGGTCAGCCATGAGGGACCGGCCGACGGCGCTGCAGGCCGCCAGGCCGACTCCTCAGGGGCGGATGTTCAATCAGTCCTCAGCCTTGTACTCATCCAGATACTTCTGGATTTTGTTGGAGGCTTTGGATAGCGAGGCGGAAATGTCATCGTCAGTGCGGGCGGTGTTCTGGGTCACCGAATCCAGGGTGGACGAGATATCCGCGAAGCCGCCCTTGAGGCCGGCAATGCCGATGTAGGAGTTGTCCGTATTCTCGGAGACCTTGGCGATCAGGGGGCGCTTGGAGAGCTCGTCGGTGGTCACGGTCTTGTTGTTGGGCGGATAGGCGGAGCCCAGCGACCACATGACCTGGTTGTCATGGTTGTTGTAGTACTTGAAGAAGGCGTAGATGCCCTTCTTCTTGGCCTCGTCCTTGACCTGCGAGGTGACCCACCAATACAGACCGGTGGAACCGGTGTTGGAGCCCTTCTTGCCGTCGGGGTAGACATAGGTGCCGTCTCCGTTGGGCACGGGGAACAGATCGTGCTTGATGCCCTTGTCGGTAGCTGCCTGGTCCTCCCAGGGGCCGACGATGACCATGGCCGACTGGCCGGACTCGAAGGACTCGCGTGCAGCGGTGTCATCCATGCCGGTCTTGGAGTAACCACCCTTGTAGAACTCGCGCATCTTCTGCAGGAAGGCCTTGTTCTGCTCGGAGTTGATGGTGACCTTGCCCTTGGTGCTGTACAGGCCGGTGCCGTTGCCCTTCATGAAGGCCGCCCATCCCGAGTCGGACAGGGCCATGCCGTACTGGGAACCGTCACCCTTGGTCAACTTCTTGGCCACATCCAGGAGCTGGTCCCAAGTCTTGGGATAATCCTGGTCGGTCAGGCCGGCAGCCTTCCACATATCGGTGTTGTACCAGACGGTAGTGGGCGCGTAGCCCATGGGAACCGCGCACTGCTGCTTCTTGCCGTCGATGGTGAACTCGGTCTGCTTGGTCACGTTGGGCAGGTAGTTCTTGGTCTCGTTGGAGGGATCGTCATAGAAGTCCTGCACGCACTGGAAGGTGCCGTCTATGGACCAGCCCTGGCCGTTGTCGGCGCCGGTGGTGACGAAGTCCGGGCCGTCGCCCGAGGTGACCTTGGTGACCATGGTCTCGCCGATGGTGCTCCAGGGCTGCAGCTGGGCGTCGATGTGGTACTTCTTCTGGGACTTGTTAAAGTTCTCGACGATCTTTTTCAGAGTCTTGCCATCGGCCTCGGAGAATCCGTGCCACATGACGATGTTGGTAACGCCGTCCTTGCCCTTGGCATCCTTGCCACCACTGCCGGAACCGCAGGCCGAGAGCCCCACGGTGCTGAGCGTGGCGAGCGCGATCGCGGCTACCGCAGCCTTTCTGATTGCCTTCATTGTCTCTGTCCTTTCGACATCAAGCAACGGTTACAAAGGAACCGATGACGGCCGAAACAACCATGTCCTGCCCATCTGGTCCAATGGCTTGCATCGCCTGGTCACGCTCCCAGATACGTGAACGTAGCCCACGCCTTTGTAAACCGACATCTTTCTAACGTTGCAAATGATATATTACTCTCTTCTCCAACGATGTACAAGCGTGTCGGGCATAGCCCGGTTATACCGCTCAATGGCTGCCATCGGGAGGCAGGATCTGGCGGCTCGTCGGGGTCCACCGATCATCAGGCAGCGGTCGTCCGAAGTCCGGGCCATGGTCGGTCCAAGTGACCAGTCCAACCCTGGCATGGCGGTTGGGATCGAAGAGGGGATCACCCTCGATATGTGTGTAGTTGCGAGCATGATAGATCATCAGGTCCTGGCTGCCATCCTCGCTGACTGTGAAGCAGTTGTGGCCGGGCCCATACTGATGGTTCTCCTCAGCCGTTTTGAAGACGGGGTGATCGCTCTTGGTCCAACTGGCAGGATCCAGCAGGTCGGCATCCTCACAGGCGGTCAGCATGCCCACCGCGTAAGGGACCCCGGTGCCCGAGGCCGAGTAGGTCAGGTAGATCATGCCCTGGTGAAGCATGACAGCCGGGCCCTCGTTGACCTTGAAATCAATGCATTCCCAGTCGTATTCGGGCTTGGAGAGCAGGACAGGATCAGTGGCCAGGGTCCAGGGATTGGCCATGCGGGCGATGTAGAGATTGGAATTGCCCTCGATGGCTGGATCCTTCTGGGCCCAAATCAGGTACTGGCTGCCCCCGATCACCGCTGTGGTGGCATCCAGGGAGAAGGAGTCGATCGGGGTGTGGATTTGCCCCTTCTCGATCCACTCGTCATCCATGGGGTCTTTGCCGGTATTCTCCAGCACATACATGCGATGGGTGGGCAGATCGGCGGAGCCGAAGTCCTCCTCGGCAGCCGCGAAGTAGATATACCAAGCCCCACTGATCCGGTGGAGTTCGGGCGCCCATATATACCTGCTCATGGGGCCGGACTCGTGCTTGTGCCAGATGGTGCGCTCAGGGGCGGCCTGCAGGTCGTCCAGCCTGGCGGCGGCGCGCAGGATGATTCTGTCGTAGGCCGGGTAGGAGGCGGTGAAATAGTAGAGGTTCCTATGCCTGATGACCCAGGGATCGGCCCGCTGGAGTACCAGGGGATTGTGGTATGCGCTCATCATGTGTTCCTATCACGAAGACGGAGGTACTGGTCTATATGACCAATATACAACGTTGAATATCAGCGAGCTGCCCACCCTCCGCCGGGCGCTCGAATTCGAAGGCGGAGGGCGGCTTGGGCAGTGGGCCCGGTCGGGTTCAGCCTTGGGCTCGGCGAATGGCAGTGAACACCAGTGCGCCCAGACCCAAGACAAGGGCCGCGGATGCGGCTGCGACGGGAGCCGACAGGGCCGATCCGGCCGAGGGAAGACGACCAGCCTTGCCTTCCTTGCCGGACCGACCTGCAGGTGCACGAGTGGAGTCCGCGGCGGGAACAGTCGCATGACCGCTATCGCCATCGGCCTCCTCTTGAACCTTGGGACCGGCCAGGGGACGCGAGCCCCAGATGGCCGCGGCACCTGCTGCCTGGGAGACATCGGCACCGGCATCGGTGAAGACATCGCCGCCCAATCCTGAGAAGAAGACGACCGGATGGCCCTGCTCATCAAGCTGTCGGCCCAGCCTGGCCCGATAGACGCCGTGCAACAGAGTGCCCGGATCCGCCGAGTCCACCTTGATGGTCAGATCGCCACCAGTCGCCGTCCAAGAGCCCTGCACCTGGCCGCCCAGCCGACCGCCAGCCAGCAGGCTCACTGACACGGACCGGTAGATTGCCGGGCTGAGCAGGCCGGATCCCGCATAGTAACGGACCGGATCATGGACCACCACCTGGTAGTCGCCGACCACCTGGCTGGAGGAGACCCTGCCCACCGGATTCCGGTATTCGAAGGGCGTCATGACCAGCCATCCGTCAGGGGTCTGGACCATCTGCTTGACCCGGACCTGATGTTCCTCCAAGTTGCCCGCAGCGCGCACGAAGCGAGTATGGTAAACGTTAAAGACGCGATCCTCGTCAATCAACAGCGCATTGCCTCCCTGGGAGGTCAGCACCTGGTCCTGTCCAGGCTGGGCGAAGGAGGAGTCGATCCGCAGACCCCGGTTGGCATCCAGATCGTTCATTGCACGCCCATAGACGGCCGGCTTGCCGTTCTGGTCCATGTAGGGGCCGGTAATGGAACGGGAGCGGAATTCACGCATCTGGTAGCCCCCGGTCTGCCCGAGTCCGCCGTAAGAAAGCATCAGATACCACCAGTCACCCTGACGGACCAGGGCGGTGCCTTCGCCTGAGTTGCCGAAGCCTCCGGCGAGTTTGTGCCCGTAGTAGGCGTCGGACTGGTTGGCCTGGGTGGGGTAGGTGGTGGAGTAGTCGCGCAGGCCGGTCTTGGGGTCCAGCCGGATCATCCAGATGCCGCCGAACCAGGAGCCGAAGCTCATCCACAGGCCCCCCTGCCCGTCATCCTTGACACAGGCGTCAATCGCATTGATGCCCGTATCCGTGAGGCTGGCATAACGCGACAAATCGGCATTGGGGCCCAGCACCTTGGGAACGTCAGTAGCCTCCACGTTGGACTTCTGGAAGCCGGAGTAGACCACTGGGCCCACCAGGCTCCAGTCCCCCTCGATGTCGTCGGCCGTCAGCAGGACGATGACCGACTTCTGGAAGGGGAACCCTCCCCCGTTCAGGCTCAGGTACATGCACCACTTCTTCATGGTGGCGTTGTAGTAGACCTCGGGCGCCCACATGTTGCCGGTCACGTCCGGGTTGGAGGACTGCTTGGGCCATGCCTTCCAGATAGGATCCAGAATGCGCTGGTAATCCCGGCTCAGATTGTTGGTGAATGGCTCCCAATGCTTGAGGTCGGTGCTGCGGGCCCAGGCCCGATGCGAGCCGAAGACATAGTAGCGCCCTCCGGCCTTGACCACGGAAGGGTCATGCACAGAGACGCGCGAGTAGGCGTTCTGACCGTCCTTGGATGTACCCCTGACAATAAGCCGGTAGTCCTGCTGGATGGCTTTAGCGTCTCGGGAGGACCTCGAGGCCTTGCTCGCTTGCAGCCGGGCCGTCAGCGTGATTGGGACATCCCGCTTGCCGGGGACCACATGGGCCCTCCCGGTGGCAGCATTGACACTGACTGTTCCAGGCGCAGAAGAGGTCCACCCCACCGAGGCGACAGTAGTTGAGACCGGCAGGTTGAAATCACCGTCTACGGCTGCGGGAACCGCCAGTGATGCGGCCTGCTGGTTGATCAGATCTCCAAGGTCCTCCGAGGGCAGGGTGGCGACGATCTGGTCGGCATTCAGGGCCTGCGGATAGACGGCAAATGACTGCACTGCGCCATGGAAGAGGGCGTCGCCTATGCCGGGGTATCGGGACTGGCCGATTACGTTGTGGTGGTGGTCTCCAAAGGCGGCGGGATTGACCGTGGCCTTGCCCTCAGCCACCTGCAAACCGTTGATATAGAGCCGAACCATGTTGTTCTTGCCGTCGATGGTGGCGGTCAACGTGGAGAAGCGGTCATTGGGCAGGTTCTTGGATGCCGGCAGATATGTCTCGCCTTGGCCGTTGGCCTTGGAAGTGATGGAGGTGTACAGGGAGGTATGGGTGGAGGCGGTCCAGGAGCCGACAGCCTGCTGGCCGGTCCCCCCTAGCGACCAGAGATAGGTCCAGGGGCCTGAGGCGTTGAACCGGTCGTTGCGCACGCGGATGGACACCGTGGCGCTGGCGTGTCCGCTCAGTATGTCATCGGGAAGCTTGACATAAGTGGATCCATCGAACAGGAGCGCATCGTCGTTCTTGGCCGCCCCTGTCGGCCGGCCATTGGCATCCAGGATGCGGGCCGGGCCAAAGGATGAGCCTGTGACAGTATTGTTTGCCTCCTTGGCTCCTGCGGCAAGGGCTGAAAAATCGTAGCCGAGCAGGGGCTGCGGCTGACTGGCGGACATCCTGGTTGTAGCGCTGCCATCTGCTGGGGACTGATCAGCCCAGGCTGGAGACGCGACTGTGCCGCCCGCCAGTATCATGCCCACGAGGGCCGCCGCTGCAACCCCTCCTCGGCTCCGTCGTCCTGCGTCTGATGACGATTGATGACGCATGTTCACACCTTTCCGCATCGGCATCGGAGCGGCCGCGCTCCGACCGGCAGGCCTCCATGGCCCGCCGGTGCCGCATCAAATCATTTGAGAACGTCTTCAGTATATTATAACGTTAGAAATTCAGAAATCCAAGACACCCGAAAAAGCACATCAGCGATCAGACGGCGATCTCGTTTCCGGGTAGGGCACGGGTTGAATTGCGGACCACCAGCGAGGAGGATACCTTGCGGAAGACGTGCTCGCCCTCTTTGGTGTTCAGCGGCTGGACCCCATTGATCCTGTCCTTGAGAACACGGACCGAGAGCCTGGCCACGGCCTTGAGCCCGGGCGAGATACTGGTCAACGAGGGCGACAGATACTGGGAATCATCGGAATTGTCGAAACCGATTACCGAGATGTCGTCCGGCACCGACATGCCATGCATTTGTATGGAATGCAGAACCCCTGCCGCCAGCATGTCGTTCAGGGCCACCACCCCGTCGGGGACAATGCCCTGGTCCAGCAGGGCATTCATGGCGTTGACCCCGTCGATGCGATGCCACATGCGCGATGGGGCCACCAACCGGGGATCGTAGTCCAGGCCGGCCTCCTCAAGACCCTGTCTGTACCCTTCCAAGCGAAGAGCAGCCGAACCAAGCTTCTCGCCGGGATGGGTGCCGATGACCGCCACCCGACGGCAACCAGTGTTAATCAGATAGGCGGTGGCGTGCTTGGCGCCCTCCACGTTCTCCGTGGCCACATGATCAAACTGATCGCTGAAGATCCGCTCCCCCACAACCACCAGAGGATAGTCCACCCGCAGCTGGTCCAGATCGTCCATGCCCAGCTCCAGCGGGCTGTAGATGAGGCCGTCGATCATGGATCGCTGGGAGCCGTGCAGAGCCTCGATTTCACCCTCGCGCGAGTAGAGGGTGGGCTCCACCAGAACCCGCATGCCCAGCTTCTTGGCCTCCTCGATGACCAAGGAGGAGAGCTGAGCGAAGTAAGGCATTGCCAGATCAGGTATGGCCAAAGAGATCATCCCCGTGAAGCCCAGCCGCAGGTTTCTGGCCGGCACATTGACCCGGTAGCCCAGCTCCTCTATGGCCTTGTTGACCTTGCCTCTAGTAGCCTTGGAGACGAATTCATAGTCATTGACCACATTGGAGACGGTCTTGACCGACACTCCTGCGGCCTGGGCCACATCCTTCATAGTCGGGGTGGAACCACGTCCTGTGCCGGGGGAATCGGCTAAACTCATAAGACCCTAACCTCCAAGGTTACCGTGGCACGGGTGGGGTCGAGCTCCTCATCCGTTTGCATATCCAATACGGGCATCCCCTCAGCGGACCAATGTACCCGTCGTACCTGACTGTCGCGGCCAAGGTAGCGGTCCTGGTCATGCTCGGCATTGTGGAAAACGTAGATCATGGTGCCGTCTTCGTCCTGGGACCACATACCGTGGCCGGTGCCCAGCTGCCAATAGCCATTGTACTTCCCGGACTTCTGCAATGGGTAGTCCAGCTTCTTCCACACGCCGGGATCGCATAGATCGGCCCCAACACCGGCCGGCGCGGTCACCAGTCCGGTGGTGTAGTCGATGCCCACCAGGGAGCCGGAATAAATTAGGAAGATCAGGCCGTCGTGGATCACGGCATTGGGCCCCTCAGCAATCATGTTGTCCCAGGCGAACTCGGGGACGATGATCTGGCGTGGCGTGCTGGTCAGACGGTCGGGGCGGGCAGGGTCGAAGGCGGCGATCCAGACCGAGCCCAGCTGCTGCCAGGCGTAATACCAGCGGCCGGTATCGTGCAGGACCGTCATGTCCAGGCTGATGCGCTGGATGGGGTTGAGAGGGGTGCCTTCGGCCCGCAGAATGGGTCGGGGGCTGTCCCAGTTCTCAGGCTGGCGAGGGTCCAGATCCCGGCCCTGGTCGTCGCGGCGCAGCTGCATGATATGGCAGCAGCCCGTCCACATGTCCGGCTTCCCGGCCCGATCGTTGGCGGTCCCGTCAGGGTTGGTCCGCGGACCATCGAAGCAAGGCATGAAGAGGATGGAGAGCCTGCCTCCGATCAGATGGATCTCCGGGGCCCAGAAACAGCCGGTCATGACTCGGCCTTCGCTGTTGCGATCGCCCCTGCGCAGCAGGTCCACCTCCTTTTCATGACCGCCGGCCTGATCGCTCAGGCCTTCGATGGTGTCAGCGACCCGTAGGGGCATGTGCGTGTGCCCGTTCAAGGGGTCGACGCAATTGCCATCCGCATCCTCGGTGGCGATGAACATGAACAGGCGCCGGCCCCTCCAGGACCAGCGGAAAATGGAGGGATCGGCACGTTGCCGAGCGAAGGGGACCGGGTAAGCCGTCTGCCGGACCCGTCCGCCTATCAGCCTGGTCTCTCCATGATTCAGACGACCCAGGGCCAGGTCACTGGCCAGACGATCCAATTGGCTCTGATCCCAGTCCACCCCGCGCAAGGCGGCAGACCCATCGCTGTAGAGGAGCCGTGCCTGGGCCTGCCGGGCCGACTCCAGACCGTCGCCTCGGAACACCTGAACCGGATCCACTTTCACGCCGGTGTTATAGATGCGGCCGAACCGTTCCAGCAGGCCGCGCTCGCAATCGGCGCGGATCAGCACCACATTGCCGGCCAGAATGCCCTTCATGCCGCAGTCCTCCTCCAGGGCGCGCCGCCGGTCCATGGACAGGGGGTCGCCCTGGACCAGAGAATCGTCATCCTCCAGGATCTTCATGTCGGCCACCATGCCCATCCGCGTCGGATCGTCCACCGTGGCCGTGCACAGCCGCCCGCGGTCGTCGTCCCAGTAAAGCCGGCAGCCCTGGCCATCGTCCAGAAGCCGCGCCCTGGGCCGGTGGATCCCATGAGCGCCCAGGATATGGACCTGTGGCAGCCGTCGGTAGGTCAGCAGGTCCGGCGAAAGAGCCGTCAGGAAGGAGTCGGCCTGGGAGCCGTCCGACTGGCCGCCCCTGGCCACCCTGGTGGCCAGAATGACGAAGGCGCCGTCCCTCAGGGGCAGCAGGAAGGGGTCGATCAGGCTCTTGAGGACCAGATCCTGCCCTGGGACCACCGCCAGTTCCTGGGCCGCCTGGGATGCCTGGCCATCGTCGACATTGTCGTCGCCATCAGCATCAGCATTGGACCCTTCGCCTTGCTGAGCGTCCAGTCCAGGGTTGTGCCCGCCCTCTTGCGGTGCTGCCTCGCCTGGCAGGGCAGCCCCGGCCGTGCAGGCCCCACGGGCACTATCCGGCACAGACTTGGTGGGCACAGCAGCAGCGAAGAAGATGCCGTAGCCGCCGTTCAGGGGCTCCCAACGGCCGGTCGCCCGCGATCGCAGGGCCAGGTGCATGCTCAGAGCGACATCTTCGTTGTTGGCCTCCTGCCGATCAGTGGGACGCCGGGTGTAGCACATGAGCGCAACCCCATCCCCAGATTCTCGTCCACCGTCCAGAACATCCTCACCCATGACGATTCCTTCCATCCGGCTTGCCGGCTTCAACGCCGACGACTATCGTTTCTAACGATAGAAATTATACATGGAGATCAGTCCACGACGCCTGATGACCGCATGGATGAGGCCGGGCTGTTTGCTCATCCGAACCGACTTCGCAAGGTCGGCCATGCGCCGCGGGTCGTCATCGATGTCGATCGGGCTGCCTTCACGGAAAGCGAGGAACCATGAGAAGACCCAAACGCATCGGACGGGCCATCAAGGCCCTGACTGCCCTGACGGCGGGTCTGGCGGTGCTGCTGACAGGGGCACTGGGCGCCTGCTCGAACCAGCAGCCGTCAGCCAGCGGCACAAAAGCCGCCGCCACCCAGGAACCCAAGCGCGTCTCGGTCCACGACCCCTCCCTGGTTCGCTCCGGCAAGAGCTACTACGTCTTCGGCTCGCACCGGGCCTATGCCCGCAGCACAGATCTGGTCAACTGGACCCCATTCACCAACAACCTGAGCCGCGATTACAAGAAGATCTTTGCCCAGATCTGGAAGGACTGGCCCAAGCAGTCCTCCAACCCGGACGTGACCGGCAACATGTGGGCGCCTGACGTCTACTACAACGCCACCATGAAGAAGTGGTGCATGTACTTGAGCCTGAACGGGGCCGAGCATCGTTCGGTCATCGTCCTGCTGACCGCCGACCGGGTGGACGGCGACTGGACTTATGCAGGACCAGTGGTCTACTCCGGCTTCACACGGGCCAATTACATGCACACCGACGTTCCCAAGGTGCTGGGCCCGGACCCGAAGCTGGACCGCTATCAGTCCTACACGGATACGGGCATCAATGCGATTGACGCCTGTGTCAAGGATGACGGGCAGGGGGGGGGGGGGCTGTGGATGAGCTTCGGCTCCTGGTTCGGCGGCATCTGGATGATCCGGCTGGACCCCAAGACCGGTCTGCGCGACTACTCCACCACCTACCCCACCCAGGCCAACCAGTCCGACGCCTACTACGGACACAAACTCGCCGGAGGCTTCGGCAACTCAGGCGAAGGATCGGCGCTGCTGCACACCAACGGCCACTGGTACCTCTTCCTCTCCTACGGCAAGCTGGTGCAGACCGGAGGCTACCAGATGCGGATGTTCCGCTCGGACTCCATCACCGGCCCCTATCTGGACCAGCAGGGCAACCCGGCCATCGCCACCAGCGGCGAGGCCGACAACTGGACCAGCGAGACAGGCATCCGCCTGATGGGCTCCTACCAGTGGAGCGGAGACAAGCAGGGCGACATCGAGGTCTCGCAGGGCGGGAACACGGCTCTGCACGACAAGGACGGCCGAGACTACGTGATCTATCACACCAGATTCTCCGACCGCAAGGAGGAGCATCAGATCCGCGTCCGGCAGCTGATGCCCACAGCAGACGGGTGGCTGGTGGCGGCCCCCTATGAGTATCTGGGCACCAAGGCCGGCGGCCCATACAGCGCCAAGGACGAGGCCGGCACCTATGAGCTAGTGGAGCATGATCCGACCATCTTCTTCAAGGGACCGCGCAAGGTGACCGACACTCACAGCACCCAATACCGGGGCGTGGTCAAGGCTGTGGACATCCGTCTGGAGCCCGGCGGCAAGGTGACCGGAGCACGCCAGGGCCACTGGCAGGTCGACGACCGGGAACGGCTGTCCATGGACCTCAAGGAGGAGGACGGGACCGTGAGCTACCAGGGGGTCTTCGCCCGGCTGCCCAGGGACAAGGATCACCGCATGGCCATGACCTTCAGCGCCCTGGGCAACAACGTCTGCATCTGGGGCTCCAAGCGCTGATCAGCCTCAGCGTGGATCCAGAGCCACCCAGACCACGCCGTGTGCAGGCACAAGAGCCGCCAGCTCACGGTCGGCACCCTGTCCTTCCAGGCTGATTTGGGCGGGCTCAGTGGTCCGGTTCCCCCACAGGTCGACCGGGGTCCAGGCCTCGTTCGCCCCGTCCAGGCCCACAAGGGAGGACAGGGCCGTCCTGACTCGCCGGGGGCGATCCCCGGTCCAGAAGACAGCTGCATAGACCCCGCCGTCATGGCCCGAGGGGGTTCCGTCGGCCCAGTCGCTGGCCAGGGCCCTCCAGACGATCTCCTCGCCTAGGATCTTCTTGTCTTGGCCGTCCCCACTCTCGACCGGCTCTCGGATGATCTCACCATTGTCGGCCGAACCGGCGGTGACCTCCTCCAAGGCTGGGTTATCCAGCAGCGACAGAATGGCCTCATCGCTGCTGGGGAGGTCGCCGCCCACCGTCAGCGGCGAGCGCCCCATGGCCCAAAGGGTCAGCATGGTGCGTTGCTCGTCGGCCGTCAGGAGGCTGGACCGGTCCCCGCCCCGCTCGGCCCGCAGTCCGATATGCCCCAGAGGCAGCATGTCCGCATCGGCCCAGTGGCCTGTGCTCTGCAAAGGTGCCCAGCGGGCCAGACGGGCGAACTGGGCGTAAAGGTCCTGCCAACGATCCCAGAGGTCGTCCGAAATCCGCCAGAGCTGGGCGTGATCCCGCAGGAAGCCAAGATGGGTGGTGGGCACCCGGGTGCCCGGGGACAGGGAGAGGGTCATGGGATGGCCATGGGCCTGCTCGGCCTTGCTGATGGCACAGGCGTAGGCGTCGATTTCCCGGTCCATGAAAGGGACCTGCATATCGTCCACCTTCAGGTAGTCCACCCCCCAACGTGCGAACTGGTCAACCTGGGCGTCATACCAGGCCTGGGCTCCCGGATGGGAATGGTCCAGACCGTAATTGTCGAGATTCCAGGCACAGACATGGGTGGTGTCAACCACCTGGGCGGCGGTATAGGAGGTGCCGAGGACGGGCAGGTCCCGCTCGACCGCCAGCCTGGGGATGCCCCGCATGACATGAATGCCGAAGCGCAGCCCTAGATCGTGGATCCGAGCAGCCAACGGAGCGAACCCTTGGCCGTCGGCCGCCGAAGGGAACCGGACCGGGTCGGGCAGCTGCCGGCCATAGCCGTCCAGGACCAGAGGCGCCTTGGCGTTGTAGCCATGGGCCCTGGCGGTCGGGTCGTACCAGGCGATGTCTATGACGACCGTGTCCCAGCCCGCCGGGAGCAGCCTGTCGCGCATGACCTGCGCATTGTCCAGCACCTCCTGCTCGGTGACGGTGGTCCCGTAGCTGTCCCAGCTGTTCCACCCCATAGGCGGTCTCCAGGCCTTGTCCATGTCTTGCTCCTTTCTCAGTGCTTTGTTTCAGTCCTGTCGCGCCAGAGGGCGCAGACGTTCGTATTCCTGCCGGGTCAGGGATAGGACCCCGCCGTGCTTGGTATGGGGGCGCAGGCGGAAGTCCTGCTCCCGGGCGTAGTCGAACCCGGCGTCCGGATCATCGCTGACCATGGGCCTGTAGCCCACTGAAGGAATCACATCCACCAGCAGGTACCAACGGTTCCGGGCATGGTCGGCATAGAGGGCCGGACCCTCTACGCCCGAGGGGTTGCCGTCGGCGCACCAGCCGGCGCCGATCTGCTCCTGGACGGTGGTCCACCGGGCCTGCGGCAGCCACCATCGAGGATCGTCAGTGCTGTCCAGCCAGATGCCCCGGCCAAAGCCGTTGTCCTTGGTGGCCCGGTAGGTGCGTAGGCCGCCCCCAGGCAGAGGACGCTGGACCATGGTGGTGTCGATGGCATTGCGGCCGGTATCGATAAAGACTCCCCCATAGCGGAAGTGCTCCTGTGCGAAGTCGGTGGTCGACCCCCAGAGCACCCGGTCATATACCGACGGGTCGGCATGGTCAGGATCATCCTGGTCAAAGAGCTTGGATGACCAGTAGAGGACGAAGGCCCCCTGCCGCGGCCCCTCATAGTCAGGCACCCATAGGCACTCCGGCGCCCAGGCCATGCCCAGCGGAACCCTGCTGCCGTCCTGTTGCAAGGACACATCCAGCGGCCAGGGACCTGACCAATGAATCAGGTCGTCAGTGGACCAGATCATCAACTTGGTGCTGCCGTGGCGGGACCAGTGCTCCCAGCCGCTGCCCTTTGACTGATCGCCGCCGAACACCCGCAGATCGGTAGCCATGACATAGACCCGGCCGTTGCGCGGGTCACGCACCATGTAGGGATCCCGCAGGCCGGTAGTGCCCAGATGCGAGGTCAGCAGCGGCCTGCCCCCGTACAGCGGATCCCAGCTCAGAGGGTCGTCGCCTCGTGACAGGTCGAAGTAGAGGCGCTCGGCATACCCCTGGGGGTCTTCGATGAAGTGCACCATCAGATACCCGTAGGGGTCGGCTCCTTCGACATCCTTGTGAACCGTATCGCTCAACGTCTGCTCCTTTGCTCTGGCTGCCGAGCCTGTCGGCTTTGCCTTGTCACTATTTATTTTATAACGATGTAATGCTGCTAGTCGGGGACCAACGGCGACACATGGGTCAGCCTGCTATTGGGCAGAGACAGTCGAATCCTGCGGAACCCGGCTGCCGCTTTGTCCGGCATCATCGCCAGGCTGTGTCGATTGCGCCTGGTCACCGTTGGCTGTGCGGATCATGGCGTACTGGGACTCGTGCAGCCGATAGTAGGCGCCCCTCTTGGCCAGGAGCTCCTGGTGGGTGCCGTGCTCCACGATCTGCCCATGATCGATATAGAAGATCTGATCCGCATTCTCGATGGTGGACAGCCGGTGGGCGATGACGAAGGAGGTCCGCCCCTTGAGCAGATGGGCCAGTCCGGCCTGGAGGGCCTCCTCGGTGCGGGTGTCGATGCTGCTGGTCGCCTCGTCCAGGATCAGGATTCGGGGGTCGGCCAGCAGAACCCTGGCAAAGGCGATCAGCTGCCGCTGACCTGCGGAGAGGGTGGATCCGCGCTCCTCGACCTTGGTATCGTAGCCGTCGGGCAGCTCCATGATGAACTCGTGGGCATGGACGGCCTTTGCGGCCTCCTCGACTTGCTGGTCGGTGGCCTCCAGGCGACCGTAGCGAATGTTCTCGCGCACGTTGCCAGTGAAGATGAAGGTGTCTTGAAGCATGACCCCCATTTGCCGACGCAGGGAGTCCAGGGTCACGTCGCGCACGTCATGCCCGTCCACGCAGACGCTGCCCTCGGTCACGTCGTAGAAGCGCGAGAGAAGGTTGACGATGGTGGTCTTGCCGGCGCCCGTAGGCCCCACCAGGGCGACCGTGCTGCCTGCCGGCACATGGAAGTCCACCAGGTTGAGGATGTTGCGGCCTCCGGGCTCGTACTTGAAGACCACGTCGTTGAAGTCCACCCTGCCCTTGACCGGCGGCAGCTCTATGGCCCCTGGACGGTCCTCGATCCCAGGGCGGACGTCGAGGGTCTCGAAGATGCGCTCCAGGTAGGCCGAGCATGTGATCAGCTGGTTGTAGAAGTTGCCGATGTTGATGATGGGGTTCCAGAAGTTGTTGGCATAGCCGACGAAAGCGATCAGCATGCCCGTGGTGACCTGCACGCCACCCAGGCCGGTGATCCCCAGATAGTAGATCAGAGCGATGGTGATGGTGGAGATGTTCTGCACTCCTGGCCACATCAGGTACTGGATGTGCACGGCCCGCATCCAGGCGCTGCGAACCTGGCCCTGCTGCTCCTGGAAAGTATGGAACTGCTCGCGCTCCCTGACGAAGGTCTGCGTGGTCTTGACCCCTGCGATGGACTCATGGATGTAGGCGTTCAGATTGCTCTGTTTGTTGGACAGGCGCTGGTAGGCCCGCCGCTGGAAGCGCTGGAGAATCAGCACATAGAGCACCAGCAGGGGCATGAGGACCAGGGACCAGAGGGTCAGCCTCCAGTCGATGACGAACATGACAACCAGGGTCAGCGAAAAGGTGAAGATGTCCGCGATCACGTTGATCAGACCCGAGCTCAGGGTATCCGAGAGCGTGTTGACGTAGTTGACCACCCTGATCAGGATCTTGCCGTGGGGCCTGGAGTCGAAGTATGAGAAAGGCAAGGTCTGGATGTGGGTGAAGAGGTCACGGCGCATGTCCTTGAGCATGAGCTGGCCCACCTGGGTGATGGCCACCGTCCGGTACCGCAGGAGGAGCTCGTAGATGACGATAGCCAACAGAAAGACCGCCCCCAGGGCGAAGAGCCGGACCGGGTCCTTGGAGGGGATGACCGCGTCGATCATGGTCTTGGTCATGTAGGGAATGGCCACGGCGATGGCGCTCATGGACAGAACCGCCGCCAGGATGATCACCCCATGGCGCAGGTAGGGTTTCAGATAGGCCCCTATGCGCTTGATATCACCGAAGTTGATCTGCTCCTCCAGGTCCTCGTCCTCGCGAAAGGTGTTCCTGCGCGTGGTGCCTGCCGAACGTTGCTCTTGCTGCTTCATCGTCTCACCTTGCCATGCCTGCTGATGCGTCAGAACCCTGCCGACTGTCCGGATTGCAGCCCCAGCTGCTTGCGGTAGATCCGGTAGTAGCGGCCGTGGGCGTGGACCAGCTCTTCATGGGACCCGCGTTCCACAATCCTGCCGTGGTCCAGGACCAGAATCAGGTCGGAATCCTTGATGGAGGAGATCCTGTGGGCGATGGTGACCATGGTCCTGGTGCCCTCCATCTCCTGCAGATGCCGCTGGATGGTGGCCTCGGTCTCCATGTCGACGGCCGATGTGGTGTCGTCCATGATCAGGATGGCCGGGTCGTCAGCCAAGGCCCGGGCCAGGCTGAGCCGCTGCTTCTGGCCGCCCGACAGGCCAACCCCGCGCTCGCCCACCACGGTGTCATAGCCCTCGGGCATCCGGTTGATGAAGGAGTCGGCGCCGGCCATGGAGGCCATGGTCCTGACGTACTGCTCGTCGTCGCGTTGGGCTCCGAAGGCGATGTTGTCGCCGATGGTGTCCGAGAAGAGGAAGGTGTCCTGGGCCACGATGTTGACCTGCCGCCGCAGCAGGTCCAGGGGCCACTGCCTGGCATCGATCCCGTCGATGAGCACATGTCCCACGGTGGGGTCGTAGAAGCGGGCCACCAGGCTGACCAGGGTGGACTTGCCCGAGCCGGTCTCCCCCAGTATGCCCAGCCGGGTGCCAGCCGCCGCATGGAAGTTGATGTCCTTGAGGATGGGGGTCTCCGGGTCGTCAGGGAAGGCGAAGCTGACGTGGTCGAAGCGGATGTCCCCACGGATTCTGACCGGGTCGCCGGCCTGCTCGCCGTTGACCTTGGCGCGGACTGTGGCCGCCTGGACCACGCCGGCCTGGGCGTTCTTGCGCTCGACGATCCTGGGCTCGGCCGTCAGCAGCCGACGGATTTTGACGCAGGAGGCGTTGAAGCGCTCCACATCGTTGATCAGCCAGCCGGATTGGCGCACCGGGCCGTCGATCATCCACAGGAAGCTGTTGAAAGAGACCAGGGCGCCCAGGGTCATCTGCTGGCGGATGACCAGCCAGCCGCCCAGGATCAGGGTGATCAGCTGGAGCATGTAGGAGCAGCCGTCCAGCCAGGGCATGTAGGTGCGGCTGTTGCGGGCGGAGTCCATGTTGCGCTGCATGTAGTCATCGTTATGCTGATCGAACTTCTCGGTCTCATAGGGCTCGCGGACGAAGGCCTTGACCACCCGGTTGCCCTCGATGTTCTCCTCGACCATGGAGTTGAGGGATGCCAGCGAGTTGCGGATGGCATAGAAGAGCGGGTGGGCGTGCTTGGAAAGCTGCCAGGTGAAGCAGAAGAGGAATGGAGTCACGGCCAGCAGGGCCAGGGCCAGCCGCCATTCGATGGTGAACATGACGGCCAGAGACCCGATGAAGAGGCAGATGGCATCCAGAATGTTGTATGAGACCCAGGAGACGAAGTGGCGGATAGCATCGGTGTCCGAGGTCATCCGGCTCATGATGTCGCCGTTGCGGGTGTGGTTGAAGTAGGTGAAGTCCATGTCGTGGAGCTTCTCGTATTCGTCACTGACCAGCCGATAAATGGTGTTCTGGCCGAAACGCTCCATGAACATCTGATAGCCATAGCGGCAGAAGCTACGCCCAAAGGTGACGGCTATCATGGCGAAACAAAGCTTGGGCAACCGATCCTCATGCCCCTGACCAATCACCTGGTCCACAATCATGCCCGCCAAAATAGGCATAAGCATGACCAGGACCTTGTCCGCCGCAAAGAGCAGGAGAGCGGCGGCGATTCTACCGGCGTCCGGTCTGCAGTAGGGTAGGATCCATCGAAGGTTGCTGCTGTGCTGATTCTTCGCAGAATCGACGTACATTGGAGGACACCCTCACGTTCCCTGTTGAACTTCTCTGATCTGGTCTCTTCTCATTGCCGTGACCGTCCGGGAGTGTGACTGACCAATGATGACGCCCGGCTGTGTTCTTCGCCTCTGCAAGGCCGCGCGCGTCCGCCCTGGATTCGTCTAAGCGTGGCCTATTTTATTGGAGCCTGCACCAGATGCAACCCCGGATCTCGGCGTGTCTAGGCCCAGAGTCCGGAGATCATATGTGGCGAGGATGCCCCTGGACCAGAAGGTCCAGCTCAGGTCCTGACAAGCGCTTCAGATCGACACCGCCTGTTGTTACGGCAACCTGGAACCTGGTGCCTCGCACCTCCAACTCGTAGGTCAGCGAGCGCCAGGATGAGGGCAGGCGGGGGTCAATGCTCAGCATGGTCCCGCCGGTGTCCCGTAGGCCGCCGAAGCCGCAGACCAGGCTGGACCAGACGCCTCCGCAGGCGGCCAAGTGAATGCCGTCAGTCGTGTTGGCGTGCAGGTCGTCCACGTCCGTGAACAAGGACCGACGGAAGTACTGCATGGCCAGCTTGTCATGCCCCACCTCGGCGGCGAGGATGGACTGGGAGGCTGCAGACAGGGTCGAATCCCCGGTGGTCAGCGGATCGTAGTAGTCGAAGTCAGCCAGCTTCTGCTCCGGAGTGAACCAGGAGCTGAGCAGGTAGAGGGCCATAACCACATCGGTCTGCTTGAGCACCTTGTGCCGGTAAATGACCAACGGATGGTAGTGCAGCAGCAGGGGCCTGGCCGTGAACTGGTCGAAGTGCCAGCGAGGGCGTTGCATGAACTGGGCATCCTGGGCATGGACCCCCTCCTGATCGTCGAAGGGGGCGAACATGGCTTCAGCCGCATGAGACCATTTGGCGGCCTCATCGTCGTCGAAGTGCAGCCTTTCGCGTATGCCGCCGATCAGATCCGGGTGCTTCTCGCGCAGGTGCTGGTAGGCCTTGTAAGCGGCTAAGAGATTGAACCGAGCCATCTGGTTGGTGTAGAGGTTGTCGTCGACCAGGACCGTGTACTCGTCCGGGCCGGTCACGCAGTGGATGTGGAAGCGGCCGTCCTCCTTATAGCGCCCCAGGCTCATCCAAAGACGGGCCGTCTCCACCAGGATGTCTACGCCCTCAGCCTGCAGGAAGTCTTCATCGCCGGTGACCTGCACATATTGGGCCGCCGCGTAGGCGATGTCGGCATCGATGTGGTATTGGGCCGTGCCGGTGGGGAAGTAGGCGGAGGCCTCCTCGCCGTCGATGGTCCGCCATGGGAAGAGGGCGCCGTTCAGGTTGAGCGCGCAGGCCCTGCGCCTGGCCGCCGGCAGCATCAGGTAGCGGTAGTGGAGGACGGCTCTTGCTCGAGCAGGCGCCGAATAAATCAGGAAGGGGAGAATGTAGATCTCGGTATCCCAGAAGTAGTGGCCGCTGTAGCCGGATCCGCTCAGGCCCTTGGCGCCCACGCCGTTCTCGATCTGGGCCGTGGACTGGGCCAGCTGGAAGAGTTCCCAGCGCACCATCTGCTGGGTACGGCCGCCATCGTCGGCCTGGATGCGGATATCCTGACGCTCCCAGAACCGGTCCAGCCATGCCCTCTGACGCTGCTCCAGCTCTTCCAGAGAGAGGGCGCTGACCTCCTCCAGCCGATCGCGGCAGTCCTCGACCAGACGCCTGGTCCCCTCCCCCCGGGTCTGCACGACCAGGCCGTTGCCGCTGGTGCCGGCCGGAAGGATGGGATGGCTGCGGTAGACGGCGTAACGGACCAGGCGGGTGGAACCGCCCTTGGGCACGTCCATGCGCCAGCCGGAGCCTTCAACGGGCCGGCCGTCCCTGAACTGCCGGACGCCCAGAGCCAGGCTGAGCCGTGAATTGTTGCAACGAAATACCCTGCAATCCGCACTCAGCTCACCATAGACCGCATTGTCCAGCACCTCGTGGATTCCGCAACCGTCCACAAAGGTCGACTTGCGGGGGTCGCTGGAGTTGACATGGCGGGGGTTGTCAGCATTGACCGGCCCCTCGACCACCACAGCCATGTCACGGTCGGGCGACTCTACAGTCAACGTGCAGACGCTCAGGTTGCGGTCATACAGACAGACCATGCGTGTAAGCACGGTCTTCAGATGGATGCCATGGTCCAGATCGTACAAATTGGTGGTAGTCGCGATCCCGGTTCGGAAGTCCAGACGCTGAGTGGTCTTCTCAGGCCGGCCCAGGGGCAGCCCCTCCACCTTGAGGGTGAAGTCCGAAGCATCGGGCACTCCTTGGATCAACTGTCCTACCTTGGCATACCCGTAAGCGCTTTCGGGATGGGCAATCCGGAAGGTGTCATGGAAGCCACTCAGGAAGGTGCCGTTGCCCAAGCAACGTTCCCCGCCGCCTTCGCCCCTGACGCCGACGGAGCCGTTGGTGACGGAAAAGACCGTGGCGCTGATGTCTCCAGGCCGCCCGACCTCGCTGAGACCCCAGTCTTCCACGGGGAAGCGGCCCTCATCCAGACTGGGGTCCTTCCCCTGCGCACGCTCGCCCGCATCGTCGTCGATCAGCTCGATCAGCTGGTCCACCACCAAGTCCGCGCCGGCCTTGAACAGCTGCTCACGGCCGGCGCCCCTGTTCACGCCCACAACCAGGCCGAACCTGCCGGCATGGCCGGCGGCTACGCCGGAGAGAGCATCCTCGACCACAACGGCATCCTCATGATGCAGTCCGAGAACCTTGGCCGCATAGGCGTAGGTGTCCGGGGCCGGCTTGCCCTGAAGACCCATCTCGTCCTTGAGGTTGCCGTCCACCACTGTGTCGAAGTATCCGGCGATTCCAGCGGCCTGGAGGACCTGGGCCGTGTTGCGCGAGCTGGACACCACAGCCAGACGCTTCTTATCGGAGCGCAGGTGCCGAAGCAGATCCACGGTGTCCGGGTAGGGATCGATGCCCTTCTGCTTCAGCATCCGCTCAAAGGTCAGGTTCTTGCGATTGCCGTATCCGCAAATGGTGTCCAGTTTCGGATCATCATCGGGGCTGCCCCAGTCCAGTTCAATGCCCCTGCTGCGCAGCAGGGCGTCGACACCGTCATAGCGGGGCCGACCATCCACATAGGCGTAGTAATCCTGCTCCGTATAGGCCGGGACGTCTCCGGGCAGGACCTGATCGAACAACGCCTTCCAGGCGGCCTTGTGCAGGACGGTCGTGGGCACCAGTACCCCGTCCAGATCGAAGAGCACACAGGCGAATTGGGCAACCTTCATGGTTACTCATCCTATGGGTCTTCCATGACGAAAGAACCCGGCGGTTCGAAGAACCGCCGGGCGAGAAGAGAGAGAAGAAGGGGTTCAGTTATCGGGGCCGCATGACCCCCATCGGCCAGTACTTCAACCGACAGAACAAATATAACCAGCACTACCTTGGAGGAAGTGCCCGAAAACCTCAAAGTTCTCTGTGAATCACGAATACCGTCCCGGGCGCGTCGACCGTCACTTGCCCTGGTCGCCCAGCTTGGCCTGTTCCGCCTCGAATCTGGCGCGCTCTTTGGCCTTGCGGCGATCCAGTTGCTCCTGGAAACGATCCAGCTCCTCCTGCACGGCTTCCTTGGGAATACGCGGGAATATAGGTGTGGGCCGATCGATTGGGGTGCCGTCCCTGAGAGGCTCGCGCGCCCAAGGATGGACCGTCTCCCCCAGCCGGTAGTCGCCGGTGATGATGGGATAGTGGAAGTCGGACCGATCCAGGTCGTCAACCTCCTCGATACGAGGCAGGGGTGAGAAGGTGCCCTCGCCGCCCATGGTCTCCCAAACCCGCTGAGAAGCATGGGGCAGGAAGGGGGCCAGCATGGTGTTGGCATCCAGCACTGCCTGGGCGGCAGTATGCAGAACGGCAGCCAGACGATTTCGGTCGTCCTTAATTTTCCAAGGCTCCTGGGCGGAGATGTACTTGTTGATATCGCCCACAAAGGCCATGGCCTCGACCAGGGCGGCCTTCTGACGGTGATTCTCAATCAAGGATCCCACAGTATCGAAGGCCTGAAGGCTGCGATCCAGCAGGGCAGTATCCTCCTCGGTCAGCCAGGATTGCTCGACGGCGGGGATGCTGCCAAAGTCCTTGTTGAGCAGGTTGGCCACGCGGTTGACCAGGTTGCCCCAGGAGGCGGCCAGCTCCTCGTTGTTGTGCCGGACGAACTCCGCCCAGGTGAAGTCAGAGTCCGAAGTTTCCGGTCCGGCGATGGAGATGTAGTAGCGGACTGCATCGACTGGGTAGCGTGCCAGGATGTCCTTGACGTAGATGACGATGCCCCTGGAGGAGCTGAACTTCTTGCCCTCCATAGTCATGAACTCGCTGGCCACCACCTGCTCAGGCAGGTTGAGCTCGCCGTAAGGTCCCGGCTGTCCGCCCTTGGACCCCTTGCCGTTGTATGCCAGAATCTCCGAGGGCCAGATCTGCGAGTGGAAGGTGATGTTGTCCTTGCCCATGAAGTAGTAGCCCAGGGCCTTGGGGTCATTCCACCATTTGCGCCAGGCCTCAGGGTCGCCCTGACGGCGGGCCCATTCGATGGATGCCGACAGGTAGCCGATGACGGCGTCGAACCAAACATAGAGCTTCTTGTTGGGGTCATCCACCCAGCCGTCCACAGGCACGGGAATGCCCCAGTCAATGTCACGGGTGATGGCCCGCGGCTTGACCTCCTTGAAGAGTCCCAGGGAGAAGTTGAGCACGTTGCTGCGCCAGCCCTTGCGGGTCTTCAGCCAGGCCAGGTTGGCCTCGGCCAGGGCGGGCAGATCCAGGAAGAAGTGCTTGGACTCCTCAAACCGGGGCGTCTCCCCGTTGATCTTGGATACGGGGTTGATCAGCTCGTCCGGATCCAGCTCGTTGCCGCAGTTGTCGCATTGGTCGCCGCGAGCGCCATCGGCGCCACAGATGGGGCAGGTCCCCTCGATGTAGCGATCGGGCAGAGTCCGTCCGGTGGAGGGTGATATGGCCACCTTTTGCTGGCCCTCATAGATGTAGCCGTTGGCCCGGCACTGGCGGAAGAGTTCCTGTACCACCTTCTCGTGATTGCCGGTCGTGGTCCTGGTAAAGAGGTCATAGCTGAGCCCCAGATCGCACAGATCCTTGACGATGACCCGGTTGTAGCGGTCGGCGATCTCCTGGGGGCCCACACCCTCGGCGTCAGCCTCCACCAGGATGGGGGTGCCGTGCTCATCAGTCCCCGAAACCATGAGGACATCATTGCCCTTCATGCGTTCGTAGCGTGCATAGACGTCCGAGGGAACGCCGAACCCAGCGACGTGGCCGATGTGACGGGGCCCATTCGCGTAGGGCCAGGCGACGGAAACAAGGATATGACTCATACCAGCAAGATTATCGGCTCAGGCCTACAATCCCCCCGCCCGTCCACAGGACTGCCATCCAGCAAGCAGATTATCCACAAGTGCACAAATTTGGCCTTCCCCCAGATAAACCCGGAACCAGCCATTTACAGTCGAACCATGAATCGAGAACACATCCTCGGGGGAGTGACGTGGACGCCTACTACTATCCATGGCGCCAGCCGCACCCTCAGAGCTACAACAAAGCCGCCAGGCCGAACACCGCACGCCGACGCCGCTCAACAGTGGCCCGGACCACCAGCCGGAGCAGCGCCGATGCGCACCCGCGGCCGTCCTCCTACGACCGAACTTGGGGCCCTGACCCCCGAACCCAAACCGCTGCCCAGTCTGATCCAAACCGGCGATCTGCCCGGCCCGCTCAGCCTCAGTCTGTTGGTGAATGAGGGGATCGTAACCTGTCTGGACCGATCCTGCTGCTACCTGAACGAACAGGCGGATGGCCTCTACGGCCGCGCCTCCATCGTCATGCCCATGGTGCCTTACGGCGCAGCAGCATGCGGCGGACTGGCGCTCTGGATATGGATCAACGGCCGTTTCCCCGATACTCTGGACATCATCTCCAACTCCCACTTCCGCACGCCGGTTCACGGCAGACCTCTGCATCCCCACCAGCGACAGCTGGATGCCCGCTATCTGATGAAGCTGGGGAAACTTTGGGTGACTTCACCGCTCTGGACGGCCTGCGATCTGGCCTGCGATCCCTCGGGCCGGTGCAACGGAGAAGAGACCGTGGCGGTCCTGCATGAGCTCATGGAGCGATACCAGGTCAGCTGCGGATCCTGCGAGGCGCTTCTGTCCTCCAACCCCCGCTGGCCTGGCCACGCTCAAGGGCTGGAGACCATAAGAAGACTCAAGGCGATCCTATGAGTCTGCCAATGATGGGTGGCCGAGGTGCGCATGGCCATCGTGGATCCTCCGCCACTGAACGCATGTCCCGGCTCATGACTGCCATCAGCAGCCGGTCGCGATCCTTGGCAGAAGATGGTTGGGGCCAAGACGATCCCCATGGCATCCAACCGACGGCCGAGATGCGCGCCCCGCCACCAGAGCCTCCCCTGGTACCCACCGCACTGATGGCCGCAGACCCCGCGACCGACCCGAGCATCCTCTGGGCCATCGCCCGAGAAGAGCCTCAGCTGCGCCGATGGCTTGTGGCCAATCCCGCCGCCTCACCAGCACTGCTGGAGACCATCTCCCAGTTGGGCGGGCCCGGTGTGCGCAGGGCACTGGAGGTACTGCTGGATGAGGGCAATGGACATCAGTCCCCCTTATCCTCTTGAACAGCCAAGGCATAGATCCGCTTGCGATTGGGCAGGCTGCCATCAGCCAGGGGGTGTTCGGCAGTTACCCTGGCGATGGCCTCCTTGAGCCGCAAGCCCTCGGTGCGAGCCAGATCACGTGCCAGAACCGCCAGCCTCCGATCATCCATGGCTTCAGGATCGTTGCGCCTGGCCTCCAAGGCGGATGCACCAGCCACGACCAGGACCATCTCTCCCCGGGGAGGGTCCTCCTGGAGGGAACGCACAATTTCACCGACTGTGCCCCGCCGAATCTGTTCATGCTCCTTGGTCAGCTCCCGACAGAGGGCCATGAGCCGGTCGGGACCGAAGACCTCCTGAAGGTCCTGCATAGCCTGATCAATGCGGTGGGGCGTCTCGTAGAAGACCATGGTCCGCTCCTCGCTGCGTAGGGTGCGCAGATGCCGCAACCGCTCCTGGCGTCGACGGGGAAGAAACCCCTCATAGCAGAAGCGGTCGGTCGGCAGTCCGGAGAGGGCCAGGGCATCCAGCACGGCGCTGGGGCCAGGGGCACAGGTGACCGGTATGCCTCGCTCAATGGCCCGCCTGACAATGGCCATGCCCGGATCGTTAATGGTGGGCATGCCCGCATCTGAGACCACCAGCGCGCAGGCTCCGTCACGCACCTGATCCAGGATGGGATCGGCCATTCGCCGCTCGTTATGATCGTGATAGGCCATAACCCTGCCGCCTACGCGCACCCCCAAACGATTGGCCAGATCATAGAGCCGCCGCGTGTCCTCTGCTGCCACCAGATCCGCCGACTGCAGGAGCTCCACCAAGCGTGTCGAGGCATCGGCGACATTGCCTATAGGCGTGGCCGCCAGCACCACTGTTCCACGTGAAACACCGGGTGAAATCGACCCTGCATGGCTTTCTCCACCCTGTATATGTCCATCGCTCCGGCCATTCATGCTGCTCATGCCTTCAGTATGGCCTAATCTAGGGGTGATGACATCTTTGGCAGGGCTTTCTTCGCAGCATCGCTCCTCCAGACACGGCAGGCACGCCGCCCACCGGTCCGGTCGCCCTGTCATGCTGTCCATCTTCAGCAAGCCCAAAGGTCACCATACTAAACGAGGGATCTCGATACCTCGGTTCTCCCGACGGCAGAGCAGCTGGCTAGCCTGCATACTCATGGCGCTTCTGGGCGGGCTTCTGCGGTTTGTACGGCTGGGCAGCCCTCGGGCCATCGTCTTTGACGAGACCTATTACGTCAAAGACGCCTGGACTATGCTGATGACCGGCGAGCCGCGCAACTGGCCGAAAAAAGCCGGCCCCCTTGACCTTCCCATTGACCAGATCTTTGCCCAGGGGCATACAAGCGACTGGCTGCCCCAGGCCGAATATGTGGTTCATCCGCCGGTGGGCAAGTGGTGCATCGCCTTGGGTCTCAAACTGTTCGGTGGAGCCGGGAACCCCTTCGCCTGGCGGGTGGCCACTGCCCTGGCGGGCACCATAGCCATCCTGCTGCTCTGCCGAGTAGCCCTGCGCCTCTTCCACAACCTGCCCATCGCCCTGACAGCCGGCTTTCTCATGGCTATCGATGGTCTGGGCATCGTTATGAGCCGTACCGGCCTGCTTGACAACTTCGTCATGATCTTCGTCCTGGGAGCCTGGCTGTGTCTGATGGGCCATCGGGACTGGGCTCGAGCCAGGCTGCGACAATCCTGGGCCAAGGATCAGGCTGATTTCCGCCTGCACTACCGGGTGAAGATCATTCAGCCACAGGGACAGCAAGGACAGAACAGCCGCGTTGAACTGCCTGTGGCCACTACCGGCCCCTTCATCGCCTGGTCCTGGTGGCGGACAGGAGCCGCCCTGCTCCTGGGCCTGGCCACCGGCACCAAGTGGTCAGGCGCCTACTTCTTCGCTGTCTTCGCCCTGATTTCGGTGCTCTGGGATGGCTGGGAGCGCCATCAGGCAGGATACGGATCCTGGTTGCAGAGCGCCGTGTTCAGGGACGGACTGCCGGCGGCCCTGCTTATGATCCCTGTCTGGGCAGGCACCTATCTGGCCTCCTGGACGGGATGGTTCCTGCACAGCGATTCCTTCATGCACAATTGGGCGGCCCAGCACCCGGGCCAGGGCCTGACCTGGCTGCCGGAGGGACTGCGGTCCCTGGCTGAATACCACCGGCAGATGTGGCACTTCCACACCACCCTGCATACCCGCCACCCATACATGGCCAACCCCCTGACCTGGCCCCTGCAGATCAGGCCCACCAGCTTCTACTGGCAGAAGATCACAGGCTTCCCCGGCCTGTGCGGACTGGCCAAGGACTCCCCTTGCGTGGCCGCCGTCACATCCTTGGGCAATCCCCTGACCTGGTGGTTGGGCAGCATCTGCATGATCCTGGCTATCTTCATCGCCGTCGTGGTCAAGCACGGAGATTGGCGAATCTGGGGAGTGCTGGCAGGCATGTTGGCCGGCTGGTTGCCCTGGATCCAATACATGAACCGGACCACCTTCACTTTCTATTCCATCGTCATCCTGCCCTGGATGATCCTGGCAATCTGCTATGTGGTCAACTGGCTACGGCAGAATTCGGACAGCATCCTCTACCGGCAGACCATGATCATGGGCCTGACCCTGCTAGGCCTGACCTCCGTCTTCTTCTACCCGCTGTGGACCGCCATGCCCATCCCCTATGACTTCTGGCGCATGCACATGTGGCTGTCCAGCTGGATCTAAGACAAAGAAAGCAGCCGGACAGGGATGCCCGACCGCCTTGCAGTAACCTTTGTATGCCGCCTTGCTCAGACTGCACGATCATGGATGATCTGTGCGTACCGCAGACCGGAATCCTTCCAGATCCTCTCCTGGGTGTCATAGTCGACCCTGATCAGCCCAAAACGCTTGGTGTAGCCCAGGGCCCACTCAAAGTTGTCCAGCAGGGACCAGGCGAAGTAACCGGTCACCCGGGCCCCTTCATGGATGGCCCGGGCCACAGCACGCAGGTGCTCCTCCAGATAGGCCACCCGCTGGGGATCGTGCACCCCTTTGTCTCCAGGGAAGGATGGATCCGAGCTAACCTGGTCCTCCCAGGCGGACCCGTTCTCGGTGATCATAAGATCCAGCTTGGGAAAACGCTCGGAGACTTCCATAAGCAGGTCGGTCAGCCCCTGAGGCTCCTGGTTCCAGCCCATGGCGGTCAACGGTCCCTGGGGAGGCAGAGTTTCGACCATATCCTGGGCGGGCATTGGGTTGCGCTCGGAACCAGCGCCGCTTCGACCCCGCACGTGGTTGGTTGAATAATAGTTGATGCCCAGCACGCCCAAGGGCTGATGGATCTGTTCCAGATCACCGTCACGGACGAAGCTCCAGTCAGTGAGACCCTCGGCGGCATCATGGATGCGTTGATCATAGGTGCCGGCAAGCATGGGGCCCAGCCAGACCTCGTTGGCGAACAGGTCAGCCCGGGTCTTGGCCGCCAGATCCGCCGGATCGTCGCTATCAGCCCGATTGACCTGCAGGTTCAGGGTCACCGATATGTGAGCCCTGTCACCCAGTTCAGCACGGATGGCCTGGGCTCCCAGCCCATGCGCGAGATTCAGATGATGAACCGCTGCCAGGGCCTGCCCGTAGTCGCAGATACCTGGAGCATGGCCGCCATTGCCGTAGCCCAGATAGGCCGAGCACCAGGGTTCGTTCAGGGTAGTCCAGGTCTGCACCCGATCGCCCAGAGCCTTGGCCAGGACGGCTGCATAGTCGGCATATCGTTGGGCGGTGTCGCGGTTGGCCCAGCCTCCAGCCTCCTGCAGGTACTGGGGCAGATCCCAGTGGTAGAGGGTGACGACAGGCTTGATGTCATTTTCCAACAGCATGTCCAGCACCCGCCGGTAGTGGTCCAGGCCAGCCTGGTTGATGGCGCCACCTGCCTGGGGCACAATACGAGGCCAGGCCACAGACAGCCGGTAGGCTCCCACCCCCATCCGCTTCATCAGAGCAATGTCCTCTGGGTAGCGGTGATACTGGTCACAGGCGACATCGCCATTGGATCCATCCGCTATTTTTCCTGGCTGCCTGCAGTAAACGTCCCAGATGGAGTCTTCCCTGCCATCCTCGTGCGCCGCACCCTCCACCTGGAAGGATGCCGTTGCCGTGCCCCAGATAAAGTCCTCAGGGAAGGCAAGTCGTTCGTCATTGACCATATGTCCACTCCTCAATTGTGTGACCCTTCCCGCCTATCTTCGCACAGGTGGGCCGACGACAGGACCGTGGCCGACTGCCGATAAGTCCGGCAACAATGGGTTGTGTTGTCCTCGCAAGGAATCAGACCGGGGAGTGCCGGGTGCCAAGGCCAGCTTGTTAAAGTATGTCTCGGTTTCGGAAAAGCACACATCGACGGAATGGAACACGATTCATGGGGTTCGTCAACTGGTTGATACACCTGCTCAAGGATCCGCGCAGCGCCATCGCGAGCTGGATCGCCATGGGGCTGGTGCCGACCTACGGGTTCATCTTCCTGATCATCTTCATCGAAACAGGCGTGGTTTTCATGCCCTTTCTGCCGGGCGACTCCCTGCTCTTCGCCGCCGGCGTCTTCGCCCATGACCCATCCAGCGGTATGGCCCTGGACGTGCTCCTGCCCGTCGTCTGGCTGGCCCCCATCCTGGGCGATCAAAGCAACTACTTCATCGGGCACTTCTTCGGCCGGGCCATCGTCCGTTCAGGGCGCGTGAAGTCACTGACCCCCGAACGAATCGCCAAGACCGAGGGCCTGATCGACAAGTGGGGCCCTCTGGCCGTGGTCCTGGGACGCTTCCTCCCCTTCATCAGGACCTTCATGCCTTTCATTTCGGGAATCTCCGGAATGCGGTGGCGGCGCTTCACCCCCTTCAGTGTGCTAGGCGGCTTGGTATGGTCAAGTCTCTTCACCCTCCTGGGCTACTTCTTCGGCGGCATCCCCGCAGTCCAGCAGCATTTCGAGCTGGTCATCATCCTGATCCTGGTCATCTCGGTCCTGCCCACGGTCATTGGCCTGCTCAAGGCAAAGTTCGGCCGCAAGAAGGCTTCCGCCGAAGAAACCAGCGCCAAGGCAGACTGATACTTGGCCTGAGATATTTTGCGTTTGGCCAGGGCACGCGTTAAAGTAAGCTTCTGTTGTTCGGCTACGGTCGGGCAACGAATGGGGCTGTAGCTCAGTTGGTAGAGCGCTTCGTTCGCATCGAAGAGGTCGGGGTTTCGACTACCCTCAGCTCCACAGTGTCGAGATACTTTTTTCTTCTTTTCTATGCTGTTTCGCTACATCGCAATCGCTCTTCTGCAAGGATCAATCAGGCAGTTTTAAAAACAAGAACCCTGGCGCACGGCCAGGGTCAGATTGAACTGCAATTCCTCGTCAAACCTCAGAGAGGCTTCATCGAAGCCGACAACCACGATGGACGTATTACTAAAAACACGCCCATCAGTGGATCAACGCTTGGAGGCAGAGCGGAAGGGGTTGTCATCGCGACGATGATGACGATGACCGCGGCGGAACCCGCGACGGTCTGCGTCAAAACGAGATCCAGCACGGCCGTTGCCACGGCCATGGTCGTGACCATGGGTCCGCTCGCTGCTGCCGGAATGACGATGGCCTCTGGTCCGGCCGTCCAAGGGACCATCCTCACGATCGAATACCGGTCGGTCACCTGACCGCCGGGAACGGTAAGGCCGACGGTCCCGATCCCGGCCCGCAGCCCTAGCCTGGCCGTCGCGATCGAAATGCCTGTCTGACCGGGAACGATTCCGATGTCCGCTTCGGCCGCCACGGCCTCCACGGGCAGAACGGCCCCCCGAGGCCTGCGGTTGCTCGGCTTGCAAGGACCAGCCGTGCACCGGCTTGGCCACGGGCCCTACGAGTTCGGTAACCTCGGGCGAATCGGCGGTCACCTGAACCGGTTTGGCATCGATATGGGCCATGCGTAGCATCCGCCTGGTGTCGCGCCACTGGTCAGGCAGGACCAGGGTGACCACGTCGCCGGAACGGCCGGCCCGGGCCGTACGCCCTGACCGATGCAGGAAGGACTTGGGATCGGCTGGTGGATCCACCTGAACCACAAGGTCCACATCGCTGATGTCCACACCGCGGGCAGCCACATCGGTAGCTACCAGGACCTTCACCTCGCCCCGGGAGAAAGCCCCCAGGTTGCGATCACGCTGGTTCTGAGAAAGGTTGCCGTGCAGCTGTGCGGCCGGGATGCCATTGTCGATCAGGTTTTTGGCCAGCTTCTTGGCCTGGAACTTGGTCCGAGTGAAGAGAATCCGCCGTCCTGTGCCCGAGGCCAACTTGCGCACGAGATCATGCTTGGCAGCCTGGGTGGTGCGGAAGATGTGGTGGGTCATCAGATCCACATGCTGGGTGGCGGAATCCACCTCGTGAATCTTGGGATCCTTGAGGAAACGCTTGACCACGGCATCCACACCGTGATCCAGGGTGGCTGAGAAGAGCATGCGCTGACCGCCCGGGCGAACCTGGGCCAGAATCCGCTCCACAGCAGGCAGGAAGCCCATATCAGCCATCTCGTCGGCCTCGTCCAGCACGGCGATCTCCACATCCTCCAGGCTGAGCTTGTGCTGGCGAAGCAAGTCCTCCAAGCGACCCGGGCAGGCCACCACAATCTTGGCCCCGCGCCGAAGGGCATCGACCTGACGGCCCTGACCTACACCGCCGTAAACGGTGCAGGTCCGCATGCCGTAGGCCTGAGTCAGCGGATTGAGAACCTCATCGATCTGATTGGCCAGCTCGCGGGTAGGAGCCAAGACAAGACCGCGCGGGTGGGGCAGACTGCCTGGACTAGCGCCACCTCCGCGGCCATGACGGGCACGTCCTCCCTCGCCGGCAGCCAGTCGACCCACCAGAGGGATGCTGAAGGCCAGGGTCTTGCCGGAACCGGTCCGACCCCGTCCCAGAATGTCGCGGCCAGCCAGAGCATCAGGCAGGGTGTCCCGTTGAATGGGGAAGGCACTGGTCTTGCCGTCCTTGCGCAGGACGCGAACCAAGGGCTCAGGCACCCCCAGCTGGTCGAAAGTCATAGGGTCTACGGCAGAATGATCGGAATTGGACGAATCGGAATCGGACATGGATGAATCAGTCACAATGACCTTTCACAACAGGGAAGAAACGGTACTGTCGGTCGACAGTTCGCAGGCCGCGTGCAAAGCAGAGAATGACGAATTTCGCGCAAGCGGTTTCCCCGTACTCGAAGCATTCAGGCGACGATCGGCCGCAGCTCTTGGGCGAGCGGCCAACCTGTACAACATAGCACAGGCCCCTCACCTACCTGAGGAGCGTACGCTCCAGACGATCAGCGATTTGGAATCAGTCGGATCAGCCTCGTCATGCGTCGTGTCCTGCCGCCAGAGCCGAGCTCTGCTGGACCGCCTGACCTCGACAACCCGGCCGTCGGCAGCGGCGGCGAACATGCTGGACCCCTGTGACTGGTGGGAGCGGCGCAGCTGGCGCCTCAGTTGACGATTCTCCTCGGCCAGGGCCAGAATCCTGGTCACCCCGGCCAGGTTGATGGACTCGTCCTGGCTCAGATGCTGGGCCTGACCCAACCGGTCCAGATCCCGCAGGGAGTATCGCCGCGCACCCCCCTCGGTCCGTTCCGGCACGATCAGACCCAACCGGTCATATTGGCGCAGGGTCTGCGGATGGATGTTGGCCAACTGCCCGACCTGGCCGACGCTGAAGACCGGCAACTCAATGTCCAAGCCGGCATCGTCGGCATCATCCAGGCTGATGCGCCCGGCCACCAGACCGCGAGCGCAGGCCAGATAGATCCGCCTGGTCTCGGGATCCACCCTGACCATGATCATCACTCCTCTCCGCTGTTCGTTCCGACTTGGTCCGGCATCCGGATCGTCATATCTTCATGCGTTCTCCGGCGATCTGCTCGTCGAAGTCGCCACTGGACTTGGCAAAGTCACGCATGGCCTTCTTCTGGGCCATACCCAACCGACTGGGCATACGGATCTCAAGCCGCCCCACCAGGTCGCCCTTGCCGCGCCGGTCCTGAACCCCCTTGCCGGCGATGCGAATCTCGTCGCCGCTGGAGGAGCCAGCCGGAATCTTGAAGGTGACGACCTGATCGTCGATGTCCCGTGCCTGAACCTTGGCTCCCAGGGCTGCCTCGGATACCGTCACCGGCAGGGTCATGACCAGGTCCCTGTCCTCCATGGTGAACCGCTGGCTGGGTTGAACGCTGATCTGCAGGTAGAGGTCGCCATTGGCGCCCCCGTCCCTGCCAGGCCGACCCTTGCCGGCCAGCCTGATCCTCTGGCCGTTGTGAACTCCAGCGGGGATATGCGTCTTGAAGCGCTTGCCACCCACGCTCAGGGAGACCGTGGCCCCCTTGACCGCCTGACGGAAGGACAGGCCAATTTTCGAGTTGCGATCCTCGCCCTTGACGGGCCTGGGCCTGGTCTCCTGGTAGGTGGTTCGGCCGCCACCACCGGCCCCTCCGCCGAAGGAGGAGAAGATATCAGCGAAATCGGGCTGTCCTGAACCGTTGCCGAACCGGATGCGGGTGCCTCCCGGCGCCCCGGCCCCGCCGAACATGGAGCCGAAGATGTCCGAGAATGCATCGGTGTTGAAGCCACCCTGGCCGGAGCCGCCGGCGAACCGGGCTCCCCCCATGCCGAATTGGCGGATGGCATCGTACTTCTGACGCTGCTCCTTGTTGCTGAGCACGTCGTAGGCCTCGGAGATATCCTTGAACTTCTCCTCGGCCTCCTTGGTCTTATTGAGATCGGGATGGTATTTGCGGGCAAGCTTGCGGTAGGCCTTGGTGATCTCCGCTTCGCTGGCGTCCTTGGAGACACCAAGGACCTTGTAATAGTCCTTGCTCAGCCATTCATTCTCAGCCATCCATGTCTCCTTTCCTCATAAGCTACGAATATATGGAATTGGAATCCGCCCTTTCGCGTGCGGCGGCAGGCGGGACCATAACCCACCCAGCCGCCGCATGCGAAGGCGTCGATTCAGCCTGCGGAAGGTCCGCAATCACCGTCCCTGCTACTGCCCTGGCGAAGTCACCACTACCCTGGCAGCCCGAATCACCCGGTCGCCGATCCGATAGCCCGCCTCAACCACCGTGTCAACGGTCTCTTTCGTGGCCTCGGGGTCCGGCTTGTGCAGGATGGCCTCATGCTTGGTGGGGTCGAAGTCCTCGCCTTTTTCACCGAACTTCTCAACGCCGAACTTCTCGAAGGTCTTGTCGATCTTCTTAGCCACAGCCTGGAAGGAGTCGTCCATCTGCCCGTGCTCCTTGATCCGGTCAATGTCATCAAGGGCCGGAAGAAGGGCGGTCAGTACATCCACGATGCCGTGCTGGCGGAAGATGTCCTGCTCCTTCTTGGCACGGTTGCGGAAGTTGACGAACTCGGCCCGCTCGCGCTGGAGAGCCTCCAGATAATCGGCGGCCTCCTTCTTGGCCTGGCCCAGAGGGGTCAGACCCTCTGATTCCTTGTCGGTGCCGTCTTCCTTGGCCGAATCAGAATCAGTCTTGTCGTCAGCCTGAGCATCGGCGGACGAAGCGTCCTTGGCGGAGGAATCCGACGAGGTCTGGCCAGCCGCCTGGCTCTCGTCTGCTGCGCTCTTGTCGGCGTGACGTCCGCGAGCCGCTTCCTGGTCAGGCGTCGAGGCGGTGTCAGAGGCCTTGGCCTCGTTCCCGTCCGGTTCGCCGGCGGCGGCCAGGTCGCCCTTCAGCGGCCCGGCATCATCCTTGTCGAAGGCCGACATGTCACTCGCCGTCCTTCTTCTTGTCGTCGTCATCCACAACCTCGGCATCCACCACGTCGTCATCGGCGGACGAAGAGGAGCCTGCACTCGAGGCAGCACCGGCGGCACCTGCAGCGCCCTGAGCGCCTGCACCGTCAGCGGAGCCCTGCTGGGCGTAGAGGGCCTGGCCGATCTTCTGGGCAGAGGTCATCAGCTCGCTCTGAGCGTTCTTGATCTTGTCCATATCTTCGCCCTTCAGAGCCTCTTTCAGAGCGTTGACCTTGTCGGTGACCTCCTTGGCCACCTCGTCGGAGATCTTGTCCTTGTTGTCGTTGACCAGCTTCTCGGTCTGGTAGGCGGCGGACTCGGCGGCGTTGCGGGTGTCGGCGTCCTCACGGCGCTGCTTGTCCTCGGCCTCGTGAGCCTCGGCCTCCTTGACCATGCGGTCGATCTCGTCCTTGGGCAGGGCGGAACCGCCGGTGATGGTCATGGACTGCTCCTTGCCGGTGCCCTTGTCCTTGGCGGAGACGTGCACGATGCCGTTGGCGTCGATGTCGAAGGTGACCTCGATCTGAGGGACGCCGCGCGGAGCCGGAGCGATGCCCGTCAGCTCGAAGGTCCCCAGAGGCTTGTTGTCGCGGGCGAACTCACGCTCGCCCTGGTAGACCTGGATCAGCACGGAGGGTTGGTTGTCCTCGGCGGTCGAGAAGACCTCGGACCGCTTGGTGGGGATAGCGGTGTTGCGGTCGATCAGCTTGGTCATAATGCCGCCCTTGGTCTCGATGCCCAGGGAAAGCGGGGTCACGTCGATGAGCAGCACGTCCTTGCGGTCGCCCTTGATGACGCCGGACTGCACGGCAGCGCCGACGGCCACGACCTCATCGGGGTTGACGGTCTGGTTGGCTTCCTTGCCGCCGGTCAGTTCCTTGACCAGGTCCTTGACGGCGGGCATACGGGTGGAGCCGCCGACCAGCACCACGTGATCGATGTCCTGAACCGAAATGCCGGCATCGTGCAGCACGTTGTTGAAAGGCGTGCGGCAACGGCCCAGCAGGTCGGAGGTCATTTCTTCGAAGTGCGCCCGGGTCAAGGTCTCGTCCAGGTGGACTGGGGTCCCGTCAGGAGTCATGGCCAGGTACTGCATGGAAATGCTGGTGGACGAGGAGGAGCTCAGCTCCTTCTTGGCCTGCTCAGCAGCCTCCTTGAGCCGCTGCAGAGCGATCTTGTCCTTGGACAGATCCACGTTGTACTTGTTCTTGACCTCGCTGACCAGCCAGTCGATGATCTTCTGATCCCAGTCATCGCCGCCCAGCTTGTTGTCGCCGTTGGTGGCCTGAACCTGAATGGTGGAGAAGCCGTCGTCGTCCTTGCCGATCTCCAGCAAGGAGACATCGAAGGTGCCGCCACCCAGATCGAAGACCAGGATGCGCTCATCCTCCTTGCCCTTCTCCAGACCGTAGGCCAGAGCCGCAGCAGTGGGCTCGTTGATGATGCGCAGGACGTTCAGACCGGCGATCTTACCGGCATCCTTGGTGGCCTGGCGCTGGGCGTCGTTGAAGTATGCAGGGCAGGTGATGACCGCGTCGGTGACGGGTTCGCCCAGGTAGGACTCGGCATCCCTCTTGAGCTTCATGAGGATCTGGGCCGAAATCTCCTGAGGGGTCCACTTCTTGCCGTCGATCTCGACGGACCAGTCGGTGCCCATGTGGCGCTTGACCGAGCTGATGGTCCGGTCAACGTTGGTGACTGCCTGACGCTTGGCCACCTCGCCGACCAGAATCTCGCCGGACTTGCTGAACGCCACCACCGACGGCGTGGTCCGCGCGCCCTCAGCGTTGACGATTACGGTGGGCTCGCCGCCCTCCAGGGTTGCAATGCAGGAATTGGTGGTTCCCAGATCAATGCCAACTGCACGTGCCATACTCATTACCTCCTGATGAAATCGGGGCGTAGGGCCTGACCCTGCACCTCATCGTTCACGTTCTCCGCTCGCGCTTCGTTCGTGGTCCCGATGGCCGGCTCCCGTCGGCCCGGGCAAGCAGCCATCATGACCGCTCCGAAACTTGAGCCTACATCACTCAACTTCTTCTGGCAAATATTATTCCCACTGCGTCTAAATTACCGAGATGGATCAATTTGATGGTAATGAGAACGTTTGCAATTACGCATTTTCAAAGCTCGCCTTGACTCATCTTAGCGCTGAAATAAGCTCTCATAAATGCTGTTCGAAAGCCGAAAACCAATGACCAATGGTTTTGCTATCGTTGTCATATAAAAGCTGATCAATAAGACGGCCTGTTTCGAGGAGGAGATGTGCATGACCAACAACAACATGAACGATGATTGGTGGAAGCAGGCAGTTGTATATCAGATATATCCGCGCAGTTTCAAGGATGTCAATGGCGACGGCATTGGCGACCTCCGAGGCGTGACCGAAAAAATGGAATATCTGCGAGACCTGGGCGTAGACGCCATCTGGCTGTCACCCTTCTACCCATCGGAATTGGCCGACGGCGGTTATGATGTCATGGATTACCGCAACGTCGACCCACGCCTGGGCAGCATGGCTGATTTCGACGAAATGGCCAACAAAGCTCATGCCATGGGACTCAAGGTCATCGTGGACATTGTTCCCAATCACACGTCAAACAAGCACGAATGGTTCCAGGATGCCCTGCGTGCAGCTCCGGGATCCCCTGAACGAGACAGATACATCTTCCGCCGGGGCAGAGGTACGAATGGAGAACTGCCACCCAATGGATGGATGTCCTTGTTCGGAGGGCCTGCCTGGGAGCAGGTTGACGACGGCGAATGGTACTTGCATATATTCGCCAAAGAGCAGCCTGATCTGAACTGGAAGAACAAGGAAGTTCACGAAGCCTTTAAGGACATATTCCGTTTCTGGTCCAATCATGGCACGGACGGTTTTCGAATTGACGTGGCCCATGGGCTGGCCAAGGATCTGGACAGCCGCCCTCTGTTCGAGCTGGACAAATGGCCCGTCCAGGAACAGTCCACTTATCACAACTATGAGCATCCGCTATGGGACAGACCCGAAGTACATGACATCTATAAGGAATGGCGAAAGGTCTTCAACGAATTTGAACCTCACCGTTTCGCAGTCGGAGAAGCCTGGGTCGTGCCTGAGCACCAGCATCTGTACGCATCCGAGAACGAACTGGGGCAGGTCTTCAACTTCGAGTTCGCCAAGGCTAATTGGGACTGCCAGGCCCTGTACACCGCCATTGCCGAAGGCCTGCAATCCGCCAAGGACTCGGGATCGACCACAACATGGGTGATGAGCAACCACGATGTGGTCAGACAAGCTACCAGATACGCGCTGCCCCAAGTGGACAGCTCCACCTATCATCAGCTTGACAAGGACTGGATCCTTCGAGACGGGCAGACTTATTTCGAGGATCGGGCCAAGGGCACGCGCAGGGCACGCGCAGGATTCGCCCTGGAAGCAGCATTACCTGGCTCTGTATACATCTATCAGGGTGAGGAGCTTGGCCTGTTCGAAGTTCCTGATATTCCCTGGGACCGTCTGGAGGATCCGACTGCGCACCGAACCCGCGGCAAATACAGCGAAAAAGGCCGTGATGGGTGCCGAGTCCCCTTGCCCTGGGTCGCCGGAGACACACCTGCCCCCGCAAAGTGGAATCCTACCTTTGGAGAAGGGGCCTCCTTCGGGTTCTCCCCCTCTCATACCAAGGATGGAGGGCCAGCCAGCGACCCCCATCTTCCGCAGCCGCTCTGGTTCAAAGACTTTGCTGTTGATCAAGAGGAGAGCAATAAGACCTCGATGCTCTCCCTCTATCGGAAAGCCCTTAATCTACGAGCCACATTGCTGACCCCCACAGGCAACGTGGAAGTCACGGCCCTATCTGCCACAGACGGCCGGATTTCCTACACACGCAAGGCACTTGTCGATTCTAAGCCTGCGGAACTGACCTGTCTGACTAATTTTTCGCAGACGCCGACTCCCCTTCCACAAGGACGAATTGTGCTCACATCGGGAGACCTAGCCGAGGACGGCTCGCTTCCCCAAGACACAACCGCTTGGGTAGTTCGCACAGTGCAGGAATAACGGACAAAGGACGCTGAGCACAAGTCAGCAAAAGGGCCTCGCAGTAATCCACATATTGCTGCGAGGCCCTTTTAAAATCTGGTATGTACCAGATTTTGGTTTATCCTTTGACGGCGCCGGCGAGGACGCCTTTGATGATGTATTTCTGGCAGATCAGGTAGAAGACGATGATGGGAATGATGGCCAGGACCAGGCAGCCCATCATGGCGCCCATGTCCACCGAGCCGTACCCGCCCTTCAGGTACTGGATGGCGATGCTCATGGTCTTGAACCGGCGCATGTCCAGGGTCAGGTAGGGCAGCAGGAAGTCGTTCCAGATCCACATGGCCTCCAGGATCGCCACCGACACGATCGAGGGACGCATGATCGGCACCACGATCCCGAAGAAGGTGCGCGGGATGCTGGCCCCGTCGATCATGGCCGACTCCTCCAGCTCCTGGGGGATGCCCTTGACCACGCCCGTGAAGATGAACACCGCCAGGCCGGCACCGAACCCCAGATACACCACACACAGCCCCCACGGCGTGTTCAGACCCAGCATGTCGGCCATCTTCGACAGGGTGAACATCACCATCTGGAACGGCACGATCATATTGAACAGGAACAGCAGATACAGGAACCTCGCCACCCGCGTGTTGACCCTGACGATCCACCAGGCGCACATGGACGTGCACACCAGGATCAGCAGGACCGAACCCACGGTCACCACCACCGTCCAGCCGAAGCTGGCCAGCAGGTTCGTCCGCTCCACACCCCTGCGGTAGTTCTCCAGACCCACGAACGTCCTGCCCGTGGGAAGCGAGAACGCGTTGCGCGAGATATACGCCTTGTTCTTGAACGAGTTCACGACCACCAGCGCGATCGGGAACACCCACAACAAGGACACCAGAGCAAAGAACAGAGTCCACAGCCCCGAATGCTTCACCTTGCCGCTCATGCCGACACCTCCCTGCTGGTCGTCAGCCTGTTCTGCACCACCGCGATCACCGCCACGATCACGAAGAACACCACCGCCTTCGCCTGGCCCACACCCTCGAAGCCCGTACGCCCGTAGAAGGTCCGGTAGATGTTCAACGCCAACAGCTCCGACGTGTTCGACGGCGCCCCGTTGGTCAACGCCAGATTCTGATCGAACATCTTGAACCCGTTGGTCATCGTCAAAAACGTGCACACCGTGATCGAAGGCATCATCAACGGCAACGTGATCCGGAACAGGATCTGACGGCCGCTGGCCCCGTCAACCGAAGCGGCCTCCACCACATCCCCAGGCAACGCCTGAAGACCGGCAATGTAAATGATCATCATATAGCCGATCTGCTGCCAGCAATACAACAGCACCATCCCCCAGAAGCCATACACCCCCGAATACGTGATCGAACGACCCCAATGCTGCAGCACGCCGTTCAACAACAGCAACCAGATATACCCCAGGATGATCCCACCGATCAGATTCGGCATGAAGAACACCGAACGGAACACATTCGCCCCACGGATCGCCTTGGTCAGCATATACGCCACCGCGAAACCACACACATTGATGACCACCGTCGTCACCACCGTGAACGCCACCGTATACACCATCGCATGCCAGAACTCCCTATCCGACAACGCCGCCGCATAATTGCCCAACCCCACAAACCGGGCATCCACCACCGTCGTGAACCGGCAAAAACTCAAATACACACCCATCACAAACGGCACCACAAAACCAACCACAAACGCCAACAACGTAGGCAACACAAACAACCCCCACCACCTACGAATCGACCGACCAACCATCGAAATCATCATTCCCGCCCTCTCATTCGGGACGACACGTCCATTGATGCACACATACGCTTGCTCCTTTGCAAATTGACAGCTCCAGTATCGTTTTCAACACATCGATAGCTCCTTGCAACAACCAAAGACGACATAAGCGGAACAGACAGTATTTCAATCGAGCGCGCTATCATCAGATATCTGAGCACCGCAACAGCATTCAATTGCAGGAGCTGGTCTTGGCTCAGCTTTGACGAGGAGTTATCCATGGAATCCACAATCCAGGACGTGGCCAAACAAGCAAATGTCTCCGTTTCCACCGTCTCTCGATCATTCACTCGGCCGGAACTGGTCTCCGAGCGCACGCGTTCCAGGGTGCTGTCAACTGCACGAAAATTGAACTTTTCGATTTCCCGTTCCGCGACCGCGCTCAAATCAGGCCAGTCCCTACGGGTGGCGGTGCTCATCAACGACCACTTGAGCACCTGGTTCAACTCGACCATCATGGAAGGGTTCAACGCGGTCTTTTCTCGCAATGGGTATGACATCTCCATCTGCCAGATCACCAGTGGCCATGCACGAAGAGAATTCTTTGAAGCATTACCAGTGAAGCGCAACGTCGATGCCGTCATCGTCACCTCCTTCGACATTGAAGCCTCAGAGGTTTCTCGTCTTGCCAGCATCAACGTGCCGATTCTCAGTCTCAACGTTACGGAGGAGAAGGGCTTCATGGCCTCGGTCCGCATTGACGATTTCAATGGTGGCATGCTGTTGGCCAATCATCTGATAGCTCTAGGTCACACTCATATTGCATATGTACGATCAACTCCTGTCGCTTCGCTTCGTTTCAGCGTTCAAGCCAGATTGGAAGGGTTCCTGAGCGCCTGCAGAGCTGCCAACATCAAACCAACGGTCCTGGCAGCCCCGGCAACCGAAAACCCCACCAGTGTTGTGCTGGCACAGCTGGAAAGCCTGAAAACCAGACCCACCGCAATAGCGGGTCAGGAAGATTCGTTGGCCATACCACTCATCTTCCAGCTGCAGCGGTTCGGCATCGCCGTTCCCTCAGACATGTCCGTCATAGGATATGACGACAGCAAATTCGCAGAGGATATCGGCCTGACCACCATTCGGCAGAAGCCTTATGAAATGGCTGTTTCGCTTGCCAAGAAGACCCTGCAGCTTATCGAGGGAAAGAAGCCGGAGAATCCGCATGAGCTGATCCTTCCCACATTGATTCTCCGGTCGTCCACCGCTCCGCTCCAGCGCTGAGACCATTCCTTACAACGAATCAGTGTTTGTTGGCCTGATACTCCTTCGCCCAATTGTCTACGAAGGCCTTCTGGACACCATCCCAGCCGGCAGTGCCCTGGGCATATTCAAGCATGGCGCTTCCGAGATCATCCTTCCAACGCTCCGAAGGCGCAACCGTGAAGCTCCAGCCCACACGCTCATGCTTGGAATCAGAGTCTTTCTGCATAGCGGCGACCAGAGGGTTATCGGTCTTCACCTTGTTGAAAGTCTTAAACGGGGTGGTGAAACCCATATCCTTGGCTATGGCATTCTTGCCCTGTTCTGAAGTAATCATCCAGTCAAGGAACTTCTCGGTAGCCTTGATGTTCTTGGCATCGGCTTTTTTATTCAAGCACCAGTACTGCGCAGAACCGGTCGCCAATCCCTGCTCATGCTCGTTGGGCAAACCCATGTAGATGGGTATCATACCGACCTTGTCGGCATCCATCCCAGCGTTCTGCAGATCAGTCCAGGCCCAAGTGCCGTTTTGATAGAATGCAGCGTCCCCCAAGGCAAATTCAGAGTTCGCATCATCATTCGTCTTGCCACTGAGCTGCGTGCGCGGAGTGGTCGAATCCGTTAGATACAGGTCAAAAATGTCCTTGAACTGAGGCAGGTAGGTGCCTTTAATGCTGGCCGGCTCCTGCGTGATTCCATCATCTTTGAATTCTCTATCAAGCGCCATGTTGGCCAAGTGAGTGTCATACCGCCAGATGGAGCTCGAGTCAAAACCGGCTGAAGTAAATGCTCCCTTGATACCCAGTTCGTCCTTGTGCTTCTGCATCCCATCAGCAACAGCCTTGAGCTTGTCGAATGAGTTAATGTCTTTGACGGATTTGACCGCTGCGCCGCTGGTCTTGGTGTACTTGTCCAGGATGTCCTTGTTATAAATCAAGCCATAGCTTTCTATAACGAAGGGCACGCCTACTGGCTTACCGGTTTCTGCAGATTTCAAGGCGAGGGTCTGATCCTTCATCTGCTTGTAGATTGCCGTGTCAGTCAGATCAGCCGTGTAATCCTTCCAAGTCTCCATGTCCACCGGCCCAGAGAGCTGAAAGAGTGTAGGCGGTTCAGACTTGGCAAACTCGGATTTCAGTGACTGCTGATAAGTTCCCGAAGCCGCGGTTTCCACCGTGACCTGAACACCTGTCTGCTTGGTATACTCATCGGCAATCTTCTTCCAACTGTCCGAAACTTCAGGCTTGGAATTGAGGAAATACACCTTCCCTTGATCACTTTTGGCAGCAGTTCCGGAGGCCCCGCACCCGGCAACGGCTCCAAGAGTCATGACTGTAGCCACCGCCGCAGTTATGGCCGTCTTGACCGTATTATTCATCTTTGAACCTTTCCTCTAGATCGCGAGGTGTCCCGCAATCACTTACGCGGCGGCACAGATCAAGCTAAGCTTCATCAACCGCCTGTACTCATAATTTCCCACTTTTCCGATCGAATTGCAAACGCTAGCATTTTATATTGTCTCTCAATTAGGCTTATTAATTGCCCTTAATAATTCACTTCCACTATTTTACAAGAAAAAATGTGTTCTTTTATACAAACGTTTGCATAATATCTTAAAGAACTCTCTAGATCGGTACGTTATTTTGACGGGGGGACTCGCCCAGTCATCATCGACTGCAAAAACGGCACGTCATTATGCAGATCCGATGCGATCATGATCCGCTAAATACGCCCATGAGCTATGACAAGGCCACTCTTTCCTCAAATCGATAACGCAATATCCTCTGTTTGAGGCTTGGAAACATTGCCCTCGCGATTACTGAAATACATGTTTCTGCACGCCATTCTCAGCGCGCAAAAACTGGTCAATGCTTTTGCTGTGCCTGCCGAGCCAGCCAGGCGGAGCGCACCGTCGTCAAGATGGCACAAAGCCCAAGCCAGATAGATCAAATATTCAGCATTGAGTCCTCTCCCACGGCTATAGTCTCCCAGGCCTCAGGAGTAGGCATGGCAGTATTTCTTATGTTCGTATCGGGAAAAGAGCCACGTTGGGGCGCCGACAGCAAGTCGCGACTAAGACAAACTAATATTCAACCTGATCACACGTTCCACTGTCTAAGCACGCGCTTGCCCTGGTAGATGCCAAGAACACCGTAATGCGCCGTATTCATCCTGAACAACTGGGCCTTATGGGGATCCAAGTCAAGCCACTGCGTTGTCAGGATGCGCAGGATGTGGGCGTGCGCCACCAGGAGCACATGCCGCCCCGAACACACCAGGGGCTCAAGCCATTCGACGACCCCCCGCGCACGGGCAGCTACCTGATCCAGACTTTCGCCCTGAGTTACGTGCACAGAAACTGGGCTGCCCGAGGACAGATTGGCCACCCGGTCGCCAGTCAGCTCATCGATGCCCAAAGCATGCGGACCATCGATCCACAGTTTCCAATCACGTCCAAGGCTGGACACCACATCCTGAGGACGGTGCCCTTCGGCCGGACCGTAATCCCACTCCAGGATCTCATCCATCGGCGCCGGATCAGGGAAACCGGCCAGCTCGGCTGTCTGCCTGGCTCGTTGCAGGGGGCTGGAAAAAATGCAGTCGGGGTCAAACCCATTGGGGAAGGCCTTGGCCAGCCTTTGACCTGCCTCTTTGGCCTGTTCACGCCCTTGGTCAGTCAGAGGGATATCAGTGCGCCCCGTATATTGTCCGGTTTCGCTCCAAACTGTCTGACCATGCCGCAGCAGCACAGCGTAGCCTTCGCTTTTGGCCGAGGCATCATTGCCCGACGTATCATTCGCAATGTACATAGATGGCAGTTTAACCCCAGGTCCGGTCACGCCCCAAGCTCCCTGCGTGTGGGATAATGAACCTATGACGGACTCAGGACGGGAACCTGGCAGGATGGCCGACCAAGTGGTCGGCATGCTTCATCAGGTGGATAGCAAGGTGAATGACATGCGTAACTCGATTGAATCTGACCCGGAATCGCTAATAGACAAACTGGTCAAGTTTGTGCTTCCCAGCATCGCCGCACTGCTGGCTGGCAAGCTCTTCCAGGCCTTTTGGAGCGGACTGGTCCGCAAGCGCAATGGAGGCGTGGACAGCCCCGAAGAGGATCAGGAGAGCGCTACCGCCGGTCTTCTCTTCGGCGTTCTGTCGGCAGCCGTCACCGCCCTGGTCTCAGGTCTGTCCGAGCGGGGTTCCCAGGCTCTGATCGACCGTCGTCACCAGCGCTGAAAGCAAGGGACGCTGACTGATAACCAGGCTGGGTCTGATAACGCTGATTGCGTGATTTTGACGACAAGGTCTTGCATTGGCAGGCGTTGACGGCCAGAATGTCAAAATGACCTTATCAAATTCACAGAAAACCCCGACCGCAAATCCGGCCGACAATCCCACCATACGGACCTTGCTTGAACGGCGCTCCATCCGCGGATTCACTGACGAACCGGTAGACGTCCAGACCGTCGCCCTGCTGGAGCAGGCGGCCCAGCATGCAGCGACAAGCCGGTATTTCCACGAATGGTCGGCCATCAGGGTCACGGATCATGATGAGGCGCTGGCTATCGCGGATATGGCCCATCAGCGCTACGTCGCCGAAGCCCCGTTACTCTACATCTTCCTCGCCGACCAGCGCCGCAATGCCGATCTGGTCCGACGATTCGACGATGATCTGGATCCGGATACCACCCTGCTCAACTCCGGTTATGTCTTCCTGCAGTCCCAGAATGATGCGGTCCTGGCCCTGCACGCCATGGAGACCGCAGCCAACGCCCTGGGCCTGGGCGGAGTCATTCTGGGCAGTGTCATCAATGATACGAACAGACTAATCGATCTGCTGAAGTTGCCCAAGCTGGTCTACCCGGTGCTGGGTCTTGCCATTGGCCATCCGGCCCAGGATCCGGATCCCAAGCCCAGGATGCCTCGTCAGGCGCAAATCTTCACCAACACCTATCAGCGGGCCGACGATGATGCAGACATGAAGGATGCCTTGGCCGACTTCGACCAGACGGTCACACGTTATTATCGCGACATCCGGCACCTGGATGATCCCCACCGTTCATTCAGCGCCATGATGACTGACAAGGTTCGCAACCCTGCCTCCGGCCATGAACCCATGCTGGATTCGATCCGCCGGCAGGGCTTTGACCCAGCCTGCTAGGCAATGAAGTCCCTGCTGGCCAGACAACTGTAAGGCTCACCTGAGAAGTTCACCAGCCTAGTTCAGCAGCCTAGTGGTGAACAAACAAAGCCCAATCGGCACCAGGCAGCGAGATCAGCGGAATCCGATCTTGCTGCCTGGGGCCGTCTGAACCAACTCGGCGATCATCAAGAATGCCAAGTCGAACGCTGGAGCTGCAGAGGCAATGACTGCCCCTACCGACGACGAGGTTTATACCCACGTTTGCGGCTATACGGTTTCAGAGTTCGCGAGCCCGCCCTCATACGCTGGTAGGAGCCCGGCTCATGGCTGGTCAGATGCCAGTTTCCGCAGTAATCACAACGGTAGACCCACAGAAGAACGTTGCGTTCAACCATGCTGCGGTCGGCGGCCTGCTGGGCCTTGGCCCGATCGTGATACATGATCTTGGACGTAGCAGCGCAACGTCGTGGGGTGAAATAATGCATGACAGAGTATGACTACCTCGAAACCAATCTGACTATCCTTCTGTGCACTTTTGCACTCATAGCGCCCAATGCCCGATCGGGCAGGCCTTGCCAGATGACACATCCGAATGGTACAAGATCAGACTGGCAGGGCGCAATCCCTCATAATCCGAAACAGTTAAAGCCGGGCGGACGCGAGCGACTCTAGAGCACGGATCAAGGCAGGTCGTGACCGGCGCTCAGGTAGAGGTCGTACCATTCCTGGGCTGTCAGATCCACATCCGCACCAGCCGCCATCTGGGTGATGCGCTCAGGGTTCATGGATCCCAGAAGCACCTGTATGCCAGCCGGATGCCGCAGAATCCAAGCCACAGCAATAGCACTCTTGGTTACCCCATGCTGTTGAGCCAACTTGTCCAACTCTGCATTGAGTTCGGGATAGCGGGGATTGTCCAGGAAGACTCCGTCAAAGTATCCGGTCTGGAAGGGGCTCCACGCCTGAATGGTCATGGACTTCAGCCGTGAATAGGCCAAAAGACCGCCATCATGGTCCAGGCTGGGATCGTCGCCCATATTGACATGAATCTCCTGGTCGACCATGCCGGTGTGTCCCAGGCCGAATTGCAGCTGGTTGACCTCCAGGCGCTGGCTTACCGCGCTCTGCAGCAGCTCCACCTGCATGGGGTTGACGTTGCTGACGCCGAAGTGCCGAACCTTTCCACTGGATTGCAATTCATTGAAGGCTTCGGCCAGATCGTCCAAGTCGACCAGGGTGTCGGGGCGATGCAGCAGTACGAAGTCGACATGGTCGGTCTGCAGGTTGACCAGCTCCTCATCCAGGGCCTTCAGCAGGTGATCCTTGGAGAAGTCGTAGCGGGTGATCTGATCGCTGTCCGGGTTGCGGAAAATGCCGAACTTGGTCTGAATGCCCACGCTGTCACGGTCTACGCTCAGATCCTTCAGAGCCTGTCCCAGGGCTCGGCTGCTGGCCCCGGCATGGTAGCAGTCTGCTGTGTCGAAGAAGTCCACTCCTGCGTTCATGGCCGTCTCCACAATGGTCCGCGCTTCCTCGCGGCTCTTCTGATCGATCCGCATGACCCCCAGGGCCACACGGGAGGCCCGGAATCCTGACCGTCCTAAGTTCATGTATCGCACAATGCCCTCCTCGCAATTGACGTCTAGGCTCGAGTCTACCCGTACCGGCTACCTCCAGCCTTGTGCGGCTACTCCAGCAGGTTGCTGCGCAGTGCCTCCACATGGTCCGGTCCGAACCCTAGAGCCTGCTGGGCATAGGTGAAGACATCCCCGTAGGACTCGACCATGGTTTGTTGGGCATGGGCTAGGTATTCTTTCTTGACGCAGAGCGCAATCTGTAGTGCATCCAGTGAATCCTGGTCGAAGCCTTTGGCGCGGAATTGGTCCAGCAGTTGATTGTTGGCCGCGACCCTCTCTTGGTTGGTCTTCAGATAGTCCGCGAATATCTGGTCGTCGTCCACTTCCAGCAGCCAAAGCACCAGAGCCGCGGCGAACCCGGTCCGATCCTTGCCGGCAAAGCAGTGAAAAAGAGTGGCCCCCTGGATGTTGTCCACGACGATGCGCAGGAACTTCCCATATCCCCGCTGAGCCGCAGGACTCATGACCAGGTCATGGTAGACATTCAACATGTGGCCGTTCACCTGATCCGCTAAACCCAGCGAGGCGAAATCGTCCAGGCTGGCGCCGTTGGTACCACTTTGCTCCAGCAGATCAATGTTGATAAAGGTCACACCATCGATCCTGTCGTCAGGACTTTCCTGTCTCTCAAAGGGCCGGCGGAAGTCCACGACCTGTGTCACCCGGTAGCGGTCGACCAGTTCCCTCTTCGTATCTTCGTCCAGACCCACCAGCTGTCCTGACCGGATGAACCTGTGGGTGCGGACCCGGCGGCCATGAATGGTCCGCATGCCACCCAGATCCCGAAAATTGGTGATGTTCATCAACGACCTCCTTAAGATTCGCCCTGTCTCCAAGCCACCTCATCCTCGCAAAGATTACAGGTACGCAGCATGCCAGCGCGCGATCTGCAGTGCAAGCATTCCAACTAAGGTGCAATTACCCGTTGCTGTGCACACCGTGGTTTCAAGTCAGAGCTGTTCTTGAATAATTAGCGGGTTCTGTCACTGCTTTGCGGTCAGGGCCTGTCTGATAGGCGTGCTGCCTCCGATGATGTTGTAGATCCTGCCGACGGTCTGGGGAAGGTCGACGCAGTCGGCAAGGGATTGTGCAACATCCGCAATCGGTATGGGTCCGGGGCCGTCGGGCTCTGCATGAATGGTTCCTGTGCCGTCCTGTTCGGTCAGGCTTCCTGGCTCGATGATGGTGTAGTCCAGTCCGGAACTGATCAGGTACTGGTCAGCCATGTTCTTGGTCACGTAATAATCGGCGAGGGCGTCTATCGCAGGCTTGACTTGGGGCTGCTCCCAACGCAGCCAGTCAGCTGCATACATGGCTCCCAGCATGACATACCTGGTGATGCCGACTGCTTTGGCGGCCTCTATGGTCTTCATGGCTCCCAGGGCATCAATCTGATTGATGTCCTTGCCGCGCGAGCCTGCGGTGAAGACAACAACGTCCGCATGCATCTCGCGGAAGGCATCTATTACTTGGGCAAGCGGGTCATGTAGATCCAAGGTCATGGACTCCACTTGTCGGCTTGCCCGGATCTTCGAAGCTCCTCGTGCGCAGGCTACCACCTCATGGCCGGCTTCGACCAAGTCCTCAAGGGTCAATGCACCTACTCTGCCGGTGGCTCCTATAAGAATGATTCTTTTGCCCATGCTCATCCGCTTTCTCCGCATACGTGTTTACGGGACTGATTTGTCTGTTGTCATTTTACGTTTCCGGGCCATAAGCAACAGGCGGCATATTAGGCCAGAGTGTCCGAATCAGTGCTTTCGAGTATCAAATTGCAGACTGGCTAAGTGCCAGACAGCTTAAGTACGTGGTTGCCTTTCATATTCTGCTCAACCGTATTCGATTACTTGGCGCTTACCTTTACGAGGAGGCGCAATCTTCAAGCCTGAGTGGTGGGTGTGGCGGACTGTTTTGGGTTTCCGTGTGTCCTGGGGGCTGTGATTCGGGCAAGACAGGAAAGGCCTCTGGTGACTGTTGTCATCAGAGGCCTTTCAATGTGTTGTGGCGGCGGTGTGCTACTCTCCCACACTCTTCCGGGTGCAGTACCATTGCCGTGCTGGGTCTTAGCTTCCGGGTTCGGAATGGGA
>NZ_JAFNMM010000014.1:0-702 GCF_026537335.1 Bifidobacterium sp. B4081 | reverse complement strand
CGGATGTTCTCCCACAGGGCGAACGAGCGGCCCGGCCCCAGGCCGAACGTGCTCGTGAAGTCCGCCTGCGTCTTCGTCGCGTTCACCAGCAGGTAGGCGAACGGGAACAGGCAGTACAGGGCGAACACGCCGCACGCCAGCGTCAGCCACACCGACCGGCGCGGGTTCGACGGGTTCGAGAACCCGGTCGACGCCGCACGCCGCCGCTCCGCCCGCTCGTCCGCCGCCACCCGGCGCGCCCGCGCACGCTCCCCCGCCCGCACCCTGCGGCCTTCAGCATCCAGCACGCTCATCGCATCTGCTCCCTCATGCTCCGCAGCTGCACCGCATACGCCACCAGCATCGTCAACGCCGCCATCACGATGGCCAGCGCAGCCGCATAATTGGACTGATTGCCCGAAAAACTCAGATTATACGCATACATGTTCGGCGTGTAATACGTCGTGATCGCATTGCCCGGCACCATGTTCTGCATCACGCTCGGCTCGTTGAACAGCTGGAAGGAGCCGATGATGCTGAAGATCACCGTGATCGCCAGCGAGCCCCGCAGCTCCGGCAGCTTCACCCGGCGCACCACCTGCCACTCGCCCGCCCCGTCGATCGCCGCCGCCTCATACAGGGAGCGCGGCACCGTCGACAGCGACGAATAGAAGATCAGCATGTTATACCCCGTGAACTCCCACGTGTTGATGTTCCCGATCG
>NZ_JAFNMM010000013.1:0-1056 GCF_026537335.1 Bifidobacterium sp. B4081 | reverse complement strand
ATGTTGGAGAATGGAGCTGGTGGCAAAGTGTCATGTGAGGAGGGGGAGCTTATCATGGACGAGCATGGTCCGGCAAAGACCACATGGATCGAACCAGTCGGGAGGGAACCGGGTGAATCCGGCCAGGCCCAGGCGCAGCCCATCGAGGAGGAGCCCGGCGAGGAGCATGCTGCTGAGGAGCAGCCCTCTGTGGGAGAGCTCGCTGAAGGGGGATCCGCGCAGGGTCTGGCTGGCGAGGCCGGTGCCGGGCCGAAGAATGGCGGGGGGCCTGGGCGGCGCGCCATCATGGTCGCAGCCATCGTGGCCGTCATTGTGATCGTCGTAGCTGTGGTCGCGGGGGTCTGGGTGTTCAGGCAGCGCCATGCCGATGCGCTTGAAGGCTGCGGCCGCGCCTACCAGGCGTACACGGCCAGCGCCGCCAAGCAGCGGCATGAGCAGGAGGAGGCCAGGAAGATGCTCCAGGCCACGCCCGAGCAGAAGGTGGCCGACCCCGCCGTCCGCAAGACGCTGGAGCAGGCCGTGCGGGAGCCGGCCGGCCATACCGCCGCCGTCTGCACGGCCAGCCAGGACACCGGACGGCTGGACCGGAACAGGGACGGGTTGGCCAAGGCCGCCAGCATCAACAAGGGGCTCGTCGGCCGGTACAGGGCCGCTGCTGCCAAGGTACGGGCCTCCGTCAAGGCCAAGAGCCTGGCTGACGGGAAGAAGGGGCTGGAGGATGCCATCGGCTCGGCTGCCTCCCTGCTGGGCGGCTCGGACGGAAAGGTGGCGGACAACGCCGTCAGGGACGCCCTGGCCAAGGCCATCGATGCCGCCAGGCAGGCCAGCGGCAGGAAGGATGTGACGGATCCGAAGACCTATGCGGATGTGAAAAGGAGCCTGGATGACGCCGTCAAGGCCGTCAACGACTCCATCAGCCAGAAGCAGGCCGCCGACGCGGCAGCAGCCGCGCAGGCAGCCGCACCCGCAGCCCCCGCCACGGGAGGCGCCGGAACCGGCTACAAGAGCAGCGGCTATGCGAACGGCACCAGTGGCGGCCACCAGAGCAACGGCAGC
>NZ_JAFNMM010000012.1:0-1144 GCF_026537335.1 Bifidobacterium sp. B4081 | reverse complement strand
TCCACCTACGTGCCCAGCACCTTCGCGGAGGACACCGGCCGACCAGACAAATTCCTGAACATGCACTTCGCCAACCAGATCTGGCGCATGAACACCGCTGAAATCATGGGCACCAAGCAGACCGACCCCAAGGTCTTCGACCTGATCGTGGACTACGCCAAGGAAATCGGCATGGTCCCCATCGTTCTGAAGAAAGAACAGCCCGGATACGTCCTGAACACCCTTCTCATCCCCTTGCTCAACGCCGCCGCATATCTCTGGGGCCACGACATCGCAGACCCGCAGACCGTGGACAAGACCTGGATGATCGGAACAGGCGCCCCCATGGGGCCCTTTGCCATCTTTGACGTCGTTGGGCTGCGGACCGCTCTCAATATCACCAAAGAGCAGCAGGGCGACAACCCCGATTACAAGCCCTTCATGGAGAAGATCCAGAAGATGATGGACGAGGGCAGGAACGGCAAGGATTCCGGGCAGGGCTTCTACACCTATCCTGATCCCGCCTTTGACAGGCCTGACTTTCTGAAGGCCTGACAGGACTGCTCTTTTACCAACCAGAACCCGTCCCTTCCAGAGGACAGCGTTGCGACATGCCTCTTCCAACGGGCGGGTTCGGCTTCATAAGGCCTTTTCTATCGCGTCCGATCTTCAAGCTGCCCATCGACCTCCGCAAACCGCCAGCCGCACTTTTTCATTAGCATGGAATCAGACATCCAAGGAAGGATGCCCGTACGATGAAAGAGGTCGTTCATGACAGAGATTGAGCAGGTCACCGTCGCTGGCGGTGGCGTTTTAGGCAGTCAGATCGCCTATCAATGCGCATTCAAGGGTAAAAATGTCACGGTCTACGACATTGGAGACGATGCCGTGACGGCCGCCAAAAAGCGAATCAAGGAGCTTCGCGCGGCCTACAAACGCGATATGAAAGCAACAGACGAACAGTTCGATGCCGGGCTGGAACGAATAAGCTTCGCTACCGACCTGGGCGAGGCCGTCAGGAATGCGGATCTGGTCATCGAGGCGATTCCCGAGAAACCCTCCATCAAGCACGGTTTCTATCGGAGCCTGGCCAAGGCGGCCCCCGAGAAGACCATCTTCGCCAGCAACTCCTCCACCTACGTGCCCAGCACCTTCGCGGAGGACA
>NZ_JAFNMM010000011.1:0-1678 GCF_026537335.1 Bifidobacterium sp. B4081 | reverse complement strand
CCCCGAAATTGATGGAACCGTCCGAATTCTGCGCAGGCATAGGATTGCCATCCTTATCAGTCGCAAACAACTCATTCGGATTATTGAGATACTTCGGATCCCTCGGACTCACATTGAAAGCCGAATACGAAGAGGCTAGGGGCGTCCCGCTCACCGAATCAGTGAGCGTATTGGTAGACGGCTGCTGGCCCGTCACCAGAACCGGCTCAGGAGTCAGCTCATCAACAGGCACCCACTGGCCATCCTTCAAAGCCACCCACTGGTAATAATACGAATTCGTCTCAGAACATATGCCGTCGGGGTTGTAGTAGGTGCTGCCGCGAACATTCAGCCAGTACACGAAGAAAGACCGGGACGGTGCTACACCAGGAGCAGTGCCACTGACACGGTAAAGATCGTAAAAACCACTATAGGAAGGGAAACCATAATCAGTCACCATGCCCCAATTCGACTGACCCCCACTATAAAGATCTGGCTGCCGATCCCAGCCAACCCACGACCACGGCCCGCTGCACTGAAGATTAGCTCCACTACCCAAGCAGTCTTTCATATACTTCTTGAAACCCCTGCCCTCAGCCGTTAAAGCTGCAGTGATATTAGAAGTTCGATCCGGCGCCTTAATATTAATATCAGGATAAAAGTAGTAGCACTCATCAAGGGCGTTGGAGGGGGTCCAGCTCCATGTACCAGTACCAGTACCGCAACCCAAAGCTCCTATCTGCTGACCTACAATTGCGTAAATGTTCAGAGGCTCGTCGACACCACCCGTTTTATGGGCTGACGAGTCACCCGTATCCCCAAGATTCAGATCACCCTCAACGGAAATGGTCAAATAGTCATATAGACCTGAGTTTATGATCTTATGGACAGTGAAAAACTGATCCTGATTCTTGGCCCAATTATAGGCTCCGGTCCAGGCCGGATCAGTGGATGATTTTGAAGCTATGGTGTTCAGATACTTTATTCGGCGATAATGCGGCGGATTAGTGGAACCTTCATACGGGTATATAAAAGATAGATTACAAGAGCCCGTGGTATCGTAACCGCCGGTGGCATTGGCGCAGGAAGGGTCGAACTCGTTGTGCTTCACGCGCAGGATGAAGTCCATGCGCAGCTCATCAATGGAGGAATCAATCCTTTGGTTATAAGCCAGCATCTTGTAAAGCAGCGGCTTCCTGCCGGCCGTCCCGTCCTGCCCGTCCACGGCATTCGCCTGACCGGCCGACAAAGCACTCAGCCCAAGCGGAACAACCATGGCCAGCACCGCCAGAAGGGTCACCAGAACAGCGATAATCGAACGACTCACACGCAGTGAACCCTTAGCGTCCCGTCCCTGCAAACGCTTCAATGCAATACCCCCCAGATCACAATGAAATCATGCTCTAGAACAAATCAACTCCACTTTTGGCTTACCCCCAATTAAGGCAACTGCACATAGAGCACAACAATGCATCATCATTTTTTGCTTTACGTGTTCCAAGCGTACAGAAATCGAAAGCATTATCTGGGATTCAGATAGGATATTCCATAACCGGCGTTTCGCGACCATCCACGGTCTTGACTCTGGCTGGTCTGAGTTGGGGGCGCGGCCGTTTTAGCTCAGTTGGCAGAGCGTCTCACTCGTAATGAGAAGGTCGACAGTTCGATTCTGTCAAGTGGCTCTTTTGACAGCTGCCCT
>NZ_JAFNMM010000010.1:0-1931 GCF_026537335.1 Bifidobacterium sp. B4081 | reverse complement strand
TTTAGCTCAGTTGGCAGAGCGTCTCACTCGTAATGAGAAGGTCGACAGTTCGATTCTGTCAAGTGGCTCTTTTGACAGCTGCCCTTTGCAGGGGTTAGGTATGCAGCAGGCGCGAGTGGCGTAATGGTAGCCGCGCAGGATTTAGGTTCCTGTGTCTTCGGACGTGTGGGTTCGAGTCCCATCTCGCGCACAGGTATTAAGAACAGGGCCTGCCTTCATCTCCATGGAATTGGAAAAATGGGGGCGGGCCCTGGCTGATGCGTCCTAGGTCAGTGGCGGTTTTCCTGCTTGTTCCTCAGGCAGGCCACGAAGCCGACCAGGCCAAGCGCCATCAGCAGCAGGATCCTGAACACGGCCAGGGGCCACCCGCCCGTCAACGGCAAAGCCGAGTTGGAAGGACGGAACTCCAGCGTCTGCGACACGACGGCTGACTGGTTTCCTCCTTGGAACCTGCCCTGGGCGTCAGCGCCCTCAGCATCATCGGAAAGCACCTGCGCAGTGAACTCGCCCTTGTTGACGCCCTCAGGCGGAACCGCCTGCCACAAGCCCTGGTCACCCACAACGGCATCCGTACTGCTATTGCCGGGCCAGGTCACACGCACCACGGTCCCCTTGGTTTCAGGAACCTTCGCATCCCCGTCCACATACTTATAGGCCCTGCCCGCCACCTGGAAGACGTCATGGCGATCAACGGTCAGCGTGGTAGGGGTCATGTCCACCTTCCGCTCGATCGAAGCCGGCTCCGAGCTGACGTTCATCGGGTTGATCATCTCAACCCGGAAGGCGTACGTCTGCGTCTCGTCGCTGCCGTTGTAGCCGGTGAACCTGCCAGCAGGGATGCTCAGCGTCCAGGACCAGGCGGAAGCCGCCGTCTTGACGACCTTGAGCACAGAACCCGACGCTGGATCCGCAACAGACGACGCAGAGCCGACCGCCGCATCCCTCTGGAAGGTACCGGCCGGGGCGGTCACCAGAGGAGTCCAGCCCGAAGCGGCCCCCTGCTTCATCGAAACAGCCATCTTCGAACCAGCCATCCCCAGCCCCCCCGAAGACCAGGCCGTATACACAGGCGACGCCTCACCCCTGAACACGACGACCGAACCTGCAGGCAGGCTCCCGTTCACCGTATGAGGCACAGCGACCGCGAGCTTGCCCGCATCCGGAGCATTCTCCCCGGACACGAAATAAGCCGTGCCGACATTCGAGAAGAAAGAAGTCAAACCGAACCCGGAGGTGGATTCAACCACCCAGGCATGATACCGCCGGTACCCGCTATACTTGTTGCCGGGATCCGGCGCCGGATACTGCTTATTGTCGTCCTGTACCTGCCAGGAGCCCCCCTGCCTGCTGCCAGCATCGACCCTGCACTCGGCCTCGCCCAGCCTGAACCCCCACGTGTCCGCGCTTCTGGCCAGGGCGTCATCATTCCGGCCCTGCCCGCCGCCGATGGGATTGGCAGGATCCTCCCCATAAAGAACAACCATGTTCGGATGCGCCTCATCCCTGGAAGGCGTGCACTCACCACTGACCACCGGAGCAAGCCTGCTGGTATACACGCTCCCCGAAGCATCCAAAGGACTGTTCGCGTCATTCTCGATCTTCGTGATCGTCGGATCCTTAGGACGAGCCACATCATACTTATAAAAAGCCGTATTGATGGTCTGCCCAGCAGTCAGGTTCCTGTCCTTCGTCGAAGCGGACATGTTGTCATCTATCCCCACAAGACCTTTGCTCATGGGGTTGTACACTTCAGGACTGACCGTGCAAGCGCTCCCGTCCCGGTTCGTGGTCACAGGCCACGTGACCATCTTGAAATAACCATCAAGACCCTGCTTCTCCTTAGCCTCCCCGAAATTGATGGAACCGTCCGAATTCTGCGCAGGCATAGGATTGCCATCCTTATCAGTCGCAAACAACTCATTCGGATTATT